>JAUNKF010000011.1 GCA_030532895.1 Lautropia sp. | reverse complement strand
GTACGCTTCGGATGATAGGAATATATGATAAGTTACATATGGAACATCACACTAGAGCGTGTTATGCACAGCCAAAGAGACTGCGGGGTTCGCAAGGAGGATCGCCATGACACGCGCCCAGACTGCAAGAGTCGCGTCATGCTTGGTGACGACATCGATTGGCAGGGCTCAGCCGCCCACCGTGAAGGTCAAGGCAAGCACGCTCCTGATCCGACCGGTCCCAAAAAAAGCCCCGTCTTCGGGGCTTACTATCAAGCCATGGCAGCACCACGAAAGGTGCCGCCAGCCAAGGCGGCCATCAAGCCGCTTCTGCAGGTGCCGTCGCGACGCCCTCCGCCACCTGTTGCAGCTGAGCGACCGAGGTTTCGACCTGAGTGGATTGACGTCGCTCGGCCACCAGACGATCCGAGAGACGCAATGCCAACGCCACAAGCGTCATGGTGGGGTGATTGGAGGAAGAAGTCGGGAAAACGGAGGAACCGGCAATATAGAGGTTGCCAACGCCATGAACCTGGCAGTTGCGATCCACCACGCCATGACGCGGCGAGTCATGCATGCGGGTGGTTCCCATATGATGGTAGGTTCCCTCCAGATCGGATGGCCAGCCGGTGTCATTGACACGAGGGCCAAGCTTGACTCTGGCAATGTTCTTGTCTTCCAGCTCACGCGCGATCAGCTCGAAGGTGGTGTCGACCGTGTCCCGAACCCGCTGCGTGAGGCGCCAGTCGATCTTGGCACGACGCATGCCCAGGGCATCGATGTCGTCACCAAGCATGACCCGACTGTTGTAGTCTGGCTCCGGCTCCGCGATCATTTCCATCGTGACGGAACGCACCATCCGGCGAGAGCTGGTCGAATGGGCAACCACATAGGAAGCCGAGTCGAGCGGATGTGAGAAGATGATGCCCAGATCAGAACCCAGACCAATACGAGGCGACCATTTGCCACGAACCCGCTGGCGCATCCGGTACAAGGCCCGGACGACGTCGGTTCCCTCACCCGCATAGAGCGAGCGGAACCACACTTGAGCATCGAGCAGCCCGTGCTGCTTCTGGACGGCATAGGGCAGACGCAGCTGGCCAGAAATCTTCGCATCACCAATGATCAGGTCATCCACGATGCAGTGGAACTTGATATCGAAGAGCGGGTTGTTCTGATAAGCCTCGGTGAATTCGACCTCGCCATTGAGAAAACGGGGGTGATCCTGGAAATACCGGCCGACCAGATCATATCGGTTGCCAAGGCCCGCACTGTGCTGCCGATTCGAGGCCAGCAACAGCCGTGCATTCTCGATACCCCCCGCCGCCAGAATGAAGGTTTTGGCCCTGACAGTGGCCGAGACCCCTTTCAAGGTACGAACCCGTACACTCTCGACCGCCCCTCCCCAGGGGTTGCACTGGATGTCCACCACATTGGCTTTCAGGTATACATGCACATGCTTGGCATCCCTCAGATCCTGGCGGTAAGCCTCACCCAGCTTCAAAGGCGGGCTGAACTGGGAGATGATTTCCTCGACCTTTTCATGATCCACCGGGAAACGGGTGGCTTTGACCGGGAAGTCCTTGCCCAGCCCTTGTGCCGGCTCATTGCCCATCCCCACCCATTGTTCGGCCCGATATTCTTGGGTCGGGACGTTCAGAATCTTGTGCGAGCGCAGGTAGAACGGTTCCAGCTCCTCCCGCCCGATGGGCCAGCCACTGGCATTGACCCAAGAACGGTGGTCGAAGGCACTTTGATCCCAGGGGCGGCAGAAGCCCCCCCAGCAATTGCTGCTGCCGCCCAGAAAACGACTTCTGGTACCATCGGCAAAGTCATAGGGGATACCGACACTGCTGCCCCGATAAAGATCGGCCGTTGCCTCATCCCGCGAGAAACCGCCGCTTTCGAGAATGACGCAGTCCACACCAGCTTTCTCGAAAGCCAGACCCATCGTGATGCCGGCTGCGCCGCCACCAATAATGCAAATGTCGGTATCGATGACCGAGCCGGAAGTGATCTCGTTAGTGTTGATCAGCATGTATAGCCCCCAGGGGCAGCAAGTCATCAGCCGGCGCGTTCACCGCTGAATCAGATCAGAACAAACCTCGTCAGGGCCGAACACCCGCCCCGAACAAAAAACCGAGCCTGCAGAGGGCGCAGTATAAGCTTCGCAAAGCGTCGATGCGACGTTGAAGATGCCTTCGGTTTGAACAACCGCACGCTTGCATACATTCCGTCACAGTACAACACCTTCTTGTTGCAAGGCATCGCGAATGGCCAACAGATCAGGGAAAACCCGAGGAGGCGTCCCTGCATTTTCCGTATGGCTTTGAACATCGTGCTGAGCCAGATCCGGCCGACGCAACCAAGCTGACTGAAAACCAGCCTGCTGCGCCGCCTCCACGTCGAGCCTTCGGTCATCCCCGATATGCAGAATGGCATGTGGTTCGACCGCCAAGGCTTCGCTTGCCGCCATGAAGAGCGCCGGATCCGGTTTGGCTGCGCCGAAGCGATGGGCTGACACCACGACACTGAAGAAGCGCCCCATCGGCATCCGTGTCACGTCAGCATTGCCATTGGTGATGACACCCAGCCGGTAATGATGGCACCAATGCGCCAGCACCGATTCGACCTCGTCATAGGGCGCCACCTGTTGGCGGGCCTCATAGAAGCACTCGAAGGCTGGCTCTGCCAGCGCTGGATCCTCACCATGCTGGGCCAATACCTCCCGCAGGAACTGCAAACGCATCCAGCTGACATCATGCGCGCGCTCAGGATAACGCGCTTTCAAGGCCGGATAGTGGTAGCGGCCTGCCAGACTGGCAGCGGTTCTGGGGGCGTGCCGGGCGAGCCAGTCGGTCAACTGCTGCTCTGCACGGGCGAGAACCGGCGCAACAGGCCAGAGCGTGTCATCCAGATCAAGGGTGATGGCCTTGACCCCCACGAAAGCTGGCCCGATCGATGTCAGGGCCTGGTCAGCCACGGCCTGATCTCCCGCTGGATGAATCGCTGGCATCCACTCAGACCGGACGGTGCTGATACTGCAACAACAGACGTTCGTATTCGCCCAGGATCATGTCCCACTGGAATGCTTCTTCAAAACGTTGACGCGAAGCCTGTCTCATCGACTGGGGCTTGTGCGGATCCGCGAGGAAAGCATCCAATTGTGCGGCAAAACCGTCTGCACCGTCAAAGTACAAGGCACCAGGGCCGGCCACCCAACGGTTGAAACGGTTGTCATGGGCGATGACGGCATTACCTGCCCCCAACGCCTCGACGAGCGAGGGGTTCGTCCCGCCAACCTGGTGGCCATGCACATAGGCAGCCGAGTGAAAGCGCAATGCCTGCACGATCTTCTTGTCGTAGATGGCGCCCAGGAACATCACCTCATCACCTGCTGCGGCCTTGACCGAACGGTGATAAGGGTTGGTGTCTTCATACTTGCCCAACACGGCAAGCTTCAGGCCGCGCGGCTTTTTGGAAAAGCCTTCAACGATTTCGAGCAGGGAGTTCTCCGGTTCGGCCCGAGCGATCACACTCAGATACCGGCCAGGTTCCAGGCCCAATGCCTCGACAGGCGCCGTGTCGGCCCCGCGGATGTCTTCGGCACCGTAAGGAATCACGGTGATCCGCTCGGGCTTGGTGCGCTTGGCCAGGTGAACCTTGATCTCGGGATGATCCGCCACCAGGTGGTTGCCAAGCCACGCGCCAGCCCATTCATTCAGATAGAACCAGGCTTTAGGCCCCATCCCCCATTTGGCACGCTGCCACTCGATGCCATCCATGTTGATGACGTTGGGCAATTTTGCCATGCGCAACAACGTGCAGAAGATGGCGGTGTTGTAGCCTAAGGTCAGGCACGGTTCCCCGCTCCTCTGGGCATGCCGGGTGGCGATCCAGTCGAACTCGATGGTGCCGGCCGGGCCACCACGTGCCACGGGAATGTTGACCCGATGCACGCCTTCCCAGGTATCCTCGGTGATCGGCCCGGTGCCATCGATCTGGCAATAGACCGTGACACGCCAACCTTTCTTCACCAGATACAAGGCGAGATATTCGGCGAAGGTTTCAAAACCGCCATGTGCCGCCGGGACGCCACGGATGCCCAGGATTCTCAGTGCGGGTGTGCTGCTCAACATTTGACTCCCAATTCGCGATAGACGGTCTCGATCCCTTCAATATAGCGCGCCCGGTTGAAATGGGCGATACAGCGCTCGCGCGCCTGGCGGCCCATCTCGGCGAGCTGTGCGTCCGGCCGTGCAAAGACATCGCTCAGCACATCGGCCAGTGCATCGACATGACCACTCGGAAAGACCCACCCCGTCTCAGGGGTGATCATCTCGGGAATGCCGCCAATGTCGGCACCAACGACAGGCGTGCCACTGGCAAAGGCTTCGAGCACGCTCATCGGGGCATTCTCATACCATTCACTCGGTAGCACGAGTGCCCGAGCCTCGCGCACCTGTTTCCACAAGGCATCGCCCGAGCAAAACCCGAGCCACTCGATACGATCGGCATCAGGCAGCGCCTTCAATTCGGCTTCCAGCGGCCCGGTGCCGGCCACGCGTAATTTGACCCCCGCCTTGGCAGCGGCCTTGACCAGCGTGGACACCCCTTTCTCAGGGGCAAGACGCCCCGCAAAAAGCAGGTAGTCTCCCGGCTCGAAGCAGGGCTGAAAAGCATTGGCATCCACATAGTTTGGCACATAGGTGACCTGCGCCTCGGGCCAGCCCCATTCGAGGAGCTTGTTCCGGTAGAAATGCGAGGGGGCCACCACCCGACTCAGGTACTTCTGCCAGGTGTTCATCAAGCGGCTCAGTCCCGATTCGAGCATGACGATGGCGCTCGCACCGAGTGAGTTGCGGACACAGCGATGACGCAGGACATTGACGACGGAGCCGGTTCGGCAACGCTCACACACCCCTTCACTGTTCAGCATCTTGTAGGCCGGACAGGCGATCTTCAGATCATGAGCCGTCAACACGGCAGGCACCCCCGCTTCGTGCAGCACGGGCAACACCGACGGAGACAAATGATGGTAGATACAGTGAAGATGGGCCACATCAGCCGGAAAGACGGACAACAGCTGACGAAGCTTGTCCTGGGCCTCGAAGGAGTAGATGGCCTTGCCGGCCTTGACCAGCTTGTCCTTGAGACCGTGGGTGTTCCCGAACTCCAGCTCCTCGACAAAGTACTGGCTCCAGGGCGACTCCATGTTCTTCGGATGGTGCATCGACATGACGGCGGTTTCCCAGCCAAGCTCTCTAAAGAGCGCGTCATGCTCAAGGTAGACCACGTCAGACCCACCACGTCGATAGTGGTAGGAGTTCAACGAGAGGAGATGAGGGCGTGAGGATGCATCTTTCATGGGACTAGCATTCTATCGACGAAGCCCACTGCTGAGGCACCAATTCACCCTTGCCCACGATCAACGGGCCGCACGACTCGATGGAGGTCATCCTCTTTGCAGCCCCCCACTGCCCACTGCATGCAGAATGACGGGCAAAAGCCCGCCCCAGAGCAGGCCCCCCAAGCTTTCCCTGAGCGAAACAAAGCGCAACAGCGCTGCCCTGGCGTCAGAAAGTTGTTAAAATGCTACATACACACCAAGTAACAACACCCTGTCTCCCGGAGGAGAAAAATCGCCTGAAACCCGCAGTGACAGCCATGATCACGTGCTTACAAAAGGAGACACGAGGCGCCCGCGCCGCAATCGGCCTTCCACTGATCAGCCATTCATGGCCAATCAACGGGTAGCATAAACCCATACACAGCGCCTCACGGCGGCACGTGCGACACTGAAAGGCCCAGGCCAGCAGGATCTGATGATGCAATCAAGCACGCGCAGCCCGATGGCCTCAGCCGTTTTGCGGAAGTCATGAAGCCCAAAATCGTATTCGTTGTGATGTCCGCGATCCACAGTGCGGAATCAGTGGCGCAGCTGGCGCGCTCACTGGCGCCTCACACGGTGGTCGTTCATCACGACTTCAGTCAGACACCCGAGTTCGCTCTGGACGAGCCGAACGTCCGTTTCGTGCCCAACCCGAAACGGACGGGCTGGGCCATTTGGGGCTTTACCGAAGGGCTGTTCCACGCCATCCGCTATGCGGCCGAGAACCTTGAGTTCGACTATCTGCAAATCCTGAGTCCGACCTGTCTGCCGATCAAGCCGATGAGTGCCTTCGAAGCGCATGTTGCATCGGGCAAGACTGATGTCGATTTCTCCTGGATTGACATGCGGGCCGACGAGGATGCGCTGATGTCCGTGGCCTACCGTGGCTTTGCAGGCGAGGAGACCTGGCGTCACCGGCTACTGCGCCGGCTGATGCTCTTCTACTTCAACAACAGTCCTGACCGACGCGACCAGGCCGGGGTGCAGCTTCGCACCGGCGGGCAGCTTCGCCCTGATGGGCAGATGCGTCTGCGCGCCCGCATGGCACGTGCCGTGACGCGCGCCATGCTGAATCCGACGCTGGGGGGCCATGTATTCACCGACGAGTTCCCGCCCTATTACGGCTCGACCTGGTTTGGCGCCCGCCGCCCCGTCATCGAATGGGCGCTGCAACGCTTCAACCAGCCGGATATCCAGACCCACTTTCCCAAGCTGTGTATCGCGGACGAGTTCCTGATCCCGACGCTGCTCAAGTGTGGTGTGGCGCAGTGCGGCTTCAAGGATGGCCCGATGAACCACTGCATCGTGACCTTCATCGAGGCCAATCCGGCTTGGCTGACAGACAACGATCTGGATGCGCTGAGACAATCGCCTGCCTTTTTTGCCCGGAAGTTCCCGGATGACTTCTACAACTCGACACGCCATCGGGTACTGTCGGAGCTGGTCGGCATGAGCACCCAACAGATCTTTGGTGACAAGCCGATACCAGCCCAACCGGCCAAGCAGCCTCAGCAAGCCAGTTTGGTGGAGTGACGCGTGCCATGCACAGCCCCGCGTCTCTCTGTCGGGACGCCGGTCAGGCCATGACACACACTCGACTCGCTGACACGATTCGTCGTGCTCGTGGCACAGAACAGCTTCTTTGAGGAAAGCCTGAAGCACGCAGGGCATGGACCCTGGCCGGACTCAAACCACTGGCCACCCCTCTGACCCACCACCTGCGTTGTGCTGCTGCTGTAAAAAAAGCGACAAAGCCATGTCGATAAACCTACGTCGCAATCTCAAAAAAACATAGATAAGTGAAGAACTTGCGTAACAGTAGTATCATCAGATTGTCTTTCATGAACATTTTCCGAAGGGTGGCAAATCATCCGCTGGAAGCGTTTCAAACGGCTTGCCACCCCTTCTCATTGTTACCCCTTTTTGATACAGGAAGCTGACCCTGCTCTCCATCATTGTCATCTCTCGCAATCAGATCCAGACGATCGACATGTGCTTGGACAGCATCCTGGCCGCAACCAAGGCCAGTGGCATTGATCGTCATGGATACGAGATTGTTTTCGTAGACTCACGTTCCACGGATGGCACGCCGGAACGGGTGCGTGAGCGCTTGGGCGATCAAGTCAGAATCGTACGTGTCACTGGACACATGAACGCAGCCGTGGCCCGTAATATCGGTGCATCGGTGGCCAAGGGGGATGTATTCTTCTTCATCGATGGCGACATGGAAGTCGGTGCCGATTTCCTTCGCAGCGCCTTCGACGAGCACGGCAAACCGGTCGATCCGGTCATTTCCGGCCAGCTCCCCGAAAAGTTTTACGACACCCGTGGCAATTTCATTGCCGACGGCCCTGATCGCTACAAGGTCAAGTCTGATGGGTATCGCACCGAATTGGGTGGCAGCTCGGTCATTCGCCGGGATGTTTTTGAGAAAGTCGGCGGTTTCCGGCCCGAAATGCGGATCAACGAAGACCTTGATCTGGGACTGAGACTGGCCGAAGCCGGCTACAAGACCCGGACACTGCCCAAGGTGATGGCCGTTCACCATACGGTCGAATACTTCGACTGGTCGCGCCTGGGCTCGATGCTGATGGACGGCAGCATGTGTTATCCGGGCGTGGTGTTTCGACGCCACTGGTTCAACAAGGCTTATTGGCCGATCCTGATTTCACATCAGCGACCCACGGTCGTCCTGGTCGTGTCCTTGCTACTGGCCCTGTTCGTCAGCCCCTGGTGGTTGCTGCTCTATCTGGGCTATGTCGTGGCCAAGAACCTGCGTCGGCCTGGCACCAGCTTCCTTCAGGATCTGGCGGGCACCACAGCGCGCAGTACCGGGTTCCTCGTGGGCATCCCCTTCTTTTTCCCACGCAAGGTGCCTGACAGCGCCATCAGCCATCAGGAGCTGCCCATGCCCGACAAGGCAGCTCAACAGCCCGCAACCAGCACCACCGTGCAACGCTGACGCACCGAGCACGCCCCTGACTTGTAAAAAGGCCAGTACTCAGGCAGATACTGGCCTTTTTTATGCCCCGTCAGGAAGGCACGGCCGGCCTGCGGCGAGCCTTCGGCTTGACGTCTGCATCGACGTCCGCAACCTCTGCGCCCCGCCCACGACGGTTCTTCAGCACGGCTTTGAAGATCTTGATCTCGACGGCGCGCGGACGTAGCACGAGTGCGCAAATGAGCAAATAGGCCAGCGACGCAAGCACGACACGCCACCACCAGGACTGAATCTCGTCTTGCACCAGCACAGCCACGATCAGGCCGATACAGGTGGCCAGCACACAGGCAAAGACGTGCTCAAGGCTGCTTCGATACGGATAACCCGTGCGGCCCAGCCAATAGATCACCATCATGTTGGCCACGACCAGACCGATGCAGTTGGCCGCCGGCAGTGCGATGATCCCGACCGTAGGCGCCAGCGCCACGCCCAGCAGCAGCGACAGACCCAGGAACGTGTTGCTGAAGACCAGAAAACCATATCGTTCCACGGTATGTGCCAGGTTTTCCAGCGTGTGGCGCCAGGACTCCAGGGCGATGGCCAGGCACATGATCAGGATCAGCGCCGCCGCATCCGCCCCATACTTGCCTTTGGATAACCACAGGTAGATGTCGCCTCCCCCGGCAGCAAAGACCGTGGTGGCCAGACCGATCAAGACGAGATTGATGGTGAGTGCCGCATTGGCGACGGTTTCGGCCTCCTTGAACGAACCATTGGCCGAGAAACGGGCTGCCATCACGGGCCGGATCATCCCGTTGAACAACTGAGCTGGCAGGTAGCGCTGAAGCTGATCGAAGATCGACTGGGCAAAACCGAAGAGAGCCACCTGAAAGGGCGCAAACTGGTTACCGGCCACCAGACGGTTCACCACACCACCATAAGGCAGGATGATCAGCCCCTGCACGTGTCCCTTGACACCAAAATCGATCATCCGGCGGAAATTGTTTCTGAGCCATTCACGCTGGATGTCGATGTCGTCGATGCCCCCTGCCGACGGATGGGTGGCACGATAGACCCCCCAGGTCATCAGGATGGCACCCAATGCCTCGTTGATCACTTCGATCAGGATCAGGTTGAACAGATTCATGTGCCCCGTCCAGACCAGGCCGATCACACACAGGAACTTGCCCACCGTCACGGCTGCAAAGGCACTTTGCCCGCGTTTCTGCTCCAACATGGCCTCCAACACCTGGAATTCAGAGTTGGACGCCGTGCGAAACAGCACCACGAGCAGATACATCTGCAAGGGCACCAACCACTCCGTAAGACTCAGCCAATCGGCCAGCCACAGCGGAAAGAGGATCAGCACGATCACCGTCAGCAGGATCAGCACCAGCCGCAAACCCAGCGCATAGCCGATGACACGCCGCAAGGCCCAGATGTAGCGCAGATTGAAGATTTCCGGCACGAAACGGGTCAGGATCTGCCCCGTGCCCACCGAGGTCAGCGTCAGCAGTACCTCGGTCAGCCCCAGCAGCACGGAATAGGCTGCGAACTCCTTGACCGGCAGGTTCTGCACGATCAGGAACAGTGCGCCGACCCCTGCAACGGAAGTCAGCGCCTTGCCCATCAGGAAGTGTTTCATGCCCGCGGCAATGCGCCGCGCACTATAAGGATTGTGGTCGGCGTTCTGAGACATCAGCTAGCGCTAGTTGTATCCGGACTGATAGGGGAAAGCAGGTAGCACCTGCGTCACTGCCCTGCTGTTGGAAAAGTCAAGGCAGACACCGAGTGTGCTGCCAAGGTATAGCGGGCAACGCCCTTGTCGTCAAAGGACAAATCGACACGCTGACGCACCGGGCCGACAATGGGTTTGTCGTAGTTGTGAATCCCTTCGGAAGCGCCGCTGACGGCACTCAAAGTGGCACTGATCTTTTTGCCGGCCAGATCAGGCATGCTCAGAGAAACGTCAAGCGGTGCCTTGTCACGGTTGATGCTCCAGACACTGTAACGGCGCTTGTCCTCACTGGCCATGACGACGCCGCGCGCCGAATAACCGGCATCATAACCGGCCGGGTTGGCACTCCGATTCGTGGTCTGCAACACCAGAGGCAGCATCGTCTCGCGCAGCAGTGCATAGGTCTGCATCGTGACGGAAGGATGGTACGCCTTGGCACCCTCCGGCAGATGGAACATGGGCCAAGGCCCGGTCGTGCCGTGCAAGGCGTGCAAGGCGCCCCCCTTGACCGCCTTCAGCTGTGTGGCGGCGATGATCATGTCGGCCATGCCGATCGATGCGCCAAGGTCGGCCGACTTGCGCCAGCTTTCCTGCCATTCCTTGCCTTCTTCGCCCTGCGGCCAACGGGCGTGTTCCGTGACCCAGAAACCGGTGTCCTTCACCCCTGCCTCGGCGGCATTGCCGATGGAGCGGCACAGGTGTTCCAGACGGTTCATCATGTGAGGGCCATCCGGCGGGCCATCGTAGTACAGATGTTGGGCGTACTCCGTGACACCATCGCCCTTCAAACCTTTGGCAACGGCCACGTTATAGTCGGAGGCCATGATGCCACGGTCTTCCTGAGCGTCGAAATCGGCCATCATGCTGACGAAGCGGGCCTGCTTGTCGGCCCCCTTCACGGCCGCCATGACAGCCTGGGCGCGCGTCACGTACAGATCGGATATCCACTTTTCATGGAAGCGATCCAGCTCATTGCCCAGCTCCCAGCGCAGCACCGGCACCTTGCGTGCAGCGATGTGCTCGACCAGCCCACCGGCTTCGGCAGCCATCGTCTCCTGTGAGACCAGGCGATCCAGATCCCCTTTCAGGTTCAAGACGTACCAGACCTGACCACCGGCTTCGCCCACGAAATCGAGGAACTCGTCCACGCCAAATTCGATGCGATCCAGATCGATCCAGTCATTGATCTTGACAGCCGGACGCTTGGTGACGACACCCACCGATTGCTTCCAGCGGTGGTAATTGGAGGTGGTTCCCCCCGGATAGCGATAGACCGCCCCCGGGAAATGCTGCTTCAGATACGCCACGACCTCGGGTCTGACCTGATGCAGTTTGCTGTCCCACAGCGACAGCTGAAACTCGGTGTTCTCAAGATTGAAGCCGAAAAACTCGGGGCCGATCTGCTTGACGACCTCCGGGCCGACAGTGAGCGACAGCCCCTCGGCAGCCTTGCCGACCTCGACCGGCACGCAGATCGACGAGGCAGGCGTTGCCTTGCAGGCACTCAGGCTGACGGCGGCGATCAGCGCCCAGGACAGTTTCTGAACTCGGAACAGGGTGAGATGAGACATAGGGGCAAGCTTCTATCGGACGCGAGGCAGGCACGGCAAGGACATGGACAGCCCGATGAGCGGCGCACCTGTACCACGCAAGCCTTTCATTGTAGGCGGTGGCCTTTAGGCATGCCATCTTTCTGACAGCAGAAAAGTGTGATTTTTCAACGAGGCAACTTACAGAAAAACAAGCCTCGACAATACAGGCGAAAAAATCCGCCTTGTGACTTTTTTGGCAACTCATCCCACGACGGCAACCGCCCATCCACTGACCGGTAACGCCTGGAAGGGCTTGAACGTAGAGTTCGTGTCGCAAAACACAGACAAACCGATGCAAAACAGCAACAGCTGCATCGGCCATGATTCGGGAATTTGTCTGTTCTGCAACACCCAACGGACTCTCATCATGAATAAATCCCTGTTAACGCCTAGCGAGGATCAGGCCAATCGCCTGCCCTCTTTCCTTTACCCCCGCTCCCCCTACACGCTGGCGGCAGCCGTACTGAGCGCAAGCTTGCTGGCAGCCTGCGGCGGTAGCGGCCAGAACGAGGCCAGCCGCCAGCCCACCAGCAGTGGCTCCATGCTGGCCAACGGCATTGAAGCCAGCGATGCCGACGCCATGGCACTGCTGGATGAACCAGCCGCCGGCCCGGTGTTGCCCGATGCCAGCCAGACGCCGCTCTTCCACCCGGAAAAGCTCAAGCCCACGGTCAAGGCCACAGCGACCCAGCCCGTCGTCCTGACGCCGCCCTCTCTGGCACCGAAAGGCCGAACCGTTCGTGTCGGCGTGCCCATCACCCGCGTGATCGGCTCCTATCGCAACGGCATCCCCGTGGCGGGCAGCCGTACCCGTGATGGTGTCGACATCCCGAACGGCAAACAAGCCTCCTACACGCCCGTGGCCGCCGACGTGGGCAAGAAGCTGGTCTATCACGAGACCGTGCTGAACCCGAACACCAATGAGCGCATCGTGGCCTCCAGTGAAGCCATCACGGTGATCAGCGCCACCGCCCCGCTCGCCACCAAAGCCCCTCTCTTCGGCCCGGCCGGCCAGGTCGTGAAGGTCGGCACGCCCATCACCCGCGTGATCGGCACCTATGAGATGGGCGAACCCTTTGAAGGCTTCCGCCTGCGTAATGGCGTACGCGTTGCCAACGGCGACTCAGCCACCTACACCCCGGTCGCGGCCGATGTGGGTCAGCGCCTCGTCTATGGCGAGCGTGTACGCAACCCGCGCACCGGTGAGATCATCACCGTCTACAGCCCGGAAGTGATCGTTGCTGCCGCTGATGGCAAGCGTCCCCCGGTCGTCAACCAACCGTCAGTCAACACGAACAACCAGACAAACGCCCAGAACAATAACGCCAAGTCCACCAAACCGATCGTGACCGCTGCGCCGCGCTTCGCACCGGCCGGCCAGGTGATCACGGTGGGCACACCCGTGACCCGCGTAAGCGGCACCTACCAGAACGGCGTGGCTTTCGAGGGGTTCCGCCTGCGCAACGGCGTGGAAATCCGCAATGGCTACAGTGCAAGCTACACACCGGTGGCGGCAGACGTTGGCCAGAAGATCATCTACGGTGAGCGGGTTCGCAATCCGCAGACCGGCGAGGTCATCACCGTCTACAGCGCGGAAGTGACGGTCGTCGACAACACCGCGCCCACCCAGGCATCGGCCCCCAGAATTGCCGCAGCGGGATCACTGCGTGTCGGCCAGACTTACACGGCCAACACCGGTAACTATCGGAACGGTCAAGTCTATGCACGCTTCTGGATGCGTGACGGTGTGGTGATTCCAGGTGCCACTCAGCAAAGCTATCGCCCGGTTCAGGCAGATGCCGGCAAGGCTCTGACCTACGGCGAGCGGGTGCGCAACACGGCCAATGGCCGCACCGCCACCTTCTACAGCGCCCCCGTCCGGGTCATGAGCGCCGTCACGCCGACGGCCACCTCACAGCCGCGGATGTCGGTGGGCACCCGAAACGCCACCGTGGGCCAAATGGTGACGCGCACGATGGGCAACTACCGCAACGGTACGGTTCAGCACGCCATCTGGCTCGTGAACGGTCAGGCCGTCGGCTGGGGGCCGAACTACACGCCACGCGCCGCTGATGTGGGCAAGCAACTGGCTTACCGTGAGGAAGTCCACAGCCCTAACGGTGAAGTGGTGAACTTCACGACGGCTGCCGTCCGTGTGGTGGCGGCCTCGAACACGAACCAGAACAGTGGCAGCAACACGGCCAATGCCGGCACCACGCATCAGCCCCCGGCCACCACGGTGAGCAACAACAATGGCCCTCAGCGCACCGTCAACTCGGTACAGACCATCATCGACGACATGCGTCTGCGCAATGATGGGGTGCTGGCTGGCGTGAACCAGGGCTATGGCTGGGCCAAGGGGCCGGGCTATGTGGTCATGGGCAATGATCCGCGTGGCACGAACACCCCCAGCTACTGGAGCGTGTACAACTCGTACTACAAGAGCAGCGCCTACTGGAACGCCATCATCCCCTGGGTCGTCGTTTTCGACGGGGTGGGCAACCAGGCGAGCAACACGCGCGTGCAGCTGCGCAACATCAAGCTGTACATGAAACGCAAGTCGAACAACCGCTGGGAAAAGATCGTCGATGAGCGCGTCTCCGGCGAAAACTACCCCAAATCCCTGCAAGGAGACCGTACCACCCGTCCTGATCTGCGATATGAAGCCGATGGCAGCCGCTCCATCCGTCCTGCCGGTGGCAATGATGTGTTCCACGGCTGGGGTTCCATCCAGAACCTCGATGCCAGGGATGTGCGCGCGATCTTCGTGACCGTCCAGGCTCGCCTCGTGGTCGACAACCCGAACCGCCCGGACGATCGTTCACGCGCCCGCTATCTGGTGCATGTCGGCTCGGACTACTACCCCGAGACCACCACGCGGGTTGGGCAACTGGCTCCCTCGTTCTATTTCCCTGGCGTGGGTGTCTCACGCGCCAAGTACGTGACGAATCAGTGGCAGTCGTTCAACTTCGCCACCATCGATGCCGGCATCCAGGAGCCGGGCGGTGCGATCAGCACGCAGGAGCTGCGCAACAACCCGCCGCCACTGGAATGAGCACGGCGGTCTGACGACCGAGACGAAGCTGCTACGGGTCACGGCTTAGTCCGTCCGTAGCCCGGAACAGACTCGGACAACGGGTCAGTGCAGTGCCTCGGGGGAACTGGCGACAGCCGGTTCCCCCTTTTCGTTGGGCACGACCTCAGAAGCTGTCAGGGCCGATACGCGGATCCTGACGGCCGCCACGAGCCTCTTGATCCAGGTCATCATCCGCGAACATCGGACGGATGCCCTGGTCAGCGCGATCGATCCGGGGCTCCCGGTCGGGCGGAGCCCCCGACGAGGTTGCGCCGCCGAAACTGCCACGAGGAAAGGCAGAACGTGGCGCGGTTGCGTCCGGCATGGCAGCAGCCTCTGCGGGATTGTCAGACGCCACCGCAGAAGCCCTGCCGCTGGCTGCCGCATGCGGCGTTGCAGCCCGCGCAGGCCCAAGTCCGCCCGGCACCTGCCCCTGCGGGAAAGCCGAGCGAGCCGACGCGCCAGCCTGACCGAGCGGCGGCGTGGCAGCAGATGATGATGATGCCTGTTGAGCGGGCCTGCCCGAACCCAGCGAGGCCCCTTTGGGGAAGGCAGATCGGGCAGACTCACCAGCTGCTGCCATCGCCGACATGGCGGCTGCCGCTTCCTGCTGGGCGGCCGACGGCTGCTCGGCTGGGGCCTGGGCGGCCCCCGATGCCGACGACGGTGCCTGACGCGACTGATGTCCTTCATGCACAGCACCAGATGCGGCCGCGGCTCCGGCCGAGAAGCCCAGGCGGCCTGTGGCCTGCGAGGCAGCCAGCTGCGAAGCCGGCAGCACCCCATCCATCGGGAAATCAACCGGATTGTTGATCCACTTGCTGGCAAAACCACCCGGCTTGTTGCCCGGTGTGTTGGAGCCTGCGGCGCGCAAATCAGCGGCAGTCGGTGACAAGGGGCCATGACGGTAACGCCATGCCACCAGCCCCAGCGTCATGTACATCAGGAAGCTATGGCTCACGAGCACCACGGCGCTATTGGCATAGAGCGCCATCACGAGCGTGACGGCCAGGCTCGACATCAACATCCGGCACAACAGGCGATCCCAGGCCGTGCTGGCTTCCTTGAAGCAGCGGGCCAGCGCGATCATGGCGCCGAAAATCATGCCGAAATAGAGCAATGCACCAACGAAACCGAACTCCCACAATACAGCCGAGGCCGTCAGCAGGTCGATGTGCATGCCCGGATGAGCCAGAAACATGTGGCCAGGATCCGGCACCAGGCCGTCAATGCCATAAGCCGAACCGACGCCAGTGCCGAAGAGCACCTTCACCGGGTTGTTCCAGGACTGGGACTCGAACCAGTACGGGATGGCGGTGAAACGGTTGACCCCCGTGGCGTAGTAGCCGCGATTACCGAAGTTGTACTCGAAGGTGTCGCGCAGGTTTTCAGCCAGGGACATCTCGGCGATGTCACCTGAAACCTGAACCAGGAAGTAGAAATACCCGAGGATGCCGCCGATGACGATGGTGGCCAGCACCATGCCGACGAAGGCCAGCGGACGCTTCGCAACCAGCTCGAAATAGGCCGAGAACAACACGACCGGCACGAGCGCGAGCACCACCTTCGTCTCACCCAACCCCAAGGGCAGGATGACGGCCACCGACAACAGCAAGGTCCAGAAGCCGTTCAGCAGCTTCTCGCGCCAAGCCACGAACAGGCCGAACAGCACCAGCACCTGGAACATGGCCATGATGGCGCTGGCGCCACCGCCGGTGAGCGACCCCTCGAAGGTGCCGACGATGATGTCGAAAGGCACGAAACCAGGCTTGTCATAAGACAGCACGGTCGGCACCAGCACCACCCGCTGATAGAGCGTGAAAGGCAGCTGGGCCAGCGCCACCCCGACCATGAAGAGCATCCACCCGCGCACCTGACGCTCGGTGAATGGCACCACGGCCAGAAGGAACATCACACCCCAGAAATGAAAGTGACGCTTGGCGCCCGCGGCGATTTCGCTCAACGGACCATCGGAAAAGAGGCCGGAGAACACCGCCAGCACGACGAACCCGAGTGCGGTGTAGATGAAGAAGGGCATCGGGCGCTGGAAATGCCGGGTACCCACCGCCGAATAGAGCACGGCGGCGCCGGCCATGAAGATGCCCAACAGCGAAAACAGCCAGGAGATCTTCGCCAGACCCGGCGAAAAGAAGCCAACCGGGCCGTTGATCAACAACACGCCGATCAGCATCATCCAGACAGCCACCGGCAAGGCATTGAGCAGCAGAATGCCTGCAATACCACCGAGCGCCAGTGCGATCAGGATCAGATTGCCAGTGGCCACCACCAGCCCGACAACCGAACCGGCTGCCAGGAACAGCCCCGCCAGCAGCCACGGCATCATCTGATGGCTGCCGGGCAGCTGGGGAAGACGCTTCAACACGGGTATGTTCAACATGCCAGGGGCTTCAGTTGCCAAGTCGCAGTGATGGCGGGGTGACGCTCGGGCCGGTACCACCGATCAGACGCTGGGCGCGGGTCGACTGCGACGGCGGCAGCACGGCCAGCACCGGGATGCCAGCAGCTTGCAACAGATCGTCGGCACTGCGCACCGGCTTCTGGGCAGCTTCCATCGCAAACGCAGCCAACAGACCGATGAAGAGACCAAGGAACAAGCCCACAGCCGTGTTCAGCACCAGATTCGGGCGGCTCGGCAGCAGTGGCACGGTGGCCGGCGTGATGATGCTGATGTTGGAATAACCGGCACTCATGCCCACCGTGGTTTCGGTCAGGCGGCGAGCCACCAGGTCATAAGCCTGTTGGGCGCTGGCCAGCTCTTGCTGCAGGATGGCGACCTGGTCACGCTTGCCACGCATGCTGAGCACCTTGGCCTTTTGTGCCTCGACGGCCTCGGACAGCTCTTTCTCACGCTGCAGATTGACCGTGTTGGCCGTGCGGATACTGGACTTGACGCGATTGACCTCGGTTTGCAGCCGATTGCGCAGCTCTTGCACCTCTGCCTGGGCCTGCAGGCGAACCGGGTGGTTGGCACCATACTGGGCAGACACCTGACCCAGCTTGGCTTCGGCACGGCCCAGCTCGGAGGTGAGCGTCTGGATCAGTTCGTTGGCCACCACTTCAGGAATGGCCATGTCACCACCTCGGCCGGCCACGGCGCTGCGCGAGCGGCTCTCGGACAAGGCCGACTGCACTTGCACCAGCTGCGAGGACAGCTCCTGAAGACGCTGGTTTTCAACGTCGATACGCTCGTCGCTCGTGATGATGCCACTTTCACGCTGATAATCGGTGAGCTTCTTCTGAGCAGCCTCGACACGGGTCTTGTATTCCTTGGCCTGCTCGCCAAAGCGCTGCGCATACTCCTGGGCCGGCTTGGTCTTCAATTCGAGCGCAGCCGCCTTGTAGGCATTGGCAAAACCGTTGGCAATCTCGGCAGCCCGCTCGGCACTCGTCCATTCGGTACGAAGGGTGATCGTGGTGCCGTCGGTGGAGGACGTGACCTTGATGGCCTTGAGCAACTCCTTCGACAACCAGTTGCTGATGTCGCCCTTGCCCTTGGTGGCAGCATGCCACTGGGCCTGGGTATCCGGATCCTGATCCAGCTTCAGATCACGGATGACGCGGGAGACCACCTGATCGCTCTGGATCAGCTCGGTCTGGCTGGCCAACATGTTCCGGATGGTTTCACGGGTGAAGGCGGCAGTGCCTGACACCTGGTCGACCGTATTGGCATCGACATAAACGGTGGTGGAGGCGCTGTAGCGCTTGCTCATCAGCAGGCTGCCAGTGATGGCGGTCAGGGTGGTGACGGCCACGATGGCTGCCACCAGCCAGAAACGGGATCGGAGAATTCCAAAAAGCAAATCGAAACGCATGGGGCTACCTGGAAAAGGCACGGGAGTGCCGATTGTCGAACGGGCGACGGACCGAAGCGATGCGATACTGCACACCGAGCCGTGGGCACTGAACGGATACGCTGGTGTCATGTGCACAAAGCCACAAGACACGGCACATGCTTCAGATACCCCGATCGGTACCAGCCGGGGATGGACGAAGCTCGTGGGTTCGTGGGGGCGCACGTCGCCAATCTTTCGTATTATCGCGGTTTTCCAAGACTGGCGGGCTGAATTGTCATGTAGACCGACACCCGACAGCCCCCATTTGCCGCCAAACCCACAACCGCCTTGATGGTCGGCGCGGTTTCCAGTGACACTTTGGCCAACTTGCAAGCTGCTGATCCTGTCACCTCAGACAAAGCCTGTTGGTCTTCCAGACAAAGTGCGCATCTTTCTGACGCAAGATGCCTGACTCGTCCGTCTTTTGTAAAAACCGGCAGCCACACTAACAAAATGCTGAACCAAAGCACGCCGGGCCACCGCCCCATGCCCGCCGTCCAGCAGCCTGACGGGCACAACGTGTTCACGCTTTGCCCCTCTGACGCAGGGGCCGAGTGCCCCGCTATCCCGAGAACCGCATAGGGTTATCGGATTCGGACATTCTTCACGCCCACCCAGCCTCACGGTGTGCAGAATTGCCTGTGCCAAAGCGTACACTTGTCTCAGAATTCGACACCGGCTGGCGCTGCGCGGCGCTCCGTTTTGAACGCAGTTGTCAGAAAATCTTCCGTTTTGTCGCTGACAACGCTGCGCACCCGACCAGAATCAGGGACAATTCTCCCGATGACTGCCCGCTGCCTGCCGGGCGGTTGCCTGTGTTTCACCCGTTTTCATCGAGACCTTCCGCCAACATGAACAACCCGACCGAGCAAGCCCCGACTGGCGCCCCTTCGACACAACCCGACGGCCGTCAGACCACGGGCAACGAACTGGTCAGCGAGAGCGCAAAACTGCCCGCGTTCAACACGGCCAATCGCAAGACGCTGATGATGGGCGGCATTCTGGTGGCCAATGGCAAGCTGCGACAGGATCAGATCGACCTGGTGCTGAACGAGCAGCGGGTGACGAACCTGCGTTTTGGCGAAACGGCCATCCGCATGCGCCTCGTGTCCCACGCGGACGTGGAAGAGGCGCTGGCAATCCAGTTCGGCTATTCCTCCTCCCGTGCCTCGGCGCTGGCCCTGCCGGACAAGGTGACGAGTGCCGTCAACCCCTACTCCCCCTTTGCCGAGGCACTGCGTGGTCTTCGCAGCCAGCTGATGACCCGCTGGTTCGATGGCACCCCCGAGCGCTCGACGCTCTCGATCACCAGCGTGGATCGGGGCGACGGCAAGAGCTTCGTCTGCGCCAACCTTGGCGTGGCCTTCTCGCAGATCGGTCAGCGCACGCTGATCATCGATGGCGACTTGCGCCACCCCACACAGCACCTGAACTTCGGTCTGCGCAACCAGATGGGACTGTCGGGCATCCTGAGCGGCCGCGCCGGTCTGGAAGAAGTGATGGAGTTTCCGACGCTGCCGAATCTGTCGGTGCTGCCCTCCGGCCCGCAACCACCGAACCCGCAGGAACTGCTGGGTCGGGACATCTTTGCCGACCTGCTGCATACGCTCTCGCAGCACTATGACGTGATTCTGATCGACACGCCTTCGGCGCAGGAAGCGTCCGACGCGATGGTGATCGGCCAGCGCGCCGGCGCAGCCCTGATCGTCGGGCGCAAGAACAAGACGAAGGCGACCGAAATTGCACAGCTTGCCTCGGTGATGGCCAGCTCGCACATTGCACTCCTGGGCGCCTCGCTGAACGAATACTGATCGATTCAGCCCGCGCCCGACATGGAACACGGCCCCGATGCCCACGGCTCGGGGCCGTGTCTTTGGTGCCGGCCAACCGTATCGCGATGCCCCAATCAGACCCGGAACGCGCAGCGGGACTTTCTCGGGGACGAACCAGTTCATGACACGCTCCAGGACGCGCCGGGCCGAAGGGTCTGGCACCGCCGGGCGCCTGTTTCCACCCGCTTCTTCCGGCCTTTCTGGGCAGTTTCCGCCTAAAACACGCAATATGCCGGTATAGTTGGCCAGATCGACTTGGATTGGCGTGCGAGATACCGTGACACGCCCTTCAGCAGGACGAACACGAACATCCCACGCTCCACCTACCCGGAATCGACCTGATGCCGTCCCTTCCCGCCCTTTCGCCAGTCTTGGGCCTGGTGCTGACAGCCCTGGCCGCGCTGATCATCGTCTGGAAAGGACTGGTCATTCCCGTGCTGCTGGCGCTTCTGGTCTACGCCTGGAGCTGCATGCTGGCAGACCGGATCACACGGCGCTACCGCCCAGCTTCGGCAAGTGCCGGTTATTCACTGGATCGGTGGCCGGCGGTGCTGGCCGGGGTGCTGGTGAGCGTGCTGGTGATCACGGCCTTCGTGCTGCTGACCTTCTGGACGTTTCGGCTCGCCGCCTCCAACGATCTGCGCATCTTCCTGATGCGCATCGAAAACTCGCTCGACATCCTTCGTCAGGCACTGCCCGAGGCACTGGCTGGCGCCATCCCCGAAAACTGGACGGAACTGAAGAACGAGCTGTTCAACGTGCTGCGCAGCAAAGCCGCCGCCCTGAGCAGCCTGGGCGGTACGGTGGCTCACACGATCATCCAGGCGCTGTTCGCCATTCTGGTGGGCGCGCTGGCGGCCGTCACGACCTGGCAGCCTGAACGGTTGAACTCGGACAAGCTCTTCCTCGGGCGTTTGCTGGTGGTGCTGGAGCGTGTGGTGATCGCCCAGATGCGAATCGCGGTCTTCAACACCTCGATGACGGCACTCTACCTGTTCGTGATCCTGCCGGCCTTCGGCATTCACGACTTCCCTTTCCGTGGCCTGCTCTGCATGTTCACGCTGCTGACAGGGGTGCTGCCGGTGCTGGGCAACCTGATGGCGAACACCGTGCTGTCGCTGATCTCGTTTGCGATTTCGCCGTGGCTGGCCGTGGCCTCGCTGTCCTTCCTGATCCTGATCCACAAGACCGAGTACGTGATCAACGCCCGCACGGTCGGCTCACGCATCTCGATGAATTCGTGGGAGATTCTGGCCGCCATGCTGACGGGCGAGGCGCTGTTCGGGGTGCGGGGGCTGGTGACGGCGCCGCTGCTCTATCCATTCTTCAAACGGGAAATCCAGCGGATCTGGCCGGCCACGCCGGCGGCCGAGGTGGCGCCAGCACTGCCCGAACCGAACACGGTCGAAGCAGAGGCCCACACGCCTCCCCCCGCCCCGGCCACGCCCATGTCCTCGCGATAATCAACGCCCACGACTGGCGTTGACTTCAGCCTCGCGGGCCAGCAGCACATCCCATCGCGCCATCATCTCGGCCAGGCGTTGCTCCTGCTCGAGCACTTTGGTCTGGACAGCCTTGATGGCCTCGGCATCCTGCTTGAAGAAATCAGGCGAAGACATGCTGTCGAGCGTGGCCTGATGCTCAGCCTCCAGTGCCTCGATCTCGGTGGGCAATGAAGCCAATTCGCGGGTCTCCTTATTGCTGAGCGAAAGCTTGCCGCCTCGGGGTTTGCCTTCCGAAACCGAGGATGAAGCGGCGGCAGGCGAAGCAGCCAGACTCGCCGTCTGGCCGCCGCCGAAACCTGCCCTGGCGGCCGGATCATGCTGGTCGCGCCAGTTGAGCCAATCGGAATAGCCGCCCACCAACTCCAGCCAGCGACCTTCGCCTCGGGCAACGAGCACCGAGGTGACGACGTTGTCCAGAAAACGGCGGTCGTGACTGACGAGCAGCAGCGTGCCAGGATAGGTTTGCAGCATGCTCTCCAGCAGATCGATCGATTCGAGATCCAGATCGTTGGTTGGTTCGTCGAGCACGAGCAGATTGGCTGGCCGGGCAAAGAGCCGTGCCAGCAACAACCGGTTCCGTTCACCGCCCGACAAGGTGCGAACGGGGGAGTTGATCCGGTTGGGCGGAAAGAGGAAATCCTGCAGATAACTGATGATGTGCTTGCGGGTACCGTTGATCTCGACATGATCCGAACCGGGGCTGACCGTGTCGGCCACGCTGCGCTCACCGTCAAGCTGTTCGCGCAACTGGTCGAAATAGGCAACCTGCAGGTTGCTGCCAAGCCGCACCTTGCCGCTGTCTGGCTGGTACTCGCCGAGGATCAGTTTGAGCAGGGAGGATTTGCCAACCCCGTTGGGGCCGATGAAGCCGATCCGGTCGCCTCGCATGATCGTGAGGTCGAGCTGGTCGACGAGACAATGGCCCCCCAGAGAAAGGCTGGCCTGCTGCATCTCGCACACGAGTTTGCCCGAGCGCTCGCCAGCATCCACTTCAAGCTTGATCTGACCGGCCCGCTCCCGGCGGGCGGCACGGGCTTCGCGAAGTGCTTCCAGCCGACGGACACGACCTTCGTTTCGGGTTCGGCGCGCCTCGATGCCCTTGCGGATCCAGACCTCTTCCTGCGCCCAGAACTTGTCGAAACGGCGGTTGGCAATGGCCTCGGCCTCCAACTGCTCGCTGCGCACCCGTTCATAGGTGGCGAAACTACCGGGAAAGCTGCGCAGGATGCCCCGATCCAGCTCGATGATGCGGGTGGCGATCTGATCCAGAAAGCGTCGGTCGTGCGTGATGACGACAAGGGCGGGACCGGCGTTGATGACCTGCTCCAACGCTTCGATGGCCTCGATGTCGAGGTGGTTGGTTGGCTCGTCGAGCAGGAGCAGCTCCGGCTCCAGCGCAAAGGCGAGCGCCAGCGCAGCCCGTTTGCTCTGGCCACCGGAGAGGGCCG
Organism: Lautropia sp.; assembly: GCA_030532895.1. Lineage (GTDB taxonomy): Bacteria > Pseudomonadota > Gammaproteobacteria > Burkholderiales > Burkholderiaceae_E > Lautropia. The sequence continues at coordinate 85,944 of JAUNKF010000011.1, read as the reverse complement.
AGGGGTCTGCCTCCGGATCGACACCGAAGCGATTCATCTCGGCCCGCAACTTGGCTTGGGCCGCCCAGTAGCGGCGCTCGTCGCCGTCATCGATGAGTCCGGCATCGACGCCGCGGGTGAGCAGCGCCTGGAACAAGGTCTCGGCTGCCGGCAGCGCTGGCTCCTGCTCGACCAGCACGACCCGAAGACCATCACGCCGCACCTGCCGGCCATCATCGAGCGACACGCGGCCGGCCATCACGTTGAGCAGACTGGACTTGCCCGTACCGTTGCGGCCGATCAGGCCAAGACGTTCGCCCGCCGTCACGGTGAGAGCGGCCCCATCGAGCAACGGATGGGAACCAAAGGCCAGGCTGGCATCGATCAGACTGTAGAGGACACTCACGACAGACTCGCAAAGTTCATGACAGACAGCAGTGTAAAACGTGCCAGTTACCCCACAAACCGGCAATCTCAGGTACCCTGTCAGCTGTGAACAATCGGCTACCTTTACCCCCACAGCGGCAGGCGGTGATCAGCACGCCGCGTCACCGGCTTCACCAGCTGTTCCGGCCCGAATCCATTGGTGTATTCGGCGTGACGGAACAGCCCGACTCGATCGGCTGGCGCATTTTCGAGAGCCTTCAGCAGTCCAATTTCACCGGACGCGTTCACGCCTTCAGTGCCGATGGCGCGCCCGTTTTCGGCCACGACACACTGGCCGACGTATCGGCCTTGCCGAAAGCGCCCGACCTGGCCGTGATGGCGCTGCCTTTCGATCAGGTGGCCGGGCAACTGCGAGCCCTCGCAGCGGCTGGCACCCGCCATGCGATCTGGCTGATCGATTTTGCCGGTGAGACGCCGCCTCAGGTGGCCAGTGAAACCGCCTCACTGGCCCGTGAGCTGGGCATCAACCTGCTGGGGGCCGACAGTCTGGGTTTGGCTCACCCCGCCGTGCGGCTCAACCTGCTGGCCTCCGATGCGCAAGTGAAAGCCGGGGGCGTGGCCGTCATCTCGCAATCCTCGGCCATCTGTTCAGCGTTGCTGGATTTTGCCCAAGGCAACGGCATCGGCTTGGCTTCGGTCGTGGATACCGGCACCGAAAGCGACATCGATCTGGCCGACTTGCTCGATTATCTGACGTTCGACGGCAATGCCCGCAGCATCGCGATGTTCGTGGGCGGGGTGCGCAACCCACGCCGTTTTCTGGGGGCACTCAGAGCGGCAGCGCGCACCAAGCCGGTGGTCGTGCTGCGTGGCGGACTGATCGAATCGCGGGTGCGCATCGGCACGCCACGCGCACGCCTCACGCACGCCGAAGCGCTGGCCTCCAACGACCGGGCACTGCTGGCGGCCCTGGAGCGTAGCGGTGCGGTGATCGTCGAGAGCTTCGGCGAACTCTTTGCCACGCTCGAATGGCTGAGCGACAACAAGGGGGTACAGGGCAACCGCCTGGCCGTGGTCAGCAATGGCGGCGGTCTGGCGATGCTGACCGAAGATGCCTGCTATCGGCATCAGGTGCCGCTGGCCCAGTTGAGTGACGAGACACGGGACAAACTGGTGCTCCCGGTCACCTCGGGGCGTTCGCGTTATCGCTACAGCCGTAGTGCGCCAGAAGGTGTTCTGGCTGAAGACCTGGCCGAAACCCGTAACCCGATGGTGAACCTCGGCATCACCTGCACGCCCGAGCAAGGGGCCGACACCCTACGCACGGTGGTGGCCGACAAACAGGTCGATGCGGTGCTTGGCGTCTTTCATTCGACCCTGGCCTGTGATGCGACAAGCCTCGCGCAAGCCATTCTGAATGGCAAGGCCCCCTCGCCGATGATGCTCGCCCTGGTGGGTGAGGCCGATGCCCGGCGGGGCGCCGATCTGCTCAATGCCAAAGGCTTCAGCGTGTTCCGCACGCCCGAGGATGCGGTACGTGCCTTCTCGGTGGTGGCGCAATATCAGCGTGGGCAACAGCGACTGCTCGAAACCCCCGGCCCGTCACGCGAGGCCAAGCAGTTCGACGAGGAAGGCATCCGCGGCCTGTTGAGCAAGGCCCGTGCCCACGGTGAAGCCATGCTGAACCAGCGGGCCAGCAATGAAGTGCTGGCGGCTTGCGGCATTCCGGTACCACGCACGGAGATCGCCAAGGATGTGGACGAGGCCGTGCGACTGGCGAATGACATCGGCTACCCGGTCGTGATGAAGCTGCAATCGCCCGATGTCGTTCACAAGAGCGATGTGGGCGGGGTATGGCTCGACATCCGCTCGGAAGAAGAACTGCGCAGCGCGGCCCGCTCGATCGAAACCCGTCTGAGCACGCTCGATCCTCAACCCCGGCTGGAAGGCTTTCTGATCCAGCCGATGATTCCCCGACAGCATGCCCGTGAAGTGCTGATCGGTGCGAGCCATGATCCGGCTTTTGGGCCGATCGTGCATTTTGGCGCGGGCGGCGTGACGGTGGAGCTGATCGACGACACGGCCGTTGCCCTGCCCCCCTTGAACCAGGCGCTGGCGCGCGAACTGATCGACAAGACCCGCATCGCCAAGCTCCTGAAAAGTCATCATGGCGTACCGGCGGCCGACATGGATGGCATCGTCGATGCGCTGCTGGCGATCTCGGCCCTGCTCACCCGCTTCCCAGCCGTGCAGGCACTGGACATCAATCCCCTGCTGGTCAGCCCGCAGGGGGTGATCGCGCTGGATGCACGCATCCGGCTGAACCTTGGGGTGGGCGAGCTGGACAGCCGTTACTCACACCTGGCCATCCACCCCTACCCGGTGGAAGCCGAACGCCTCTTCATGGCACGCCCCCCGAGGGCTGTCCCCCCCGCTGCGCTCCCCCAGGCAGGGACTACCCCGACGGGGGCCATGCTGGCGTCAGGCGCCGCCGACGGGGCTGATTCGGGCACAAGCCCAGATGCAGGCGAAGCCACACCCTCACCCACCCCCATGCTGATGCGACCGATCCGGCCGGACGATGCCGAGCGGCTCTCGGTCTTCTTCGACGGGCTGAGCGCCGAAACCCGACTTTGGCGCTTTCTGCATCCGATCCGGGTGCTGTCACCGCAGATGGTGGCACGTTTTACCCAAGTGGATTACGACCGCGACATGGCGTTGGTGGCAGTGGAGGCCGACAAGGGGCCAGATGCCCCACTGATCGGCGTGGCCCGCTACATCCGCGAGCCGAACGAGTCCCGCTGCGAGTTTGCCGTGGTGGTTCAGGACAGCTGGCAAAGTCGAGGCGTGGCACGGGTGCTGATGGAGCACCTGATCGAGCTGGCCCGTGCCAATGGGCTGGACACGATGATCGGTCTCGTGCATGGCAACAACGCGAAGATGCTGAACTTCATGCGCCGGCTGGGCTTTCAGGTCACCAAGGACCCGGACGAACCGGAGCTGCGGCAAACCACGCTCTATATCGAACCGTTGCCTGAATCGCCCGGTAACGCATCCACCTGAGTCGGGGAAGAGGTCGACCTTCCCCAACGTCAGGCGCCTGCTTGGCAGACATCGCGCTCGGTGCCCTGATCTGTAAACGGCATCAGATCGGCTCGGTGCGGCGCATCAGCCATTCATGGGCGGCGCCTTCGGTACGATCGGCCAAACGCTCACGCACCCGAGCATGATAGGCATTGAGCCAGTCCAGCTCAGCCTGCGTCATCAGCTCAGGATCCACCAGGCGGGTGTCGATCGGGCACAGGGTGAGCGTCTCGAAGAACATGAACGGCCCCGGCGCCACCTCGATGTCCGAGGATGGTGGCAACAATTGGTTGACCACCAGGTTTTCGATGCGGATGCCCCACTGGCCCGGCCGGTACAACCCTGGCTCGATGGAGGTGATCATGCCCTCGCGCATGGCGCCCTGGGGTTGTATCGATGAATGGCAGGAAATCACCTGCGGCCCTTCATGCACGTTGAGGAAATAGCCGATGCCATGACCTGTGCCATGACCGAAATCGAGCTGGGCCTGCCAAAGGGGCTTGCGACAGATGGCATCGAGCAAAGGCCCGGCAATGCCTTCCGGAAAGACTGTCTCGGCCAGGGCGATATGTGCTTTCAGCACCCGCGTGAAATCGCGCTTCTGTGCAGCCGAGGGCGTGCCCACCGGCACGACGCGCGTGATGTCGGTGGTGCCATTCAGATACTGGGCACCGGAATCAATCAGCAACAGGCCATCGCCCTCGATCTGGCTGAAGGACTCGGGCGTGGCACTGTAGTGTGGCAAGGCACCATTGGCGTTGAAGCCAGCAATGGTGCCAAAGCTCGGGGACACGAAATGCCGACGCTGCTGCCGGTGCGCCAGCAGCCTGTCGGCCACATCCAGCTCACTGATGGGCCGGCCCTGCGCCAGACACTGCTCCAGCTCGGCAAAGAAGCCGCACAAGGCAATGCCATCCTCGACCATCGCCTCACGCACCTGCGCGATATCGGCCTGACTTTTGAGCGCCTTGAACAGCGTGCTCGGATTGGTGCTTTCAATCACCGTGGTCTTGCCCGGCAGGCGAGCCAAGGTGCTGACCGCCACCTTGGCCGGATCAAGCAACAACGGCTCATTCACCCGCGCCATCGCATCCGTCACCTGGGCATAATCCTCACAACGAATGCCAGCCTCGGCCAGCGAGGCCCGCAACCTCGCATCCAGCTTCTGCACATCCACGAACAGGGTGGCACGATCCGGGCCGATCAGCACATGCGCGAGAAACACCGGGTTGTATGAGACATCCGCGCCTCGCAGATTCGTCAGCCACGCAATGTCATCGAGCGACGAGAGCAGATGCCAGGTGGCACCACGGGCCTGCATCGCTTCACGCACCCGAGAGAGCTTCTGGTCGACACGTTCGGACACGAAGCGGGCCTCATGGGCGTAAATCGGTGCGCTGGGCAACGGCGGCCGATCGGCCCAGACCTCGGCCACCAGATCACGCTCATGCACGACCCGTATGTTCTTGGGCACGAACGCCTGTTGCAACTGAAGCCGTGCACTCAGCGACAGCATGTCCGGGGCTACACCAACCCGGCTATCTGCGGGCAGATGGCTGGCCAACCAGCTTACATGGGTGTTGCCAGCGCTCAGCTTGTGCAGCGTGATGCCGGTGCCCGCCAACTGGGCTTCGGCTTGCACCCAATAGCGGCTGTCCGTCCACAGCCCCGCATGCGCCGAGGTGATGACGAGCGTGCCAGCCGATCCCCTGAAGCCGGACACCCACCGGCGAGCCTGCCAATGCCTGGGCAAATACTCCGACAGATGTGGATCCGCCGACGGAATGATCCATGCCATCAGATCATGGGCTTTCATCAGATGCCGAATGGCCGCGATGCGTTCCTGCGGTGTGTTCATGAAAAAGAGAGGGGAGGATTAGCGTGTGGACATCATTATGCGGGATGAGCACGAACAACGGAGCTTGGGTGCGCTGCTATCATCGCCATCCGCCTTGATAACGACAGGGCGCACTCGGGCAAAGCCTGCCGCGAGGACGTGTATCGGCCAGCATCGAAGACAGGTGGACAGATGCAGCCAAGTCCCATCAGGGCAACATCGACAGGCACCTGCCCGTCGCGGAACAGGGAACACACGGAGAGAACGACATGCCGACACGGCTACTGATCATCGGCACAGGTGGCACGATTGCCGGCGTGGCCGCGCAACCTAGCCAAACGGTCGGCTATCAGGCCGGGGCATTGCCGATCAGCGCCCTGCTGGAGGCCATTCCTGGCCTCTCGTCACTGGCCCAGATCGAGACCGAGCAACCCTTTTCGGTGGCAAGCGAGCAAATGAGCAGCCAGCACTGGCTACTGCTGGCCGAACGGCTACGCGAGCACCTGAACGCGCCCCAGCCCCCCAACGCCATCGTGATCACACACGGCACCGACACGCTGGAGGAAACGGCCTTCTTTCTCTCTCTCGTGCTGCCCAGCCACGCCCCCATCCTGCTGACCGGTGCGATGCGCCCAGCCACCGCGCTCAACGCCGATGGCCCCGGCAATGTCTACAACGCCTGCCGTTTTGCGCTGGCAGCCCATGCCGCCGGGATCGGCGGGGTGTTCGTGAGTTTTGGTGAACGGGTGTTCCGTGCCGATCAGGTGATGAAGGTTCATGCCAACGAGGCCGAAGCCTTCGCCCCTCGTTTTGGCGCCCCGGTCGCCTGGCTGGCCAGCGGGCAACCGCAATGGGCTGAGAACGGGCACGCCTCGCCCCTCACCGTCCCGTCCTTTGAAGCCGTGGCACAACTGCCGCCGGTTGCGCTACTCGAACAGCACGTGGATGCCGACGCGAATCTCGTGTCATGGTGTGTGGCACAAGGCTGCCGGGGTATCGTCCTGGCCGGCACCGGTATCGGTACGATGCCTGTGGCCACGCGCGAGGCACTGAGTCGGGCACGACGCGCTGGCTGCCTGATCGTGCGCAGTACCCGACTGCCTGCCGGGCATGTGGGCCGCAACACCGAGGCCCAGGCAAGCGACAGCGATGATGCACGCGGCTTCATCGTCTCCGGATGGCTGGCGCCGCAAAAGGCACGTATCCTGCTTCAACTGTGCCTGGCAGCCGGGATCACGGACGACAAAGACGTTCAATCATGCTTTGACGCGTTCCGGCCTTAGAGCGTGTCATGCAGCCCCGGAGGGGCTTTCGCGGAGACGAACCCGTGCATCACACACGCTTGCGTGGTCAACCCACGACGCGGGCCTCCAGCTGCGCAAGCTGCTGGTCAAGCCGACGAAGATCGTGGGTGAAGGCATCGAACGCCGCACGGGAGACAAGAACGCCCTCGTCATGGCTCAGGTGTTGTACAAGCGCGTCGCGTGCCCGTTCACGCACGACCGATGCCTGCTCTCGGGCAGCACGCCAGCCCATGCCCGCACGGTGAGCCGCCACATCCCCCACGACACGGCTTAGATCCTCTTCCACATCCCAGTGCAGGGATCGGGCGAGCTGCCCCAGTGCCGAGGCAAGCATCACGTCGCCCTCGATCCGCAAGGAGGCGCCCAGCGCCTGCGGGCCCTCTTTCAGGGCAGCGAACAAGGCATCGGCGGAAGGGCGTACCGTGAGCGTGGCGGCGGGGCTTTCGCCGGAAACGGCCGACAGCGTGCCATCAGCGCCGATCCGTGCATCCGATTGCCAGGCAGGCAAGAGCCTTGCAGCCCAATCCGCCGGAAACCCCGATGAGCTACCTGCGCCTGCCCCCACCGTTGCCGTATCGGCTGCACGAGGCACACGACCCCCCGCCTTGGGCGTGTTGGCTGCATGGGCAGGACTGTCCGTCTGGCCCTGATGGCGCTGATGACCCTCCGCGGGGCTGAGCACATGAATACGCAACACCCGGCCCTGATGCGCGAGCAAGGACTCACGCAGATGCGGCTGCTGACGGGTGATGTGATTGAAAGCCGAAAGCACCAGCTGGGCTACGGGCAACGGGATCTGAAACATGCGAATGGAACGGAAAGCGCAGGAAACACCTGCCGGCGGGAAAACACCAGAATCGACACAGGCCGCAGGACACAAGCCCATCCCTGAAGCTGAAGCTGAGCCATAGCCAAAGCCAAAGCCAAAAAGCATCATGGCCCGGCTGTCCACTACGGACATCGGGCCATGATATTGGAATCGCCAGGTGCTTGGGGCAGGTCAGACGCTCAAGGCACCTCGACACATCCGCCGGCTCAGACTTGCTGGATACCGGCCAGCACCCAGCCGGATGCGCCAGAGGCAGGCCGGGTGAAGTTCCAGACTTCCTCAAAGCGCTCGGCGGCAGCATCGGCTTCTTCACGAATCATGCCCGAGAAGTGGACGCTGGCCATCTGCATGACCCCCTCTTCCTGCACGCCCAACAGGCGCGCGTCCAGCTCGACGACATCGGTGTTCTGCACCGCATCGCCACGCTGCATCAAGTCGATGTTCAGCTCACCGAACATTTCTGGCGAGGTGAACTCACGCAGGTCATCGACGTTTTTCGTGTCGAAAGCTGCCTGCAGGCGCACGAACTGCACCTTGGCCTGACGCACGAAGGCCTCGGCATCGAAGCCGGCCGGCAACACGGGCTGAGCCATGGCAGCAGCTGCACTCCCCCCTGCCACGGCAGCCTGGGGCGCCAAGGACTGAGGCATGGCGGCCTCACGGTTCATGGCCTGCGGCATGGGCGAGCGGAAAGCGTTCGTGTTCCCTGCGGCGCCAACACCAGCCGCTGCCGCACGATTGGCCTGATTTTTGGCCATGAACATGCGCACGGCGACCAGCACCACCAATCCCATCAACAGGATCAGCAGGAAGACACCAAAACCTTCACCAAAACCCAGGGCCGACGCCAACGCGGCCAGACCCAAACCCGCAGCCAGCCCGGCCAAGGGGCCAGCCCAACGGCTGGCGCCGCCCTTGGCAGCGGCGGCACCCGGTTGCGCGGCAGCAGGTGCAGCCTGGCTGGGCTGAGGGGCTGCCTCCCGCTGAACCGTGTTGTTCTGTTTGCCCACACTACGGCCGCCGCCCACGCGCTTGGCATCGGCGTCGTTCATCAGGAACACCGAGCTGCAGAGCACGACCATCAACATCATCAAAAATTTCTTCATGAAGCACCTTTTGTCAAACAAAGCCTATCTTTCGTCAATCTCGCCCTGTGTTGCATCAATTCGCTTGATGTCTGGCGCCCTTGAACGATGGTGAGAATCCCTGAGCCAACCCGCTCGGCGGCCGTGCCTGGAGGCAGGGCCTGACCGTGGTTCGGGCGATTCAAATCATCTGCCGCAAAGATAGGGGCGACAAGCCCAAAAAACAACTCCCCGCCAGTCTGCTCAATTGAGCCGCACCCCTTCATGCAGCGCCACCACGCCTGCCGTGAGGTTGAAGTAGCGAACCTGACCGAAGCCTGCCGCGCGGAACATGCCGGCCAACGTCTCCTGGTCAGGGTGCATGCGGATCGACTCGGCCAGATAGCGGTAGCTGTCGGCATCATTGGCCACGAGTTTGCCGATCACGGGCAACACGCCGAAAGAGAACGCATCGTAGGGGCGCTTCAACGGCTCCCAGACTTTGGAGAATTCGAGAATCAACGCTTTGCCGCCCGGTTTCAGCACACGGTGAATTTCGGTGAGCGCCCGATCCTTGTCCGTCATGTTGCGCAGCCCGAAAGCCAGCGTCACCCGGTCGAAATGCTTGTCGGGGAAAGGCAGCCGCTCGGCATCACACTGTACGGTGGGCAGCACCAGCCCATCGTTGAGCGCACGATCACGCCCAACCTGGAGCATGGCAGCGTTGATGTCGGTCATCCAGACCTCGACCCCCGGCTTCTTGCCCATCGCACGGGCAAGGTCACCACTGCCGGTAGCCAGGTCGAGCACCTTCATGCCGGGCCGAAGATGAGCCTGCCCCACCGTGAAGTGCTTCCAGAGCCGGTGCAGGCCGCCCGACATCAGGTCGTTCATCAGATCGTATCGGGTGGCCACCGAATCGAAGACGCCACGCACACGGCCCGCCTTCTCGGCGGCGTCCACCTGCTGATAACCAAAATGAGTTTGTTGCTTAGGGTCTGACAAAACGATCTCCCTTGATAACCCCTGACAGAACCCCTGCCCAACCCAGCGGCAACGGGTTTGCCTGGCACATGCCCAGAACGTGCCCGAGCGGCTTCACCCAGGCAGACCAGCCCGGCTCGGGCCGGTTCAGACGCTCACGACCGGCTGAGTCCACGACGGGCCAGCTCGTCCAGATACTGTTGCCACAGCTGCGCCTGATCCTGCCCCAGCCGATACAGGTAATCCCACGAGTACAGCCCGGACGAATGTCCGTCACTGAAAACCGGGCGCAACGCATAGTGGCCAACAGGTTCCAGCTCGGTGATCAGCACATCGGCCTTGCCGACCTGAAGCACGGCCTGCTCGGGCGAGTGCCCCTGCACCTCGGCCGACGGGGAATGCACCCGCAGAAATTCGAAACTGAAGCGAAACTGGCTGCCATCCTCAAAACTGATCTCCAGCTCGCGCGAACGCTGATGCAGCACGATATGGGTCGGTTTTGGTGTGTTTGCATCTAGACCAGCCATTGACACGATCTTGCGGGAGAAGTTTTGATACCCTGTCGGGGGCTTGAATGCCGGCGGCGGTCGCGCGCTGCGGCCAATGATCCGCAGATAGTAACCGATCCTGCCCTGCCGCCTGCCGAATACGCCGTCGTCACGTTGATCCATGTCGCCAGCGCCGTGTCCAGTGCCCTACAGTAGCGCTGTCGGCGTCATGGCGCCGAGCTGAATCATCTTCCAGGAGCCTGCCATGTCTCACCGCTGCGCCAAACACCGTAACCAGAAAAGCCTGCTCTCAGGGCACGTCGCTGCCGGTCTCACCACGCTGGGCCTGAGCCTGATGCTGGTCGCCTGCCAGAGCCTGCCTGCACCACACCAGGACAGCATGCCGCCTCAACGTGGCATCCAGACAGCTGATCAGGCGCCTGCAACCGCCGCAGCCCGGCCGGCAGTCACCAAGGTGGAAGGATCAGGCGCCCAGAGCGTCGTGACCGAATCCCTCAATTGCGTGCCGACCAAGGAAGCCCAAGCCCTGGGTCTGTCCCGAACCGAACGGGTGGTGGCGGCCTATCATATTCCGGGCGCCGAGGAGGCAGGGGAAGCCAGCGTGCGACTGACGATGGGCGGCAAGACCTACACCCTGCGTGAAGCCCCAGCCGCATCCGGCGCCCGCTATATCGTGGGCGACGGCCTGGTGGCCGGACACAAGGGCTTCTCATGGCACACGAAACGCAACGAAGCCATCATTTCAAGCCTCGTCTCAGGCGGAGGGGTGGATTCGGTGGTGGACGGGCCGCTTCTCTACCGTTGCATGAGCGTGATCAGCCCCGACGCCAAACCCTGACGAAAGGAAGGCATCGCAGCCTCGACCAGGGCCGCAATCCGCTGCATGGCAGGCGAATCGGTGGAGCGGCACACCGGCGACCAGAGCGAACCAGGAAACTGTGGGTCATCGGCCCAGCGTGCGATCAGGTGCCAGTGCAGGTGCGGTACCTGGTTGCCGAAGCTCGCCAGGTTGATCTTGTCAGGCGAAAAGCATTGGCGCATGCCAGCCTCCACCACCGAGAGCACGGCCCATAGCCGCTCACGGGCCTCGGCTGGCAGGTCAGTCATCTCGGGCAGGTGTTGCTGCCAGACCACACGAAAATAGGCGGGGTATCCCGGCTCGTTCATCACACGGATGATGCGCAGCTCGTCGTTTTCCCACAGAACCGTTTCCGCCTCCGGATGACAGAGCGGACAGCCATCGACCTGATCACGGGATGGCTCACCGGCCATCGGGCCTGCTGCCTGTGCATCAACCACCTGCGGCTCCTCTTGTCTCGACACCCTCATCCACACGCTCGATCGTTGCCACGCGCTGGCACCAGCCGGGCCTGCCGACGCGCCAAGGCACCAACGCAGGGCGCCCTCAATCCAGCGCGTTGGGCTGCAGGCTGATCATGTAGTTGTCGATGTCCAACTCACTCTTCGATCCCCAGTTCGAGTTGAACAGGATCCGCGTGAAATCCTGGTTCACCGTTGCCTGAGGCTCCGTCCAGTAGCCATTGTAGTGGGTGTGGTGATAAGCCAAACCCCGGATGGACGGATCGGGTGTCAGGCTCATGGCCATGATCTTTTCATGCAGCCATTCCTGGCTGCCATCGGAAGCATAGGTGGATACCAGCATCCAGCCCGGCCGCTTGAAAGCACGCCCGGAGAAGTGAACGGCCGTGGTGCTGTTGTTCAGATAAGTCGAAAAGAGCGTCGTGCGCTTGCCGCTCTCCAGGTCGACCATGAACACATCCCCTGCCCGACTCTGGTAGTCGATCGACACATAGACTTCCCGACCCTTGGCATCGAAAGCCAGATCCGAGTGCTCGGATTTGTGATGCAAGAGGGTCGACCGGCTGAAATCACGCGTCCAGGCTCGCGTGCCCACGCCGGCCGTATCGCTGGACACCACGCAGCGGGAACCGCCCGGACTCATGCTCACATGATCAGGCCGGTCGCCATGCGTGCTCTTCGTACCAAGGATTTCATCCTTTTGCATGTCCCAGACGAAAATGCCCAAGGACTGCCAGGCCGCGTCATCGACCATGAAGCACCAGTAACGGCCATCCGCCGAAGGGGCGCCTTCAGCCTTCGTCCACGCGCTGTTGGCCTTGGGCCAGATGGCACGCAGGCGGCTGGAGAAATCAGCCACTTCACGAACCCGCTCGGACACCACGTTCAGCTCATACAGCACCATGCCAACCCCGTTGGTGGGCTGAAAGTAGACGAGATCCGGATCCGTGGGATGCCATTGCAACTCGGCATCACCAGCCGGCTCATCGAGCTGCTTCAACCAGGTGAGCGTATTGGCATCGTAGAGGTGCCAGGCACCATCATGGGACGCAATGAGCACTCTGGAGCTGTCGGCATTGAACGCCTGGCGACGCGAGTAATCATGCCGTGCAAAGCTTTTGGGCGGCTCCTCGGCATGATCGGTGAGGCGCTGGACACAATTGCCATAGACAGGATCCCCCTGGGCGACCCCTTTCTTGGGTCGGGGAACGGCGGGGATCACCTCATTGGCACGCGCGCTTTGCTTGTCAGCCAACGTGTATTTGGCCTTGGCCTGCCAGGCAGAGTCACACGAACCGACTCGCCCGCCCAAGGTGGCGCCGCTGCCGGTGGCTTCCCCTTCCCCGCCACCTTCGGCTGAGCCGCCTGCCGTGATGCCCGGTTTGCTCAACCCACCGGTGAGGGCGCCCCCCTCACGGCCTTCGCCCGCTGCCGAACAGCCAAGTACCGTGAGCAACATGCACACGGCCGATAGGGAGCGCATGCGACGAGCGCCCAGCGCGGAAAACGGTGAAAACGGGGCTGTGGCCTTGGCCTCGGTATCCATCATGCTCGAAAGGGCCGCGCCACTGCCGTCCTCAGCCAAAGCTGATGCGTGCAAGGACGGGCGAATGGGCGCACCTGACGGAGAGGCAGGAAAGCGAAAGACTGTCATGGTGTCTGCTGCACGAGGAGATGCACAAAGGTCAGCCTGGCATTATCCCAGGAAGCCAGCGATTTGGGCCTACACGAATGTGCATTCTGTCACAAGCCCTCGTGCCAAAAACACGACAAAATGAAAATTCTCAGTTGACTGTGACAACACGCAAAAAAAAACCTGCTTGCCCCCAACGATGGGTAACAAACAGGTTTTCCCGTGCCTTGCGACACGTGCCGACAGGAAATCTGTCGAGGGGACAGCACCGACCGTGCGCTTGGCACGGCATCGGCATCAAGCCCAGTCCATCCGCAAGATGCGGCGAACCAGACGAATCCAGACATAGAGCATGGCTGCGGCCAGACCCAGGATGCCAAAGGCACCACCGATCAGCTTGAAGCGCAGACCTGCCCACAGCTCGGTGCTGACCGTCGCATCCATCGAGCCAAGCATGCCGAACCACGACCAGGTCAGGGCAACCAGCGCAACGGCCAGAAGCGTGAGCACGGCCATGCGCTTGAGCACCTCGGTGCGCTCAGCAGCGTATTCGGTTTGTGTCGGCTGTGCCGCAACAGCATCAAAGGACATCGCGGCCGACATGGGGGGGGGCATTTCCAAAACTCCAAAAAAGGTTCTGCGGTATATGGCTATAGGATGGTGCATTGCGCCATGATGCACAACCCCCGGCAGACGATAGGAGTCATTCAGCCGATGAATAACTGGAGAACATGTGACTTTTGACCGTTTTTTCAGTCACTTGCGGGCCTGAAGTCCTATGCTTGCCGGCGTGCGGGAATCCTGTCACGCCCCTCGTTCCCGACAAAGGGCAACAACATGTCGGCCCCTTTTCCGGCCGGTTCCATGGTGCAGTGCACATGGCGCGTGTGTGATGAACTGATTCGTCCCCGTTCTGGCCCCGAATCTGCGGGCTGACAAGGCGCCTCGCGCCGCCAAGGCCGATGCCTTCGCAAGCGTGACAGCCAGGCTGGGGCGATGTTGCACACCGGACGTCATGTCTTGAGGCAAACGAGCAGGCGCCTGACAGCTGCTGACGCCTACACCACCAGCGACTTGAGCCACTGCCACCATTCATCCGGCACCCACAAGAGGGCACCTGTCATCACCACATAGCGAATGAACTTGCCGAGCGCCATCCACAGCGAACACGGCAACAACGGCAGCCGCAGCCAACCCGCCACGGCACAGAGCGGATCCCCCACCACCGGCAAAAAGGAGAACAGCAGCGCCTTGGGGCCAAGCCGCTCGAACCAGCGCAGATATTGCGTCTGCTTCTCGGGCGCCAGCACCTGCTTGGCACCACGGCCCAACCAGTAATTGATGATGCCCCCCAGCGTGTTGCCCAGGGTGGCCACGATCACCGCCACCCAGAACATCTGGGGTTGCAGCGACACATACGCGAACACGGCCGGCTCCGACCCCATCGGCAGCAAGGTGGCCGAGACCAGCGCCACCACGAACACGGTGGCCAGGCCATTCTTGGGCAAGGCAAACCAGCCGATGACCTGATTCAGCAACGTTTCAAGCATGGGAATGAGCCAATGAACGCGGGACGCATGTCTGCACCCCCAGAGGGGCTTTCGAACCCGGTGCCACGCCGCCACTTGGCAAACACCACGACGGACGCCTGGATCAGGGTGCACATCAAAGATTGGCCCGAAACCGCACAGTGTGTGCAGCCCCGCGCGCCTGCCCCTGTCAAAAGTCAAAGCGCCGTATTATAGGGCGTTCCATTCATGCCACAGGACGTGTCATTCGCGCACGTCCTCCTCAACCCCACCTGTTCCTGTCTGTCCGATGCCGATCGAGTACCTGAAACGGATTCTCAACGCCCATGTCTATGAAGTTGCCGAAGAAACCCCGCTCGATCCGCTCCCGGCTCTCTCAACCCGTCTAGGCAACCGTGTCCTGCTCAAGCGCGAGGACATGCAGCCCGTGTTCTCGTTCAAAGTGCGGGGCGCCTACAACAAGATGGCCCAGCTCAGCGAGGCCGAACGTGCCCGCGGCGTGATCGCCGCCTCGGCCGGCAATCACGCCCAGGGCGTGGCCCTGTCGGCCCGCCGTCTCGGCTGTCGGGCCGTGATCGTGATGCCGATCACCACCCCGCAATTGAAAATCGATGCCGTGCGCGCTCGTGGCGGCGAGGTCGTGCTCTATGGCGAATCGTTCACCGATGCCTACCAGCACGCGCTGGCACTGCAATCCTCCGAAGGGCTGACCTTCGTCCATCCCTTCGACGACCCGGACGTGATCGCCGGCCAGGGCACCATCGGCATGGAACTGATGCGTCAGCACCCGGCGCCGGTGGATGCCATCTTCATGGCCATCGGCGGCGGTGGCCTGGCAGCCGGTGTGGCGGCCTATGTGAAGGCAATCCGCCCGGAGACGAAAATCATCGGGGTCGAGACCGTGGATGCCGACGCCATGCGCCAGTCTCTGGCAGCAGGCCGTCCCGTCACGTTGGATGATGTGGGGTTGTTCTCGGACGGCACCGCCGTCAAGCGCGTCGGCGATGAAACCTTTGCCCTGTGCCAGCGCTATCTGGATGACATCATCCTCGTCAACACCGACCAGATCTGCGCAGCCCTGAAGGACGCCTTCGAGGACACACGCGCCATTCTGGAGCCGGCCGGCGGCCAGGCGCTGGCGGGCCTCAAAGCCTGGGTTCAACGTGAAGGCTGCAAGGATCGGACGCTGATGGCCGTGGCGAGCGGCGCCAACATGAATTTCGACCGGATGCGCTTCGTCTCCGAACGCGCCGAGATCGGTGAAGCACGTGAGGCCGTCTTCGCCGTTACCATCCCCGAAAAGCCAGGCAGCTTCCTGCACTTTTGCCGACAGATCGGCGCACGTAACGTCACCGAGTTCAACTACCGGATTGCCGATTCACAACAAGCCCATATCTATGTCGGCGTGGAAGTGAGCCGACGCGCCGACATCGACGAGATGGCACAGCGTTTCCGTGATGCAGGTTTTCCGACGATGGATCTGACCGACGACGAGCTGGCCAAGACCCACCTCCGTCATTTGGTGGGTGGACGCTCCGCCCTGGCGCAGAATGAAGTGCTGTACCGTTTTGAATTTCCGGAGCGGCCCGGTGCGCTGATGCGCTTTCTGGAACACCTTGCACCAAGCTGGAACATCTCGCTCTTTCACTACCGTAATCACGGCTCGGATTTTGGCCGAACGCTGGTCGGCATTCAGGTGCCACCACAGGATCGTCCACAATACGAACACTTCCTGGCTGGTTTGGGGTATAGGTATTGGAACGAGTCGGACAATCCCGCCTACCACCTGTTCCTGACAGACCCCGCTGCCAACAAGGTCACCTCCCCACTGGTTCACGGGGAAGCACCGCACTGATTCAACCTTTTTACACAAAATCAGGCAAGCAACACGCGCCAAACGTATCTTGCCCCATGCCCTGCCATACAATAGGCCGATGAGAATTGCAATCATTGAAGACGACAAAGCGGTGTCCTCGCAGTTGGTCTTTTCACTGACTGTGGAAGGAGACACCTGTCACATGTTCGGGGACGCCAAGTCGTTCCTGAATGCCCTGCCGCGGGAAAGTTTCGACGCCTGCATCGTTGACCTGATGCTGCCAGGCATGGATGGCAGAACGTTGGTCAAGCGACTGCGTGAGCGCAAGAACCCCATTCCGGTATTGGTTCTGACAGCCCACGACTCGGAAGAGGAAGTGATCGCCGCACTCGACGCCGGTGCAGACGACTTCCTGGTGAAGCCGGCTCGTGCCGGTGAGCTGCGTGCCCGCCTGAAGGCGCTGGTACGTCGGGCCGGTCTGGGCAACCCTCAGGACGCGGTGTTCGAGTACGACCGTTTCCGCTTCGACCTGCAGCGACAGACCGTGCAGGACTCGGGCCGCACGGTGGAGCTGACCCAGAAGGAATTTCAGCTGGCGCTCCTGTTCCTGAACAACATCGGCAAGCCGCTGTCACGGGGCCATATCCGCGAAGCCGTCTGGGGACGTGATTCCGAAGTCCCATCCCGCACCATGGATACCCACGTCTCGCGCGTGCGCAGCAAGCTCACGCTGCGGCCCGACAGCGGTTACCTGCTGGCACCGGTCTACAGTTATGGTTATCGACTGGAGCAATTGCGTGACGAAGACGGCATGATGACGATATCGCCCCCGCCATCGTCCGACGGACAATAACCCCCCACCATCACGGAGAGTCCGGTGAAGCCCCCCCTTCAGACCCCCAACGTCTGGCCCGACCGGCCCTCCTTGCTCCGTCGTCCACGGCGCCCACAGCTGCTTGGCAGTCTGCTGTGTGCCGGTGCGCTCTTGCTGGCTGGACAGCAGACGCTGGCCCACAGCCACAACACCCCCGCCGGCACACCGGGCGCCCATGCGGATGACATCCTCTACACCGTCAAGCCAAACGACACGCTGATCGGCATCTCACGCGATCAGCTCGACAAGACCTCCCGCTGGCAAGACGTGCAACAGTACAACGGGATCGACAAGCCCCGACACCTGCCACCCGGCAGCATCCTGCGGCTGCGCCCCGAATGGCTGAAGCCCTCAGCCGTCATGGCCATGCTGAGCAGCGCCTCCAATCAGGTGCAGGCCGATGGCAAACCCGTCTCGGCCGGCGCCCAGCTGGGCGAGGGCAGCATCATCCGTACCGGTGCCGACAGCACGGCCACGATCAAGCTGCCCGATGGCACACAGCTGCGGATTCCGTCAGCCACCCAGGTTCGGATCAAACGACTGCGCGCCTATCATGGCGAGAAGGATCTCGACGCCCTCTTCCAACTCGACAAGGGCGGCATCGAACCAGACTCACCGGGCCAGCGCAAACGCCCGCTCAAGATCCGAACCCCCTCGGGCAATGCCGCCGTTCGGGGCACCCGGTTTCGGGTTCAGGCACAGGACAAGCGCAGCACCATCGAAGTGCTGCGCGGCCAGGTCGAGGGCAGGAACCAGGCGGGTTCGGCCCTTGTCGATGCCGGCCAGGGCGCCTACTTCACGCCGGGCAAGGCGCCCAAGGTCGAACCGCTGCTGCCAGCGCCCTCACTCGCCTCGCTCGATGGCGAGCGCTTCACGCAGCCCAATCCCACGGTGAACCTTCCCCCACTGGGCAAGGCTGCCGCCTACCGGGTCGAAGTCTCGGCCGACGAGCAGTTCAATCAGCTGCTGCTTGATGCCCGCACGAACAAACCGCAGTTCTCCTTCAAGACCCAAGCAGACGGGGTCTACCACGTACGGGTACGGCCGGTGTCGGCTCAGTCGATCGAAGGGCACGACAGCATCGCCCGGCTCGAAGTCCGGGCACGCCCCCTGCCTCCCATCCTGCGCCCGCTCACCTCGCCCGTCCCCACAGGCCAGACCACGTTGACCTGGCAAGACACGACGACGCCCCCGCCTCCCAATGCCGACGCACGGCGCTACCGGGTACAGATCGCGCAGGATGCCCGTTTCGCGCAAGTGCTCCATGACGAGATCCACCTCGTTCAGCACGCCCGACTGTATCTGCATGCCCGTGGGCCACTCGACCGGTGGTGGCGTGTGGCCACCATCGAAGGTCGCCACCAGGGGCCTTTCAGCGAGCCGGGCCGATTCGTCATGCGCCCACCCGCTCCCGTTCAGGCTGCGCTGCCTCGCCGTGTCGTCAAGAGTGGCGGACATGAACCGATCCGTACCGGCAGCGGCGACCTGTTGATGCTCTCCAACTGATCTCACCCACCCGTGTTCAGCGCCCTGCGACGTTTGCTGCCCCGGCCCTCGTCCACCGCCACACCGGGGTGGCGTCCGCTGACCGAATGGCTGATGATCACGGTCGCCCTGCTGTTGCTGACGCTCTATTTCGGGCCTTGGATGCAGCATGCCTCGCTGAGCGACCGGTTGCCCGACCCCACCAACCGGCGTGGCGTGGCCACACCGATCGACTACCTGAACCTTCGCCTCTACGATCTGGCGCTGGAGAGCGACCACCATCCTCCCAGCGGCAACATCGTGCTCGTCGACATCGACGACATCAGCATGCTGCAAATCGGCCGATGGCCCTGGCCCCGTCCAGTGATCGCCGCTCTGGTCAACCGGATTGCCGAAGCGCGACCTGAAGCCCTGGGTATCGACATCCTCTTTGCCGAAGTCTCACCGCTGCCCCACGACGATCACGTGCTGCGCAGCAGCCTGCAACAGGCGGCCAACCATGGCACCAGGGTCATCCTCGCCGTGGGCAAGGAAGAAGGCACGAACAATTACCTGCCGCTCTATCCGCTCGACCTGATCAGTTCCGGCAACACACTCGGCCATGTCACCTTTTATCCAGGCGTGGACGGACTGGTGCGCGGTCTCTACCTCGAAGAAGGCCACCTGCCGGCCCTCGCACTCGCCCTGATCGAGCCGACAGCCCGGCCCCGGCGCGCCGACACGCTCAACATGCTGCTGGAACGCCGCTGGGACGTGCGCGCCCCGCTGCTGCTCGGACACCTCTCGTCCCTGCCGGAAAAGATCTCGGCAGCGGCCCTGCTACGCGGCGACATCTCGCCAAAACGCCTGATTGGCAAAAAGGTGCTGCTAGGCAGCACCGCCATCGGCTCGGGCGATTTCTTCGTCAGCCCTCTGGTAGGTGAACCACATCGCATCTCAGGTCTGGAGCTGCACGCCGCCACAGCCGAGGCGCTGCTGGCCAACAACCTGAAACGCCCGCTCTTGCCCTGCATTCAGGGCACGATCGACGTGCTGCTGCTGCTCGTGATCATGCTGCTGCTCTACCGCACCAGCCCCATGCGCGGTCTGCTCATCGTCGGCGCCCTCAACGTATTGCTGCTGCTCGTGTCTTGGGTTGCCTTCAAATCCGGCTGGTGGTTTGCCCCTGGCAGTGTGCTGGCATCGAGCTTTGTGGCCTACCCCCTCTGGAACTGGCGACGCCTCAGTGCCGCCTCGGCCGGCCTGCTGGTACAGGCACGCTCGCTGGAACTGTTTGGCGGCGTGTTCGGCCAGCGCAACACGGTGCCCTCCCCCCGTGAACCGATCGCGGCCCAGCTGGCCCGCGTGCAGGACGCCACCGTACAGCTTGGGCGCTTGAACCGTTTTCTGGCCGACAGTCTGCAATCACTGCCCCACCCCGTGCTCGTGGCCGATCATCAGTTTCAGATCCTGCTGTCAAACCAACGCTTCATGGATGCTTTTGGCGGCCCCCGCCAAACCGGCACCGACCTGAAACACTGCTTCGACAGCATTTTTGGTGAATCAGCACTCACCTTCCAGGACGATCCGAGCAGGCTGGCCGGCGAGCATCAGGATTGCCAAAACCGCCACTGGCGCATGGATGTCAGCGCCACCGGCTCCAACCAGGAGGAGCGCCGCTGGTTGATCCAGTTCGTCGATCTGACGGCCCGTCGGCAAGCAGACCGCGAGCGGGAAGAAACCTTGTCCTTCCTCTCACACGACCTGCGCTCGCCTCAGGCCACCATTCAGGCCATCATCGAACAGCTGCGACACTCCGACAACCAGGCCGAACGCGATGCCGGACTGGATGAGCTGGCCCGGCACTCCCGGCGCGCCCTTGAGCTGACCGATGGCTTTCTGGCTTACACCCGAGCCGAAGCCAAACGCATCCAGGCCGCCGACTATGACCTGAACATGCTGATCAGTGAAGTGATCGACCTGGCCTGGTTCGGCGCCTCCACCAAACACATCAAGCTGCATCACCACGGCACCGATGAACCGGCCTGGGTCGAAGGCGATGGCGACCTGCTTCGCCGGGCACTCTCGAACCTCGTCGAAAATGCCATCCGGCACAGTCCGGAACATGGCCACATCCACCTGAGCGTCGTCGAGGACCGCGCACACTATCGCCTTTGCGTGCGCGATCAGGGGCCAGGCATTCCCCCCGAGCAACAGACGCTCGTCTTCAAGCCCTTCTGGCAGGCCAAAGCCAACAAGGGCCAGACCGGCAAGAAACAAGCAGGCGGCAGCGCTGGCCTGGGGCTGGCGATGGTGCAGAAAACCATTGAGCGACACCACGGCAGCATTCGTGTATTCAATCACGACGAAGGCGGCGCCTGCTTCGAAATCACGCTACCAAAGCTGGATCACGACATATAATCGTCGGCTATGATCGATCGTCCTTTCGCCCAGCATCAGGCTGTCTGAGCTGCTTTCAACATGGCATTGCTTACCCTGGGCCTCAACCACACCACGGCGCCGCTTGCGCTGCGTGAGAAGCTCGCCTTCCCCACCGCCGAGGCGATCGGGTCTGCGCTGGCCGATCTGCGGGAACACATGAAATCGCTCGCTCCCGAGGCCGCGATCCTGTCCACCTGCAACCGCACCGAAATCTACTGTCAGACCGATGCGCCCGAAGAGGCCGGACACGCGCTGACGGGCTGGATCAGTCAGCACAAGCGGGTGGAAGACGACACCCTGCCCGAACACCTCTACCTGCTCCCCAATCAGGGCGCCGTTCGCCACGCCTTCCGTGTGGCCAGCGGGCTGGATTCGATGGTTTTGGGTGAGCCGCAAATCCTCGGCCAGATGAAGGCGGCCGCCCGCGTGGCGCAAGACTCCAACATGCTGGGCAGCCACCTGCACCAGCTCTTTCAGCGCTCCTTCTCCGTGGCCAAGGAAGTGCGCACCCAAACCGCCATCGGCGCCCAGTCGGTGTCGATGTCGGCAGCCAGCGTGCGCCTGGGTGAACAGATCTTCGAGCGGCTCTCGGATTGCTCGGTGCTCCTGATCGGTGCTGGCGACATGATCGAACTGTGTGCCGCCCACTGGGCGCCGCACCCGAAGCAGATGGTGATCGCCAACCGCACCATCGAGCGTGCACAGGCCCTGGCCGGCCGCTTCGGCGCCAGTACGATGACGCTGGCCGAGCTGCCCCAGCAGCTCGACAAGTTCGATGTCGTGATCTCCTGCACCGCCAGCACCTTGCCGATGATCGGCCTCGGCATGGTGGAACGGGCTGTTCGTCAACGGCGTCACCGGCCCATGCTGATGATCGATCTGGCCGTGCCGCGGGATATCGAAGATGAGGTCTCGCGGCTCGACGACGTGTTCCTCTACACGGTGGATGACCTGCGCGAAGTGGTCGATGCCGGCCTCGAAGGCCGCAAGATGGCGGTGGCCGAGGCCGAAGTCATCATCGACACGCAAGTGAGCGCCTTCATGAGCTGGCTGCAACAGCGCCGCAGCGTGCCCCTGATCCAGGATCTGCATGCGCGCAGCGATGCCGTGCGTCTGGCCGAGCTGGAACGTGCCCGCAAGATGCTGGCCCGAGGCGAAGACCCGGCCGAAGTACTGGAAGCGCTCTCCAAATCGCTCACCCGCAAGTTCCTGCATGGCCCCACCACGCTTCTCAACCGCCACGGTGGACAGGATGCCGAGCTGGCCAACCTGCTGAGCAGCCTCTTCCCCGGCCCCAGGCGTCACCGCTAGCGCGTGTCATGCCCTTGGCCAGGTGATGGCCCCCGGCCCTTGACCGCTTTTCCCCGCCACGCACGGCCCATTACCCCCGCACCACGATGAAAGACTCCCTGCGTGACAAGCTCGACCGCATGCACGACCGGCTGGACGAGGTCAATGCCCGCCTGGCCAGCGAAGACATCGGCAACGACCTGAAAGCACTGCGCGCCCTCAACCAGGAGCATGCCGAACTGAGCGAGGTGCTCGATGCCTATGCCCAATGGCAGGCCGCCCAGGCCGATCTGGCAGCCGCCCGACAGATGCGGGATGACCCCGAGCTGCGTGAATTTGCCGATGAGGAAGCGGCGCAGGCTGATGCCCGCAGCACCGAACTGCTCACACGGATCGAAACGTTACTGCAGCCCAAGGATCCGGATGATCAGCGCAATGCGATGCTGGAAATCCGCGCCGGCACCGGCGGCGACGAAAGCGCCCTCTTTGCCGGCGATCTCCTGCGGATGTATCTGCGCTATGCGGAACAACGTGGCTGGCAGACCGAGATCCTGTCGGCCAGTGAAGCCGAGCTGGGCGGTTATCGCGAGGTGATCGTCCAGATCACCGGCCAGCAGGTGTTTGGACGGCTGCGCCATGAATCGGGGGCACACCGGGTGCAACGGGTGCCCGTCACCGAATCACAAGGCCGCATCCATACCTCGGCCTGCACCGTGGCCGTGATGGCTGAGGCCGACGCCAGTGGTGACATCGAGATCAGCCCGGACGAGCTGCGCATCGACGTGTTCCGCGCCTCGGGCGCCGGTGGTCAGCACGTCAACAAGACCGAATCGGCCGTTCGCATCACCCACCTGCCCACCGGTACCGTGGCCGAGTGCCAGGACGACCGCTCGCAGCACCGAAACCGGGAAAAAGCCATGACCGTGCTGCTCACGCGATTGCGTGATGCCCGTGAGCAGGCCCGGCACGCCGAAATGTCCGCCCACCGCAAGAGCCTCGTCGGTTCGGGCGACCGCTCCGAGCGCATCCGCACCTACAACTTCCCGCAGGGGCGGCTCACCGACCACCGGATCAACCTGACACTCTACAAACTGTCCTCGATCATGGACGGCGAGCTGGATGAGCTGACCGACGCGCTGATCAAGGCCCGCATCGCCGAGCAAAGTGCAGACGCCGACAGTGCCTGACGCGCCTGATCCGGCGGGCACTTCTTCGCGCCTTTCAGTCGCTTGCCCACCCGTCAAGTCCTTGGGAACGCTGTTGACCTGGTGCTGAAGGCCAGCAGCACGCACAACGTTCCTGCCGCCGACGAACACACCTGCATGAGCGGTTATCCAGCATGCCCTCCATCCCCAGGGACACCATCCCTCTCGCCCCCTGCCAGCTCGGTGAGCTGATGCGCGACAGCGCCCTGCCCCGACACGAAGCACGCCGACTGATGAGCCTCGTCACCGGCCGCCCGATGACCTGGCTGATCGCCCACGATCAGGACGAAACGGACACCGACACCCAGCAACGCTTTCAGCAGCTCGCTGCCCGCCGCCGCGCCGGCGAACCGCTGGCCTACCTCACGGGCGAGCAGGAG
The DNA here is from genome assembly GCA_030532895.1 of Lautropia sp. Lineage (GTDB taxonomy): Bacteria > Pseudomonadota > Gammaproteobacteria > Burkholderiales > Burkholderiaceae_E > Lautropia. The sequence continues at coordinate 62,014 of JAUNKF010000011.1, read as the reverse complement.
TTCTACGGCCGCCCCTTCCTCGTCTCACCCGCCGTCCTGATTCCCCGCGCCGACACTGAGACGCTGATCGAGGTAGCACTGGCAAAGCTCGCGCCCATCTTCGGGCAACCTATCGGGGGCAGCCCGGATCGAATCGCCCCCTCGGTGCCGGTCACGTGCACCACCACGCAGCCGCCAGCCCCCCTGTCATCGATCAAGGCTGCTGGTTCGGGTTCGGGTTCGGCAAGGATCATCGACCTGGGCACGGGCAGCGGCATCATCGCCATCACCCTGGCGCTGACCTTGGCAGAGCGCTGGAACCTCCCTTTGGCCCAGCCCCCACAAGCCGCCGAGGCTCGACCATCCGCCAGTGCCTCCCGGCAACCCATTGGCGCCCCTCAAGCTGTCACGGCTGGCCTTGCCGCCACCGTTCACACCGCCACCAGCGCTCAAGCTGACGCTGGCGATGCCAGCAACGAGCATGCGCTGACGATCCACGCCGTCGATCTCTCGGCCGACGCCCTCGCCATTGCCCAGCAGAATGCCGACCGGCTGGGCGCCCACATCCAGTGGTACCAGGGCAGCTGGTGGGATGCCCTGCCACCAGACACCCCACCCGTCGACCTGATCGTCTCGAACCCGCCCTACATCGCGACAGGTGATCATCACCTGCAAGAAGGCGATCTGCGCTTCGAGCCCCCCCAGGCACTGGCAGCCGGCCCGGATGGCCTGGATGACCTGCGCCAGATCATCACCGGTGCCCGCCAACACCTGAAGCCCGGTGGCTGGCTGCTCCTGGAGCACGGCTACGACCAGGAAGACCCGGTGCAGGCACTGTTGGACGCCGCCGGTTTTGTCGAGGTCTTCACCCAACGCGATCTGGCCGGACAACCCAGGGTCAGCGGCGGGCGCCAGCCGCCCCGGTCGGACACGTCCAGGCTTTGAGGGCAATGACCTGTTGAGAGACAAAAGCCGCCAATGCGTGCGGTGCCCTTTTCGCTTCCGTGCCGGCCCTTGAGCGCCCCCGTCATGGCCCTCACATTTCCCTAATAGGGACGATGGGACTACCATTGCCCCCAATGCTGGATCAACGCGTGTCCTGTTTACCTGCCTCACAAGCCCCCCCTGGATTGTTCAGAGGGCAAAACGGTACATGAGCGATACACGCCTGATGGCCCAAGCAGCGTGCCGCTCGAATGGGCACCTCATCATCCCCGCTAAGGAAAGGCCCACGTGGCCGGCGCAGTGCGGCATCCCCAACCGGCATGCCTTCAACGGACGCGCTTCCTGAACCCCCTTTTTGTCAGAGAATCATCATGGACGTTCAAGAATTCATCAAGCAAGTCGTCACCGATCACCCGGTCGTGCTCTTCATGAAAGGCACGGGCCAGTTTCCCCAATGTGGTTTCTCCGGCAAGGCCATCCAGATCCTGAAGGAAGCGGGCGTGAAGCAGCTGGTGACGATCAACGTGCTGGAAGATGCCGAGGTGCGCCAAGGCATCAAGGATTTCAGCAACTGGCCCACCATTCCGCAGCTCTTCATCAACGGTGAATTCATCGGCGGCACCGACATCATGGACGAAATGCTCGGCTCGGGCGAGCTGCAAAAGCTCATCCCCGAAAGCGCACGCGAAGCCTGAGCGCCCCGGCGCTATCAGACGAGGCCACTGGCCTCATCCACCCCCAAGTGGATGTTCATCGACTGCACGGCCGCACCGCTCGCCCCTTTACCGAGGTTGTCGAGCCGTGCCACCAGAAGCGCCTGTTCGTCGTTGCCGAACACGAAGAGATCGACCCGGTTGCTGTCGTTGCTGCCCTGCACATCGAAAAATCCATCGGCCATCTCCCCATCCAGCGGGTGAACCTGCACGAAGGCTTCGCTCGCATAGCGCTCAAGCAGCGCCTGATGCACGGCCTGACGACTCACCTGACCCGCCATTCGGGCAAAATCGAGCGGGATGCTGACAGCAAGCCCCTTGTAGAACGGGCCCACCACCGGGCTGAACACGGGTGCGTGAGCCAAGCCGGCGTAGCGCTGCATCTCGGGCAAATGCTTGTGCGTCAGGCCCAACGCATAAGGCCGAGGCGCCTGCAACGCACCGGCAGCATCGGCCTGATACTGCTCGATCATCTTCCTGCCCCCGCCTGAATACCCGGTGAGCGAGGTGGCAGACAGCGGATACCCGGCCGGCAGCAACCCCGCATCCCTCAACGGACGCAGCGCGAGGATCAGCGCCGTGGCATGGCAGCCCGGATTCGCAATTCGCTTGCGCTGGCGGATCTCGTCCCGCTGCGCAGCGGCCAGCTCCGGCAAGCCATACACCCAGTCCGGACTCACCCGATGGGCCGTACTCGTGTCGATCACGCAGGTATCCGGATTCTCGACCAGTGCCACCGACTCACGCGCCGCCCCGTCGGGCAGACACAGAAAAGCCACATCCGCCTCATTCAGCAGACGGGCGCGCTCGGCCGGCTCCTTGCGCAGCGCCGGATCGATCCGCAACACGGCAATATCCGAGCGCCGCTTCAGATAATCATGAATCTGCAACCCGGTCGTGCCTTCCTGGCCATCCACAAACACCTTGTATGTCATGCTGATAGTTTCCTGAACGATGCCGGTGCATGTCATGCACCACATTTGCACCCCAGCGGCGCAGCCTGCACACTAACACTTTTCTTGCTGTTTCATCACACCATGAGCCGTCGCCTGATCATCGCGATCACCGGGGCCAGCGGCGCCGTCCTCGGCGTCCGGCTGCTTGAACACCTCCGCCAGCAGGACGGTGTCGAAACCCATCTGGTCGTCTCCCCGGCCGGTTGGCAGACCGTCGCCACCGAGCTGGAACAGGGACGCGCCCAGATCGAAGCGCTGGCCGACAAGGTGCATCCGATCCGTGACGTGGGCGCCAGCATCGCCTCCGGCTCCTTCGTGACGGATGGCATGATCGTGGCGCCCTGCTCGATGCGCACCCTGGCCGCCATCGCGATGGGCCTGTCTGACAACCTCATCACCCGCGCTGCCGACGTGGTGTTGAAAGAGCGCCGCCGTCTCGTGCTCGTCACGCGCGAAGCCCCGCTCAACCTCGCCCACCTGCACAACATGACGCGCGTGACGGAGATGGGTGGCATCATTTACCCACCCGTGCCGGCCTTCTACCAGCGCCCTGGCGACCTCGACACCGTCATCGAACACATGGCCGGTCGCCTGCTCGACCTCTTCGGCATCCCACAGAACCTGAACCCACCGTGGGAGCCGCGCTGACCTCCCCTCAAACCAGGACGATATCAGGAGATACGCCCATGAACCCGAACACCATCCGCATGCTGCTGGGCTGGCTCATCAACGCCACCGCCATCTTTCTGCTGCCGCATCTGCTCAACGCCGTCGAGATCAAAAGCTTCGGCACGGCGCTGCTCGTGGCCATCGTCATCGGCCTGCTCAACACCTTCATCCGACCGGTGCTGCTCGTGTTGACCCTGCCCATCAATGTCCTGACGCTGGGCCTCTTCACACTCTTGCTCAACGGCCTGATGTTCTGGGCCGCATCCGGACTGATCGACGGTTTTCATATCGCCAGCTTCTGGTGGGCTGTGCTGGCCGCCATCCTCTACAGCCTGATCAGCGGCTTGATCAGCGCGCTGCTGCTCGATGGCGAGCGGCGCAACCACGACGGCTGACGGAATCAGCGCGGTGTACCCAGCGCCATCGTCCAATAGGAGCGATAACGGCTCTGCGGATAACCGGGCACGACGGCCAGGCCGATTTCCTCGATATCGGCCCTCATCATCGCCTTGCAATGCGAAGGGCTGTCCACCCAGGCTTCGATTGCCTCGTCCAGCGTGCGGAAACCGGCCGCAATGTTCTCATCGGCCTTGCTCCAGCGATAGCCAACCATCTCGAACCGATCCCAAACGAGTTCACCGGTTTCCCAGGCGTGATCGAAACGGTTGTTCTCCAGCATCCATTCCGATTCCAGCAGGGCCGCATACGCCACACGCGCATTCCAGCGAACGGGCGGTGCAGCCTCCATCGGCTCATCACCGCACTGACGTGCCTTGGCCCTCACGGCATTGACCTTCGTGATGACCTCCTCGGCCAGCGCATGAAAGCGCCCCGCCATGATCTCTTCCTTGCTGAGCACGGCCTCGGCCCGTTCGAGCACCGGCTCTTCCTTCAATTGAAGGCGGCCACGCCGGGCATCCTCGGGCGGCTCACCATGCAGGGTCTGATACTCCGTGCGGATCGACGTGGCATTGCCGTCCCCCAAAGCCGGGTCAAGGGGCGTTGAATATCCCCCACTGCCGGCGCACGCCACCAGACCCGTGGCTGCGCCCACCATGCCTGCCTGTTTGAGAACTCGAAGTAAGGAATCCGTCGCCAACACAATACTTCCCCTGGTGAATCATCAACGCGGGGGCAATTGTTGTTTGACAACAAAAATGTGTCTTCCATGCGACGGACAAGTGGTTAATCGACACCGAGCAGGCGGTATCCATGCCGCGCCAGCTCAAGCACAGGCACGCCCGAACCGGAAGGGAAAAGTTGGCAGGGCCGCTGCCATCACACGGCTCGGCCCCATCACGCAGCTTCTTTTAATGGCGAGCGCTGCTGGCCAAGGCTGAGGCTTCGGCACGCCCGTCGGCCTCACCGTCGGCATGGACATCCCGATTGGCATTGCCGCCAACGTCGGGGCTGTCGAACCGCATGTCACGATAGGCAATGAACCCACCGCCCTTGATCAGCCGATAAGCCAGCCAGATCCCCAGGAACACCGGCAGGCCGATATAAGTGGCCACCACCCCGCCCCAATCGATCCGCTCCTCCATGAACGCCTGATAGTTCTGACCCAGCGTGATGGTCAGGCACAGCACGAAAGCGAACATCGGACCAAAGGGGAAGAACGACGCACGGTAAGGCAAGGCCGACAAGTCACGCCCCTGTGCCAGATACCCTTTGCGAAAGCGGTAATGGCTGACGGCAATGCCCAGCCAGGCGATGAAGCCCGTCATGCCCGAAAGGTTCAACAACCAGATGTAGATCACCTCGGCACTGGCCAGATAACTGGCAAAGCACAAGCCCGCCACCACCGTCGTTGCGATCAGGGCATAGACCGGCACCCCGGTGGACGAGACACGGGCAAAGAGACGTGGCGCCATCCCCTGTGTGGCCAGCGTATAGAGCATCCGCGTCGAAGCATACATGCCCGAATTCCCGGCCGACAGCACCGAAGTGAGCACCACCGCGTTCATCACCGCCGCAGCCGACAACAAGCCCGCCCGCTCGAAGACCAGCGTGAAGGGACTGACGCTGATGTCGCCCACCTCGTTACGCAGCAGGCGGGGATCGGTGTACGGAATCAACAAGCTGATGACCAGAATGGCCAGGATGTAGAACAGCAGGATGCGCCAGAACACCTGACGCACAGCCCTCGGGATGTTGCGCCCCGGATCCTTCGACTCACCCGCCGCGATCCCGATCAGCTCCGTCCCCTGAAACGAAAAACCCACGATCATCGCCACCCCGATCAGCGCGGCGAAGCCACCCGCAAAGGGCGCATCGCCCACCGTCCAGTTACCCAGGTTCTCGGCAAAGCCCACCGCCCGATCCGAACCACTCAGGATGCCAAAAATCATCAACACGCCCACCCCGATGAAGATGATCACGGTCACGACCTTGATGCCGGCAAACCAGTACTCAGCCTCACCAAAGCCCTTCACCGACACCACATTCAGCAGGAACATCAAGGCGAGGAACACCGCGCTCCAGACGATACCCGACACCTCAGGAAACCAGTAGGCCATCACCAGCTGCGCCGCCACGAGATCCACCGCAATCGTGATCGCCCAGTTGTACCAGTAGTTCCACCCCAGTGCGAAACCGAAACCGGGGTCCACATAACGGCTGCCATAGGTCGCAAACGAGCCGGACACCGGCATGTAGGCGGCCAGCTCCCCCAGACTGGTCATCAGGAAATAGACCATCAACCCCACCAGCGCATAGGCCAGCAATGCGCCGCCCGGCCCTGCCTCGGAAATCGTCGCCCCGGAAGCCACGAACAGGCCAGTGCCAATGGAGCCGCCAATGGCAATCATCGACAGATGGCGGGCCTTGAGAGAACGACGCAAGCCGGAGCCGGCCTGCTCGGAGAGAGGTTCTGATGCGCTCATGGGTCTGGAGGAGTTTTATTGTTGGATGACCCGATGAGCAAGCGCCAAAGGCTTCGCTCGACACTGCCCGTTGCAGCGCACTACCCGGACGAGAACAACCTGAATCAGGAGAGAACGTCGCACGACATGCCGTGGCTCATCGGCCATGTGCAAAATGCCTCGCCTCAACCAGCCGACTGGCGTGCCCCCAAAAACCAACCGCGCCTACAGGCGCGGTAACGGGCGGAAAGCAGCCGGTGAAGGCGTTCGGTGAGTTGTCGTTGCCTGGCATGACTGAAGCATGACCAGGGTCGTCTTCATCATGCCTGCCCCCCAATTCCCTGGAGCCGGTTGCAAAAACTGGTGCCGCTTGTCGGATTCGAACTGACGACCTACCGCTTACAAGGCGGTTGCTCTACCAACTGAGCTAAAGCGGCCATGAAACAATGGCATTTGCATGCGGCTGCGATTCTATCAGGCAAAAGCCATGATGGCGGCCGATGCAACCCAACATCATTTGACCCGAACCAGCCGCGGCTTGCCACCACCACCGGGCGGCGGCTCCTTGCCGCCGTCAGGGCCAACGCCGCTATTCTGCCCTACTTCGGGCAACTCGGCAGATTTTTGGGGATGCGAGGCGGTCGGAGCAGACTGCGAGGCGGTTGACTGTGGCGCCTTGGCAACCTTGTCCTTCGTGCCTTTGGCAGCCTTGCCGGCTTTGTCCGGCCTGGCGGCAGGCTCAGCCGACGTATCGGCAGCGCCCCCCTGTGCCGAAGCGGAAGACGAAGCGCTGGTGGACGAAGAGGGCGACGATGAAGCAGCCTGATCCGCCCCCCCCTGCCCCTCGTGCGAAGGCGTCCGTCCAGCCGAGCGGGCGGGCCTCTCACCACGCTGGGGACGAGCAAAAGCCAACACCTCGCCCCCCGTGGTCGACGAGGGCGCGGATGAGGACGGCCCCGGCGCTGAAGAGGCCGGCCCCGATACCGCGGGGGTCGAGGGCGGCTCCTCGTCGGCCTCTTCGTCGAAGCCCGACTCATCTTCCAGATCGGGACTGAAAGCCATGCCCGAGCCGGTTTCACGGGCGTAGATGGCCAGCACATTGCCCACCGGCACCGACAGGTACTCCGGAACACCGTTGAAGCGGGCCTGAAACTCGATCAGGTCGTTACCGAGCTGCATCGCGTTCGTGGCCAGCGGTGAGATGTTCAACACGATCTCGCCATTGCGCACATGTTGCACAGGCACCAAGGTGCGACCATCGACCTTCACCGCCAGATACGGGGTATAACCGTTATCGCAGCACCACTCGTAGATCGCCCGGATCATGTAGGGTTTGGTGGATGTCTCAGCCATCGTTCCGGCATCTCCTGAAATGAACAACACCGCAGCATGGCGGCAACTGACCAACCTGGGCCAGTGCAGGCAGCCATGCAGCGTCCCTTCGGCCGCGGGCCAGATACAGCGCGGTGCGGCCCGGAATCAGCGCCGCATCACCTTCTCGGAGGGCGTCAGCGCCTCGATATAGGCCGGACGCGAAAAGATGCGTTCAGCATACTTCATCAGCGGAGCGGCCGTCTTCGGCATGTCGATCGAGTAATGATCCAGACGCCAGAGCAGCGGCGCCATCGCCACGTCGAGCATCGAGAACTCCTCACCCAGCATGAACCGGTTCTTCACGAAGATCGGCGCCAGTTGGGTGAGACGCTCGCGAATCTGGGCACGCGCCCGATCCATCATCTTGGCCGTGTCCTTGTCATGATCCCGACGCTCCAGCGTCTGCACATGCACGAACAGCTCCCGCTCGAAGTTGAACAGGAACAAACGGGTACGTGCACGCATGACGGGATCAGCCGGCATCAACTGCGGATGAGGAAAACGCTCATCGATGTACTCGTTGATGATGTTCGATTCGTACAGGATCAGATCCCGCTCCACCAGCACCGGCACCTGGCCGTAGGGGTTCATGATCGAGATGTCTTCGGGCTTGTTGTACAGGTCTACATCCCGGATCTCGAAATCCATGCCCTTTTCAAACAGCACGAAACGACAACGCTGGCTGAAGGGGCAAGTCGTTCCAGAATAGAGAACCATCATGGGTGTAGTCTCCTGAAAACACGCGAATCACAAAAAACGAAGCCGGATGAGCATCCGGCCAGATGCGGACAAGCCCCACCTGAGACGCCAGCGCGTCCAGACGGGGCAGGTCAGCAAGATATCACGGGCGCACAAGTTGTGCCCGGTTATTTGACATCCTTCCAGAACTCGCGGTTCAACCACCAGGTGGAAGCAACCAGCAATGCGAGGAAGAGCAGCACCCAGATGCCCAGGCTCTTGCGCGTGTCGGCCGTGGGATCGGACATGTAGTTGAGGAAGGCCACCAGATTGGCCACCTTCTCGTCATACTCGGCCTGCGTCATCGTGCCGCCCACCGGCTGACCCAGCGTCATCGTGGTGCTTTCATGCAGATTGTCACCGCTGATCGGCTCGGCTTTCTCGGTGCGGTTGCCATGATCATCGAAGGTGGTAACCGTCTTCGTCCAGCCCTTCACCTCGCCGCTTTCCTCGTCCGTCACCGGCGCGATCTTCTCTTCCACCGCACCGCGGTTGCCCTGCCACTGCCACAGGATGTGCGGCATGCCGACGTTCGGGAAGATCACGTTGTTCCAGCCCGTGGGCCGCGAAGCATCCCGATAGTAGCTGCGGAAGTAGGTGTAGAGCCAGTCGGCGCCCGAGCCATCATGCGAGGCACGGGCACGGGCGATCACCGACAGATCGGGCGGCGCCGCACCGAACCACTCCTTGGCCTCAGCCGGCTTCATGGCGATCGTCATCAGATCACCCACGCGGCCTTCGGTGAACATCAGGCTGCCGGCGATCTGCTCGTCGGTCAGACCGATGTCCTTCAAGCGATTGAAGCGGTAGGAGGCCGCACTGTGACAGTTCAGACAGTAGTTGACGAAGGTGCGGGCACCATCCTGCAGGGACGGCAGATCCGACATCTTCTCCACCGGGAAGGTATCCAGGTGAACCGACTCGCCCGCGGCCATCGCAGGCGCCGACATCGCACAGGCGACGGCAGTTGCCATAACCCCGAAGCCGCGACGAAGAGTAACCGAAATGTTCATGTTGTTCTCGCTGCCTTGGTTTAGTGGGGTTTGAAGTTCACACGCTCGGGCGGCTGCTTGAAGGGGCCGATCCGCGTCCACCACGGCATGAAGAGGAAGAAGCCGAAGTAGATCAGCGTGCAGAGCTGCGACAGGCGCTCGGCCATCGGGGACGGCGGTTGCACACCGTAGTAGCCGAGCACGAGGAACACCACCACGAAGACCAGGTAGAAAGCCTTGTGCCACATCGGACGGTAACGGATCGACTTGACCGGACTCTGATCGATCCAGGGCAGCGCAAAGAAGATCAGCGTCGAAGCGCCCATCGCCACCACACCCCAGAACTTGGCGTCGAAGATGAAGAAGCCTGCACACATGCCGAGGATGACGGCAGCGCCGATCACCTTCGAGAGCGGATAACGGGCCGACTTCAGGATGAAGACGAGCAGCACCAGCAGGAAGGGCAGCATGCCGTAGACCAGGAACTCTTCCGTCGTGGCCCGCAGGATCGAGTAGAACGGCGTGAAGTACCAGACCGGCGCGATGTGCGGCGGCGTCTTCAGCGGGTCAGCCGGGATGAAGTTGTTGTACTCGAGGAAGTAGCCACCCATCTCCGGCGCGAAGAAGATCACGGCCGAGAAGAGGAACAGGAAGATGGCCACACCATACAGATCATGCACCGAGTAGTACGGGTGAAAAGGCACGCCATCGAGCGGCACACCGTTCTCATCCTTCTTCTCCTTGATCTCGATGCCATCGGGGTTGTTCGAGCCGACCTCGTGCAGCGCGATGATGTGCGCCGCCACCAGACCCAGCAACACGAGCGGGATCGCAATGACATGGAAGGAGAAGAAGCGGTTCAGCGTGGCATCACCCACCACGTAGTCACCACGAATCCAGATCGACAGGTCGGGGCCGATCAGCGGGATGGCCGAGAACAGGTTCACGATCACCTGAGCGCCCCAGTACGACATCTGCCCCCAGGGCAGCAGATAGCCGAAGAAGGCTTCACCCATCAGGGTGAGGAAGATCAGGCAGCCGAAGATCCAGACCAGCTCACGCGGCTTGCGATACGAACCGTAGAGCAGGCCACGGAACATGTGCAGATACACCACGATGAAGAAGGCCGATGCCCCCGTGGAGTGCATGTAGCGCACAAGCCAGCCCCAGGGCACATCGCGCATGATGTACTCGACCGACGCAAAGGCCTTCTCGGCGTCGGGCTTGTAGTGCATCACCAGAAAGATGCCGGTCACGATCTGGATCACCAGCACCAACATGGCCAGTGAACCGAAGATGTACCACCAGTTGAAGTTCTTGGGCGCGTAGTACTCGGCTACGTCCCGTTTCCAGAGCACCGAGGCGGGAAAGCGGTGGTCGATCCACCCGAGCAGACCCGTCGTGTCCACCTTTTTATCTGCTGCCATGACCTATCCTGATATCTAGGGATTCTGTGGCAGGAGCGCGCCGCGGTGGGCCTCTCCTGCATGCAAACGTCCTGTTGCCGAGCGCTTGGCGCGATCAGCCCGTGGTTTCGTCGGCACCGATGATCAGCTTGGTGTCCGACAGATACATGTGGGGAGGAACGTCCAGATTGGCGTTGGCCGGCTTGTTCTTGAACACCCGGCCCGCCATGTCGAAGGTGGAGCCATGACAGGGACACAGAAAACCGCCCGCCCAACTGTCAGGCAGCGAAGGCTGTGCACCCGGCGTGAACTTTTCGCTGGGCGAACAGCCCAGGTGCGAACAGATCCCCACCACCACCAGGTATTCCGGCTTGATCGAACGGTGCTGGTTTTTGGCGTACTCAGGCGTTTCGAGCTGATAGTACTGATCGGAATTGGGATCGAGCACTTGCGACTCGGTCTGCTTCAGCGACTCCAGCATGGCGGGTGTACGCCGAATCAGCCAGACCGGGTTGCCCCGCCATTCCACCCGGCGAAGCTCGCCCGGCGCCATGCCGGCGATGTCGGCCTCGACCGGTGCACCGGCAGCCTTGGCACGCTCGGAGGGTTGAAAGGTGCTGACCAGGGGCACAGCCACGCCGGCAGCCCCTGCGCAGCCGAGCACGCAGGTGGATACCAACGCAGCACGACGGGAGGGATCCATGTGGGTCTTGGGTAGCGTCTCGGCCATTAGAAAGACATCTCCTCGAACATGGGTTCAGGGTGCGGGAATACAGGTTCGGCAAGTATAGCCGTGAGCACTCCGGCACCACTTTGACCAAAGTCAGAAAAGGCGTACCCGGCGGGACCTGCGGTTTTACCTGTGGCAGGCGCGCGCCGCCTCGCGGCACTGGCCACTGGGTCGAGCAGGCAAAGCCGGCCCCCCCAGCCCCCTCAGCGTCATCTTTTTGCAACATACGGGCATGCATGGCCACACCGGGACGGCTCCATGACAAGCCGGCCCCAATTCCCGCCATTGGCACGACAACAGCCCGTCCAGCCGCCCTGCCAACCCATTCAAGCTTGCAATCCTTGACCCGTGTCCCTCTCCGCGGACGCAAAATGCCTTGCGCACCAAAGATCGATACAGGGATAATCCCGATAGCGGTGTACCTTGTTGCCGGGGCTGGGCCATGCCTGCCTGCGAGCAATCTGTTCTGCCCGCATTCCCCCTCAACAATAACGCTTTTGCAGGTCAGGAGAATTTACTCATGTCAATGATGAAGGAATTCAGAGATTTCGCTCTGAAGGGTAACGTGGTCGATCTGGCCGTCGGTGTGATCATCGGCGGCGCCTTCGGCAAGATCGTCGATTCGATGGTGAAGGACATCATCATGCCGATCGTCGGCGCCATCTTCGGCGGCCTGGACTTCTCCAACTACTTCATCCCGCTGGTGGCATCCGACAAACTGCCCCAGAACGTGCCCTACACCTACGAGGCACTGAACAAGGCCGGCGTGCCGCTCTTTGCCTACGGCAACTTCATCACCATCTTCCTGAACTTCCTGATCCTCGCCTTCATCATCTTCCAGATGGTTCGCGTGTTCAACAAGGCCAAGAACGCCCTGATCAAGGAAGAAGCCGCTGCACCGGCCGCCCCGCCGGAAGATGTCGTGCTGCTGCGCGAAATCCGCGACGAGCTGAAGAAGAAAGCCTGATCAGGTTGATCAAGCAGGGCGCAAGCCCCGGCCGGCACCTCACCTGATGTCGGCCTGAGACGGGCAGCGCCGCATTCAGCGCCTGCCCAACCTGCGCCTGCCCCACCTACTCGACCGGGATCAAACCGGATTGGGGTCATCGACGAACGCAACATCCAGCCCGAAGGTATCGGCCAGATGCCGACCCAATGACTGCACGCCGCCCCGCTCGGTGGCGTGATGGCCAGCCGAGGCATAGATGACCCCCGCCTCACGCGCCAGATGCGTCGTGCGCTCGGAAATCTCACCGCTGATGAAGCAGTCGGCCCCCAGGTCGATGGCTGCTTGCAGAAAATCCTGCGCCCCACCCGTACACCAGGCCACGCGCCGGATCGGCCGCGCCAGATCGCCCACCAGCAACGGCGCCCGATCAAGCCGCGACTGCAGCCGCGTGGCCAGTACCGTGCTGTCGATCGGCTCGGCCAGATCATGCCAGGCGATCAACGGGGCATCCTTGCCACAGTATTCTCCCCCATAGCCATCGGCCGGCCAGCCCAGCAACTGCCCCAGTTGCGCGTTGTTGCCATGCACCGGATGAACATCCAGCGGCAGGTGGTAGCCGATCAGGTTGATGTCGGCCTTCAGAAGCGCCGCCAGCCGACGCCGCTTGGTGCCCACTACCCGAGGGTCTTCCCCCTTCCAGAAATAGCCGTGATGCACGAGCAGTGCATCGGCGCCACGGGCCACCGCCTCATCCACCACATTTTGCGAGGCCGTCACGGCGCAAATGATGCGCGAAATCCGTGGCTTGCCTTCCACCTGCAGCCCGTTTGGGGAATAATCCTTGATATCGGCAGGACGCAGCAGCTCATCCAAGTGATTCAGCAGATCCTCTCGCGGGATCGACCCTGATACATGCGCCATTCATTCATCTCCACCGAGCCGTCCCGGCTCGTTCAACGCAGTCTGAAACCTTCGGCAGGTGCCGCGGCATGTTGAAACGACTCTGGCTGCTGTTTGCGCAAGGCGTCACCCTCGCGGTGGCCGGGCTGTTCGTCATCAGCACCTTCCGCCCCGAATGGCTGCCAAGCCGCGAGCCAGCCACGGCCGCCCGCAGCGCGCCCGTACAGGCCCCCAGCGCACAGCCAGCCACACCAGCCGACACCACCAGCCAGGCCAAGGCGCCGGCCTCGGCACCACCTGCCATTCTGTCATATAGCGAGGCCGCCCAGCGCGCCACCCCGGCCGTGGTCAGCATCTCCGCCCGTAACGATGGCGTGGCCACCACCGAAGACGGCAGCAGCGGCGATGCCCCGCCCCGCCGCAAACTGCCCGCCCCCTTCCAGGAAGACACCGACGACGAGCCGGAAAATCTCGATGCCGACATGGGTTCCGGTGTCATCGCCAGCCCCGATGGCTACATCCTCACCAACCATCATGTGCTGGGCGATGGCACACAGATCGAGGTGATCCTCGCTGACGGCGAGCGCCTGCCCGCCCAGCTGATCGGCAGCGACCCCGATACCGACCTGGCCGTGCTCAAGATCGACAAACGCGGCCTGCCTGTCATCGACTTCGGCAAAATGAGCGACATCTCGGTGGGCGACGTGGTGCTGGCCATTGGCAACCCCTTCGGCGTGGGCCAAACCGTCACGATGGGCATCATCTCGGCGCTGGGCCGCACCCAGCTCGGCATCAACACCTTCGAGAATTTCATCCAGACCGACGCCGCCATCAACCCCGGCAACTCGGGCGGCGCCCTCGTGGATTCCCGTGGCCGGCTGCTCGGCATCAACACCGCCATCTACTCCCGCACCGGCGGCTCGCTCGGCATCGGCTTCACCATCCCGATCTCCATCGTGCAGGAGGTGATGCAACAGATCATCACCCACGGCCGCGTCATCCGGGGCTACATCGGCGTGGAACCGCAGGACCTCACCCCCGAGCTGCGTGAAGCGCTGGAGCTGCCCGCCCAGCAACAAGGCGCCATCATCGCCGGTGTCGTGCGCAACAGCCCGGCCGAACAAGGCGGCGTGCGTACCGGTGACATCCTCATCGGCATCGACAAGGATGACATCACCGACACCACCCACATGCTGAACACCATCGCCCGCCTCGCCCCCGGCTCGCAGGCCAACTTCCGCTTCCTGCGCGAAGGGCAGGCAATCAGCCTGCCGATCACGATTGGTGCACGGCCCAATGCGAGTACCGAAGCACGGGATGCGGCGGAGGGTGAGGCCGAGGAGAAAGGCGCGGCGGAGTGATGGGCAGGCAAGGGCTGCTTGCCAAAGAGAGTGCTTTCAGCGCATTGGCGTCAAGTCATGTCTCTCTTTGGCGAGGCACAAACACTTTGATCAAGAACGGTTTAACGGTTGGACTGCCCCGCCCTCATCCCCTCGAAAAAGCCGCGGGCCTTCTCATCAAAAGGCTTGGCCCGGCGTGAGGCGGAATCGAGCTGCACCAACACGGTTTCGGCCTTGGCCGTGAGCTTGTCGCCCTGATAGAGCACCTGCGCCAGTGTGATGGACGAGTTGCCGAGACGCTCGATGCGCGAGCCGATGGTGACGTTGCCGGGCCAGTGCATCTCGCCCAGATAATCGAGCGTGAGCCGGGCGATGACAAACTCGATGCCGTCTTTCACCAACTCGTTCGCGGGATCATAGAGAATCTCGACGCGGCCGGTTTCCAGAAAGGTTGAGAACACCGCATTGTTGACGTGCCCCTGCCGGTCTGTGTCCGAGTAGCGAATCTTGTCGAAGGTTTGGACGGGATAGTTGTCCAGGCTGTTGCTGTTGCTGTTGCTGTTGTCGGTCATTGTCGTTGTCTCCTCATGACGGGGCCAAAAACCACGATGAGCATGCCCGTTGTGATCACGAGCAAGGCACCCCATGATGAACCGCCCCGAGTATCGAGGAGGCCCGTTGGTTTGAGTCAGACCATCACGGCCTGCTCGGTTTGACGTTGATAGTAGTTTGCCTCAGCTTCTACCGGCGGCACATAGCCAATGCGGGCCAGCAAGCGATGATGGTCGAAGCAGCAGCCCCATTCCAGCAAGGCCAGTTCCGCCGCTTGAGTGCTCTTACGGAAACCTTGGCGATGGATCACTTCTGCCTTATACAAGCCAATGATGGATTCAGCCAACCCATTGTCATCCAACCGCTCGTCTCGACGTGGCCGATGACAGCGAGGCTCAGGGTTGCGCAGACGCGCCGCATGACGCCAGTACATCGACGGGGCAACTTGCAGCCCCCTGCAAATCGACTCGACCCCGAAGGTCTTCCGGTGCTCGTCGATGAAGGCTTTCACAACTTCTTGTGGCGGTCGAGTTCCGCCTGGGCGAAAAAAGCACTGGCCAGACGCAGGATCTCGTTGGCCTTCTTCAACTCCCGGTTCTCTCGCTCCAACGCCCGGATGCGCTCGGCTTCGGCGGTCGTGACGCCATCACGCTGTCCGGTATCGCGCTCGTACTGCCGAACCCAATTGCACAGGGTCTGGGCCGAACAACCGATCTTGGGGGCAATGGCTGCGATCGCAGCCCATTGTGATGCATGCTCGGCGCGTGACTCGAACACCAGGCGAACAGCTCGTTCGCGGACTTCTGGAGAAAACTTCGTTGACTTCTTCATGGCTCCATCTTGTCAAAGATTGAAGCCTCCTAAAAACTCGGGGCGGTTCAAATTTTGAAGGGGCGACTGCTTGGCGCAGCCAATCCGCGGAGACATGTTGCCCCATCGGATCAAGAGTTCGGATAGTTCCGCATGGGTAATCGTTGCCACCCAATCAACATCAGCACACTGAGGTTGGAGATGAAGATCGTCAGTAGATAGATGGCGTTGATATCGAAAGGCTCACGAAAATGCCAGGCGGCCAAACCAGAACCAAGGGCGCCCAGCATCCAGGTGGCAGGTGCTTCGGTACGAGGCAGAGCATAAAGCTTTTTCAAGATCAGGCCGGTGCCAATCACGTCCACCACCAGATTGATAAAAATGGCCGTTTGAGGGCTGCCGGCCAAGAACCAGATCAGGATGCTGGCAAAAACCGTAGCCAGAATGAGCAGTTCCTGGCGCGACGGCTTCTGTGCCACGCCCACCCTCAGCCCTATCCCGATGATGGCAAATTGACATAGCAGACTCAATCCCGTTGATATCAGGATGCTGTAAGAGCCACTTTGGACCGACGCGGCGATGGTGACAGCAAGAGAGAGCGCAAAACAGCTCCAGCCACTGACAGAGGGGCGAGTTTGCCGGCGAGCAATTGCCAAAAAATAGGGGATGTACTGGATAGCGCTGAGCAAAGTGATCAAGATGATCATTTGGTCGCCTCGATCATCAAGGCGTGCGCAAAGCGTTGAAAAAAGTAGGGAAGCTTAGATTCAAACTTGAGCAACGAAAGAGCCACTCTGGGAGAAAGCAATTTATCAAGATAGTCCCCATATATATTGAGACCAGAAACCCTTACATCCTTAAATACAGACAACTCCTTGATTGCCAAAGAGCGAGACCAAAACATAGCACTAGACCGAAAAGAAGAATTTTCCTTGTCATTTCTTATAATATATTGATCGTTCTTTTTAAATTTTAGACGAGAAATCCTCTTGATAGAAAATCTATTATAGACCATCAAAAAAAGCTTTCCATTCGGCAAAAGAACCCTCTCAAACTCTCTGATTGCTTCTTTATAGTTTTGGACATGAGAGAATGAACCATTGATAGAAATAATCCGATCAATTGACTTGCATTTAAAATTACTCAAATCGGCCATATCCCCTGTTACAAAAACACTTGACGGAAATTTCGAAGAAGCAATACCGATCATTTCGGAAGAAATATCAATCCCAGTATATTTTATGCACCTTTCTTGCAAAAGCTCTCTTGCCAAGCCAGTTCCACACCCACAGTCAAGAACCTCCTGACCAGGAAGAATAATATTTTCCAAGCGTTGCTTCACAATATAATCTTCTGCTTTACTAATGGATGACTGATACAAAGAATCGTAAAGGTGCGCGACCTGATCGTAATACTCGATCGTTTTGTCAACTTTCATTTCGTCTCCTTTTGTGTAATTTGTATCGTAGCGGAACTTTTTTTTAGCGGAAATAAGGGTTTTTCAGGATTGAGTCTAAGGGTTTTTCTTCGAGAAGCCGCGCATATCTTGTACAAAACTAAGATGCTCCACCGGATTCAGAGCATGAACGTCTACCCCAGCTTTGCATTGAACAACAGAAGCCGAGCGGGGATTCATTGTGCCGTCACAACCCCGCATTATCGAGAGCCCTAGCATACAAGCTGAATGCATGACGCCTCCATGCTACTGTTTCACCGCACCAGACAACGCCTGAACAGCGAGGCAAGCCAAAGAAGATGGAGAAACCCACCTCAATGACAAGCCCCCTGGCTCCAAATCAGTCCGAACCGATCCCCCAAATCAGGCAACCGGATCAGAACCGTCTGCACCGACTCAGCAGCTTTCATCACATCGAGCTGTTTGAAGCCAATGCGGTGAAAGAAGCCTTTGGCAAGCATGCGCACGACAGCTTTGCCATTGGCGCCATCACGCAGGGCGTCGGTGGTTATTGGTGCCGGGGCGCCCAACATGCGCTGCCCACGCAAACGCTATCGCTGATGAACCCCGAAGAGCTGCACACCGGATATGCCCTGGCCGATGGCTTGCGTTACAAGATGCTGTACGTCTCGGAAGCAGCGGTTCAGCAGGTGCTGGAGCTGCCCCACCCAAAAGGTTTTCAGAGCATCACCCCCGTGGATCATGACGGCCGCATCAGCGCAGCACTGTTGGCCTTGGCAAGCACGCTGAACCAACCTGAATCGTGGCCGGATTACCAGATGCGAGCCGAGGAAATCCTCACCCAAACCTTGGCACTGGTGTTTGAGCGCCACGGCCGGGAAATCACCCGAGCACCAGGGCGGGAGAATCGACTCATCCAACGGGCGCAGGACATCATCGATGCGCACGTCGATAGCCATGCCACGGAGCCGCTGGGCATCCAGGCACTCGCCTCATAACTTGATTTGCATCCAAATTATTTTATTCAGAGCTTCAAGCGTGCCCGCGGCATGCCGCCCCATGCTTATCTGATCCATCGCAAGATGAACCATGCCAAGTCGATGCTCGCAGGCGGCATGCGTTCGGCCGATGTGGCGGCGCTGCTCGGCTTTCATGACCAGCCGCATTTCATCCGTCACTTCAGAAAAGTGTTTGGCATCACCCCTTCCCGTTTCGTGTGCCACTGAAAACACATGACAACAGCACCTTGACCGCATGCTGCCCATGACGGCTATTGCTCCCCTTTCCTATGCCTTTGTTCATGCCCGTGACTCATTTCGGGCTGAAGCTCAGGTTCGGGTTCGGGTTCGGGTTCGGGATGAAGCTTAGTTTCGTACAAGACGTCACCCCGCCCCCCTTTCTAGCATGGCACCCAAGCGGCCGATGATCAAAGTGGCGTCCAGCCATTCGCTCATCTTCGGCCTGACAGCTTCGCCTTGGCATCTGTGCTTGGCACCTGCCTGGCAGCAGGATAACCGTAAGGGGGAAAGGATGGAGATATCGGATTCGACAAGCACCGGCCTGCTCTCGATGGTCATGTTCGCCCTGGCCACGTCGATCACGCCCGGCCCGGTCAACGTGCTGTCTTTTGCCTCGGGGGCACGCTTTGGCGTGGTCAAAAGCCTGCCCTATGTGCTGGGGGCAACGGCCGGCTTCGTGGGTGTCCTGTTGCTGCTGGGCGGTGGTGCCCAGTCGGTGATCGGCTTCATTCAGGCGTATTCAACGCCCATCGCCTTGCTGGGCGGCGGCTACATGCTCTATCTGGCCTGGCGCATCGGCACGGCGCCGGGGGAGGTGTCTTCAGCAGGGCCAGATGCTCGCCCTGGTCTGCTTAGCGGGCTGTTCACGCAGACATCCAACCCCAAAGCCTGGTTCGTGGCGCTGTCGGCCGTGTCGCTCTATGTGCTGCCGCATCCGGCGCCGATGCTTCAACTCTCGGCTTTTGCCGTCGTCTTCTTCGTGGTCTGCTTTCTGTCCCTGCTGGTCTGGGTGGTGGTGGGCGCCCAGATCAGCCGTGCGGGCTTCGATGCCAGAATCGTCAACCGGGTGATGGCGGTGGTGTTGGCCGCCTCCGTTTTGATCATGCTGAGGGGCGTTCTTTAGGACGCTTGCATAGGCCCATCACACGCTTCAAACAAAGATCGCAAGCGTTCCACCAAACGGAGAAGACGGGCATGACGCTGCTCAATGGCAGCGCATGAGCGCTTCAACAGGCAGACGGGAGTGGATGAAGAGAGACGCCAACCGCTTCATGGGCAGCGAATCATGGGCTGCGTCTTATGGATGTCCGGCCGCTTCATCAAACGGCCGGCAACCTTCAAACCTTCAAACCTGATCCTGCCCTGCTTGTCTTGTCGGCTGGCTGCCAGATGCGGCATCACCGGCTTGGGGCTGGGGCTGGGGCTGGGGCTGGGTTTGGGCCTGGGCTTGTTGGACTTGGGCTTGGGCCAACGCCCCACCTTCCTCAGAAGGGTCATCGGCCAAGTCATCCGGCGCGCGGCTGCGTTCGGCCAGAAAGCCCGCGAGGAAGATGCCCAGCTCATAGAGCAGGATCAGCGGCACGGCCAGCATGAATTGCGAGAGCACGTCGGGCGGCGTCAGCACGGCGGCCACGACGAAGGCGCCCACGATCACGTAGCGGCGTGCCGCGCGCAGTTGCTCGGTGGAGACCATGCCGAGTTTCACCAGCAGCATTTCCACCACCGGCACCTCGAAGGCCAGCCCAAAGCCAAAGAAGATCGAGAGCGTGAAATCCCAGTAACGCTGCAAATCCTGCATCACATCGGCCCCGGTCTTCTCGGCAAAGGCAAAGAAGAACTTGTAGGCCACGGGCAGCACGAAGATGTAGGCAAAGCCGATGCCCACCACCAGGAAGAACACCGAGGAGACGATCAACGGCCCGGCAAAGCGGCGTTCATGGGCATAGAGGCCCGGCGCCACGAAGGCCCATGCCTGATAGAGCACGAAGGGCAAGGAGAGCAGCACGGCCGTGAGCAGCGCAATCTTCGTGAGCGTGAAGAAAGCCCCCTCGCCCGCCACGAACACGGCTTTGGAGCCGGCCGGCAAGGCCGCCTCCAGCGGGCGCGCGAGGAACTTCATCAGCTCGGGCGCCACGTAGAAGCACATCAGGAAGAGGACGAGAATGACCGCGATGCACCGGATGAGGCGGTCACGCAGCTCCGTCAGGTGCGAGATGAAGTTTTCTTCTTCCGGCGGCACGGCCGGTTTCTTGTTGGCAAACCATCCGAACATCAGCGTGGCACCCGGAAACGAGGACGTTTGAACCCGCGCTCGCGCTCACGCTCGATGCGCTGATCCTTGAGGCGTTGGCGCAGGCGACGGTCTTCGTAGACCTTGTCCCAATCGGTGGGTGCCAGCGCCTCGGTGGTCTTGGCGCCCGAGGCCGAGGGGTCATCCAAGCCCAGACCATCAAAATGGCTGCCTTCGTCAAGCGGCAGGTTGGACAAGGACGAGTCGGACGAGGCATCGAGCGAAGACTGCAAGCTGTCGAAAGACGACTGGGCAGATTGCACCGTGTCCTGAAAGCCGCGCTCGAGGCTACGGGCCGAATCCTCGACCTCGCTCTTGATCGATTTCAGCTCGGCCAGATCGATCTGTTGGCTGAAATCGGATTTGACATCCTCGACATAGCGGCGAGCCTTGCTCATCCACTGGCCAGCCTGGCGGGCAACGGACGGCAGCCGCTCGGGGCCGATGATGACCAGCGCCCCCACCGCCACGATCAGCATTTCCATGAAGCTGATGTCAAACATCGATCACAGGCAGGAGAAGAAAAAGGAATGAAAAGGTGCAAACCGCATGTCCGCACCACCATCAACAAGGAACAAGCCGGCCGATGAGCCATCGACCGGCTTGCTGCTGTTGGAGAAAGCACCGCGCATGCGGCTCACTCAAACCTTGGTCTTGGCGTCGACATCGATGGTTTGGGCATCAGTTTTGGTGGCAGCCGATGGCGGCGGCACGGCAGGCGTGTCAGCCGTGCCTTCCTTCACCCCTTCCTTGAACCCCTTGATGGCAGCGCCCAGATCGGTACCGATGTTCTTGATCTTCTTGGTGCCGAACAGCAGCATGACAATCACCAGCACGATCAACCAGTGCCAGATGCTCATGGTACCCATATACGCAGGACTCCTAGATGTCGGTGTGCCGATGCTGGACGAAACCACCCAGCCCGGACACGACCGGCGAGAAACGAAATACAGGGAAGCATGCCCCCGTACGAGGCACGGGACGCCTTAAGCCGCGCGCACGCGCGAACCGTCCGGCGAACCCATGACATGGATATGCAGATGATACACCTCCTGCCCGCCCCCCGGCCCACTGTTGACGACCGTTCGGAAGCCCTTTTCCAACCCTTGTTCCCGTGCCAGCCTGCCGGTGAGGGAAAACAGGTGTCCCATCAAGGCCGGATCGTCGCTGCCATCATACAGATTGACCACGTGTCGCTTGGGCACGATCAAAAAATGCACGGGGGCCGAAGGGTTGATGTCATGGAAGGCCAGCGCATGCTCATCTTCATGCACTTTCTTGGCAGGAATCTCCCCACGGGCAATGCGGCAGAACAGGCAGTCCTGCTCGACGGACTTCTGAGCCTCGGCGGCATCAGCCGTGGGCACGGCCTTGGATTCAGTCATCATGATCCTCCTTGATTCATCATTCTGCATTCAACCACCCGACGGCACATGCCGTTCGGGTTGGCAAGGCGGTAACAGCACACCGGCTCCATGCGCCCCTCACCACAGATGGGCCAGCAGGCCCGATTTGCAAGCTGGCATGCCACCATCAGTCACGCCCCGTGACACATCAAGCCCGCCCGACGCAAACCATCAAGCCCTTGACATCAAGCTTGCCGGCGGGATGCCTTTTCGTCAATGCCTGAAACGCCTTCCCGACGCATCAGCTCGGCCACGACATCGTCGGGCCGTAATTCATGATGCGCCAACAGCACCAGTGCATGAAACCACAAATCAGCCATCTCGGCGACAACCCGTTGCTTGACACCATCCTTGCTGGCCATGACGACTTCCGTCGCTTCTTCACCAAGCTTTTTCAGGATCGCGTCATTCCCGCCTGCCAACAGGCGCGCCACATAACTGCGGGAAGGATCGCTGCCCCGGCGGGATTCGATCACCTGGGAAAGATCAGCCAGCCACCCGGCCACCGAGGCGGGCTTGACCGCCGTGCTGCCCGTCCCCCCCCTGGCCTTCAGCTCTTCGTCCGAACTCAGAATCCAATGGGTGGCAACATCAAGTTTATTCTGCATTATGAATGATGGAGAACATGAACAAGGATCGAAAGCACGTCGATCCGACCGCTGCTATTGTAAAGGCCCGCTCTCCATTCACGACCTCAGCCCTTGTAAAGCGTGGCAGGATCGACCCGCACCGGCTCGACGGCCTCCCATTGGCCCGCTTCATTCAGCCGATTGAAAAAGCAGGACGCCCGCCCCGTATGGCAGGCCACGCCACCCCGCTGTTCCACCTTCAACAGGATCACGTCGGCATCGCAATCGGTGCGAATCTCCAGCACCTGCTGCTGATTGCCGGACTCTTCCCCTTTTCGCCACAGGCGCTGGCGCGAGCGCGACCAATAAACCGCCCGACCCGTCCGGGCCGTCTCGGCCAATGACTCGCGGTTCATCCAGGCCACCATCAGGATGCGCTGGCTGTGCGCATCCTGCGCGATGGCGGGCATCAGGCCCGCTTCATCCCAGCGCAACTGATCCAGCCAGTGGCCCATCGGGGCAATGGCTGGGCTGGCCGGCGAATCATCGGTGTCACGAAAAACGGCATCATCAGTCATGGGCGCTCTGTCAAACAATCAACGGAAAACGGTTGGCAGACCGCAAAGTCTACCGGATCATGACCCGCGCCTTTCACGGCCCCCTCAGCCTTCCGAGGCCACCGGATAACGCCCGCTGGCAAGCGCCGCCATGAATGCCTGATAGTCCTGCTCGATCACATCGGCATAGGCCGACGACCAGTCGGCCACGGCCTGGGCGAAGCGCCTGTTGCCCCCCGTGCCCAGATAACCGACCACGGCCACCGCAGTGGGACTCTGGGCGTGGGCACGCGCCAGCAGCTGCGCACACAGCTCCCCATAACGCGCCACCTGCTCGGGCGAAAGGAAAGGCAGATCGATGCTGCCCTTCATGTCGCGAAACTGGCGCCAGTAATAATCATGGCCATCATCGGCGCCCACGTTCCAGCCCAACAATGGGTCTGACACGGCTTGCAGGATTTGCTGGCGCGCCACCACGCGGCGCCCGTTATGCCCCTGGCCATCGGCCGCAGCTTTGGCCGGTGCAGCGCGACGCCGCCCCACCGATTGACGCGCCGTGGCAGGCAGGCTCAGGGCAACCGGGCTACCCGCTTGTGCGCCGGACTCGGCCATGCCGCCCCAGCGGGTCAGCACCGAGGGGTTGGCCTGCTTGTATTGCATGAAGAGCGTATGACCGCCAGGATCCTGCAACAGGGCAATACCGCAACGGGTGCCGACCGAGCCGACGCCCACCACACGCCGGGCGATGTCAAGCACCCGGTATTGCGACATCAGCAGCGCCCGATCAGCGGCCAAGGTACCCAGATACTGCTCGAACATCTGCTCGATGTCATCGGCATTCAGGCTCCGGTCGTGCATCAGCAAGGGCGGGTCATCGACGATCTGGCAGTGCTTCTCTTCATGGCGCACGGCGATCTTGGCGAGCACACGCTGGGAGGTGTTGCGACGCGCCTTCTTCATCGAACGCGCCAGATTCGCATCCCGCGTCACCTTCAGCAGCCACGCGGCATCCACCGAGGCATAGAAACGCTCGAGCGCGCTCTTCTCCATGAAGCCAGCCAGTGCCTTCTGATAGGCCAGCACAGCAGCCTTCACGGCCTCACGCTGCACACGCTCGCTACATCCTTTCTCGCGCAGCACCAGCACGATGCTGACGCACATGCGCTTGATGTCCCACTCCCAGGGGCCTTCGCCGGCCTCGTCGAAATCGTTCAGGTCGAAGAGCAAACGACGCTCGGGCGAAGCATAGAGACCAAAATTCGAGATGTGTGCATCGCCGCAGATCACCAGCCGGATGTCGGTACGCGGCCCGGCGCCCAGATCAGCCGCCATGACATCAGCGGTGGCCCGGTAATAGGCAAAGGCCGACTGCGACATCCGGAAAGTACGCACGCCGATCAGCGCCTGCACCCGGCCAACATGTGTGGCATCGATAATGGCGAGCGGATCACGTTTCGACGGCAAGCTCAGCTCGGCATGGCTTCGGCGGGGGCAGACAACCCGCAACTGCTTGCCATAATCGCGCAGGCTGGCAGCATCGGTGACGGAAGGGAAGACTTGATGGGGAAGCATGGCAGAAAGGCACCTCGGGAAGGCAGGCTGCTGGGTGCAGCACTGTCTGACAGTCTAATCGGCCCCTCGCCAACCGCCAGGCAAAGCCCCTCAAACCCATCATGACGCCCCGTGTCGGCGCATCCGGAAGCCGGGCAGCAGCACGACAAGGACGTCAAAGGCAGAACATGCCCCTCGTGAAAGCCGCCGCTCGCGCCAGCGCGCCAGGAGCTCAATGATGGGCATACACCGACTGTCCTGCCTCCGCCAGTGCTGGCTGACACTGATCAGATCTGTCAGACCGTGTCCTGCCTCACCGGCACACCGTGCTCAGCCATCAACGCCTTGGCCTCGGCAATGGTGTGCTCACCAAAGTGGAAGATGCTGGCCGCCAGGACGGCATCGGCACCGCCCAGGGTGACGCCCTCGACCAGATGCTGCAAGTTGCCAACGCCTCCCGACGCGATGACAGGGATCGGCACGGCATCCGAGACGGCGCGGGTCAGTTCGAGATCGAAGCCGATCCGGGTGCCGTCACGATCCATGCTGGTGAGCAGAATCTCGCCCGCACCCAGCTCGGCCACCTGGCGTGCCCAGTCGAGCGCATCCAGGCCCGTGTCGTTGCGACCGCCGTGGGTGTAGACATGCCAGCCACCTTCGGGCTGACGCTTGGCGTCGATGGCCACCACCAGGCACTGCGAGCCATAGTAGTCGGCTGCGTCGGCGATCAGCTTCGGATTGTGGATGGCCGCCGTATTGACCGAGACCTTGTCGGCCCCCACGTTCAAGAGCCGCCGCATGTCTTCCACGGTGCGGATGCCACCGCCTACCGTGAGCGGGATGAACACCTGCTCGGCCACGGCCTCGATCACCGACAGGATCGTGTCACGTTCGTCAGAGGAGGCCGTGATGTCGAGAAAGGTCAGTTCGTCGGCCCCTTCCGCATCATAACGACGTGCGATCTCGACCGGATCGCCGGCATCCCTGAGGCCCACGAAGTTGATGCCTTTCACGACGCGACCCGCCGTCACGTCCAGGCACGGGATCACCCGTTTCGTCAGACCGCTGCGGGCCGCTGACGCACTGCCCGCCGGGCTGCTGCCCAGCCCCGGCATGGCCGAACTGGCCCCAAGGGCATCGGCACCGTGCATGCCCGATGGCACGACACGGGCCGCCTCGGGAGAATCCGTGCCTGCACGAGGGCCGGCAGAAGGTGGCAAGGACGTGGACACCTCAGCCCCCGTTGACCCGTTCGACGGCCGCGGCAAAATCCAGCGTGCCCTCATAGATGGAACGGCCCAGAATGACGCCCTCCACCCCGTACTCTTCCACGGCCAGGAGCTTGTCGATGTCCGACAGATCCGTGACGCCGCCCGAGGCGTAAACCGGCACGTTGACCGCTTCGGCCAGACGCTTCGTGGCTTCGGCATTGACGCCGCTCAGCATGCCATCGCGGCCGATGTCGGTGTAGATGATGCCCTCCACCCCATAGCCCACGAACTTGCGGGCCAGATCGATGACCTCGTGACGCGTGAGCTTGCTCCAGCCATCGGTGGCCACCTTGCCATCGCGGGCATCCAGCCCCACCAGCACCTGGCCGGGAAAGGCCGTGCAGGCATCGTGCAGAAAACCGGGATTCTTGACAGCGGCCGTGCCGATCACGACATAGGCCACGCCGTTGTCGAGGTAATACTCGATGGTGTCCAGCGAACGGATGCCACCGCCCAGCTGCACCGGCACTTCGGCGCCCACCGCGTCGATGATGGCCCGGATGGCAGCGGCATTCTGCGGCTTGCCAGCCACCGCCCCATTCAGATCCACCAGATGCAGGCGCTCCGCCCCCAGATCGGCCCAGCGGCGGGCCATTTCCTCGGGGGCATCGGAAAACACCGTCTCATCATCGAGATTGCCTTGTTTCAGGCGAACGCATCGCCCATCCTTCAGATCGATCGCAGGAATCAGCAGCATGTCAACAACATTTGCAGCTCAGGGCTGCCATTGGATGAAATTCTGATAGAGCCGCAGGCCACTGGCCGCACTCTTTTCAGGGTGAAACTGGGTGGCAAAAATGTTGGCCTTGCTCACGGCGCAGGTGAAGTCCAGCCCATAGGTGCTGACCGCCGCGCTGTGTGCCGGATCATCGGGCACGGCGTAATAGCTGTGCACGAAATAAAAATAGGCGCCTGGTTCGATGCCGGCCCAGAGCGGGTGATCAGCCGTCGGGAAGACTCGGTTCCAACCCATGTGTGGCACCTTCAGGTTGCCGGCCGCCTTCATCTGCTCGACTGGGAAGCGCAGCACCTGGCCACCGATCACGCCCAGCCCCGGCGTGTGCCGGCCTTCCTTCTCGGGCCTGCCATGCAGCCCCTCTTCGCTTTCGTCGAGCAGCATTTGCTCGCCCACGCAGACACCGAGCAGCGGTTTCGTCTCGCAGGCATGCAGTACGGCCTCGATCAGACCAGGCTTGGCACGCAGGCTGCGCATGCAGTCGGGCATCGCCCCCTGGCCAGGAAACACGACCCGCGCGGCCTGCCGGATGAGAGCCGGGTCATCGGTGATGCGCACCGTGGACTGAGGGCTGACATGTTCGAGTGCCCGCGCCACCGAGCGCAGGTTGCCCATGCCGAAATCGACGACGGCGATCGAGGACGCGCTCATCCGACCAGGCTCCCCTTCGTGGAGGGCACCGTGCCTTCCATGCGCGGATCGACTTCGGCCGCCATGCGAAACGCACGGCCAAATGCCTTGAACACGGTTTCACACTGATGATGGGCGTTGGTGCCGCGCAGGTTGTCGACATGCAGCGTCATCTGCGCGTGGTTGACCAGCCCCTGGAAGAACTCCTGCGCCAGATCGACATCGAAGCGCCCGATCATCGCGCGGGTGAAGGGCACGTCCCAGCACAAGCCCGGACGCCCCGAGAAATCGATCACCACCCGAGACAGCGACTCGTCGAGCGGCACATAAGCATGCCCATAACGGCGGATGCCGCGCTTGTCGCCCAGCGCCTTGGCAATGGCCTGGCCCAACGTGATGCCGACATCCTCCACCGTGTGGTGATCATCGATGTGCAGATCCCCCTCGGCCTCGATCTCCAGATCCACGAGACCGTGCCGGGCGATCTGATCAAGCATGTGCTCAAAGAAAGGCACACCGGTGGCCAGCTTGGCCTGGCCCGTGCCATCAAGATTGATGCGAACCCGAATGCGGGTTTCGGCAGTATTGCGGGTGACCTCGGCTGTGCGCATGATGGTTCAAGGAGTGGGATGAAGATCGTACAAGGAAAACGGCGGCCAGAACGACCATGTGGCCTCAGGTAAACCCCAATGGCGCGACCGAGACAACACAGCCTCGGCAGTGTCTGGCGCGGACAAAATACCCGGCCAAGACCCCAGACCTGCCACGCCACGGCGGACGGTTGGCGGCAAGCCGATCATCCATCGCCCCGCCTCACCACGCTCAAATGGGCGGCATGCCCAACGCCTTGGTGAGCGCCGCCACCATCGCGCGGTTTTCTTCCGGCGTGCCCACCGTGAGGCGCAGACAGCCCGCCAGCATCGGGTGCATTTTACTGACCGCCTTGATCAGCACGCCTGCGGCCCGCATGTCGGCTGCCACCTGCTCGGCACGCACGGCAAGGGCTTCCTGCCCCCTGCGAGCCTCGGGCATGGCAACGGCGTCTTGTCCCGCCCGTGCGTCGTTGGTAGCCACGGCTTCGGGCCCCACCCGACCATCGGGCGAGGCAGCAGCGCCGCCCGCCACGCGCACCAGCACGAAATTCGTCTCACTCCCGAACACCTCGGCCAACCCATCCGGGCCGATCAGTGTCGCCAGCTCACGCTGCAAGCTGGCGCGATCGGCCGTGATCGCCTCGGTCTGAGCCTTGAACTGCGGCCAGTGCGCCAGCGCGAACAACGCCGTCTCGGCATCGAGCACACTGATGTTGTAGGGCGGGCGAACCTTCTCCAGCTCGCCGGCCCAAGCGGCATCAGCCACCAGATAACCGATCCGGGCGCCGGCCAGCCCCCATTTGGAGCAGGTGCGCATGACGGCCAGGTTGGGCCAATCGCCCACACGCGACATCCAGCTGGCACCGCCGGCAAAGGGCGCATAGGCTTCGTCCACCACCACCAAACCGTCGGAAGCACGCAATATTGCCTCGATGTCGGCATCGTCGAAAAGATTGCCGGTGGGGTTGTTCGGATACGCCAGGAAGATCAGCGAGGGCTTGTGGCGCACGATGGCGTCGAGCATGGCCGCCCGGTCGAGACTGAAATCCGCCTTCAAGGGCACCGGCACGAAACTCATGCCGTTGAGCTGGGCCGAGACCTGATACATGACGAAGGACGGAGCCGGCGCCATCACCACCGCGCCCGGCTGAGCCATCATCATGCAGAGCATCGCGATCAGCTCGTCAGAGCCATTGCCCAGCACCACCGATTTGTCAGCTGCCAAATGATCATGTTGACGGATGGCCGTTTTGAGCCGCTCATACACCTCGGGCGACGGATAACGGTTGATGGCCTGCCGAGCCAGATGTTCACCCAGCGCCGCCTGCAAGTCGGCCGGAAAATCATGGGGATTCTCCATCGCATCGAGCTTGATGCCGCCTGCCGGCTGCTGCACCACATAAGCGGCCATCTGCTGCACATCCGGGCGCACCCGGTTGGCCACCAACGTCTGGGCGGATGCCATCGCAGCACGCCGCCCCGCCGCTGGTTGGGCAGCAGCCAACGGGGCCACCTCGGAGCCGAGTGCCTCATCAACCTTCTCACCGGCGTTCTCACCGGCCTTCAACAGCCCACTGGCTGCCGAATCAACGGCAGCCGACACGGACGCCGCTCCGGACGCCCCAGCAACATCAGAAGCCGACACATGATCAGCAAGCTGATGATCAGGCCACGACCGAATGATGCTTGCCCGGTCATTCAATCGATATTCGGCACTGCGGGCATGCGCCTCAAGCCCCTCAGCCCTCGCCAGCACGGCCACCGAAGGGCCAAGCCGATCGGCCCCCTCGAAGGAGGGTTCGATGAGGCTGCTGCGCTTCTGAAAATCATACACCCCCAGCGGCGACGAGAAACGCGGCGTGCGCATCGTCGGCAACACATGGCTTGGCCCTGCGCAATAATCGCCGAGCGACTCCGATCCCCAGGCACCGATGAATATCGCACCAGCATGCCGGATATCGGCCAGGAGCGGGCCAGCATCGGCCACGGCCAATTCGAGGTGCTCGGGCGCCACCCGGTTGACGAGCGCGGCGGCCTCGGCCATCGACGCCACCTTGATCAGCGCCCCACGGTCAGCCAAGGACTTGGCAATGACGGCCTGCCGCGGCTGGCCCGGCAACTGCCGTGCAATCGAGGCCGCCACCGCATCCAGATAGGCCGCATCCGGTGAGATCAGGATGGCCTGGGCCATCTCGTCATGCTCGGCCTGCGAGAACAGATCCATCGCGATCCAGTCGGCCGGCACCGAACCATCACCCACGACAAGAATTTCCGACGGCCCGGCAATCATGTCGATGCCCACCGTGCCGAAGACCCGGCGCTTGGCCTCGGCCACATAGGCGTTGCCAGGACCGACGATCTTGTCCACCGGCTTGATCATCCCGGTGCCATAGGCCAGCGCCGCCACCGCCTGCGCCCCGCCGATGGTGTAGACCTCATCCACGCCAGCCAGACAGGCAGCCGCCAGCACCGCCTGATTACGCACCCCATCGGGCGTGGGCACGACCATCACGAGGTTGTGCACCCCGGCCACACGGGCCGGAATGGCATTCATCAAGACCGACGACGGATAGGCCGCCTTGCCACCCGGCACGTAGAGGCCCACCCGGTCGATGGGCAGCACCCGCTGTCCAAGCCGCGTGCCATCCACTTCCGTGTACGACCACGAGGGACTGCGCTGATGTTCGTGGTAGCGACGGATGCGCTCGGCCGCCAGCGTCAACACTGCACGCTGCTCAGGCCCCAAGCCATCGAGTGCCGCTTGCAGCTCGGCCGCCGACAACCGCAGACCAGCCGCTTGCGTCACATCGAGACGGTCGAAACGCCGGGTGTAGTCGAGCAGGGCCTCGTCGCCACGCTCGCGGACATCGGCCAGAATGCTGGCCACCGCCTGCTCGATGTTGCTGTCCTGCTCGGCGCTCCAGGCCAGCAGCCGGGTCAGCCTGTCCTCAAAATCCGCAGATGCCGCATCCAGGCGGTTGATCATGATCCGCTCTCCTTCTCAGCCGCTTTGGCAGCCTTGGCCAGCGCATCCACCAGCGGGGCCAGTTTGGGCTGACGCATTTTCAGCGCCGCCTGGTTGACGATCAGCCGTGCCGAGATCGGCATGATGTCCTCGGCCTCGACCAGGTTGTTGGCACGCAGCGTGTTGCCACTGGACACGACATCCACGATGGCATCGGCCAGCCCCACGAGCGGCGCCAGCTCCATCGAGCCATAAAGCTTGATCAGGTCGACGTGAACGCCCTTGCGCGCAAAATGCTCGCTTGCCGTGCGCACGTATTTGGTGGCCACCCGCAGCCGCTGACCGCGCACCGCTGCCTGCTCGTAATCGAAGCCCTGGGGCACGGCCACACACAAACGGCAGCGGGCAATGCCCAGATCCACCGGCTGGTACAAGCCTTCGCCGCCGTGCTCGAGCATCACGTCCCGGCCGGCAATCCCCAGATCGGCCGCCCCATGCTGCACATAGGTGGGCACGTCGCTGGCACGCACGATCAGGAGCCGCAGGCCCGGATCATCGGTGGGGATGATCAGCTGGCGGCTGTCGGCCACCGCCGTGTTCAGACGAATGCCGCAGCGGGCAAGCAGGTCGGCGGTGTCATCCAGTATCCGCCCTTTCGACAAAGCCAAAGTCAGCATGTTGTTCAGGTGTTCGTCAGCCGTTCGATCTGCGCACCCAGCGACTGCAAGCGCACTTCCATTTGGGCATAGCCACGATCCAGGTGATAGATCCGCTCGACAATGGTTTCTCCCTCGGCCGCCAGACCTGCCATGACGAGGCTGGCCGACGCCCGGAGATCCGTGGCCATGACGGTGGCGCCGGACAGTGTCGGCACGCCCTGCACGATGGCCGTATGCCCTTCGATACGGATGTTGGCCCCCAGACGGCGCAACTCCTGCACGTGCATGAAGCGATTCTCGAAAATGGTCTCGATGATGGTGGCCGTGCCCTCGGCCACCGCATCGAGTGCCATGAACTGGGCCTGCATGTCGGTCGCAAAGCCCGGATAGGGTGCCGTCCTCACACTGACGGCCTTGGGGCGGCCCTTCGACT
The DNA here is from genome assembly GCA_030532895.1 of Lautropia sp. Lineage (GTDB taxonomy): Bacteria > Pseudomonadota > Gammaproteobacteria > Burkholderiales > Burkholderiaceae_E > Lautropia. The sequence goes on along the minus strand of JAUNKF010000011.1, from coordinate 30,001 downwards.
TCAGGCGCACCCAATTGCGCCCCACCGTCAGCTCGGCGCCGGTTTCGCGCAGTTTGTCGAGCGTCACGTCCATCGACCACGGGTCGGTGTCCAGCACCGTGACCTCGCCACCACAGGCTGCTGCCGCGCACAGGAAGGTGCCGGTCTCGATCCGGTCGGCCATGATCCGGTGCTCGGCCCCGCCGAGCGCCTTCACGCCGTGGATCACGAGCCGGTCACTGCCGATCCCCTCGATCTTGGCGCCCATCGACACCAGCGCGTGCGCCAGATCGACCACCTCGGGTTCACGCGCCGCATTCTCGATGACGGTTTCGCCCTCAGCCAGGCAAGCAGCCATCATCAGGTTTTCGGTGCCCGTCACGGTCACCATGTCGGTCACGATGCGCGCGCCCTTCAGCCGTGAGGCACGCGCCACGACGAAGCCCTGTTCGATGTCGATTCTCGCCCCCATCGCCTCCAGCCCCTTGATGTGCTGGTCGACTGGGCGCTGACCGATGGCGCAGCCCCCCGGCAGGGAGACACGCGCCTCACCAAAACGCGCCAGGAGCGGCCCCAGCACCAGGATGGAAGCCCGCATCGTCTTGACCAACTCATAGGGCGCTTCGGTGCTGGTGAGCGCATCGGCCTGCAGCGTGAGCTGCTCGCCCTCCCGTTCGACCTTCACACCCAGCAGGTCGAGCAGACGGATGGTGGTGGCAATATCCCGCAACTGCGGTACGTTCGACAGCCGCAACGGCTCGGCCGTGAGCAGGCTGGCACACAGGATCGGCAGCGCCGCGTTCTTGGCGCCCGAGGCACGCACTTCACCGTGCAACGGACGGCCCCCGAAGATTTTCAGCTTGTCCATGTGGCGCTCAGTCTGCCTGGGCGGCCTGCCATTCGGCCGGCGTCATCGCCTTGATCGAGAGCGCATGGATCTCTTCCTTCATCCGGTCGCCCAGCACACCGTAGACGAGCTGATGACGGGCCACCGGGCGCTTGCCCTCGAAAGCATCGGAAACGATCAGCGCCTCGAAGTGACGCCCATCGCCCAACACCTCCAGATGATCGAAAGACAGCCCTTCGGCAAGATAGGCACGAACTTGTTCAGGGGTCAGCACAACGGGTCTCCAGGCAACGGGCAGCAAAACCTCCGATTGTAGAGCCTGTCGCGCGCCAGGGGCGCAGCATGCGCCGACAAATTCCGCCCGCCCCCCTCAATACCGCAGCCGATACCCCCGGTGCAGCAGCACCATCGCGATCGTGGCCAGCACCACCCAGCTGCTGGACACGATGCCAAGCGACAACCACGGGTCGATATCGGCCTGACCGAAAAAGCCGTAGCGGAAACCGTCCACCATGTAAAAGAAGGGATTCAGGTGCGAGGCCGCCTGCCAGAAGGGCGGCAGCGAATGCACCGAATAGAACACGCCCGACAGGAAGGTGAGCGGCATGATCAGGAAATTCTGAAACGACGCGATCTGATCGAACTTCTCGGCCAGAATGCCGGCCAGCAACCCGAAAGTGCCCAGGATGCCCGCGGCCAGCACGGCAAAGACGAGCGCCCACAGCGGCTTTTGCAGCGACAGATCCATGAAGAAGGTCGTGACGATCAGCACCCCGGTACCCACGGCCAGCCCACGCACCATCGCCGACAGCACATAACCACCATACAAGGCCCAGGGCGAGAGGGGCGCCAGCAACACGAACACGATGTTGCCCGTCACCTTGCTCTGGATCAGTGACGAGGAGGCGTTGGCAAAAGCATTCTGCAGGAGCGACATCATCACGAGGCCCGGCACCAGAAAGCTGGCGTAATCGATGCCGGGATAGACATCGATCCGATCCCTCAGCGCGTGAGAGAAAATCAGCAGATAGAGCAGCGCCGAGACGATGGGTGCGCCCATCGTCTGCAGGCCCACCTTCCAGAAGCGCAGCACCTCTTTGCGGAACAGGGTCAAAAAGCCGTCCATGCCTCACCCCTCCTGCATCAGCCGCACGAACACGTCTTCAAGGTCGGTTCGGGCAATTTCCATGTCCTGGATCGTGGCCCCCGTGGCCTGGATGGCCGCGATGATCGGCGCCAGCTCCGCATAATCGTCCAGCGAGAGCCGGATACGCGGATCACCCGGCAAGGGCTGCATCTGGCGAGGTTTCAGAAACTCGGGGAGCGAACCGCCCGAGAGCGACAACATCACGGCACCGGCCGAGAAGCGCTTCAGGAGCGCCTCGGTGCTGTCGAGTGCCACCACCCGACCCGCCTTCATCACCGCCACCCGGTTGCACAGTGCCTGTGCCTCTTCCAGATAATGCGTGGTCAACACGATGGTGTGCCCCTCGCGATTGAGCTGCTGCACGAACGTCCACAAGGATTGGCGCAGCTCCACATCCACGCCGGCCGTCGGTTCATCCAGCACGATGACAGGCGGACGATGAACCAGCGCCTGCGCCACCAGGACGCGGCGTTTCATGCCACCGGACAGCGCCCGCATGTTGGTGTTGGCCTTGGGCGACAACCCCAGCCCCTCCAGTACCCGATCGATCCAGGCACCGGCGTTGCGCACCCCGTAGTAACCGGCCGTGATGTTCAAGGTCTCACGCACGGTGAAAAAGGGGTCGAAGACCAATTCCTGCGGCACGACGCCCAGCGCCTTGCGGGCTGCCTGATAATCCTTGACCACATCATGCCCCATCACCCGCACCTGCCCGCTGTCAGCCTTGGCCAGGCCCGCGATGATCGAGATCAGCGTGGTCTTGCCCGCGCCGTTGGGGCCGAGCAATGCGAAGAAGTCACCCGGCTCGATACCGAGCGTGATGCCATCGAGCGCTTGCAGCGAACCGAAGCGCTTTCTGACCCCCTGGATGTCGATGGGCAGCACGGCCGGGCCGCCCGCGGGGGATGAAGTGGTCGTCATGAAAGCTGAGTCCAAAGAAAAGGCCGACCCCCAAACCACGGGCCGGCCCGGATGATACCGCCGGATGCCTGGCAGGCAGGCGTTTCGTGACCGACGGCGCTTGCAACGGTGGCGCCAGAGGACACGTCCGCCACCGTGAAGCCCCCCAACACCATGACATGAAACACGGGAAACGAAACACAGCGTGCGTCCTTGAGCCGGTACGCTTCAAACCCCGCTGATCAACGCGAACAAAGGTCGCGAAGCGGCCTCAAGCCTGGCCAACAGGAGAAGCAACCGACGGCTCAGGCGCCGCCAGCCCCAGAAGCTCGGAGACGCCATAGAGCCGTGCCAACGCCTGAAGCTTCGGCGGCGGGTTGATGACGGAGACCGGCCGACCCAGCTGACGCGACAGCTCCAGCAGCATCGACAGGACGGTCGAATCGAACTGTTCCAGTGTCGAAAGGTCGATGACGCAAGCGCGCTGTCCGGCCTGCACACATCGGCGGCCCGCCTCACGCATCTGCTGCATCACCTCAGTCACATTGGCCTGGTCGATGCGGGCCGGCACGGCAAGCACCGCGCGGCCGCTCACTTCCGGGGTCGTACCCATCCGCGCCTCAGCCCTTGATCTGCTGCTTGGCCTTGGCATTCTTGGCAGCCAGGCTCTTGATCAGGCCATCGATGCCCGAGGCCGAGATTTCCTGCGCAAACTGGTTGCGATAGGTTTGCACCAGCCAGACGCCCAAAACGTTCACGTCATAGATGCGCCACGCGTCGCCGGCACGCTCCAGACGATAGTCGAGCTGCAGCGGCTCGGCCCCCGGCTGAACCACCTGGCTGCGCACGATCACCTCCTTCTGCGAGGCATCGCCACGGAAAGGACGCATCTGGATCTTCTGGTTCTTCACCTGCGCAAAAGCGTTGGCGTAGGTGCGGATCAGCAGCACACGGAATTCCCGCATCAGCGCCTCGCGCTGCGCCGGCGTGGCCTGACGCCACGGGCGGCCTACCGTCAGCGCCGTCATCCGCTCGAAGTTGACATGCGGCATCAGACGCTCATCCACCAGCTGGGAAATGCTGCTCAGATCTCCCTGTTTGAGCGCCGTATCCTTCTGGACATCGGCCAGCACACCATTGGAGAGCTGGTCGATGAAGTCATTGGGCGCGGTTTGCGCCCAGGCTGCGCCCATCAGAAACAGGCCCGACAGCAGAGAAAGGAATTTGATTTTCATGGTTGTCCTTGAAGTCAGAAGACTCATGGTTCGCAGCAGCGGTTCCCCATGAACGCCACTGCGAGTGGAACGATAACGCCGGCATGTAAGAGCCGCATGACGCCCTTTGTCCGAAATGCGTCAAAGGTCGCAAGCGCCGCCAGACGGTTGATCATCGAACGGGGTCATCAAACAGCTGACGCCGAACGCAGAAGACGCCTCAAGGCTTCTCCTCCCCAGCCCCCGCGGCCTTTTCAGCCTGCTCTTCAGCATAAGGGTCATCCGCATACGGGTCATCACCGTAGGGATCATCCAGACTCCCGTCCTCGGGCGGGTTGCCATCATAGACCTGGTTCTGGCGACGCTGCAGGAAACCGTCACGGATCAAGCTGTAGCGATCGAGCGCCGCCGCATCGAGCAATTTCTCAGCCTCCAGCAGCTTGGCCCGATCCGAGACCTTTTCGGTCAGGTAGAGCGAGTTTCTGAGGGCCGGATTGTCCACCCAGGCGTAATAACTGCCATAGCCATCCAGGGGCCGCGCCAGCGTATCTCGCACGGTGGATGGCCCAAAGATCGGCAACACGAAGTAGGGGCCGGCAGGAACGCCCCACCAGCCCAGCGTCTGACCCAGATCTTCGTGGTGCTTCGGCATGCCGATGGCTGAAGCCACATCGGCAAAACCGAAGAAGCCAAAACCTGTGTTGACCACGAAGCGTGTGATGTCGTTCAGTGCCTCTTTCGGCTTGGCCTGCAGCAGGTTGTTGACGCTGGTATAGACATCCAGCAGGTTCGAGAAGAAATTCGAGACGACGAGCTGCACCGGCTCAGGCGTGATGAACTGGTAAGCCTGAGCCACGGGCTTGGCCACATAACGATCGGCCTGTTCGTTGAAGCGGAACATGATCCGGTTGTACGGCTCCAGCGGATCTTGCGGATTCGTGGGCATCTTCAGGTCGCCCAGCACGCCAAGCGGCGTGGCCTCGGTGAGCGCACCGGCCACGCCCCCCTCAGCACCGGGCAGCGCATCGCTCAGCCCCCCCGTCATGCTGCTGGCAGCGCCCGTCACCCCCGAGAGCGCAGCGGCGGCACCGCCGCTTGCGCCCTCGGCCATGTCAGCGGCAGCACCTGAGGCTGACTCGACCTCGCCCGCCCCTTCAGCGGCGCCGACCGAGCCACCGCCCAGCACGCCCTTGACCGCCGATGCGCTCTTGGCCGCCAGATCGGTCTGATCAACCACGGCACTGGCCTTGTCCATCGCCGAAGCACCCGCCTCGCCACCACCGGCACCCTTCGTCGACGCACAGCCGGCAGCCATCGTCAACACGCCGGCGGCCAGCATCAGGCCCGCCAGACGGCCCACGCGAGGGCAGGCCACGCGCAGCTCATCCCCCGCTTCGGTGATCAGCACCCCGGTCTTCATTCGGCGCTCCCCGACGAATCATCCTTGCCGCCCTTGCCATAGAGCATCTGACCAATCAGGTTCTCCAGCACGATGGCCGACTGGGTGATCTCGATCTTGCCGCCATCGCCCAGGTTTTCTTCTTCGGCCCCCGGATCGATACCGAGGTATTGCTCACCCAACAGGCCCGAGGTCATGATCTTCAGTGATGAATCCTTCGGAAACTGGTAGCGCGAGTCCATGTTCATCTGCACCACGGCCCGATAGGTTTCAGGGTTCAGCATGATGCCCGTGACACGGCCCACCACGACACCCGCGCTACGCACGGCCGCTTTCGGCTTCAGACCGCCGATGTTGTCGAACTCCGCCTCCAGCGTGTAACCGCCGCGGATGGAAGCCGCGCCAGGGTTCGAGGCCCGAACAGCCAGGAAGAAGAGAGCCAGGATGCCTGCCAGCACGAAGCAGCCCACCAGCAGATCCATAGAGTTGCGTTTCATTGCCATCGAATCACTCGTTGCCGTGTTTACTTGCTCAAAGACCGCCGAACATCAGCGCGGTCATCAGAAAATCGGAGGCCAATACCGCCAGGGAAGAGACCACCACCGTGGTCGTCGTGGCCCGCGCCACCCCTTCCGGGGTCGTCTGCGCCTCATGCCCCACCAGAAGCGCGATGAAGCCGCACAACAAGGCGAACACCACGCTTTTGATGACACCGTTGAGCACGTCCAGGCGGAAATCCACCCCCCCCTGCATCTGAGACCAGAAGGAGCCGGGATCGACACCGATCATCTGCACACCCACGACCCAGGCGCCCAGAATGCCCACCGCCGAGAACAACAGCGCCAACAGCGGCATTGCGATGAGCACCGCCAAAAACCGGGGCGCCATCACGCGCAACATGGGGTCGACACCCATCATTTCCATCGCAATCAGCTGCTCGCCCGTCTTCATCAGGCCGATGCCGGCGGTGAGCGAGGTGCTGGCCCGCCCGGCAAAGAGCAGCGCCGTGACCACCGGGCCCAGCTCACGCAACAGCGACAGCGCCACCACCAAGCCCAAGGCCGCTTCGGAACCGTAGCGCTCCAGGTTGTAATAACCCTGCAGTCCCAGCACGAAGCCGACGAAGAGGCCCGAGATCAGCACGATGGACAACGAGCGGTTGCCGACGAAATACAGCTGCTCGACGATCAGTCGTGGCCGCTTCAACGCCAGCACCGACGACGCGAACAACTGCAACAGGAAACGCAGGCTGAAACCCAGGTCGTTCATCACCTGGATCGCCCAGCGCCCCAGGCGCGAAATCAGGTTGACGATCATAGTCCCAGATCCTCCCGGATGGGGCGCGCCGGATACTGGAACGCCACGGGGCCGTCACGGCGCCCGTTCAGGAATTGAACCACCTGCGGATCGGTCGAGGCCCGCAGTTCCTCGGGCGTGCCTTCGGCGATGATCTGACCACCACTCATCACGTAAGCGTAATCGACGATCTCGAAGGTTTCCTGCACATCGTGCGTGACCAGAATCGAGGTGGCCCCCAAGGCATCGTTGAGCGTGCGGATGAGGTGCGCAATGGTGCCGAGCGAGATCGGATCGAGACCGGCGAACGGTTCGTCGTACATCAGCAGTGGCGGATCAAGTGCGATCGAACGCGCCAGCGCCACCCGGCGCGCCATGCCGCCCGAAATCTCCGACGGCATCAGGTGTGCCGCACCCCGCAGGCCGACGGCATTCAGTTTCATCAGCACCAGATCGCGGATCATCGACTCGGGCAGATCGGTCTGCTCACGCAGCGGAAACGCCACATTGTCAAAGATGTCCAGATCGGTGAAGAGGGCGCCGAACTGAAAGAGCATGCCGATATCCCGGCGCGCCTTGTACAACTCATCCTTGCCCAACGAATGCACATCCACGCCGTTGAGGATGACCTTGCCGTTCTGCGGCCGAATCTGGGCGCCCACCAAGCGCAACACCGTGGTCTTGCCCGAGCCGGAGCCACCCATCAACGCGACCACCGAGCCGCGTCGAAAGCGCATCGAGATGTTCTTCAGAATCTGCCGCTCGGGCGTGTAGCCGAAGCTGAGCGATTCGATGGACAGTAGCGTGTCGTTACTCAAATCAGTCCAAGTTCTGGATTAAGCCAATCTTGCAAACTAACACAAGACCGGCCCCGGCTCCCAAAAAAACACACAACACCAGCCAGGACGGCCAGCAGAGGCCGACGAATCGTCATGGCTGCAACGCGACAGCCCGTTGGCGAACGCATACACCCTGAGCACACGCATCCATCGCGTGTTCACCGCACGGTGTCCCACGGTAAACGGCCAATTACACTCTATACTTTTGAAGCGTATCGTGAAGGCTCGCACCCGCCTACGACCTTGCCGCCACCGCCCCTGATTCGACCCAGCCCCTTTTGCCTGCCCGTCGACAGCCGCCGACTCCATCATGCCCCCTACCCCTCCCGCCGTCTCTGACCAGCAACTGATCGATCGCGCCTGCCAGGTGCTGGCCATCGAAGCCGATGCGATCCAGCAGCTTCGCCACACCATCGATGCGAACTTTGCCCGCGCCTGCCGGATGATTCTGGCCTGCACCGGTCGCGTCATCGTGAGCGGGATCGGCAAGTCGGGGCACATCGCCCGCAAGATCGCCGCCACGCTCGCCTCCACCGGCACCCCGGCCTTCTTCGTCCACCCGGCCGAAGCAAGCCACGGGGATCTGGGGATGGTCACGCCACAAGACGTGTTCATCGCCCTCTCCAACTCGGGGCGCACCGATGAGCTGCTGACCATCGTGCCCCAGGTCAAGCGCCAGGGTGCCGGGCTGATCGCGATGACGGGCAACGCGAACTCACCGCTTGCCTCCTACGCCGACATCCACCTCTATGCCAGCGCCCAGCAGGAAGCCTGCCCGCTGAACCTCGCCCCCACGGCCAGCACCACGGCCGCGCTGGCCCTGGGCGATGCGCTGGCCGTGGCGCTTCTCGTGGCGCGCGGCTTCGGCAGCGAGGACTTTGCCCGCTCGCACCCCGGCGGTTCACTCGGCCGCCGCCTGCTCACCCATGTGAACGACATCATGCGCCAGGGACAAGAGCTGCCCACCTGCCCACCTGATGCCCTCTTCACCGACGCACTGCTCGAAATCAGCCGCAAGCGCATGGGCATGGTGGCCGTGCTCAGCCCGGATGACCGCATTGCCGGCATCTTCACCGATGGTGACCTGCGCCGCGTCTTCGGCCGCGAACAGCTCGATCTCGGCACGCTCACCATCGGCGACGTGATGACCCCATCGCCCGTCACGATTCCCCCCGATGCGCTGGCTGTCGAAGCCGTCCGGTTGATGGAATCACGCCGCATCTCCCAGATTCTGGTGGCAGACACCGACCAGAAACTGGTAGGCGCACTGCACTTTCATGATCTGCTCACTGCCAAGGTGGTCTGAATGGACATACTCGCTGCTGCCCGTCAGATTCGTCTGCTGGCGATGGACATCGACGGCACCCTCACCGACGGCCGGATCTGGATCGGCCATGACGGTGAAATGGCCAAGTCCTTTTCGGTACGTGACGGCTTCGGCATCACGCTGTTGAAAAAAGCCGGCATCCAACTCGTCATCATCACGGGACGGCGCTCGGCCATCGTCGAACGACGCGCAGCCGAGCTGGGCATCACTCAGGTTCATCAGGGCGTGAGCAACAAGCTGGACACGCTGAAGGCGATCAGTGCAGCGCAGGGCATGGGACTGGACGAAATCGCCTTCATGGGTGATGACTGGCCTGACCTCGCCGCCATGCAAGCCTGCGCCCTGCCAGCCGCCCCCTCGGACGCGGTGCCTGAAGTGCTGGCTGTCGCCCGCTGGGTGGCCACCGCCCGTGCCGGCGAAGGCGCATTGCGCGAGTTTGCCAACTTCCTGCTCACGAGCCGTGGTGAATTCGATGCGCTGCTGTCCCACTACCGCGGTGGTCGAACGCACACGGTCTAGGTCATGAGCCCCCGCCTTTTCGATCGACTGGCAGCCACCGCCTCGATGCTGATCCTGATCGGCCTGGGCATGGCCAGTTATTACTTTGCCCAACAGGCCGAGCGGCAAAACCAGAAGGCACCGCCTCAGGCCGGCCGTGCCGATCCGGATTACTTCGTTGAGCGAATGGCGTTGATGCGTGCCGATGCCACCGGCGCCCCGTCGGTGCGTATCGAAGCCCGGCAGATGCTGCACTACCCGCTCGATCAGCAAATCGCCTTCACCGCCCCCCGCATCATCACACTCGATGACCAACACCCGTTGCTGACCGTCCAAGCCGAGCGGGGCAAGGCAGCCGACAACGGCGACGAAGCCGAGTTGTTCGACAACGTGCAGGTACTGCGCGCCGCCACCGCACGTGATCCGGCGCTCCGTGTCGACACCCAGGCCGTCACCGTCGATCTGGTGGGCAAGATCATCCATACCGACCAACCCGTGGTGGTCACGTCGGGCAACAACCGCTTGAGTGGTGTCGGGCTGGCGATCCAGGAGCAAAGCCGCCTGCTCACCTTTCAATCACGGGTGCAGGGACATTTCCCGGCCCCCGATCCTCGCACCGGCACAGGCGCCACCACCAGTACGAGCACGAACACCCCGAATGCCAAGCCCTAGCGCGCCTTGCATGCACGTGTTCGCCCCCGTGAAAGCCCCGCTGGACGTGCAGATCCCTCTCCCCCACCGGCCCGGCACGGCCCACAGCCGCATGACGGTCAATGCCTTCACAGCATGGGTAACGGTGCTGCGGCATGGCAAGGCGCACGAGGCTTGCCCCAACGGTCGCCGGGCCGACGGACAGGCCCCACCCAGCATGGCCAAGCGCTCAACACCGCCCGTTTTGGCTAAACTCTTCCTGTTGAGCGGCCTGCATCGCCAACACATGGTCAACCCTCAATGTCGAGATCCCCATGACATCAGCACACCCACCGGTCTGCACCCCGCTTCATCTGCCTCTGGCGATGCTGGTGTCAGCATTAGTGCTCTGCTCGCCGGCCAGCGCCGAGCGCGCTGACCGCGACAAACCCATCAACATCGAATCGAACCGGCTCGAATACAACGACGCCACCAAAGTCTCCACGGTCATCGGCAATGTGGTGCTGACCAAAGGCACCATCCGCATCCAGGGCAACCGGATGGTGCTGAAACAGGTGGGGGAGAATGCACAGACCGTTCAGGTCACCGGCAACCAGGCGAGCTTTCGACAAAAACGTGATGGCATGGAGCAGTACATCCACGGTCTGGCCAACGAGATCTTCTACGACACCCGCACCGAACAGGTGAGCCTCATCGGTCGTGCGCGCCTGCACCGGCAGAACTGTCATCAGCCTGCAGACGAGATCACCGGTGGGCGCATCGTCTACAACGCCACCAGTGAAACCTTCACGGTTGATGGCAAACCACAAGGCAGTGGCGCCAACACCGGTGGCGGACGTGTACGCATCATCATCCAGCCCCAGGGCGAGACCAAAGCCAGCAGCGGCAAGGCAGCCCCATGCCCACCTGGCTCACCCCTGCCACTGAATGCCGACCCGCGTTTCTCCGGCGCGCGCCAAGGTGCCCGAAACACCCTCAGCCCCTGATCCGGATACCGGCCAAAACGGCAGCCGATGCCGGCCAGGCCGTCCGCCCCGCTTGCCGGGGCTTCCCCCGCCAACCCGCCCCCTGCCCGATGAGCCACGACCAGCCCGCCCCCTCTTCTGCCGTCAGCCACCTGAAAGCGGTTCAGCTGATGAAAGCCTACAACGGTCGCATCGTCGTGAAGGATGTGTCGATGGAAGTGGCCAGTGGGGAAGTGGTGGGTCTGCTCGGCCGCAACGGTGCAGGCAAGACCACCTGCTTTTACATGATCGCCGGCCTCGTGGCCACCGATGGGGGCTCGATCGAGCTGGACGGCCACAACATCAGCCGGCTACCGATCCATCAACGGGCGCGAATGGGCCTGTCTTACCTGCCGCAGGAAGCCTCCGTCTTTCGCAAGCTCACGGTGGAAGAAAACGTGCTGGCCGTACTGGAGCTGCAGGTGGACGAGCAGGGCCGCCCGATCCGTCGGGACGAACAGAAACGGCGGCTCGAATCGCTGTTGAAGGAATTGCAGATCGACCATATCCGTTCCAACACCTCGATCTCCCTGTCGGGCGGTGAGCGCCGACGAGTGGAAATCGCGCGCGCCCTGGCAAGCTCGCCCCGGTTTATTCTTCTGGATGAACCTTTCGCGGGCGTTGACCCGATCGCGGTAATTGAAATCCAGCGCATCGTCAACCTGCTGAAAAACCGGAAGATTGGCGTACTGATCACCGATCACAACGTCCGCGAAACCCTTGGCATCTGTGACAGAGCCTATATCATTAACGAAGGGGTTGTGCTGGCCTCAGGGCGCCCCGATGAAATCATCCGGGACGAACGTGTCCGAAAAGCCTACCTCGGCGAAGACTTCCGGATGTAGTACCAAATCCCCCGGTGGGATTGCCCGTGCATCATGATGGCACCATGATGCGCAGCCGATTCACAGGGGAAGCTCACCTTGAAGCCCGCGCTTCAGATCCGTCAAAGTCAGCAGCTGGCGCTCACGCCACAATTGCAGCAGGCCATCCGGCTGCTGCAAATGTCCACGCTGGACTTGCATCAGGAAATCGATCAGGCGCTGGCCACCAACCCCCTGCTGGAGCGCATCGACGATCCGTGGGAAAAAAACGTGAGTCTGCTGCCCGACAGCAGCCTGCGCTACACCTCGGGTGACACGCTCGCCTCATGGGAGCCCGAAGCCGCTCACGGGCAAGAGCCGATCAGCGGCCATCACGCCGCCACCGACGCCCACCTGTCCACCACCGGCCACACGCCTGCCGTCGAGACCTATCCGGCCGATGAACTCGATGGCGTCGAGAGTCACCTCTGGCAGCTCGATGGCCAGGCCGGCACCGCACGACGCGACGACTTCGATGACGGCGAACGGGACAACGCCCGCACACTGGTTCAGGATCAGTCACTGCATGACCACCTGATGGAGCAGCTGCACGCCACGCTCTGCACCATACAACAACGGCAGCTCCTTGAAATACTGATCGGCGAAATCGAGGATGACGGCTATCTGCGCACGCCCCTCGATGCACTCCTGGCAGACTACCTGCCCCCGGATCAGGGCATCAGCCGTCAGCAGATGGAAGACGCCCTGCACATCCTTCAAGGGTTCGACCCCAGCGGTGTGGGCGCCCGTTCCCTCAACGAATGCTTGAGCCTGCAACTGACGGCCCGCCACGAGGAATCCCCCCTGCCCGCTGACACGCTGGCGCTGGCCAGAGCCATCATCGACCAGGATTTCCTCTCGATGCTCGCAGGGCCAAAGGAGCTGGGCAAGCTTGCCAAACTGCTGCATTGCCGTGAACACGCACTGGATGACGCCATCCGCCTGATCCGCTCGCTCAACCCGAAACCAGGCAACCGCTTCAGCGCCGAGCCACCCCACTATGTCACCCCGGATGTGTTCGTGCACAAGACGAGCCAGGGCTGGCGTGCCGTGCTCAATCAGGAAGTCGTGCCACAGTTGAGCGTGAATCAGGAGTACGAACGGTTGCTGAAACACCAGCCGCCACCCAGTACCGGTGCAAACCGGCACCCCCCCATCCCGCCCCGGCAGCCCGAAGCCTTCGACAACAGCCATGCCCCCCCCGTCGAACAGGCCGCCTGGCAACTCACCCCACCCGATGCCCCCCCTGCACCGATGACGAACGGGGCCGACACGCTCAACGGCTCAGCCTGGGCCGCCGAGGCGACGGCAGGCACAGGGCACACGAACCTCCCATCGCCCGACGGGACTCAGGCGGCATCGAACGAAGACAGCCTCTCTCGACAGCTGCAGGAGGCCCGCCAGATGGTTCGACACGTTCAACAACGCTTCGACACGATCCTGCGTGTGGCTCAGGCCATCGTCGATCGGCAGCAGGCGTTTTTCAATCATGGTGCTGTTGCAATGCGACCATTGGTGTTGCGTGAAATCGCCGAAGTCGTCGGTTTGCACGAATCCACCGTTTCTCGTGTTACAACACAGAAGTACATGGCCACGCCTTTTGGCACCGTCGTCGAACTGAAGTACTTCTTCGGCAGCCATGTGGCCACCGACACCGGCGGTGCGGCGTCCAGCACCGCCATTTGTGCCAAGATCCAGCAACTCATCAAGGAGGAAGACTCGACGCAACCCTTGTCGGACAATCACATCACCGAACTGCTCGGCCAGGACGGCATCAAGGTTGCCCGTCGCACCGTTGCAAAATACCGGGAGTCGCTCAGGATTCCCCCGGCAGCCCAACGGAAAACGCGGTAATGTTGAGATGACCGACAGCCAAGGCGTCGTGCCGTCACCGGCTCATCCGGGCAGGCGGGCGAATCCGGGCCATCGGTCGAACGGCGCCGTCGTTTCGGGCCGGCAGTGCATGGATTCATCAAAGGAGTACCAGGCATGAACCTTTCTATCAGCGGCCACCATCTGGAAGTCACCCCGGCTCTTCGGGAGTATGTCACCAGCAAACTTGCCCGCATCCGCAACCACTTCGACCAGGTCATCGATGTCAACGTCATCCTGTCGGTCGAAAAGCTGCAACAGAAAGCTGAAGTCACCCTTCATGTGGCCGGCAAGGACATCTTTGCCGAATCAAGCCATACCGACCTTTATGCAGCCGTCGATACCCTCATCGACAAGCTGGATCGTCAAGTCATCAAGCACAAACAGAAGCGGCAAAACCATGCCCATAGCCCGCTGAAGCGACAGATGGCAACCGCCTGACCGGCAGGTTCCGTCCACTGGCTCCGCCACCCGCTCGTCCGGGGCGGAGCCCGGAAGCAGGCACCACCTGCTTCCTTGCGTCAATCTGGCGCTTTCCCATCAAGCTCGCCCCACTCACCCCAGCCCCCAGACAGGTCTCAATCTGTTAAATTCGAGGTCACGATACAACGTGCCTCCCTATAATCGGGGCATCCAGACTCTTTGCCGCACCGGGCTTTCATCCGCATGATGCGACCATGGCCCACGAGCTTGCATTGTCCGTCCCGCGTGCCTTCATGTCGAAACCAGGTAGATAAAGGATGAACCGCATCTCGAAGCTACTCTCAGCCCGCGACATCCTCCTGGATGTACCGGCCACCAGCAAGAAGCGGCTGTTCGAGCACGCTGCGTTGCTGTTCGAGAACGAACACCGTCTGGAGCGTCAGCGCGTGTTCGACTCGCTGTTTGCCCGTGAGCGCCTGGGATCCACGGGCCTCGGCAAACAGGTGGCCATCCCGCACGGGCGAATCCGCAACCTGAAAACCCCGCTCATCGCCGTGCTTCGCAGTGAAAACGGCATTCCGTTCGATGCACCCGATGGCGAAGCGGTGCGCCTGCTCATCGTGCTGCTCGTGCCTGAGCATGCCACCGAAGAACATCTGGAAATCCTCTCCGAGCTGGCTGAACTGCTGTCCGACGACGAACTTCGCGACACGATGCTCACCGCTACCGACCCGGCCCACGTCTATCGCACGCTGGCCACCTGGGAACCCTACCGCCCCGCCGCCTGAGCCGCACCGCTTCGGGCAAGCCTTCACATCCCCTTACCTCATCAGGCAGCCCCTGCAGCCCCCCACATCCGACGCCCCCGGAGCCTTCATGACGCTGACCGTCCAGTCACTGATCGAAATCCAGCAAGGACGCACCGACCTGAGCTGGCTGGCCGGCCAGAACGGACAACAACGCGTGGTCGGCAACCCCGACACGAGCGTAGAAGACCAAGTCGGCTACATGAACATGATGCATGCCGAACGCATCGGCGTGCTGGGGCCACGGGAACTGAACTATTACCGCCAGATCAGCGACGGCCACCGGCAGAAACTGCATGAGGCACTGGTCGCGGCCAAGCCACCAGCACTGATCGTGGCCGAAGCCCAGGTCGTGCCGCAGGCACTGATCGACTTCTGCAATGAAGCTCAGCTGCCGCTCCTGATCTCACCACTCACGCCCGGCCCGCTGATCGAGTCGCTCAAGCAGTTTCTGGGCCAGAAGACGAAGGATCACACCTCGCTGCACGGGGTGCTGATGGATGTGCTGGGCATGGGCGTGCTGATCACCGGCGACTCGGGTCTGGGCAAGAGTGAGCTTGCGCTGGAGCTGATCAGCCGCGGGCATGGCCTCGTGGCCGATGACGTGGTCGATATCGAACGCGTCAACCACCACACCATCGTCGGCCGATGCCCGACGCTGCTGCAGGGTCTGCTCGAAGTCCGTGGCCTGGGTCTGATCGACATCCGCACCATCTTCGGTGAAAGTGCCGTGCGGCGGCGCATTTCGATCAAGCTGATCGTGCACCTCGTGCGTCGCAGCACGCTGGAAAACCGCTACGAGCGCCTGCCCCTTGAAGCATTGACCGAAACAGTGCTCGGCATCCCGGTGCGCAAGGTGGCCATTCCGGTCGCGGCCGGCCGCAACATCGCCGTGCTGACCGAAACGGCCGTGCGCACCACCGTGCTGGCGCTGCGCGGTATCGACACCACGCGCGAGTTCGTCAAGCGCCAGCAAGCCGCCATCATGGAAAGCCTGGCCGCCAACGAAGCCACGGCCCAAGGCCAAGAAGCCTCCGGAGCCGCACCCTCACCTTCGCAGCCGCCTCCGCCCCCCACCGCGCCACCGCCCAACTGACACGCGCCACGAAGCCGAACTGGCCTTCTGCGCGTTCCCAATCCTCACGACCCCGGTCGGCCCGCCTCCTCCGCCCGCCAAGAACCACCATGCAATTGATCATCGTCACCGGCATTTCCGGCTCAGGCAAATCCTTGGCCATTCGCGTCCTGGAAGATGCCGGTTATTTCTGCATCGACAACCTGCCCGTGCGCTACGTGCTGGAAGTGGCCCTGTCGCTGGAGAGAGATGGGCAGAAGAAGGTGGCCATGTCGATCGACGCGCGGGCCGGCACCTCCCTGGGTGGCCTGCGGCAGTCGGTACGTCAGCTCAAAATGGAAGGGCATGACGTGAAAGTGCTCTTCCTGAACGCTCGCACCGACACGCTCGTGCAGCGTTACTCGGAAACCCGTCGGCGCCACCCACTCACGTTGCCCACCCGCGACAACAACGACCCCGACTTTGCCCCGACATTGGAAGAGTCGATCGAGCGCGAGCGCGAGCTGATGTCAGAAATTGAAGACATCGGCATCGCCATCGACACGAGCGATCTGCACCCGAACACCTTGCGCCAGTGGGTTCGCGACGTGGTACACGCCGACCGTGCCTCGCTCACCCTGCTCTTCGAATCCTTCGCCTTCAAGCAGGGGGTGCCACTCGATGCCGATCTGGTCTTCGATGTCCGCTGCCTGCCCAACCCCTACTATGACGTGAAGCTGCGTGCGCTGACCGGGCTGGACAAACCGGTGCAGGACTTCCTCTCCAGCATCGATGTCGTGCAGAAGATGATCGAGGACATCAGCCGCTTTCTCACGGAATGGCTGCCCAGCTATGTGCAGGACAACCGCCATTACCTGACCGTGGCCATCGGCTGTACCGGCGGGCAACACCGCTCAGTGTTCGTCACGCAGGCACTGGCCGAACACTTTGCCAAAACGGAACGGGTGCTCGTGCGGCACCGCGCCATGGCAAGCCGTCAGGCCGGCAACCCGGCACACGGGCCATCACAGACAACATGAACCATGCCCGGTCAGGCGCGCAGGCCGGCAACGGCTTCGGCGCTGTCGAGCCAGGCTCGGATCGGTTTCGGCAACGGAAGCGCATCGAGCGCCCCTGGCTTGACCCAGCGCTGCATCGGCTCGCTCGGCCAAGCCTCGGCCAACAAAGGTGAAGGTTCCTCACAACGATTGGGCTTGGCTACCGGCGGCATCCACACCTTGGCCTTCATCCGGAAATGGGTGAACACATGCTCGAAACCGCCGGCCAGCCGCCAGCCTGAAGGCGGCTCGGCCGACAGCTCCGGCAGGCTCCACAACCCGCCCCACAAGCCACGCGCGGGCCTCGCCTCGAGCATCACCGACCCCTTGGCCTGTACCAGCAGCAGATGCACCTCGCGCACGGGCTGCGCCTTCCGGACTTTGGGTTGTGGATAAGCCCCCACCGCGTCCTGCCCCCTGGCTTCGCACAGCTCGGCAAGCGGACATCGCTCGCAAGCGGGCTTCGTCCGGGTGCAGACCATCGCGCCCAGATCCATCAAGCCCTGCGTATAGGCGATCAGGTCAGCCGCGCTGGCCCCTTCAGGTGGCAGCTCGGCCTCGGCATGTGCCCACAGTCGCTTGAGCGTGGCGCTCTCGGTCGGATTGCCGTCAATGGCGAACACCCGGCAGAACACCCGTTTCACATTGCCATCCAGGATGGCAGCCCGACGCCCGAAACCAAACACGGCAATGGCCGCCGCCGTCGAACGCCCCACCCCGGGCAATGCCGCCAGCCCTTCCGGCTCCGATGGAAAGACGCCGCCCTGCGAGGCGACCTGCCGAGCGGCCGCCATCAGATTGCGTGCCCGACTGTAATAGCCCAACCCGGCCCACAGCCCCATCACCTGCTCCGCCTCGGCAGCGGCCAGATCACCGACCGTCGGAAAGGCCGACAGAAAGCGCTCGAAATAAGGCACCACCGTCACCACCTGCGTCTGCTGCAACATCACTTCCGACAGCCAGACGCGATAAGGGTCACGCAATACGCTCGCCGCCTTCGCTTCGGCCTGAGCCAGCCCCAGCTCGGCCTGCGTACGCTGCCACGGCAGATGGTGGCGCCCATGACGACGCTGCCAGCGGATCAACGCGGGCGCCACACCCGCGACGGAAGGGGGCGGTACCAACCGGCCTGACACAGCCATCTCAGGCGCTTTCAGGCGTGGCAGCCGCCAATGTTGGCCGACTTTCCATCACCAATTGCACATCATCCACCAGCGCCTTCATCTGGTTCAACTGACGCTCGATGCGTGCACGGGTAGCCTCGATTTCCTGCAAGCGGTCATCCAGCGAATCCCCCGCATCCATCACCCGCTGCACCGACTCCATGCGCCGGCGCAGCTGTGACTGATGCTCCTTCACCTGGCTTTCCACCGGCATCATCAACGAACGCAGCCAGCTCTCCATCTCACGAATGGCGGTCGCGTAGATCCGTTTCAGGTTGACAGCCGCCGAGGCGAAGAAGCGCTGCGTCAACACGGCCTTGTTCACCGTCAAAAGCTTCAGCAGGCCAAACTGCCGCTGATGCGCCTGGGCCACCTTCTCGATGTCGGCAAAATAGCGCCGGGTTGAAAACGGCAGCGGCATGCCCAGCGTCAGCCCATAGTCGCGGCTGAAACGCTGATACATCGCCGTCATCATCTGCGAGATTTCGCCCACCAGCCGGTCGGCCTCTTCAAAATCGAGCCGCACCGCCGTCAACAAGGCATTCATCCCGTCCTTCAACTGCGACGAGAGCTGGCTCGACATCATCATCTGCCGGGTTCTGTCCACATGGCGACGCAGGCTCTGCTGGCTGATGTGCGTGAGCAGGGTCTGCGAATGCTTCGTGAACACCGAACGCAAAGCCGCCAGATGACGCAGACTGTCATCGAACTCGGCACGCTCGTTGCGCACCCGACGCGACATCTGCCGGATCATCGCCTGATTCTTGCCCCGCAGGCTGCTCAGCTCGAAGGCTTGCTCGACCTGGTTACGCCGGCGCACCGTCAGCAGATTCAGCGTGAGTGCCGTGGCTTCCTCGAACTCCCGGCGCACCTGCTCGCGCACGATCACCTGCTGCTGCGGAATCAATTCCTGCGACAGGGCCTGCTCCAGCTCGGAGAGCCGACTGCGCCGCAGCAAAGCATCCTGCCCCTGGATCTTCGCCACCAACCCCTTCTGGGCAGAGACCGGATAAACCCGTGCCGTGGGCAGATCGAGCAGATTGGCCACTGACACCACCTGCTGGGCGATTTCCCGATCATTTTCAGCCTCGGTACGCAGCTCGTCCCACAAGCCATCGATCTTGTTCAGTACCACGAAGCGCCCGGTACGATGCGTCTTGCTGATATGCGTCTGCCAGACATCGATGTCGCTGCGCGTCACGCCGGTATCGGCCGCCAACACGAAGAGCACCGCATGGGCACTGGGAATGAGGTTGAGCGTCAGCTCCGGCTCCGAACCGATGGCATTCAGCCCCGGCGTGTCGATGATCACCAGCCCCAGCTCCAACAGCGGATGCGGGATGTTGACGATGGCATGTCGCCAGGCCGGCACCTCCACCTTGCCCGGCGCACTGCTTCGACTCATCACCAACGATTCGTCGTTTTCATACATCCCCATCTGCGCGGCCTGCTCGGCCGACACGAGACGTGTCTGCCGCACCGACTCGAAAGCCTCGCGCAGCGAGCGCACATCGCACATGTCCACCGGGATGAAACGCCAGTGCTCATCCTGCTGCCGCAGATCGGCCAACGGGGTCGGCATCAGCCGCGTGTCGATCGGCAGCAGCTTGATGCCCACCGGCATCGTCGGATCGAAGAGCAGCTCGGTGGGACACATCGTCGTCCGCCCAGCCGAAGATGGCACGACACGCTGCCCGTACTGGGCAAAAAAGATCGCGTTGATCAGCTCCGACTTGCCGCGCGAAAACTCCGCCACGAACGCCACCTTCAGCTGGGTGTCGTGCAGACGCTCGATGATGTGCGACAGGCGCTGCTGAATGCTGGCATCAGCCAGATCCGATTGCGACAACCACCCCCGGTAGCGCTCGATCGCCCCCTGGAGATCGGCACGCCATCGGCCATACGCCTCGATTTGATCGCTGATGCCACTCGTAGTCATGTCGCCAGTTTACACAAGCCTTGAACAGGTGCCAGACAACTTCTGTAAACCGTGCTGCCACCGGGTTACAGCGGCTGATCAGCGGTAAACGCCCGCCAATCATGCAGCGCACCCTGGTGCACGTCTTGCACGCGGACTGATGCCCTGCCTGCCCTGCACCGGGCCCATTTTCGGCCCGCCACGCCACCCCGGTTTCCTACCGCTGGTCTACCGAAGCCGCCGCTTGGCTGCTGACAAAGTACCCGGCTCGCACTACCATGCCCCGATGAGTTCGTCACGCCCCCCCCACTCCTGTCACCCCTCGCATCTGGCAGCCCGCAGCCTGATCACGCTCGGGCTGTTGGCTTTGGCCGGCTGCGCCAGTCTTGGCGGCTCCTCCTCCGCGTCCGATGCGCAGACCCGTGCCGACCAGCCCCACCCATCCGCCCAGACTGCCCCCATGCAAGGCAATCCGGATGGCACCAGCCCTGAAGCGCAAACCGAAGAGACAGCCTCCCGTGCCCCCTACCGGCCGGAGAATCTGCCCCTGATCGCGCTCACGCCACCGCTTGTCTACGAAATCCTGGCCGCCGAAGTGGCGCTGCAGCGCCAGCAGCCTCAACTGGCCTACAGCACCTATCACACCCTGGCCATGCAGACCCACGACGCCCGGCTGGCGCGACGCGCCACCGAGATCGCCCTGCACGCCAATGCGCTGAACGAAGCACTGCCCACCGCCCGCCTGTGGCACAAGCTGGATCCCAAACTGCCCGAGGCTCAGCAAACCCTCGACACCCTGCTGGTCGCCACCGGCCACCTGGAAGAAGCCGAACCGGCCCTGGCGAAACGCCTGGCAGCCGCCCGAGAAAACAGGACGCTGCCGCTCACCTACCAGCAGCTGCAGCGCCAGCTGCTCAGCGCGCCCAAGCCTGAACAGGGTTGGCGGGTCATCCAGCGGCTGAGCGAACCCGACCTGCAGATCACCGAGGCCCGGCTCACCCGTGCCCAGCTCGCCGCGGCTGCCGGCCATCGTCAAACCGCCCTGGACGAAGCCGAGGCTGCACGCGCCCTGTCGCCAGATGATCAGGACGTGGTGCTGACCACGGCACAACTCTTGCAGACGATGCCTGATGGCCCAAAACGGGCGATCGAACTGCTTCAGCAGCATCTGAAGCGCCATCCGGCACACACCCCGGTGCGCATCGCGCTCGGCCGCCTGCTGATCGCCAACGAGCAACGCGACGAGGCGATCCAGACCCTGGAGCAACTGCCGCCGGCCGAACAGAACAGCCCGCTCGCCCTCTACACACTGGCCCAACTGCATTATCAGAAACAGGCGCTCGATCAGGCCAGCCATTACCTCGAACGCTACGTGAAGCTGCCGGACAGCATCCCACGTGACAACGGGCCGGCCTACCTGTTTCTGGCCGAAATCGCTGAACAGCGTCCCGACATGCCTGCTGCCATCGAGTGGCTGGCCCAGATCCAGAGCGACCAAAGCCCGCTCTACCTCGAAGCCATCTCGCGCCGCGCCATCCTCACGGCCCGTCAGAACAAGGTGGAAGCCGGCTTGGCACTCCTCGGCACCGTTCATACCAAGAACGCCAAGGAAGCGCAGATGCTGCTGGCCACTCGCGCCCAGATCCTGCGTGAAGCCCACCAGTACCAGGAAGCCTTCAAACTGCTCGACCGCGCCGTGAAGGGGCCGGAGGACGCCACCGACCTCCTCTACGATCATGCCCTGGCTGCCGAAAAGATCAAGCGGCTCGACATCCTCGAAAAGAGCTTGCGCACGCTGATCAAGCGCCGGCCCGACAATGCCCACGCCTACAACGCGCTCGGCTACACACTTGCTGATCACGACATCCGCCTGCCCGAGGCGCTGAAGCTGATCCAGAAAGCCAACGAGCTGATGCCCAACAACGCCCATGTGCTCGACAGCCTCGGCTGGGTCTACTTCCGCATGGGCAAACAGGCTGAAGCACTGTCCACGCTCAAGAAAGCCCACGATCTGCAGCCGGATGTGGAAATCGCTGTCCACTACGGCGAAGTGCTGTGGTCGGATGGCCAGAAGGACACTGCCCGCGACATCTGGCGCGCCGCCCGGAAGCGCTCGCCCGACAACGAGCTGCTTCAACAGACATTGAAACGGCTGAAGGTGTCCCTATGAACGCCCCCGGCTACACGCCTGGGCGTTGACGGGAACGACGTGTTGAGACACCACATCTGGCGCGCACAGTCATCCCCGCAGGCTTTGTGGCCAGCGCGAAGACGAGCAAATGCATGACACGCGCCCATTGCTGTCAAAATGGAGCTCGCTGAAAATGGGGCCCCTGTGATCGCTTTCCCCCCCTGTGATCGCTTTCTTTTCTGATTTTCTGTGAGTGCTTTTCTTGTCTGACAATACGAGCGGTTTCACCATGATGCAGGCAGCACGGCCCAATCTCGTTTTCAACCTGGGCCGGCAATGCCTCTCGGCCCTCTTGATCGTTGGTGCCCTGTCGGCCGGCTGCACCAGCTTTCAGCCTGAGCCCCCCCCCACCCCCATCGACGCCAGCCGCCCGCTCTCACTCACCGGCCGCTTTGCCATCAGCTACACCGAAACCCTGCCCGAACCCAAAACCGAGCACCACAGCGGGCGGTTCCTCCTTCATCGAAACGCCCAGGATCTGGGCATCGAGCTGTACACCCCGTTCGGACAGACGATCGTGCGTGCCGGCCAACACCAGCAGGACCCCGCCTGGCTCGACACGGCCCAGAACCAGCGCTTCACCGGCCCCACCCTTGAAGACGTGCTGCAACAGGCCATCGGTATCCCCGTACCCGCCGACCGCCTGCCCGAGTGGCTGAGCGATCGTTTCGAGACCGTGCTGGCACGAAGCGAAGACGGCCGCCAGATCCGCGCCCGTGACCAAGGCTGGCACATCGAGCGCACCGACCGCCGCTGGCTGCTGCGCTGGCACGAGAACACCCGCCGACTGGAGATCCGGCTGGTGGTGGATGCCACTCCCTGAATGAATGCCCTCATCCGCCACCTGGTTCCCACGCCGTTGGCCGACAAGCCGCCTTACCGACGTTACCGACGCCCCCAGCCTTGTTTTCCATGCCTACTGAAGTCCCCAGCACGCTGCACCTGCCGGCGCCCGCCAAACTCAATCTCTTTCTTCACGTCACCGGCCGGCGTGAAGATGGCCTGCATCTGCTGGAAACCGTCTTCCAGTTCATCGATCTCAACGACGAGCTGAGCCTCAGGCTCGACCCTTCTGGCGCCATCACCCGTACCCAAAACCCGGACGGCGTGGCAGAGAACGATGACCTCACCCTGCGCGCCGCCCGTGCCCTGAAAGCTGCCACCGGCTGCCCGCTTGGCGTTGCCATCGGCCTCGACAAGCACATCCCGATCGGTGCGGGCCTGGGCGGCGGCAGCTCCGACGCCGCCACCGTGCTGCTCGGCCTCAATCAGCTCTGGCAACTGGGCCTCTCACGGCAGGCGCTGATCGACATCGCTCGCCCGCTCGGCGCCGACGTGCCCATCTTCGTCCATGGTCAGAACGCCTACGCCACCGGCATTGGCGACGAATTTCAGCCCATCGAGCTGCCACCACGCTGGTTCGTCCTGCTGATGCCCCATGTACACGTCGCCACCGCGGGTGTGTTCGGTGCGCCCGAATTGACAAGAGACACGAAACCCATCACAATCCACAGCTTTACAGGATTGGCGGCAGGACGCAACGACCTGCAACCGGTCGTCGAAGCTCGGCAACCTGCCGTCAAGGCAGCCCGCCAGCTTCTCGAAGAAGCGGTTCAAATTGTTGCATCCAGCGCATCAAGCCCTGTTGCCAAAAGCGATATTTGCGTTAGAATGACTGGTTCCGGCGCATGTGTTTTTGCAGCAGCAGATTCACTTGAAGCAGCCCGAGCCCTTGTTGAAGTCATTCAGCAACGCAGCTCGGTAAATTCTGTAAGCCGGCATACACCAGGTGCTGAACGTATTACAATACGAACAGAATTTGGTAACCTTTATTTGGTTAAAGGTCTTGCCAGTCACCCGTTGGGGAGTCGCCAAGTTGGTTAAGGCACCGGATTTTGATTCCGGCATGCGAGGGTTCGAGTCCTTCCTCCCCAGCCATCTTTCCGTTGGGTTGATCCCATCAGCCCAATGTCTCATCGCAGTAGCATCAGCTCTGTTTCCAGACAAGCGCTTCTGACGGGTCAGACTCTCGTGCACCGCAGCTCCTATCGCTCCAGCCCCGACACCTTGCCCGTCCTCTGGTCCGAAGGGCCGGTTCTGTTCACGGGTAATGCCAACCCCGCCCTGGCCGCTGACGTTGCCGCCCACCTGGGCATTCCCCTCGGTAAAGCCATCGTCGGCAAGTTCTCCGACGGCGAGGTCAACGTCGAGATTCTCGAAAACGTCCGTGGCAAGGATGCCTTCGTCATCCAGTCCACCAGCGCGCCCACCAACGACCACCTGATGGAGCTGCTGATCCTGATCGACGCGCTCCGTCGTGCTTCAGCCGGCCGAATCACCGCCGTACTGCCCTACTTCGGCTATGCCCGGCAAGATCGGCGCGTGCGTTCCTCACGCGTGGCCATCAGTGCCAAGGTCGTGGCCAACATGCTGCAAGTCACCGGCGTCGACCGCGTCCTCACGATGGACTTGCACGCCGACCAGATCCAGGGCTTCTTCGACATCCCGGTCGACAACATCTACGCAGCCCCCATCCTGCTGTCCGACATCACCCGGCAGAAGTTTGAAAACGTCATGGTCGTCTCGCCCGACGTGGGCGGTGTCGTCCGTGCGCGGGCACTGGCCAAACGGCTCGACTCCGACCTTGCCATCATCGACAAACGCCGTCAGAAGGCCAACGTCTCTGAAGTGATGAACATCATCGGCGAAGTCGACGGTCGAACCTGCCTGCTGATGGATGACATGGTCGACACGGCTGGCACCCTGTGCCGTGCCGCCGAAGCGCTGAAGGATCATGGCGCCCTGCGCGTCGTCGCCTACTGCACTCACCCCGTGCTCTCGGGCAAGGCCATCGAACGCATCACCGAATCCCCGCTTGACCAACTCGTCGTCACGGACACGATTCCGCTCACCGCCGAAGGGCGCGCCTGCGGCAAGATCCGCGTGCTCGGCTGCGGCCAGCTGATCGGCGAAACCATCCTGCGCATCAACCGCTCCGATTCGGTGTCGATGCTGTTCATGGAATGAACACGGCCTGCTGAGGTCAGCCCGAACGGCAGTCCGCGGCACACCACCCGACTGCCGCTTCAGTTTTAGCATCCAGCCGACCATTGCGCCTTCACCATCTGGCCGGACGCCTCAGCCACTGATATCATCAAGAGTTTTTCTGCCCGGCAAAACGCCTGGCATGTTCAACCCCTGCCGACTCTGGTCGCGGAGCGGCAGACACTTCAAGGAATTGCGATGCAAGTTATCGCTCAAACACGCAAAGATGTGGGGTCGAGTGCGAGCCGCCGCCTCCGTCGTGCCAACCAGGTGCCCGGCATCGTCTACGGTGGCGAAGAAGCCCCCGTCCAGATCGCGCTGGATCACAACGCCCTCTATCACGCCCTGCGCGTCGAAGCCTTCCACTCCTCCATTCTGGATCTGGAGATCGACGGCAAGAAACAACGCGCCCTGCTGCGCAACGTGCAATGGCACCCCTACAAGCAGCAAGTGCTGCATGTGGACTTCCAGCGCGTCTCGGCCAACCAGAAGATCACCGTCAAAGTGCCGCTGCACTTCATCAACGGTGAAAACTCGCCAGCCGTCAAGCTGAACAAGGCTGTCGTCAACCACGTCATGACCGAAATCGAGGTTCAGGTTCTGCCGAAGGATCTGCCCGAGTTCATCGAAGTGGATCTGAGCGAGCTGTCGATGGATCACTCCATCCACCTGAGCAGCATCAAGCTGCCCAAGGGCGTCGTTGCCCACATCGCCCCGGATACCGACCCCGTGCTGGCCTCGGCCACGCTGGTGGGCGCCTCCGACGCCGATGCTGGCGAAGCCGCCGACGATGCAGCCGCAGCCGACAAGTAATCGGTTGTTTGCCAGAAGGTGTAGCGTCTTCGCGCCTGGCACGTCACGATAGAGCAACGGCGGTGCAAACACGCACCACCGTCAGGACGCCAGGACGACAAGCACCTCAGTGGCCGCGTCCACTGCAGTCTTGGCATGCTCTCAGCTGAGCATGCCTCCCAACGGGCCGCCAGTCGGCCCGTTGGCATGTCTGGCGTCTTGCTGGCACATGTCATGCCCATCATACGCACACCCGCACGCACAACCAGCCGGACACCCCGACACCTTCGAACATCTCCCCAAGCGCAGCAGCCGAAGGATCGCCTCCCTTTGAGCATCACCCCGTTTTCATGAACGCCCCTCGCCTGATCGTCGGCCTTGGCAACCCTACCGCCGAGCACGCCACCGACCGCCACAACGCCGGTTTCTGGTTCATCGATGCCCTCCTGCGCCGCCATCCCGGCCAGATCCGCCACGACGCCAAATACCACGGTGACGTGGGCGAGGTTCGCATCGGCAACCAGCTCGTGCGGCTCCTGAAGCCCATGACCTACATGAACCGCTCCGGTCAGGCCGTGGGCGCACTGGCCCGCTTCTACCGCATCGACCCCGCCGACATCCTCGTCGTCTTCGATGAGCTGGACTTGCTGCCCGGCAGCGCCCGCTTCAAAAAAGGCGGCTCCAGCACCCACAACGGCCTGCGCGACATCACCGCCCACCTCGGCACCCCAGCCTACTGGCGACTGCGCCTGGGCATCGGTCACCCGCGCACCCTCAACCTCAAGCACAGCGTCATCGACTTCGTGCTCGGCCGCCCCAGCGTCTCAGACCAGATCGCCATCGACGAAGCCATCGACCGAAGCCTCGGCATCCTGCCCGTGCTCCTCGATCAGGGCTGGGAAATCGCCACCCAGCAACTGCATGCAGCCGACCCAGAGATGCAGGCCAAGGCGGCAGCAAAGGCGAAGCCCAAGAAAGCCTCGACTGACAAGGCTGCCCTCGATACGGCCGGCAAACCCGCCCCAACAGCCAGAACGACACGAGCGCCGAAGATCCGAGGCCCCCGCGTGTGAAAGCCCACACGCAAGGACTATCATCACGCTATCCCACAATGGGGCGCAGGAAGCACTCTGGTCATCACGCCACCAGGCACCAGAAGACCACTGCCCGCCTGCCTGT
The DNA here is from genome assembly GCA_030532895.1 of Lautropia sp. Taxonomy (GTDB): domain Bacteria; phylum Pseudomonadota; class Gammaproteobacteria; order Burkholderiales; family Burkholderiaceae_E; genus Lautropia. The sequence goes on along the minus strand of JAUNKF010000011.1, from coordinate 2,536 downwards.
CATGGCACGCAGCAGTGAGTCTCACCGAAGCCTTCAACACCGGCACAGCCTCCCTGCCCCACACCGATCTCTCCGAACACACAGCAAGGAAACCTCCTCATGGCACTGCAATGCGGCATCGTTGGCCTGCCCAACGTCGGTAAATCCACCCTTTTCAACGCCCTCACCAAAGCCGGCATCGAAGCCGCCAACTACCCTTTCTGCACCATCGAGCCAAACGTCGGCATCGTCGAAGTACCTGACCCGCGCCTCGCCCAGCTCTCCGACATCGTCAAACCGCAGAAGGTGCAACCCGCCATCGTCGAATTCGTCGACATCGCCGGACTGGTTGCAGGCGCCAGCAAGGGCGAAGGTCTGGGCAACCAGTTTCTCGCCAACATCCGCGAAACCGATGCCATCGTCAACGTCGTGCGCTGCTTCGATGACCCGAACGTCGTTCACGTCAACGGCCGCGTCGACCCCATCGCCGACATCGAAACCATCGTCACCGAACTGGCACTCGCCGACCTTGCGACCATCGAGCGCGTCCAAGCCCGTGAAATCAAGAAAGCCCGTGCCGGTGACAAGGACGCGCTGAAACTCACCACCCTGCTCGAAAAACTCCAGCCCCACCTCAACGAAGGCAAACCCGCCCGCTCGCTAGACCTCTCCGACGACGAAAAGGCCGTGCTGAAGCCTTACGGCCTGATGACGCTGAAGCCCGCCATGTACGTCGCCAACGTGGCTGAAGACGGCTTCGAGAACAACCCCTACCTTGATCACCTCAAGGAACACGCCGCCAAGGAAAACGCCCCCGTCGTTGCCCTCTGCGCCCAGATCGAGGCCGAACTGGCCGACCTCGACGACGAAGACAAACTCGCTTTCCTCGCCGACCTCGGCCTCGAAGAGCCGGGCCTCAACCGCCTGATCCGCGCCGGCTACGACCTGCTGGGCCTGCAGACCTACTTCACCGCCGGCGTGAAGGAAGTGCGCGCCTGGACCATCCACAAAGGCGACACCGCCCCGAAGGCCGCCGGCGTCATCCACACCGACTTCGAGCGCGGCTTCATTCGCGCCCAAACCATCGCCTTCGACGACTTCATCCAGTATAAGGGCGAACAAGGCGCCAAGGAAGCCGGCAAGATGCGCGCCGAGGGCAAGGACTACGTGGTGCAGGATGGGGATGTGTTGAACTTTTTGTTTAATGTGTGAGGGAATGGGGGCTATGTCCCCATTCCCTCTATAAAAATGAACGAAGAGACTCCCACGACGAAGGCATTCAAACCTTGGATGTCCTTCGAGGAACAACTCCAGTTGCTAAGATCAAGAGGCATGCAAGTCGATAACGATGCATCCGCTTTGGCCTACCTGAAGCGCATCGGCTACTACCGCTTAAGCGGTTACTGGTATCCCATGCGTCAAATCGACAGAAACAGCCTCGCACGCCAGAAAGCGCCTGTCCGGTCGGACAGATTCCTCCCTGGCAGCCGTTTTGAAGATGCCGTTCGACTCTATGTCTTCGACAAGAAGCTCCGTCTATTGGCCCTGGACGCGCTAGAGCGTATCGAAATGGCGATTCGAGTTGATGTTGCCTATACTCTGGGAAAACGCGCCCCACATGCTCATGAAGACCCAAAGCATCTTCACGGCACTTTTACCAAAAAGAAAAAGAACGGAAAAAGCCCATACGAAGACTGGCTGAAAAAATACCGTGAACAGCTCCGTCGATCCCAACGGTCAACACTGGTCAGTCATCACAATAAAGTCTACGGCGGGTTGCCTATCTGGGCCGCCATCGAAATCTGGGACTTCGGAATGCTCTCCAAGATGTACTCGGGCATGAAGCACGAAGACCGCGAACAGATAGCCCAAGCTTATGGAGCAAACGATAGCAAAACACTATCGCAATGGCTAAAGAGCCTAAATTTCATCAGGAATACCTGCGCCCATCACGGCCGACTCTGGAACATTAACATCCTTGAGTTGTCGAATGTTCCTGAGGCTTGGGAACCTTTCAAGCTGAACAAGGCACGGCCTTTCTTTTACTTTTGCCTAATGCAACAGCTGTTGCAAAACATCTGCCCCAACTCCACCTGGAGCCAGCGTTTCCAGAACCTGCTCCAAGAATTCCCTGAGCCAGAAAACAAAGCCATCACGCTGAGAGACCTCGGTACCGTCCCGGCCTGGCAAACAATCCCTGTATGGGAAAAAGCTGAGGCACAAAAGAAAACCGCCGCGTACCCCCCGGAGGGGGAAGAGGCGACGGTCATATTCGAATCCATTTTGCACGAATCTACCCCGGCTGTCAAGCCTAATATGCCGGAAGCCTCATCAGACGCTGACAACCGGCCCCCAGAACCACAGTAAACCCCCCTCCTTCACACCCAATCCGTGACCAATTCCCCTAGTACCGGAGCCAGAGTCTCCCCCTCCTCGTGTTGGAAATCCGCACCTTCAATCGACAGCCCTTTGAAACAGACTATGATCATCAATCACTTGGGAGGTAATCCCCCCTGAAATCAGGCGAAGCCAGAAGTAGAATTTTTCCAAGGAGAAG
>JAUNKF010000070.1 GCA_030532895.1 Lautropia sp. | reverse complement strand
CTTCATCGAGTCCATCGCCACGGCCAGCACGATGATGGCGCCCTTGATGATGTACTGCCAGTACGGGTTCACGCCGATGTACGACAGGCCATAGTTGAGCAGCTGGAAGATGATGACGCCCATCACCACGCCTGCCACCTTGCCCACGCCACCACTGAAGGAGACGCCGCCGATCACGCAGGCCGCAATCGCATCCAGCTCATACATGAAGCCCAGGTTGTTCGTGGCCGAACCGATACGACCCGCCTCCAGCATGCCGCCAAAGGCATAGAACACGCCCGACAGCACATAGATGCCGATCAGGTTGGCCGTCACGTTCACCCCCGAAACCGCCGCTGCTTCCGGGTTGCCACCAATGGCGAAGATGTTCTTGCCAAAGCGGGTCTTGTTCCAAAGCACCCAGGTGAAGACGATCGCGATCAGTGCGTAGATCGTGATGTAGCTCAAACGGAACGTGCCGGCATCGCCCAGCGGAATGGCAAAGAAGCCCTGCGTGAAACTTCGGAAAGCCCCATCGAAACCGGCGATCGGCGCGGAACCGACGGCATCGTAGTACAGCGAATTCACGCCATAGGCGATCAGCATCGTGCCCAGCGTGGCGATGAAAGGCGTCACGTTCAGGATCGCCACGATCAGACCATTGAGCAGCCCGATCAGCGCGCCGATGGCACACACGAGCAGGATCACGAGCGGAATCGGCACCACGCCCATTTCCGGGAAGACCTTGTTCACGTTGTCGACGGCCTGCAGCATCGTGGCCGAGACGACGGCAGCCAGACCCACCTGACGCCCCACCGACAGGTCGGTGCCACGTGTGACGATGACGCCCGCCACCCCGAGCGCGATGATCATCCGCACCGACGACTGGGTCAGGATGTTCGAGAGGTTGACGATGCTCAGAAAACTGCTGTCCTCGATGATGATCACCGCCAGCAGAATCACGAAGACGAAATACAGCGCGTATTCCTTGAAGAAGTCCCCTGCCGCTTGCAAGGGTGTACGTGCAAAGCTCACGATGGATTCCTTTTAGAGGTATTTGGCGGCCAGTTGCAGGATTTCTTCCTGACTGGTTTCACGGGTATTGACGATGCCGGCCACGCGACCATTGCTCATCACGAGGATGCGGTCGGACACGCCCAGCAGCTCGGGCATCTCGGAGGAGATCATGATGATGCTCTTGCCCTGCACGGCCAGGTCGTTGATCAGCTGATAGATCTCGAACTTGGCCCCCACGTCGATCCCGCGGGTCGGCTCATCCAACATCAGGATCTCGGGTTTGGTCAGCAGCCAGCGGCCGATCACGACCTTCTGCTGGTTGCCGCCCGACAGCGACCCGATCTGCGTGTGCTGGCTTGGCGTCTTGACGTTCATGGAATTGACGACCCATTCGGTGTCGCCACGCATGTTCTTCGATTGCAGCAAGCCGCCGCGTTCATACTGCGGCATGTTGGCGATCAACGCATTGAAATCGACCCCCAGACCGGCAAAGATGCCGGTGGCCCGGCGCTCTTCGGTCACGAGCGCAAAACCGTTGCGGATCGCCTTCAGGCTGCTCGTGTTTCGCACACGTTTGCCACGCACCTTCACCTCGCCTGCACTGGCAGCGCGCACCCCGAACAGCGTTTCGACGATATCGGTACGTTTCGCGCCCACGAGACCGGCAATGCCCAGCACCTCACCTTCGCGCAGGTCGAAGGACACGTCCTGAATGGAAGGCTGGTTCTTGGCCGTCAGGCCACGAACCTGCAGTACGACCTCACCGGGCTGATTGGTTTTTTCCGGGAATCGATCACCCAGATCGCGTCCCACCATCATGCGGATCACGTCGTCGAAGGACAGCCCTGCCACCGGCTTCGTGTCGATCCATTGACCGTCGCGCAAAATCGTGATCTCGTCACAGATGCGAAAGATCTCATCCATCTTGTGCGAGATGTAGATGATGCCGCAGCCACGACCCTTCAGCTTCTCGATGATGTTGAAGAGGTGGTTGACTTCCTTCTCGGACAGCGAGGAGGTCGGCTCGTCCATGATGACGATCTTGGCGTTGTAGGAAAACGCCTTGGCGATCTCGATCATCTGCATCTGCGACACCGTGAGGTTCGCCACCTTCTGGCGCGGATCGATGTCGATGTCCAGCTCGTCGAAAATCGCCTTCGTGTCACGGTACATCTTGCCGTGATCGATGAACGGCCCTTTCTGGGGATAGCGCCCCAGCCAGAGGTTGTCCATCACCGTCACCTGCGGCACCAGATTGAGCTCCTGGTGCACCATCGAGATGCCGTTTTCCAGAGCCTCTTTCGAGGTCTTGAAAGCCACCGGCTTGCCGCAGAACAGGATTTCTCCCTGATCGGCGTGATAGATGCCGAACAGGCATTTCAGCAAGGTCGACTTGCCGGCACCGTTCTCGCCCATCAGGGCATGAACGGAGTGCGGGCGCACATTCAACTGGGCGTTGTCCAACGCCTTGACGCCCGGAAAGGTCTTGTGGACGCCACGCATCTCCAGCAGGTATTCACCTGCCGGGGCCGCGTCACTCATCGGGGGCGACATAACTGTCCTCGTCTTGTGTTTGGAAAGCACGAAGGCCCAGCCATCACCGGCACGTGTCATGGATGCCCGGCGGTGCTACCGCGCAGGCACGGATCAGCACGACACGCCCAAGCGCCTGGCGCGTGTTCATGCACACCCCAGTGGGGCTTTCACGGCGGGGACGAACAAGTGCACGAGACGCGCCAGCGACCGGGCCGTTGACCCTCGAGGCACCAGGGCCGTGGACTGCCGGTTGCAGATTGTCCCGGCAGCCCTGCCCCAGATACCCGAAAGATCAACGCATCACTTCAGGAACTGACCCAGATTGTCCTTGTCGACGCCCACATAAGGCAGACGCAGGTAATCCTGCTTGAACTCATAACCGGTGCCCTCGGCCACCGGCTTGCCGGCGATCAGGTTCGGCAGCACGGCGAAAATCGCCTTCGACTGGGCTTCACCGTCGTTCAGCACGGTACCGGCCAGATCCCCCTTCTTCACGAGCTGCAGTGCCTCGGGCAGCGCATCCACACCGAAGATGGGCAACTTCTTGCCCTGGGCCTTGGCTGCCTCGACCGCCCCCATCGCCATCGAGTCGTTGTTCGAGATGATCACCTCGATCTTGTTGGCCTTCGGGCCGGAAAGCCATGCCTGGGCAATGTCCTTGGCCTTGGCGGCATCCCACAGCGCGGCATCCATGTACAGACGCTCGGTCTGCACGCCCTTGGCGTTCAGCTCCTTCACGACCCACTCGGTACGGGCTTCGGCATCGGGATGCCCCGGCTCACCCTTCAACAGCGCAAACTGCAGCTTGCCATCCTTGTTCAGATCCCAATCCGGATTGGCCGCCCAGGCTTTGGCGATCAGCTCGCCCTGGATGACGCCCGACTGCACCGGGTCAGTACCGATGTAGTAGGCTTTTTCGTAGGAATCGATCGCTTTCTGGCCAGGATCCTTGTTGAAGAACACGACCGGCACATCCATCGCACGCGCCTTGTCGATGATGGTCGGGCCAGCGGCCGGATCGACCAGGTTGATGGCCAGCGCCTTCACGCCACGGGCCAGCAGGATGTCGACCTGGTCGTTCTGCATCGACTGGTTGTTCTGCGAGTCGTTCATCAGCAGCTTGATGTCCT
>JAUNKF010000010.1 GCA_030532895.1 Lautropia sp. | reverse complement strand
CCCGCGACCCCCGGCGTGACAGGCCGGTATTCTAACCAACTGAACTACCGCTCCAACAGACTGTTCTTTCAGCAGCAAGAAGGCGTTTGGTGGGTGCTGAGAGCCTCGAACTCCCGACCTACGCCTTGTAAGGGCGCCGCTCTACCAACTGAGCTAAGCACCCAAAAGCGCTTCCTGCTAAGCCTCGCATTATAACGGCATTTTTGTTCTGTGCCAAACTTCACGCCAATTTTGCAATTCATGACAAAAAGGGGCGTGGTGGGTGTGTCATGCAGACAGCCAATGGGCGTCGTCGGGCATGACACACCAATGCCGATGAAGCTGATCAGTGAGCCAGCATGCCACCGCCCGGTGATTGGGCTTGATTGGGCTGGGCGGGCGCGGCCGCAGGCGCTTCAGCCTCTTCCGGCAGCGGATCAGGCATGCGGGACAGCGCCAGCTCCAGCACACGGTCGATCCACTTGACCGGCACGATTTCCAGGCTGTTCTTCACCGTGTCAGGGATCTCGGCCAGATCCTTGACGTTTTCCTCCGGAATCAGCGCCAGCTTGATGCCGCCCCGCTGGGCCGCCAGCAGTTTTTCCTTCAGGCCGCCAATGGCCAGCACTTCGCCCCGCAGGGTGATCTCGCCCGTCATGGCGACATCGGCGCGTACCGGGATGCCGGTGAGAACGGACACGAGCGCCGTGGTCATCGCGATCCCGGCGCTGGGGCCATCCTTGGGGGTGGCGCCTTCCGGCACGTGGATGTGGATGTCCTGCTTCTCGTGGAAATCGGGTTTGATGCCAAGACGGGCCGCACGACGGCGAACCACGCTCATCGCAGCCTTGATCGATTCCTGCATCACATCGCCGAGTTTGCCGGTGGTGGTGGTTTTGCCCTTGCCTGGCACGGCGATGGCCTCGATGGTCAGCAGTTCGCCGCCCACTTCCGTCCAGGCCAGACCGGTGACCTGACCGACCTGGTCTTCCTTCTCGGCGATGCCGAAGGTGTAGCGGCGCACGCCCAGGTAGTTGTCGAGGTTCTCCGACGTGACCTTGATCACCTTCAGCGATTTGTCGAGCAACAGCGCTTTCACGGCCTTGCGGCAGATCTTCGAGAGCTCCCGCTCCAGCGAACGTACACCGGCTTCACGGGTGTAATAACGCAGGATGTCGCGCAGGACGGCCTCGTCGATTTCCAGCTCGCTGGGTTTCAGGCCATTGTTCTTGATCTGCTTGGGCAGCAGATAGCGCTGGGCGATCGACACCTTTTCGTCTTCGGTATAGCCGGCCAGACGGATCACCTCCATCCGGTCGAGCAGCGCAGGCGGGATGTTCAGCGAATTGGCCGTGGCCACGAACATCACGTCCGACAGGTCGTAGTCGACCTCCACATAATGGTCGACGAAGCTGTTGTTCTGCTCAGGATCGAGCACCTCCAGCAATGCACTCGACGGGTCGCCCCGGAAGTCCATGCCCATTTTGTCCACTTCATCCAGCAGGAAAAGCGGATTGCGAACACCGACCTTCGTCAGGTTCTGCAGCACCTTGCCGGGCATCGAGCCGATGTAGGTGCGGCGGTGACCCCGGATTTCGGCCTCGTCGCGCACGCCTCCCAGGGCCATCCGGACGAATTTCCGGTTGGTCGCACGAGCGATCGACTGGCCGAGCGAGGTCTTGCCCACGCCGGGTGGCCCAACGAGGCACAGGATGGGGGCCTTGACCTTGTCCACACGTTGCTGAACGGCCAGATATTCAAGGATGCGTTCCTTGACCTTGTCCAGCCCGTAGTGGTCTTCGTTCAGCACCTGTTCGGCATTGGCCAGATCGTTGTTGATCTTGCTCTTTTTCTTCCAGGGCAGGTTGACGAGCACATCGATGTAGTTGCGCACGACCGTGGCTTCGGCCGACATCGGCGACATCAGACGGAGCTTGCGGAATTCGCCCTCGGCTTTCTTGCGGGCCTCTTCCGGCATGCGGGCCGCCTTGATCTTCTTTTCGATTTCTTCGAAATCGGCGCCGTCCTCGCCCTCGCCCAGCTCCTTCTGGATGGCCTTGACCTGCTCGTTGAGGTAATACTCGCGCTGGCTCTTTTCCATCTGGCGTTTGACGCGACCGCGGATGCGCTTCTCGACCTGAAGAATGTCCAGCTCGTTCTCGATCTGCGACAGCAGCTTCTCCAGCCGCTCGGTCACAGGCATCGTCTCGAGGACTTCCTGTTTCTGCTCGATGCGGATCGGCAGGTGGGCTGCGATCGTGTCGGCCAGACGGCCGGCATCCTCGATGCTGGACAGGGAGGCCAGAATCTCGGACGGCACTTTCTTGTTCAGCTTGATGTAGTGCTCGAACTGGGCCAGGATCGTGCGACGCAGGGCCTCGGTTTCTGACGAGGGATCCAGGTCGCCCTCGATGCCTTCCAGCTCGCAGGAAAAATACTCGCCCTCGGTGTCGACCGACAGGATGCGGGCGCGGTTGGCGCCTTCGATCAGCACCTTGACCGTGCCATCGGGCAGTTTCAACAATTGAAGGATGTTGGAGACGCAGCCGATGCCATAGATGTCACTGGCTGTCGGATCATCTTTCGAGCCATTTTTCTGGGCCACCAGCATGATGCTCTTGCCGGACTCCATCGCGGCTTCCAGCGCCTTGATGGAGCGCTGACGACCGACGAAGAGCGGGATCACCATGTGAGGGAAAACCACCACGTCGCGTAACGGCAACAGGGGCAATGACTGGAAGGGGGTGGTGCTTTCGTTCATTCGTTTCCCGACAGTGTGCTAACCGCTGTACCCGGACCCTTCCAGGAACACACAGGGGTTAAGCATACTTTTGCAAATAGGGCCAATGTCACAGATTACAAGAATACGTCGAACTTGTGCCGCTCACATAATGAAACCGTGTCCGGCGTGGCATTTTGCGTGCCGAAGGATGGTCGGCTGTCGCCATCCGTTGGAAGGTCAGGGGGTGGCGCACCCACGCGCCGTCGTCGGGTCATGACGGCAGAGGCCAGGATGCGTCGTGCGGTATCGGACGCGAACCACGGGGGCCGTGGCCGCTGACACCGTGCGTCACACGCGGTTGAGCGAAGACGCTGAACAACGGACACAAGCCATATCGGGGCAGCTCATCAGGGCGCCTCGATGGCCGCCCTGCGAACAGCGGCCACCTGCCCTGCCCGGCCTGCCGCGGGCCATGATGTGCCGTATCTCGCCGCCTCCATGCGGTTCAGGCTTCAGCGCCGCGGCGAGGGGGAGAGGATGCGCTCAACCCAAGCTTGCATGCAGCCAGGATGCCAGGCATCAGATGTGGAAAGCGCCGGACAGCAGGCCAAACGGCGGGCGGTTCCGTCTGGCTGGCCGCATGCATCCCTGAAGCCCCCTTCAGCGCCGCTGAAGCATCAGTGGCGACACACTCAGTTGTCACCGCCCGAGACTTTCGAGGTTTCGCTGTAGATCAGGAGTGGCTTGGCGTTGCCCTCGATGACGTTCTCGTCGATGACGACCTTTTCGACATTTGTCATGCCAGGCAGCTCGTACATGATGTCGATGAGGGACTGCTCCAGAATCGAGCGCAGGCCACGGGCACCGGCCTTGCGCTTCAGCGACTGGCGAGCGATGGCCTTCAGTGCGGCTGGCCGGATGTCCAGCTCGACCCCTTCCATCGAGAACAGCTTCTGGTACTGCTTGACCAGTGCGTTCTTCGGCTCGACGAGAATCTGCACGAGCGTGTGCTCGTCCAGCTCGTCCAGCGAGGCGACGACAGGCAGACGGCCGACCAGCTCCGGAATCAGGCCGAATTTGATCAGGTCGTCCGGCTCGATGTCCTTGAACAGCTCGGAGAGGCTCCGGTCGGAGGCGCCCTTCACCTGGGCACCAAAGCCGATGCCCGAGCGCTCGGAGCGATCACGGATCACTTTGTCCATGCCATCGAAGGCGCCGCCGCAGATGAAGAGGATGTTCGTGGTGTCCACTTGCACGAAATCCTGATTCGGGTGCTTGCGGCCGCCTTGTGGCGGAATCGAGGCCACCGTGCCTTCGATCAGCTTCAGCAGTGCCTGCTGCACACCCTCGCCCGACACGTCACGCGTGATGGAGGGGTTGTCGGCCTTGCGGGAGATCTTGTCGATCTCGTCGATGTAGACGATGCCGGTCTGGGCTTTTTCTACATCGTAATTGCAGGACTGGAGCAGTTTCTGGATGATGCTCTCGACATCCTCACCGACGTAGCCAGCTTCGGTCAGGGTGGTGGCATCGGCCATCACGAACGGTACGTTCAACAGGCGCGCCATCGTTTGGGCAAGCAGCGTCTTGCCCGAGCCGGTGGGGCCGACCAGCAGGATGTTGCTCTTGGTCAACTCCACGTCGTCCTTGCTGCCCTGATGGCGCAGGCGTTTGTAGTGGTTGTAGACCGCAACCGACAGGATGCGCTTGGCCCGTTGCTGACCGATCACATACTGGTCGAGGATAGCCGAGATTTCGGCAGGAATCGGCAGGTCGCTCGCCCCGGCCGTGGCTGGGGCAAGCTCTGCATCATCACGGATGATGTCATTGCACAGGTCGATGCATTCGTCACAGATATAGACGGATGGGCCTGCGATCAGCTTGCGCGTTTCGTGCTGACTCTTTCCGCAGAAAGAGCAATAGAGCTGTTTGTCGTTGGAACCCACTTTTTCAGACATGAGTACTTCTCCCGGCTTGTCAGCCGTCGGGATAATGGCATCGATCCCCGGCCAGGGATCCTCCGGATCCGAGGCCGACATGCAGCCTGGTGGGCTGGCATGCGGGATCTGCCATCAGGTTCGGACGCTGCCGCCCGATCATTGCGACGAGGCGTCCTCGTCTGTTCAGGTTGAGGCAGCAGCCGGTTTGTCGCCGCCCTCGGTGCGGTTGCTGATCACCTGGTCGATCAGGCCATAGCTGAGCGCTTCATCGGCCGACATGAAATTGTCCCGCTCGGTGTCGCGTTCGACCTGCTCCAGCGGCTGACCGGTACGATCGGCCAGAATCCGGTTCAGGCGCTTTCTCAGGTAGATGATTTCCTTGGCGTGGATTTCAATGTCCGATGCCTGCCCCTGGGCACCGCCCGAGGGCTGATGGATCATGATCCGCGAGTTGGGCAACGAATAGCGCTTGCCCTTCGTGCCCGCAGCGAGCAGGAAGGCGCCCATGCTGGCGGCAAAGCCGATGCACAGCGTCGAGACATCCGGCTTGACGAACTGCATCGTGTCGAAAATGCCCAGACCCGCTGATACCGAGCCACCGGGCGAATTGATGTAGAAGTGGATGTCCTTGTCCGGATTCTCGCTTTCCAGATACAGCATCTGAGCCACGGCCAGGTTGGCGGACTGATCCATGACGGGGCCGACCAGGAACACCACGCGCTCACGCAAGAGCCGCGAGTAGATGTCATAGGCACGCTCGCCCCGACCGCTCTGCTCGATGACGATCGGTACCATGCCCAGCCCCTGGGGCGATGGTGCGATGGCCTGCGGGGCGAATGGATCGACCGGTTGAGACAGATGCAGATTGACCTGATCCTCGACCAAGCTGTTGAACGTCATGAACACTTCCTCAACGATGACGTGATGATGGAAAAGCCGCCTCGGCCCGGCACATGGGGTTGCCGGTACCGAGCCAGCCACCACGCAGACGGCGTGGTGGATTGAAGAACGACGGTCATGCCCCTGTCGATGACAGGGACATCACCGCCGTGAATGCTTGTCTGCCTTGGGCAATACACCGGCGGTGAAGGCCGTGGTGGCAGCGTGTAACGGTTCAGGGCCATCGTCGCGGCCCGCCACGGCGGGCTTGCCCATGCGCCCTGCGGTGCCTGGGCGGCTGGCCGCCCAGGCGAGCGTGATGAACGATGAACCGATCAGGCCACGGCACCCTTCATCAGTTCCTCGAAGCTCAGCTCGTTGTCGGTGACCTTGGCTTTGGACAGCAGCCAATCGACCACGTTCTGCTCGACCACGAGTGCTTCGACTTCAGCCAGGCGGTCACGGTCGCTGAAGTACCAGCGAACGACCTCCGACGGGTTCTCATAGGTGGCAGCGAACAGCTCGATCTGCTTGCGGATCTGCTCGGGCTTGGCCTGCAGCGCGTTCTCGCGAACCACTTCCGAGACGATCAGACCCAGACGAACCCGGCGGGTGGCCTGCTCGGTGAAGATGTTGGCGGGCACGGCCGGTGCCTTCGACATGTCGATGCCGCGCATCTGCATGTCTTCACGCATGCGGGCAGCCAGCGCCTCGGCTTCCTGATTGATCAGCGCCTTCGGCACTTCGATGTCGGCCAGCGACACGATCTTGTCCATCACCGACGACTTGGTACGGGCCTGAACGCGTTGCAGCACCTCGCGTTCCAGATTGGCTTTCACTTCATCGCGGAATTTGGCGACATCACCGTCTTCCTGGCCCATCTGGCGGACGAAATCGGCATCGACTTCCGGCAGCTCGGGGCTTTCGATTTCCTTGATCGTGACCTCGAACTGGGCCGTCTTGCCTGCCAGCTCCTTGGCGTTGTAGTCCTCGGGGAAGGACACGTCGAACTTGGCGACCTCACCGGCAGCCTTGCCCAGCACGCCAGCCTCGAAGTCGGGCAGCATCATGCCCTCACCCAGCACCATCTTGAAGCCTTCAGCCGAGCCGCCGGGGAAAGCCACGTCGTCGAGCTTGCCAACGAAATCGATGGTGGCGCGGTCGCCCTTCTCTCCGGCGCGCTCGACGGTGTTCCAGCGGGTGCGCTGCTTGCGCAGCACATCGATCGTGCGCTCCAGTGCCTCGTCATTGACCTCGGCCACGAAACGCTCGACCTCGATGCCGGACGGATCGCCCAGCTTCACCTCCGGATAAACCTCGAAGGTGGCGATGAACTCGGTGCCATCTTCATTGCCCTCCTTCGGCGCGATCTCGGGCTGGCCGGCCACACGCAGGCCGTGCTCCTGCACGGCATCGCTGAACGCCTTGGACAACGCATCACCCATGGCCTCGCCCTGAGCCTGAGGGCCATAGGTCTGTTCGACCATCTTCAGAGGCACCTTGCCTGGCCGGAAGCCCGGCATGCGCATGGTCTTGGCCATCGAGCGCAAACGTTCCTGGACTTTGGATGCGATGTCGGCCGGGTTTACAGAGAGCGTCAGCCGGCGTTCCAGAGTGCCGGTTGTTTCAAGCTGGGAAGCCATCCGTTGTTGATATCCGTTTCTGTTGTTGAGTTGAAAACGAAGGGACATGGTGCGGCTGAAAGGACTCGAACCTTCACACCTTCCGGCGCCAGAACCTAAATCTGGTGCGTCTACCAATTTCGCCACAGCCGCTTGGAAAGCATGCGCCCTGTCGCCTTGAAAAAACCGATTCTATATGAAGCGAGGAAACTCACCAGCGGGCGGGCCGGGTTTGCACGCGCACATCGGCTGGTCAGGCTGCGCGTCAAGCGTCGGGCCGCGCCAAGGGCTACCTCGTCAAGGCACCTGCCCCAACGACAGGCTCCCGCTCGTCGCGGGGCCATGATTCAAGCATAAAACCTGGTGAGAAGGCGAAGCAGGCGCCGAGGATCCGCTGCGCTGTTGGTGAAATCCCCAAAACAGTCGGGGTGACTAAGGGCTACCTTGAGCAAGCGCGGCGGCCAAGCACGTTGCCGTCCGTGCCCCTTTCATTAAAATCGGGCGCGAGACGGATCCACTGACGCGGCTCGACTGTGTCAGGCCCGCGTTGGTTCCCACGCCCCTGCCGGGCGTGCGTCCACAGGCTGCCGCCCCCTTCAGGCCGATGAAGGGCCGTGAAAGCCAGCATGCCTGCCCCCAGCAAACACATCCGCCCTGCACCTGCAACGCAACCGTTCATGAGTGAAACCAAGCCGTGGCACGGCGTCGATCATCCGGAGAATTTCCCCGTCGGTTCGTGGTTGGTGCCGGCGCACCTGCGGCCCGGCATGTTGGCCATCTACCGTTTTGCCCGTCATGCCGACGATCTGGCCGATGAGGGAGATGCGTCGGCCGAAGCGCGGGATGCGGCGTTGATGGCGCTCGATACGGCCGTGCAGCGTGCAGCAGCCGGTGAGCACAGCGGCGTGCCGGTGGTGGACGGGCTGATCGGGGTGGCTGCACGTCACCAGCTCGGGTGGCAGTATTTCCGGGATCTGATCGATGCGTTCCGGCAGGATCTGTACAAGACCCGGTATGTGGACACGGCCGAGGTGCTCGACTACAGCCGCCGGTCGGCCGACCCGGTCGGTCGGCTCGTGCTTCAGCTCTTCGGTGCTTATCAGGATGTGCAAAACCGGCAGGAGTCGGATGCGATCTGCAGCGCCTTGCAGCGCATCAATTTTTTGCAGGACATCGGCATCGATGCGCTGAAGGGGCGTGTCTATCTGCCGGCGTCGACGCTGGCCGAGGCCGGCACCGATGCCGAGACACTGTTGCAGGAGGCGTTGGCCGGCCGCCTGAGCGACAGGTCGCGTCAGGCCGTGGCCCTGGAGCTCGCGCGCGCGCGACGGCAGCTGTTCGCCGGGCGCGCGCTACCGTCGCGCCTGCCCTTCCGGCTGGCCACCGAGATCCGCTTCATCCTGGCGGGTGGCAACCGGATCCTGGATCGTATCGAGGCAGCCGCTCATGACCCGGTGGCGCATCGACCCGTGCTGGGCTGGCGGGATGCCCCCGCGTTGCTGAAACACGTGATCCATCTGCCGCATGAGGTGTGATGAACCGATTTTCCCGTCCAGCATCCTTGCTTGTGCGCCTCTTGCTGGTCAGACGAACGCATGCGCCCTGCCGGCCACATCGTCAGCCACAGGGCACGAGATGGCGTGCAAACCCACAGGGGCCGCTGCCGAAGGGCTGATTTTCAACGACAATCCAGCACGTCCCGATCAAGCAACCAAGCCATGACCCCAGATGAATACTGCCAGGACAAGGCCGTCCGCAGTGGTTCGAGTTTTTACTACAGCTTCCTGTTCCTGCCGCAGGATGCCCGGCGTGCCATCACGGCGCTCTATGCCTATTGCCGTGAAGTCGACGATGTGGTCGATGCTCAGGGTGACCGGCAGGTGGCCCGTCGCAAGCTCGACTGGTGGCGCCAGGAGGTGGTCGCCCTGTTCGAGGGGGCGCCCACCCATCCCGTGACACGGGCATTGCAGCCTCACCTGCGCGTTTTCGGTATCGAGCGGCGTCAGCTGCACGAGGTCATCGATGGCATGCAGATGGATCTGGATGGGGTACGTTACCTCGACTTCGAGGGGCTGAGGCTTTACTGTCGTCGGGCTGCTGGTGTGGTTGGTGAGATGTCGGCCAGCATTTTTGGCTATACCGATCCTGATACCCTCCTGTATGCCGATCGGCTGGGGCTGGCCTTTCAGCTCACGAACATCATTCGGGATGTGGGTGAAGACGCGAGAATGGGCCGGGTCTACCTGCCCCAGGAGGATCTGATGCGTCATGGCATCAGCCGGCAGCAGATTCTCTCGGCGCGCAACGAGGAGCAGGACGCGCCGGCCTTCCAGGCCATGATGGCCGAACAGGTGGCGCGGGCCAGGCAGCTCTATCGACAGGCGTTCGAGCTGCTGCCGGCCGTCGATCGTCGGGCGCAGCGTCCCGGCCTGATGATGGCAGCGATCTACTCGGCCCTGCTCGACGAGATCGAGGCCGAGCGCTACCGTGTCATCTCTCAGCGCATCGCGCTGACCCCGATTCGCAAATTCTGGCTGGCCGTCAAGACCCGTGCCAGTGGTCAACCTCCCCGTATTTTCTCTGCATGAACGCTTTACCTGTCTTGATCGTGGGTGCTGGCTGGGCGGGCCTATCCGCTGCCGTTCACCTTTGTCGTGCCGGTGTGCCGGTTCAGGTGCTGGAGGCAGCCCCCCAGGCCGGCGGGCGTGCCCGCCAACTGATGTTGTCCTGGGATGGCGTGGACATTGCCGTCGACAACGGTCAGCACCTGCTCATCGGGGCTTATCGTGAAACCCTGGCTCTGATCGACTTCCTGAAGGGACGTGGCATGGTGCGCATGCCGATGCGCTGGGAGAATGCCGCCGGCTTGTCCATCCAGCGCCAGTCACGCCCCGCCGACGGCATGCAAGGTGCCTCGATGCGTGATCAGCTGGCCGAATCGTGGTCGATGCTCGGTGCACTTTTCAACGCCAAGGGCATGTCCTTGCGGGTGCGGATGCATCTGATCCGCACGCTGATCCAGTCCAGGCTTGGCAATTGGCGGCCTCCGGTAGGGGTGCGTACCGTGAGTGAGTGGTATGAACGCACCGAGCAGCCGGCCATGCTGGTCGAGCAATTCTGGAACCCGCTCGTGCTGAGCGCGATGAACACGCCGCCCGAGATCGCGTGTGCCTTCACCTTCCTGCGCGTGCTGAGCAATGCCATGGGGCGTGAGCCGGCTGCGAGCGATTTCATCTTCGCGGGGACGGATCTGGGTCAGCTGTTCGTCGAGCCGGCGATCGAATACCTCGACAGCCAGCAGGTGCCCGTCATGCTGCGCTCGCCGGTTCGGGAGATTCGCTGGGCGCCGGACGGCTCCGGCTACCAGATCCGTGCCCAGCATCAGGACAAGGGGGATCTGCTCTGTGTCGGGCGCCAACTGGTGCTGGCCTGCCCGCCCGCGATCAGCGCCCGGCTGTTGCGGGGCATGGTACCCGACAGCGTGCTGACACCACTTGAACGTTTCGACTACCGTCCCATCACCACGGCCTATGTCGGCTGGCGGGCAGACCATCCGCAACTGCCCGCCTCCCTGCCCGCGATGTTCTCCCTCCATGAAAAGGAACGGGGGGCGGAGCCAGCTCATTGGTTCTTCGACCGGGGTGTGCAACAGGGCTGGCACGTGGGCGCGGTGGTCATCAGTGACAGTGAGGCGGCGCTCGCGATGGGCGATGAGCAGCTGAAAGCGGCGGTGATCGCGCAACTGGCCCGCACGCTGAAGTTGCCCGCGCCGGAACAGCTTTCCTTCATTCACGACAAGCGCGCCACCTTCAGCTGCACGCCAGATCGGCCCGTGGTACCGCCCGGCTATCTTGGCTCGCACCTGCCCGATATCGCCTTGGCGGGCGATTACGCCTACGGCGCCTTCCCGGCCACGCTTGAGGGGGCGGTTCGGGCGGGCCGGCTGGCGGCCGAGTTCCTGATGGATCGCTGAACAGGCAGTCCGTTGGCCACCACCCGCCCAGGGAGGCTGGGCCGAAGGGCTGGCCCCAAAATCGCACGCGGATGGCCTTGCCATGCTTGCAAAGGCATCGAAAGCCCTGGCGGCGTGGCTCCGTTCTCCGCCTGCGGTTTTGGTGGTGCGAGAGGAATCAGGGTGTCACGCGTGCTGATCCCATGCCTGGGCCAGTGCCTCGTCGATCCGTTCCACGGCCACGACCTCCAGGCCCGCCATCGGCTTGCGCGGGGCGTTGGCCTTCGGACAGATCACGCGATCAAAGCCGAGTTTCAGCGCTTCACGCAGCCGCTCCTGCCCGCGTGGTGAGGGGCGTACCTCGCCTGCCAGACCCAGCTCGCCGAACACGGCGAGCCCTCGTGGCAGTGGCCGGTTCTTCAACGACGACAGCACGGCGAGCACCACGGCCATGTCGGCAGCCGGCTCGGTGATGCGCACCCCGCCCACGGCGTTCAGGAACACGTCCTGATCGTGATACTGCACGCCGGCATGGCGGTTCAGCACGGCCAGCAACAGGGACAGCCGAACCGGGTCGAGACCGACCGTCACCCGGCGGGGCTGCCCACCATGTGACTGGTCGACGAGTGCCTGGATTTCCACCAGGAGCGGCCGTGTGCCTTCCTGGGTGATCAGCACGCAGGAGCCGGGCACCGAATCCGCATGCTGTGACAAAAAGAGTGCCGAGGGGTTGCTGACCGTCTTCAGGCCGCGATCGGTCATTCCGAACACGCCCAGCTCGTTGACCGCCCCGAAACGGTTCTTGATGGCGCGGATCAGCCGGAAGGTGGAATGATTGTCGCCCTCGAAATACAGGACGGTATCGACCATGTGTTCGAGCACCCGCGGCCCGGCCAGTGCGCCCTCTTTCGTGACGTGCCCGATCATCACGACCGCGATGTCCTGCTGTTTGGCCAGTCGCGTGAGCTGGGCGGCGCAATCGCGCACCTGAGAGACCGAACCGGGGGCGGATTGCAGCTCGTCACTCATCACGGTCTGGATCGAATCGACCACCACCACGGCCGGTTTCGTCTGCGCGATGGCCTCCATGATGCGCGACATCGAGATCTCGGCCAGCATGGGCAGGCGTGAGCCGTCCACTGCCAGGCGGTTGGCGCGCAAGGCGACCTGGGCGAGCGATTCTTCGCCGCTCACGTACAGCACCGGCTGGTCTCGTGACATGCTGGCCAACGCCTGCAACAGCAGGGTGGATTTGCCAATGCCCGGATCTCCCCCGATCAGCACGACCGATCCGGGCACCATCCCGCCGCCCAGCACACGGTCGAACTCCGCCAGTCCGGTGGGCAGACGGGGCACCGAGTCGATCGGCACCGAGGACAGCAGCGAAATGGGCGAGGTTTCGGCCAGCATGCTTGCGCCACCTGGTCGGGCGGTCGATTTTTTGCTGACACGAAATTCTTCGAGCGTGTTCCACGATTGGCAGGATGGGCACTGGCCCAGCCATTTGGCATTGGTGGCGCCGCATTCCCGGCAGACGAATTGGGTTTTGGTGCTCATGAGAGGGTCTCAGTCGACGAAGAAGTGCATGACACGTGCTAGCAGCACTGCCTCGGCACACGCGGCGCGACGGCACACATCAGCTCATAACCGATGGTACCGGCGTGGGCGGCCACCTCGTCGATGTGGATGAGATCGCCCCACAACTGCACCACGGCGCCGGGCTGGGCCTTGGGCACGGGGGTCAGGTCGACCGCCATCATGTCCATCGACACGCGCCCCAGTGTTCGGGTGAGCACGCCATCGACCGCCACTGGCGTGCCGGTGGGGGCCACACGCGGGTAACCGTCGGCGTAGCCGCAATCGACGATGCCGATGCGGGTGGACTGCTTGGCCGTGAAGAGGCCACCATAGCCCGTGCTGTCACCGGCTTTCAGTGTTTGCACGGCGATCAGGCTGCCTTGCAGCCGCATGACGGGACGCAGGCCCAGCTCGGTTGCACCTCTGTCGGCAAAGGGACTGGCACCGTAAAGGGCGATACCGGGTCTGACACCTTGGCGATGTGTGTCGGGGTGGCTGAAGACGGCAGCCGAGTTGGCCAGGCATTGCATCAGCTGATCTGCCTGAGCAGCAGGCAGCAGCCCGCGTATCGTCGCCAAGCTCTCGTCGAAGTGGCGGGAGGCTTCGGCGGTGCCATCGGCCAGATCGGCGTTGGCAAAATGGGTCATGCACCCGGCCAGACGCGCATGAGGGATCGTGAGCAGACGCCGGACGATGTTGGCCAACACCTCGGGCTGGAAACCCAGACGATTCAGGCCCGTGTTGATTTTGAGGAAAACCTCGATGGCCGGGCCGGGCCGGGCGGCGAGCCAGTCCAGGTGTTCAGGCCGGTGCAGGGTGAGCGTGAGTTGCTGCTGGCCGGCTTGGGCCACGTCCTGGGCATCGAAGGGGCCTTCCAGCATCAGGATCGGTTTTGACCAGCCGGCAGCCCGCAGTCTGGCTGCGCCTTCAAATTCGATCAGGGCCAGGCCATCGGCCGCGGCAAAGCCTTGCATGGCGGGCAGCAGACCGTGGCCGTAAGCATTGGCCTTGACCACGGCCCAGAGATGGGCAGCCGGGGCATGACGACGCGCCAGGCTGAGGTTGTGACGCATGGCGTCGAGCGAGATCGAAGCAGTCAGTGTTCTTGGCATAGCCAGAATCATAGCGGCAGTAGAACCGGCAGGCATCGAACGGCCTTTGAGACGGTGCTGGCCGGTGCTTCACCAGCACAGGGATGCGTCTTGCCGGCCGCGAGCGCTGATCCTGCAGGTATCATGCCGGATTGAGCCTTGGTGCGCGTCATCCGTGGTTTGCAACCGTGACAGCTGTGTCAGTCGTCGTGACGCGCGCCAGTCTGCTTTTTTACAACCCGGCTCCGGTTGCACCGATGGTGTGACAGGGCTTTCTGAACGTGGATGCGGAACCGCACGGATGAAACCCGGCTTCTACACCATCATGGCAGCACAGTTCCTGTCGTCGCTGGCCGACAACGCGCTGCTGATCGCGGCCATTGCGCTGTTGCGCGAGATGCAGACGGCCGACTGGATCATTCCCTTCCTGAAGTTGGTCTTCGTCGTCTCCTACGTGATGCTGGCTCCCTTCGTGGGCGCTTTTGCCGACTCGATGCCGAAGGGACAGGTGATGTTCGTCACCAATGCCGTCAAGCTGCTTGGTTGTGTCCTGCTCCTTCTGAGCGTACCGCCCCTGCTCGCTTATGCCCTGGTGGGCTTCGGCGCAGCCGCTTATTCTCCTGCCAAGTACGGCATTCTCACCGAACTGCTGCCGCCTGAAAAACTGGTGGCGGCCAACGGCTGGATCGAGGGCACCACCGTCGGCTCCATCATTCTGGGCACCGTGCTGGGCGGCGTGCTGATCTCGCCACAGGTGGCTCCCTGGTTGATGAGCGTCGACCTGCCCTACCTTGACCTGGGCATCGACACGCCGGCCGAGGCTGCGATCGTGCTGATCACCGGCATCTACGCACTGGCAGCCCTCATCAATCTGAGAATTCCCGATACCGGTGCCCGTTACCCGGAGCGTTCCCGGAACCCGATCGAGCTGGTTCGCACCTTTCTGCAATCCAACAGCGCCTTGTGGCGCGATTCGCTGGGCCAGATTGCGCTGGCCGTCACCACGCTCTTCTGGGGGGTGGGCGCGACGCTCCAGTTTCTCGTGCTGAAATGGGCCGAACACCAGCTGGACATGCGGCTGGATCAGGCGACCCGCCTGCAAGGGGTCGTGGCCTTGGGGGTGGCGCTGGGGGCCGTGATGGCCGCCTCGAAAATTCCGCTTCGTCGATCGATGCGCGTGCTGCCGTTGGGACTGGCGATGGGTCTTACCGTGCCGCTGATGACGATGATTCACGGCGAATTCATGGCTTGGGTCGTGTTGCTGGTGATCGGCGGGCTGGCCGGCTTCTTCGTCGTCCCGATGAATGCCCTGCTCCAGCATCGCGGCTACGTGCTGATGAGTGCGGGCAACTCCATTGCCGTGCAGAATTTCAACGAGAACCTGAACATTCTCGTCATGCTGTCGCTCTATGCCTTCCTGCTGTGGCTGGATCTGGACATCAATACCGTCACGATCCTCTTCGGGCTGCTCGTGGCCGGCACGATGGCCCTCATCATGATGTGGCACCGCACCAATCAGCGTCGCTTCGACAGCGAATCCCTGATCGGTGAAGACCCCCACGAGCGGCCGGGCGAGTACAAGCCGCATTGAACTGAACCCGGTGGTCCGAGGTTGCCGGGGATGACACTTGCCGGGGATGACACCTCAGGCATGCTTCTGCCCGCGACAGCCTCTTCGGGGCCGGTCGAACGAAGCGCGCCGAGGTCACCGGGCTGCCGGCGCTTCGCCTCGTCGCGGAATCGAGACGAGAGGCTCGTGCAGATATCAGTGCGAGGCTCAGTGCGAGGGTGAGCGACGCGGGGGCAAGGGTAGCTTTTCATCGCCCGGCGCTGTCAGAACCGAGCGGGCCAGGCACAGGTCTTCCCAGCTCTTCAGTTTGTCGAGCGGATTGCGCAGCAGGTAGGCCGGGTGGAAGGTGCAGACCACCGGCACCTCGCGGCCGGCCAGCCGGATGTGGTGCACGCGGTGGCGCAGCCGGTTGATCGACAAACTTGAATTGAGCACGCTCTGGGCGGCGAATCGGCCCAACAGCAAGATGCAGTCAGGATCGGCGAGGCGGATCTGCTCGTGCAGATAGCCCTCGCACTGGTTCACTTCGTGCAACTCGGGGTTGCGGTTGCCGGGCGGCCGGCATTTGAGCACATTGGCGATGAAGACCTCGGTGGCGGGATCGATGCCGACGGCCGACAGCATGGCATCCAGCAACTGCCCGGCCTGCCCCACGAAAGCTTCGCCACGCCGATCCTCTTCGGCGCCAGGTGCTTCGCCGATCAGCATCCAGCGGGTTTTACCGGTTTGACCTCGGCCAAATACCGTGTTCTGCCGGGTGTCGGCCAGCCCACAACGATGGCAGTTACTGACGGCTTCGCGCAATTGCTGCCAGCGCAGCGCATCCGGCAGACTGCGGTCTGGACGACTGGTACCGGATGGCACGCCGATCAAGCTTTCCGGCGCCGTGGCTTCGTGGGCATGCGTCGCGGGGCTGGTGGCACCGAGTCGTGGCGCTGCTGCCGAAGCGCCCGACTCGCGCATTGGTTTTGCCACCGGTGTGGGCACCGTCATGGGGTCAGGGCTGGCGGGAGGCGCGGATGCTGGCGTCGATGCACCCACGTCGTGCTCGTCCAGTATCGGCTCGCCGGTCGAGGCATAGTGTTCGGCTTCGGCCGCCATCGCAAGCCAGGCCCCTTCCGGCGTGTCGTGCACGGCGCCTGCCGGCTGCCAGACATCATCGGGTGGGGGCATCTGGGCTGGCATGCCCGCATCATCTTCCAAACGGCCGTAGGCCGCCGGCGGGGCGACGGGTGAAGGCTGGGCAATGGGGGCATGGGGCAGCAAGCCCTCCACGGGCTGCCAGAGGGGGCCAAGTTTGAGGGCAGCCCAGGCGCGACGGCGGCGTTCAATCGATGACATGCAGCGCCTCATCCGTCGTTGACCCTGCTTCTGCCAGGCAGGCGCCAAGCTTGCCCAGGTCGCAGCGCATGACCCAGGCATCATCCTGCTGCCCGTCGGTCGATCGGTAATAGGCACGGCGCTCACCGATACGCTGGAACCCGGCCCCCTGATAGAGCCTGATGGCTGGCGTATTGGCAGCAGCCACTTCCAGCAGCATCGATTGCATGCCTTGCTGATGCGCGTTCAGGCGCAGCCAGTTCAACCACCGACGCCCCAGTCCTTGACCTTGCCAGTTTGCCGCCACCGCCAGCGTCAGCAATTCAACCTCGTCGATCACGGGCATCAGGATGGCATGCGCGATGACAGGTGGTGCCGGCAGCGGTTGAGCGGGCCGGGGCGGCGCCACCAGCACCCAAGCCTGATAACCGGCGGCGAGCGCATCCTCGTATTGCTGCCGTCGCCACGGAAAGCGTTGAACCTGTGATTCGGTGGCCATGACCGCGTCAAGGTCATCGGTGCGCATGCGACGCACCGTGAGTGCAAAGGGGGTTTTCATCCGTGTTGGCCGTGACCACCCGTGAAGGCAGCACCTGCTGGCGGCGCCGTCTGAAGACGACGTGCTTCACGCAAGGCAGCGGCCTGACGCTGTTCGTCCCGATCCAGGGCCACACGATCGCGTACGTACAAGGGTTGGGTCTCGCGTGCAGGCCCCGGCAAAGGTGCACCGATGGCCGTGGCGACGCGCAGAATGGCGGCGGCACTGGGGCGGCGAAGAGCTACCTCTGCCGGTTGGTGGCCCTGGGCCACGGCCCAGTCATGAAGTGGCGGAAAATCCCTGAAAGCGCCACCGGCCAGGTTGAGTGCTCGTGTCCGGCCCGCCGCATCGCGGCCTGCGGCCAGGATCTGTTCGACAAAGGCGTCACGTGCCGCTTCGGGCGAGCCGACGCGTGCCGGGAGCAAGGGCGTCGGCCATGCGCCGGCCTGACAGTGGTAAACGGCGTAATAGCATTCACCCATTCGGGCATCCAGGGCACTGCACAGCAGCCAATCCTGCGCAGTTCCTGCCGGAGCATCCGGCTCGTTGATCCGGGTCGGGGGGGATCCGACGGCCACGCCATGCCAGGCAGGCACGGTACTCGCCAGCGATGCCAGTGAGTCGATACCACTCACCGGACGCTGCCTCGGCAAGGCCAGCCCTTGAACCAGTCCGATCGCGATGCGCAAGGCGGTGAATGCACCTGGCCCACGATTCACATGAAAACAGGAGACGGCCGACAGCGGCCGACCGACCTGCTGCAAGGCATGATCGATCAATGACAAGGCATCCCGCGACGCCTGTGCCCCGGTCGAGCCAGCGTGCATGTCACGGGCACGCCATTCCAGACAGTCGAGTCCTGCGCCGCCCAGCGCCACGGTGCAGTCATCCCATTCGATCGACAAGGCAAGGTGAAGAGCATCCATCTCCGGATTCTAGAGCGTGTGATGCACTTCTTCGAGCTTGTGTGGGTTCCGTGCGTCCCGGACATCCCTCAGGTTCTCGAATGGCATGTCCTGCACCGAATGTCCTGCACGGGGTCTTCCCTGTGTGGACCTCGAAGCACCGCTCGAAGCACCGGCTGACAAGGCACCACGCGCTGCCAAGGTGGGTTGTCGTGGCCGCCTTGGCAACCTTGCTGGCGTGAAAGCATGATTTGTGCCAGCTTTCTTAATGGATTTCCCTGGTTTTCGGAAAAAATGCAATATTAATCTGTCAGTTTTATCGACACACATTGTGTCGTGGATATCGACCTCAAAAAAATCAACCGTATCGGTGCCGCCAAAATGCCTGATCGTCGGCAGGCTTGACACATCACAGTGTTTTCACGATCGCAGGGATTTCGACCAAATTCATCGTATTAACGATATCGGTAGCAGATCGTTGCAAATCCCAAAGTCTGTTTGCAAAATGAAGCCGAAGATGGGGGGCATCTGTCCGGGTCTGGTACATCAAGCTGTTTTAGAATAAGCAGGCAATATGCATTTACAGAGCATGTAACGACCGGTAAGAATCACCAGATCTGACAGTGATCTGAACGGCCGGCACCGCTGCTTGGACAACCAGGTTACAAAACCCGATATCATCGGCCAATGAACACAAGCGTCAGGAAACTCGTCGTCGTCGATGACGACGCCAAACTTCGGGATTTGCTCAACCGGTATTTGACCGAGCAGCAGTTTGAAGTCACGCTCGCCGCTGACGCTGCTTCCCTCAACCGGTTGATGCAACGAGAGAGCTTCGATCTGATCATTCTCGATCAGATGCTGCCCGGTGAAGATGGCCTGTCCATCATCCGCCGGCTGCGCGCCGCCAACGACCGAACGCCGATCATCATGCTGACGGCCAAGGGCGATGATGTCGATCGGATCATTGGCCTCGAAATGGGGGCGGATGATTACATGCAAAAGCCCTTCAACCCGCGTGAGCTGGTTGCGCGGGTGCATGCCGTGCTGCGCCGACAGGTGCCAGCCGACACGCCAGGGGGCGCCATGCATGATATCGGCGCCGTCTCCTTCGGCCCCTTCGTCTTCGATCTGGGCACGCGCACCTTGTCCCGCGACGGTGTCCGCCTCAACCTGACGACAGGCGAGTTTTCGGTGCTGAAGGTGCTGGTGCGTCATCCGCGCATCCCGTTGTCTCGCGAGAAGCTGATGTTGCTGGCCCGTGGACGCGAATATGGTGCTTTCGACCGCAGTCTTGACGTGCAGATCTCCCGGCTGCGCAAGTTGATCGAACCTGATCCGCAAAACCCCCGTTTCATTCAGACGGTTTGGGGCGTTGGTTACGTCTTCGTGCCAGCCTGAAGGATCGCGGTGGAGCTGTCCGTCGTTTGTGATGGAGCCTTAACGTCTTGGGCTTGAGTCTGTTCTGGCGCACCTTTGCGCTCATCACGCTGTTGCTGACGATCAGTTTGGGGGCGTGGTATCAGCTGTACCGCACCTTTGAGCGCATGCCTCAAACCGGACGTGTGGCCAACGATCTGGCCGCTGCCATCCAGTTGGCAAAGGCCGCCCTCACCCACAGCCGACCGGAAGCGCATGCCGCGCTGCTACAAGCCTTGGCCGACAACCGGGGCTTGCGTGTCTACCAGCTGGATAAGGATCTGAAGGTCGAGCCGTGGCCGGATCGCCGGCTTGGTGGCCGTGTCGAGCGCTTGCTCACCGAGAAGCTCAAGGAGCCCACCGTCGTGGCCAGTCGTGTGGATGGCGTTTATGCGCTCTGGGTCAGTTTCCAGGTGGGCGATGATGCCTACTGGTTGATGGCCGAGCCGCGCAAGCTGGAAGCACCGCAGCCGGCCACCTGGAAGGAGGCGGCTGCCATGGTGATTGCCATCATCCTGGCCATGATCGGCGCGTTGCTGATCAGCCGGCTCGTCAACCGGCCGCTGGCCAATCTGGCACGTTCGATCGACCGACTCTCGCGCGGTGAGCCACCGCCCCGCTTACGGGAAACCGGCCCGCCCGAGATTGCCATGCTGAACCGGCGCTTCAACGAGCTGGCTGGTGAATTGCAGGCCATCGATGCCGACCGGGCCATCGTGCTGGCAGGGGTCTCGCACGATGTGCGCACGCCACTCACGCGATTGAGACTGGAGGTCGAGTTGAGCGGTCTCTCGGAGGCAAGCCAGGCGTCGATGATCGAGGAAATCGAGCGGATCGACTCCATCGTGCATCAGTTCGTGGAATTCGCCAGCCCGCTCGAAAGAACGGTGGAACCGGTGGACATCAACCACGCCTTCGCCCAGTTTCTGCGTTTTTATGGGCGCGAGCGTGCCGCTGGTCTCCTGTCGGTCTACAAGCGGGTGGAACCGGGGCTGATGTGGCAAGGCAACCCGATGTTGTTGGAGCGGGTGCTGAGCAATGTCTTTGAAAATGCGATCAAGTATGGGGCTACGCCCGGTGAGCGCAATGTGCGTATCGATGTGATCGGTCGTCGTCACGAAAAAGGCGTGGAGTTGATCTTCCGCGACCACGGCCCTGGCGTGCCGGAAGATGCGTTGAGCCGGCTGGCTCGCCCCTTTGCGCGGCTGGACACCGAGCGCAGCACCGTGGGCGGTTCCGGGCTGGGACTGGCCATCGTGGCGCGCCTCGCCCGCCGCGCCCGTGGCGGCATGATCATGGAAAATGCGTCGGGCGGTGGCCTGAAAATCCGTGTCGTGCTGCGCGACCTGGATACGGACAAGGGCGCGGCCAAGGAAACCTTCGTGGATACCCTCGATCCGGTCAGCGCACCAGCAGAGCTGTTGCAAGCGCGGCAATCGACTCGCACCGGCCGATAGTCCCAACCTTCTCGTTAGTCTTGGCTTTCAGGTTGATCTGGGACGGATCGCAGTCGATGGCCCTCGACAGGGCCTCGATCATGCCGGGCAGCCAGGGTTTCATCTTGGGCTGCTGCGCGATGATCGTTGCATCGATATTGCCCAGTTCGAACCCCTTGGCCCGTACTGCGCTCATCGCTGCCTTCAGCAGGACGAGGCTGTCGGCATCCTTGAAAGCCGGGTCGGTATCGGGAAAGTGATGCCCGATGTCGCCCAGTCCGGCTGCGCCCAGGAGCGCATCGGTGATGGCATGGGCCAGCACATCGGCATCCGAGTGGCCGGCCAGCCCAAGTGGATGATCCACATGCACACCGCCAATGATCAGGGGGCGGTTTTCCACCAGAACGTGCAGGTCATAGCCTTGCCCGATGCGGAAAGGCACTTCCTTTCTTGGGTTCGTCATGGGTTTTTCTCTACTCCTTCGTCGCGTGTGTTGGTGCGTGCTGTGCCGGTGAATGGCCTCACGGCTGCGGCAGGACTGACGTCAGGATGCACGCTGTTTGGTTCGTGTTCGTCACGATGTCATGGGCCTGGGCGCTGTCTGACGATGGCAGACGCTACCGGTCGGGGTGTTGCGTCATCAAAACCCTCAGCATGATCAGATCCTCAGGGGTCGTGATCTTCAGGTTGCGTCGGGTACCACTGATCATTCGCGGGCGACCGCCTTCGGCCTCGATGGCACCGGCCTCATCCGTCACGTTCGGGTGAGCGACCAAGGCTTTGCGAAGCGCGGCGAAACGGAAGACCTGAGGGGTTTGGGCAAGCCAAAGCCGGCTGCGATCCACCGTGCCTCCCGATCGGTACTCGGCACTGGCGGCCAGTGAGGCACGTGTGTCGATCCGTTTGACCGTGTCGGTGACCGGTACGCACAGCAGCGCCCCACAGGGCTCGTGCTCCAGATGCGAGGCCAGTCGTCGCAGGCTCACGGCATCCAGGCCGGGGCGGGCCGCATCATGCACATAGATCCAGTCGCGCGCCTCGACCAGGCCGCGTTGGGCTAGTGCAGTCAGGCCGTTCAGCACCGTATCGCGACGGCTGTCACCACCGCGGCGGATCAGCAGCACCTTGGGGTGTCGAAGCCCTGGCAGGCGCAGCGCCAGCTCGTCATCCGGCTGAACGACGACGGCCACCCTGGCGATCCAGGGTTCGGCCAGAAAGACCGACACCGTCGCTTCCAGCACGGTACGCCCCCCGCCCAGTTCCAGGTACTGTTTCGGCACCTTCGCGCCGAATCGGCTGCCACTGCCGGCTGCCGGAATCAGGACGAAATGACGGGCTTCATGGGGATGTTCACCGGAAGGAGACTCGCCATCCGACGGTGATGGCCTGTTGCCGGCCCGCTGATTCAATTCTTTGCGCATTGTCCTGTCCGCCGGGATCCTCGCCCTGCGGATAAAATACGTCGCTTCACATCCCGACTGTTTCAACGGGTTTCCCATCTTGCAATCTTCCAACCACCGACTTCCTGCCGGTTTCGGCTCATCGGACGCCTGGCTGCTTGCCGGGATGTTGCCGGCCAGCCCGCCTGACGCACGTGCGCAAGCAAGGCAGAATGATACGCCCTCGCCGCTGGGCGAAAAAACCAGCATCATTGTATGCGCCCAACCCGCCGACTGCACCCGTCTGGCAGCCGAGTTACGCTGGTTCTCACCGGCCCTTGCCGTGGCGCAGCTGCCCGATTGGGAAACCCTGCCCTACGATCATCTGTCTCCCCATCAGGATCTGGTCTCCGAACGCCTGGCGGCGCTCTACCAGTTGCAGCACCGACAACTCGACGTGCTGCTGGTGGCGGCCAGCACCGCCGTGCATCGTTTGCCGCCGCCGTCGTGGCTGGCCTCGCGCACATTCGATTTTCGGCAAGGGATGCGGCTTGACGAGGCCGCGCTGAAGTCCCAGCTCACCCTGGCCGGTTACGAGCACGTGGATCAGGTGCTGCGCCCTGGTGAATATGCCGTGCGTGGCAGCCTGATCGATTTGTTCCCGATGGGCTCACCCCTGCCCTACCGGCTGGATCTGTTCGATGACGAGATCGACAGCATCCGCACCTTCGATCCCGACACACAGCGTAGCCTCTATCCGGTCAAGCTCGTCAAACTGCTGCCAGGCCGAGAGTTTCCGCTCGATGAAGCCGCGCGCACGGCCTTTCGGGGGCGTTGGCGTGAGCGTTTCGATGGTGATCCGTCGAAGGTGACGCTTTATCGCGATATCGGCAATGGTGTGGCGCCTAATGGCATCGAGTATTATCTGCCGCTCTTTTTCGACGAGATGGCCACGGTCTTCGATTACATGCCGCCAGGCAGCGAGTTGATCCTGCACGGCGACCTCGATGAGCAGATTCAGGCTTTTCTGGCTGATGCGCAGCAACGCTTCGACTTCATCGGTCATGATGCGGCCCGCCCGGCCCTGCGGCCGGATGAGCTGTTCCTGAAGGCGGATCAGTTCTTTACGCGCACGCATGCTTTCCAGCGTTACACGATGCCGGTACCGTCGGTTCAGGCCCTGGATCTGCAGGCTGACCGGGCCAATGCGACGGCAGTGCCCGATGTGGCGGTCAATCGGCGGCTCGCCGACCCGGTCAATGCGTTGCGGCTCGTCCTCGATACGCCGCCGCCCGTCGAGGGGATACCGGAGAAACGGCTGATCGTGGCCGAATCCCTCGGACGGCGAGAAACCTTGCAGGAGCTGTTCTCCGATGCGGGCCTGAAGCTGGCAACGGCTGACGACTGGTCATCGGCCATCGCCCACGAGGCGGACGTCGTCCTGACGGTCGGGCCGATCCACCGGGGGTTCCGGCTGGTGTCGGGCGAGCTGCTGCTGATCACCGAAAGCGAGCTGTTCCCGGCCTTCGTGCGTCAAAGTGCCCGTGGCCGGAGCATGCAGGCCACGCAGGTGGACACGCTCATCCGTGATCTGTCGGAGCTGAAGCCGGGTGACCCGGTCGTGCATGCGCAGCATGGCATCGGCCGTTACATGGGGCTGGTCAACATCGACCTCGGCGATGGCACGACCGAGTTCCTGCATCTTTCTTATGCCAACGAGGCCACGCTGTACGTGCCGGTGGCGATGCTGCACCTCATCGGCCGATACACGGGCGCCGCGCCCGAGAATGCGCCCCTGCACACGCTGGGGTCGGGCCAGTGGGATCGTGCCCGCCGAAAAGCGGCCGAGAAGGCGCGTGACACCGCGGTCGAGCTGCTGGATCTCTATGCCCGGCGGGCGGCCCGGCCCGGCCATGCCTTCGGTTTCGATGCGAACAGCTACGCTGCCTTTGCCGAAGGCTTCGGTTTCGAGGAAACGCCGGATCAGCTGGCTGCCATTCACGCCGTCGTGCAGGATCTGACGGCGGCCAAACCGATGGATCGGCTCGTCTGTGGCGATGTGGGCTTTGGCAAGACCGAGGTGGCCTTGCGTGCGGCTTTCGTTGCCGCCGCCTCCGGCAAGCAGGTGGCGGTGCTGACGCCGACCACGCTCCTGGCCGAGCAGCATTTCCAGACCTTCAATGACCGGTTTTCCAGCTTTCCGCTGACGGTGGCGGAGCTGTCCCGCTTTGGCACGGCCAAGTCCACGCGCAACACGATCCAGGCGTTGGCCGAAGGCAGGATCGATGTGGTGATCGGCACGCACAAGCTGCTCTCGAAGGAGGTGACGTTCAAGGATCTGGGCCTCGTCATCATCGATGAAGAACACCGCTTCGGCGTGCGGCAGAAGGAGCAGCTGAAGAACCTGCGCGCCGAGATCGATGTGCTGACGCTGACGGCTACCCCGATTCCGCGCACGCTGGCGATGAGCCTGGAAGGGATTCGGGATTTTTCCGTGATCGCGACGGCCCCGCAGAAGCGGCTGGCGATCCGGACTTTCGTGCGCAAGGAGACGCAGAGCACGATCCGGGAGGCGATGCTGCGCGAGCTGAAGCGTGGCGGGCAGGTCTACTTCCTGCACAACGAGGTTGGCACGATCGAAAACCGCCGTCAGGCGTTGGCCGAACTCGTGCCCGAGGCCCGCATCGAGGTGGCGCATGGCCAGATGCCGGAGCGCCAGCTGGAACAGGTGATGCGGGATTTTCATCAGCAGCGCTTCAACGTGCTGCTCTGCACCACCATCATCGAAACCGGCATCGACGTGCCGACGGCCAACACCATCATCATGCATCGGGCCGACAAGTTCGGGCTGGCGCAGTTGCATCAGTTGCGTGGGCGTGTCGGACGTTCCCATCATCAGGCATATGCCTATTTGCTGATCCCGGACGAGGCCGCCATCACGAAGGATGCCGAGAAACGGCTCGAAGCGATCCAGATGATGGAAGAGCTGGGATCCGGCTTCTACCTGTCGATGCACGACCTGGAGATCCGTGGTGCGGGCGAAGTGCTGGGGGATTCCCAGTCGGGTGAAATGCAGGAGGTGGGCTTCACGCTCTACACCGAGATGCTTCAGCAGGCGGTCGAGGCACTCAAATCAGGGCGCGAGCCGGATCTGGCCGCCACGATGGCCAGGGTGCCGGAAATCAAGCTGCACGCCCCTGCCCTGCTGCCGGATGATTATTGCCCCGATGTGCATGAGCGATTGATGCTCTACAAGCGACTGGCCAATGCCAAGGACACCGATCAGCTGGGGCAGTTGCGCGAGGAGCTGATCGACCGTTTCGGCAAGCTGCCGGAAGCGGCACAAACGCTGATCGAAAGCCACCGGTTGCGGCTGATGGCCACCGACATCGGCATCGTGAAGGTGGATGCCTCGGCCGAGGGGGTGCTGCTGCAGTTCGAACCACAACCGATCACCCCACCCGCCCAGATCCTGGCGTTTGCGCAATCACGTCGTGACACGAGCTTTGCCGGGCAGGATCGGTTGCGGATCAAGGTGATGCATGCGGAGACGGCCGAACGGATCGGCGCCGTGCGGAACATCCTGCAGGCGTTGTTGCCGCCGAAGGTGGCCAAGGTTGATGGCGAAGGGGGCGTGGTTGAGGTGGCACTGGCTGGCGGGGCTCAGGGGCGGGGTGGGAAGAAAAAGAAGCGCGCCTAGAGCGTGTTATGAACTTATTCGTCCCCGCGAAAGCCCCTTCCGGGCACCAGACGATCCGTTATGATCGGCGTTTTCGTGGCGCCTGCACGGCGCTTGTCGTCGCTGGGGTTTGTCCTAGCCTTCTTCCATGATGATGTTGGCTGACGATGGGCGTGTGGTTGCCCCTTTTTTGTGATTTGAAAAATGAGCCAGAATTTGTTGATCGTTCAGAAACACCCTGCGCTTGATGATGAGACGGTGGCGGCCATCAGCGAGCAGTTGGGTCTGGCGCCGGTCTCTTCTCAGGGGCAGCGTGCGGTCTGGGCGGTGGATGGGGTTGCACCCGATGTGCTGGACAGGATGGCCGAGGCATATGGGGTGGATGCGGCCAATGTGCGGCGGGGGCTGCGTTTGTCGGACTTCAAGTTGCTGGCGATCGACATGGATTCGACGCTGGTGACGATGGAGACGCTCGACGAGATTGCCGACATGGCGGGCTTGAAGGCGGAGATTTCGGCCATTACCGAGGCGGCGATGCGCGGTGAGATCAAGGACTTCACCGAGAGCCTGACGCGCCGGATGGCGATGATGCGGGGTGTGGGCGCCGAGCTGATCCAGCGGGTGTATGACGAGCGGCTGCATCTGTCGCCAGGGGCGGAGCGCTTGCTGGCGGCGGCCAAGGCGCAGGGCTTGAAGACGATGCTGATTTCGGGGGGCTTCACGCACTTCACCGAGCCGCTGAAGGTGCGCCTGGGCTTCGACTTTGCCTTTGCCAACCAGTTCGAGATCGTCAATGACCGGCTCACCGGGCGGGTGCTGGGGCCGATCGTGGATGCGGCCTTCAAGGCCAATGCCGTGAAGGAATGCTGTGCAGCCATCGGTTGTCAGCCGTCCGAGGCCATTGCGATCGGTGATGGCGCCAACGATCTGGGGATGATGGGCGTGGCGGGCCTGTCCGTCGGCTATCACGCCAAGCCGGTCGTGCGTCAGCACGCCACCTGGAGTGTGCGCCGGGGCGGCCTGGATACCGTGCTTGGCTGGTTCGAGGCTTGATGCATCGGGTGGGCACAGCCAAGCGCATCCCGTCATTCTTGATGTGGCCGCGCCAGACAGTGCTGTGGGCCCAGGCGCAGCGCTCAGGAGACGAACAGGTGCACCACACGCGCCAGGACAGACGGTTCTTGTGAGGATATGAAGATGATTCTATAATTCGATCATCAAGATATCCTTTCAGGAGATATCGATGCATTTCGTGGCTGAACGGCCGGGTGTTTACACGGTTTCCGGCTCCCCCCAGGAGGTCAGCCGTCAGCTGGGCCGCTCCGGGGCCGAACAGGTGCTGGCACTGTCGTTCAAGCATTTGCCGCCAGATGCCCTGCAATCGGTCACTGAAAACCTCAGCGATGTCACGGCCTCCCTCCTCGCCTTGCTCTCACAACGGCAAGATCAGTCGAGGCTGCACCGCTTGGCCGAAGCCTTGGTGCCGCCCGAACCGGTCTCCCCCCGGCTGTTGAAAGAGGCCGGCATGCTGGTGGCGGCCCGCAAGGCAGTGCTGGCCAGCGGCGACTGGCTCAATGCGACCGAACTGGCACAGTTGGCTGGCCTCAGTCCACGCAACCCGAGTGCCCAGCCCAACAAGTGGAAGAAACAGGGGCAGATTTTTGCCATCCACCACAATGGGGTCGATTACTTCCCCGGCTATGGGCTGGATCCAGACACCGGTTTTCGGCCGATCAAGGCGCTGGCCGGCATCATCACGGTGCTGGCGCCGCACAAGGATGGCTGGGGCATGGCCTACTGGTTCATGTCCGTCAACAGTTTTCTGGGTGGCCAACGACCGCAGGATCTGCTGCGAACCGAGCCGGCCCGTGTGCTGGGCGCTGCGCAGGATGAGGTGATGGGCGTGGTGCATGGCTGAGCAGAGATCCTGTCTCGACAAGCCCGCGGCCCGCAGCACTCAAGTGACAGATACGTGTCCGCAGCTGCCAGCGCCTCCTTCAAAGCTGGCGCTCACGATCAAGCAATGGCAGCCGGGCACGGTGCTGCATCGTGTTCATTTGAGCCGATACGCCGCTGCCCAGTTCAATCCGGGCTTGCAGGGCAATGCCCGCTTCAGCCCGATTCAGAATGAGCACGGCCAACCCGTCCCCACGCTCTATGCAGGCGCCACGCTCGATTGCGTGCTGATGGAAACGGTTTTTCATGATGTGCCCTTTGCGCCCGGCTTCAAGAGCCTGGACAAGCAGAAGTTGCAGGGGCAGATGCATGCGATCCTGAGCCTGCATCACCCGCTTCAATTGGTCGATCTGTCGAGCATTGCCTTGCGCAAGCTCGGCATCCGGCGAAAGCAACTGATCGATACCGACAAAGAAGCTTACCCATATACGCGCCAATGGGCCGAGGCCATTCATCATCAATGCCCGACGGCCCAAGGTTTGAGCTGGGTATCCCGTCAGGACGATGCGGCGCACGCCTTTGTCCTGTTTGGTGATCGGATCCCGGATGGCACCCTGATACCCATAGCCGAGCCAGTCCCGCTGCTCGATGAAGCAGAGCGACAGGACGCCGTGTTCCTGCTGGCTGAGCGGATTGGCGTCCTCATCGTCTCGGGGATCTGACAGGCAAGGCCGCCAGCGAGGCTGGGGGCAGCGCGGCGGGAAGATGCCGAATCAACGGGGCGGAAGCGTTTGGCCGCTGTTTGGCCCCGCAGTCTCCCTGTCGGTGACCACGGGGCACCGCCGGGTCAGGCCGGCTGCTTGAGGGTGGCTGCCACCATGTCCCCCGTCATCTCGGCCGTGGCGGCCGACAGCGTCCACCCAAGGTGGCCGTGGCCGGTGTTGTAGAACACGCCCGGCTGCTTGCCTTTCATCACCCGCGGCATCAGGTCGGGCATCATGGGACGCAGGCCCGCCCAAGGCACGACGCTGCGGGTGTTCACACCAGGGAAGCACGCATGCACCCAATCGATCAGCGGCTTGATCCGATCGGCCCGGATATCGTAGTTGTAGCCGTTGAACTCGGCCGTACCGGCCACGCGGAAACGGTTGTCGCCCAGGCGGCTGGAAACGAGCTTCGTCTCGTCGTCGAGCAGGCTCACTTCGGGGGCTGAAGCACGGCTCGTCTCGTCGTTCAGGTTGACGGTGATCGAATAGCCTTTGACCGGATAGACGTTGATCGTGTCACCGAGCCAGGCGGCCAGCTTTCGGCTGCCCACGCCGCCGCAGATCACGACGGCATCATGGGTTTCCACCAACGGATCGCCATCCACCTCCGTGCCCACATAAACCCCATGCTCTGATGGCGTCAGCGAGCGAACCTCGGTGCCATAGCGGCACTGGCCGCCCAGCCGAACCACGGCCTCGGCCAGTCCGTTCGTGAAGCGGTGGATGTCGCCGGTGGCGTCGCTTTCGGTGAAATAGCCGCCGTAATACTGGCCAGCCAGCGTCGGCTCGATGGCTTTCATCTCTTCAGGCGTCACGGCGCGGCGATCCAGCCCGCCCTTGGCCAGCAGCGTGGAGACGAAGCCGGCATGATCGAAACCGGCCTTGTCTCGGTAGATGTGCAGGATGCCGCGCTTTTTCAGGTCGAAATCGATGCCCTCGGCCTCGGCCCACGCGAACATGTGCTCTCGCGCGGCAATGGCCAGCCGAGTGGTGTCGATCGTGTTCTGCTCGTAGTTTGGAATCGACCGGATGAACTGCCACATCCACGAGAGCTTGTGCCAGCTTGGTTTCGGGTTGATCAGCAGCGGTGCATCGTTCTTCAGCATCCACTTCAAGCCCTTCACCACCGTGGGCCAGCTCGTCCAGACCTCGGCGTTCGAGGCCGACAACTGGCCGCCATTGGCAAAGGAGGTTTCCATCGCAGCATAGCGGTGGCGATCGTAGACGGTGACATCGAAACCGCGCTTGAGCAGCGCGTAGGCCGTGGTCATCCCCGTGATGCCACCGCCGATGACGGCAATCTTCTTCATGAAACAGGTCTCCAAGGCGTCCAAGGGCCAAGCTCGGCGCAGCGCATCACACACGAGCGCCCCCTCTGTCATGGAACCTGAGAGATTCGCGGGGCCGGACGGCGCCTCGCTTGCTCCTTCGGTATGCCGGCTGACGATGCCGGCAGTTCTTCAGAGTGCGTGAGACCTGGCGCCGATCCTTTTGCCTGAGAGTTTCCGGGGCTGTTGCTCCTTCGGCGCTGCACGCTGGTTTCGAGCCAGTGCAGTCTCTCCCGGCGCCATGTGAACCTGACTGAACCGCGCCTGTGGCGGGCACAGCCATCTTCGTCCGGACTTCCGGTCGAATCGCTTGAGTTTAGCCAGAAATCGGGGCGTCGTGTGTGAAATGCTGCAGATTGCCGCACCCCCTCAATCGCGGCTTTCTGCACGCCGCTTCAAGGCCCGGTAGATCAGGCCGCGGGAGACGCCGAGCTTTCGGGCGGTCTTGGCGATGTTGCCCTGGCATTGGCTCAGTGTGGACTCGATCAGTCGCCGGTTCATGGTGTCCAGGGTTGATGCACCACTGGGCAACGCGGGTCGGTGTGGAATGGGGGAGGCATTCGTGGGCGTGGCGCGGGATGACGCCCGCCCCACTTCATCGTTGTCGGGGGGCGTTGCGCAGACGAGGCTCGATGTCGGGGAGGATGGCAACTTTCTCACGCCAGATCGCGTCTCGCCGGCACGTGCTCGGGCGTGCGCCGGGGTGAACCCTGCCTTCAACCACAGCCCAAGGCCGGTGGGCAGTACATGCCAGGCTGGTTGCGCCAGTGTGGCCAGTCGGTTCAAGGTGTCGGCACTGAGCGCGAGATCCGCGGCTTGCGTGATCGTATC
This sequence comes from Lautropia sp., assembly GCA_030532895.1. Classification (GTDB taxonomy): domain Bacteria; phylum Pseudomonadota; class Gammaproteobacteria; order Burkholderiales; family Burkholderiaceae_E; genus Lautropia. The sequence goes on along the minus strand of JAUNKF010000010.1, from coordinate 82,714 downwards.
CGGTACAGGTGCATCGGCCGGCCGACAGAGTTGGGCACCGATGGCATTCAGGCCCAGAAGCTTGCCGGCTTCATCGAACAGGGCCACGCCTGCGACCGGGGTATCGAGCGTCTGTTGATGGCAATGCAACTGCAACACGAAAGCAGCGCCTGGCATCGACGCCATCAGTTGGTTCTCGATCCAGCTGGCATGACCATGAACCAGCATCACGGCATCAAAACCGAAGGGCACATCGGCTGACAGGTTCAGCACACCAGCCAGCCTGCCCTGCCCGTTCCGGATAGGAGCAGCCGCACAATGAAGCCTCGACAGGCACTGAAAGAAGTGCTCCCCGCCACGCACCATGCAGGCTTGGCCCATGTGTGTGGCCACGGCCGGCGCGCCAGTGCCGGTGAATGGCTCGGTCAGCGTCACGCCAAGGCGAGCAGCAGCGCGGAGCATCTGGCTTTCGTCAGCCGAGGGCGCGGTGCTCATGATCACGATGCCATCGGCATCGGAGAGCATCGCTCGCACCGGGGTGGCCGACAGCGCACGTTCCAGCGCAGCCATCGGTGCCTGGGCCGCGTGCAGCAAGCGCTGACTTTTGGCCAGGGCACTATCGATGCGCCGCTGACTGACCGGCGCAAGCTGGATCCGTTCATCGGGTGAACGTTTCATGCGAAGACACCGTGCCCAGGATTGCAGAACCGCTTCCGGAACCAGGCCGGACGGACGTTCTCCCCGTTCGAAATAGCGCTCTCTGGCCAGCGAAACGCGTTGCTGGTGGGTGTGAAAGAACGGGCCAGGCGGGATGATGATCGACGACATGACGAATTTGAAACAAAACGACGGCAAATTGTGTTCCGTCATGGAACATATCCCCATTAGGGAAAGACCTGATCTGTGGATCAACAAAAACGGCGGCTAATGTTTTGGGTGAAGGCTGGGTACCGTGACGAATGGGCCTGCATGACACGCACCTGTGGGAGGCGTGACGCCGATGCTGCCATTGCGTTTCTTACCACATATCCTGACCAAGGAGACATCATCAATGAAACGACGCCCTCTTTCCGTGCTGCTGGCGGCTGGCACCATGCTGGCAGCGCCCTGTGTCAGCATGGCCAAGACCGACAAAGGGTCGGTCGAACATATTCGTGAGGCAACCGCCTCGATCGATTCCCAACGCATTCGTGACAATGCCCGTCATACCAAGGATTGGCCCAGTCACGGGCTGGATCATCATGAGACGCGTTTTTCCCGCCTGAAAGAAATCAATGCAGACACGGTGAAACGACTGGGGCTGGTCTGGGCCTATGATCTGGAGTCCACCCGTGGGGTGGAGGCCACCCCGGTGGTGGTGGACGGCATCATGTACGTGACGGCGAGCTGGAGCGTCGTGCATGCCATCGATGTGCGTACTGGCAAGCGGTTGTGGACCTTCGATCCGAAGATCGATCGGCGTATCGGCTACAAGGGGTGCTGTGATGTGGTCAACCGCGGCGTGGCCGTGTATCAGGGCAAGGTGTTCGTGGGCGCTTTCGACGGGCGATTGATTGCGCTGGATGCCGCCACCGGCAAAGTGGCCTGGGAGCAGGACACGATCGTCGATCACCAGCGCGCCTACACCATCACCGGTGCGCCGAGGGTGTTCAAGGGTAAGGTCATCATCGGCAATGGGGGTGGCGAGTTTGGTGTGCGTGGCTACATCACGGCCTATGATGCCGACACCGGCAAGCAGCAGTGGCGATGGTTCACCGTGCCGGGCGACCCGAGCAAGCCTTTTGAGAACGAAGCGATGGCCAAGGCCGCCAAAACCTGGGATCCGTCAGGCAAATATTGGGAAGGTGGTGGCGGCGGCACCGTGTGGGACAGCATGGCCTATGATGCGGAGCTGAACCTGATGTACATCGGCGTGGGCAACGGTTCTCCATGGCCGCGCTCGCAGCGAAGCCCGGCAGGTGGTGACAACCTTTACCTGGGCAGTATCGTCGCGTTGAACCCTGACACCGGCGAGTATGTCTGGCACTATCAGGAAACACCGGGTGACAGCTGGGATTTCACCTCGACCCAATCGATGGTGCTCACCGAGTTGAAGATCGACGGCAAGCCGCGCAAAGTGATTCTGCACGCGCCGAAGAACGGTTTCTTCTTCGTCATCGACCGTACCAATGGCCAATTCATTTCAGCCAAGAATTTCGTCGATGTCAATTGGGCTACCGGCTATGACAGCAAGGGCCGCCCCATCGAAACACCGCTCGCCAGAGACCCGGACAAATCACGCGAAGTGATCCCCAGCGCCTTCGGTGCGCACAACTGGCACTCGATGTCCTTCAGCCCGGAGACGGGGCTGGCCTACTTCCCGGCCCAGCAGGTACCCCTCACCTTGCAGGACAACAAGAACTGGTCATTCAACAGCCCCAAGAACACCGAAGCACACACCAATCTGGGCTGGAATCTGGGTACCCTCGTCAACGCCACACCGCCTGAGAGCAAGCCCTTCGGGCGACTGCTGGCCTGGGATCCGGTCACGCAAAAAGAACGTTGGCGTGTCGAGCACGTGGCCCCGTGGAATGGAGGGACGTTGGCCACGGCAGGCAATCTCGTGTTCCAGGGCACCTCGGATGGGCGTTTCGTGGCCTACGATGCCACCAACGGCAAGAAGTTGTGGGAGCGGCCGACCGGCACCGGTGTCGTGGCGGCCCCCGTCACCTATGAGGTCGATGGCAAGCAGTATGTGTCCATTGCCGTGGGCTGGGGGGGCGTCTATGGGCTGTCCAAACGTCATACAGAACGCAAGGGGCCTGGCACGGTCTACACCTTTGCGCTGGATGGCAAGGCCAAAGCGCCAGACTTCGTCGATTATCAGCAGGGCAAGCTGCTTAAAGGCGTGCCTTATGACAAGAATCTGGTGGCCGCAGGCGCCGAGATCTATGTGAAGAGTTGCGTGTTCTGCCACGGTGTGCCGGGCGTGGATCGCGGCGGCAACCTGCCGAACCTCGGTTACATGCATCCGGGGCTGATCGAAAACCTCGACATGCTGATCTTCAACGGCCCGGCCACGGCTCGCGGCATGCCTGATTTCACCGGCAAACTCTCGGATGAAGACGTGGAAAAACTGAAAGCCTTCATCCAGGGTACGGTGGACAGCATCCGGGCAGACTGAAGTCCGGGGGAAAGGCATTAGACGCGTGAGCTCATTTGCCTTTCCCCTCTATACCTTCAATTGGACCTGTTCTTCGTAACGTCGGTACAGGAATTCATCTTTCTCGCACAAGGCGAGATCACGAATGGCTTGCGCAGGTACATACCCCATCGAGCAGAAAGGCATTGCCCTCTTTCAAGGGCTTCACCCGGCATTCCAGCCAACTCAGGCGGCTCATGGCCAAGATAGCGTGGGGATGTTGTTGTCGAATGTTGCTCAGTGCCTGGCGTGTATGCTCGGCGATCGTGCTGTTGCCTTCGAATAGGTAGATCAGGGTGTTGGCATCCAGAAAGACATGCATTGGATTCGACCAGGACATCACCAAGCACGTTCATCAGCCAAACCGGCATCGATATCCGCTTTATCACGTTGCCCGGTACTACGAATGGCCAACAACCATTCCAAAGCTGCGGAAGGTGTGCCAGCGGAAGACTTTTCGCCAAGCCGAAGCAGACGTTGATAGTCCGCTGTAGAGAGGATGACGGCGGTTGCCTCCTCGTTCTTGACAAGATGAAGCGGCCCGCGAGTCAAGCCTTCTTCAATGGCTGTGATGCCACGGCGTTGAAGCTCGGCTGCGCTAAGGGTATTGATCATGCTCATGTCGGCTTCATCCGATAAACGTACTCATCTTACCGGTTTTTGTCATGGCAGTCAGTATCCGATCAGCTCGCCATACAGATCATGCTCGTCCGCATCGATGATGCGTGCCTGCACGAAATGGCCGGGGGACAGCGCCTCGCTCGTGGGGGCGTCGTCAAGCTCGATATAGACCTGGCCGTCGATCTCGGGGGCATCGGCGCGCGAGCGGCCGACGAGTCGCCACCAGCCCTCTTCCGGATCGTGCTCGATGGCGTCGATCAGCACCGGCTCGATGTTGCCGATCTTGCGGGCGAGCCGCGCCTCGCTGATGGCCTGTTGAACTGCCATGAAGCGGGCGGCCCGTTCTTCGCGCACCTCATCCGGCAAGGCGCCGGGCAGCGCGTTGGCCTCGGCGCCGTCCACCGGTGAATAGGCGAAGCAGCCCACGCGATCAAGTTGGGCTTCCTGCAAGAAATCGAGCAGGTACTGGAACTCTTCCTCGGTCTCGCCCGGAAACCCCGCGATGAAGGTGGAGCGGATCGTCAGATCGGGGCAGATCTCGCGCCAGGCTCGGATGCGCTCGATGTTGCGCTCACCACTGGCGGGCCGCTTCATGGCTTTCAGCACACGCGGGTGGGCATGCTGGAACGGCACGTCCAGATAGGGCAGGATCAGCCCGTCTGCCATCAGTGGCAATGCCTGATCCACGCTCGGGTACGGGTACACGTAATGAAGCCGTACCCAGGCGCCATAGGCTTGGGCCAGCTGACCCAGCTCGCGACACAGCTCCAGCATGCGTGTCTTGACGGGACGCCCCCCCACGAAATCGGTGCGATAGCGCAGATCGACCCCATAGGCACTGGTGTCCTGCGAGATGACGAGCAACTCCTTGACACCGGCCTTCAGCAGGTTTTCGGCCTCACGCATCACCTCGCCGATCGGGCGGCTGTCCAGATCACCGCGTAGGCTCGGGATGATGCAGAAGGAACAGCGGTGGTTGCAGCCCTCGGAGATCTTCAGATACGCATAGTGGCGTGGCGTGAGCTTGACGCCGCCCGATGGCACCAGATCGCTGAAGGGATCATGCGGCTTCGGCAGATGTGTGTGAACCTCGCGCATGACCTCTTCCAGGGCATGCGGGCCGGTCACGGCCAACACGCTGGGGTGAATCTCGCGCACCAGGTTGCTGCCTTCACCGCCCTCGCCTTGTCGTGCACCCAGACAGCCGGTGACGATGACCTTGCCGTTCTCGTGCAGTGCTTCGCCAATGGCATCGAGCGATTCGGCCACCGCATCGTCGATGAAGCCACACGTGTTCACGACGACCAGATCGGCCCCTTCATACTGCGACGAAATGTCATAGCCTTCAGCCCTCAACTGGGTCACGATCCGTTCGGCATCCACGAGTGCCTTCGGACAACCAAGCGACACGAAGCCGACGCTGGGGGCCTGACGGGCAATGGTGCTGGCAGCGGCCTTCGGCGACGACGAGATGGCGGCAGCACTGGCGGCCTGTTCTGCCTTGGGCAGACGGGATAGCTGGGTTTCTTGCATGGGAGAGGGCCGCGTGGGACGCGTGGCGGCCAAAAAAGGCGGTAAACGGGGGAGGCGCGAAAAAGCTGGCGCATGTTCAAGCGCCAAGCCCGGCATTTTAACGCGAACGGGCTGACAGACGAGAATCTGTCAGCCCGTGCATGCTGCTCATCCGCACCTGTTCCACCTGGACTGCCCCCCGGGTTCCCGGCAGGCATGTCCGGATGGGCCATGTGACACGCGCCCAAGGGAAAAACACATCGACGGCCGGCGGGACTGGCGGGGGAGAAGGGAAGGCAGTGGTTTGCGATCAGTCCGATTTCCCGTCGCCGGGTTTGGCCGATTCGGGTGGCGATGCGGTCGGTGCTTCGGTCTCGGCCCCCTCACCTGCCGGCTGGCGCGGCTGGAAGGCACCGGGAAAATTGGCCCCTGGAAAATTCGTGAACACGTTGCGCGCTTGCTGCTGCATCTGCTCCTGCATCTGGAAGAACAGGTTCTTGCTCTGGTCGATGTAGTTGCTCATCATGCTTTGCATCATCGGCGCCTGGCCTTGCATGAATTGCGTCCACAGCTCGGTGTTCGGCACGCCACGACCATCGTACAAGGACTTCGACTGTTCCTGCATCCGGTTCTGCACCTCGATGAAGGTCTGAAGTGTCTTTTCAAGGTAAGTGCCCATCATCCCCTGCATGGCGTGGCCATAGAAGCGGATCATCTGGGCCAGCATCTGCGAAGAGAACAACGGTGTCCCGCCGGCTTCCTCATCCAGGATGATCTGGAGCAGGATGCTGCGAGTCAGGTCTTCGTTGGTCTTCGCATCCACCACCTGAAAGGACTCGTTGTCCAGCACCAGTTGCTTCACATCGGCCAGGGTGATGTAGACGCTGGTCTGGGTGTCGTAGAGCCGGCGGTTCGGATATTTCTTGATCAGTCGAGGGGCGTTGGGCATGGATGGCATCGGGTGAGTGATGAAGCCTGTCAAGGCTGGCACCTGCCGTCCCAGGATGGGCACATGGGGGGAAGGTTTCCCCTCCCCCCATGCGTCGTGGCTGCTAGCACGACAGGTACAGGGGCCGCTCGATCAGCCCCGTACAGGCGGTGAAGGCTGAATCAGCCCATGTGCAGGCCGCCGTTGACCGAGAAGTCGGCGCCGGTGGCGAAGCCAGCTTCGTCGGAAGCGAGCCAGGCGACCATCGAGGCAATTTCTTCGGGGGTGCCCAGGCGACGGACGGGAATGGTGCCGACGATCTTGTCGAGCACGTCCTGGCGGATGGCTTTGACCATGTCGGTGGCGATGTAACCGGGCGATACGGTATTGACCGTGACCCCCTTGCTGGCCACTTCCTGAGCCAGTGCCATCGTGAAGCCGTGCAGACCGGCCTTGGCCGTGGAGTAGTTGGTCTGACCGAACTGCCCCTTCTGACCGTTGACCGACGAGATGTTGATGACGCGGCCCCAGCCTTTTTCAAGCATACCGTCGATGACCTGTTTCGTCACGTTGAACATCGAGTTCAGGTTGGTATCGATGACGGCGCGCCAGTCTTCGACCGACATTTTCTTGAACAGGCCATCACGGGTGATGCCTGCGTTGTTGACGATGATGTCAGGATTGCCGAACTCGGCCTTGACCTTGTCGAAAGCCTGAACGGTGGAGTCCCAGTCAGCGACGTTGCCCACCGAGGCATGGAAGGTGAAGCCCAGCTCCTTCTGTTCATCCAGCCACTTCTTGGTGTCGCGGCTGGGGCCGGCGCCGGCAATCACGATATGTCCTTCCTTGGCCAGACGCTGACAGATGGAAGTGCCAATACCGCCCATGCCGCCGGTCACATATGCAATACGCTGAGCCATTAATCAATCTCCGTTCATTGATTTGATGTTGTCAGGTTTTCACCTGGGAATCCCGCCGTGTGGCACGCCCCGAGATGGGGGGCCACACTGCCTGCCCTGCTCCGGGCCAGGACGAGACATGGTGTGAAGATACGATGTCCGGCCATCCCTGTCAGGTCAGGATAATACCTAGAGCGAGCGATGCCCGGCTTCGTCCCCGCCTTGTCTCCCCAATCGCGGGCTGAGCAAGTGCCACACGCCGGTGGCGTTGCCACGCTGGCCAAGGCATCGCGTTCGGCACTAGCTCAGCCCGGTGGGGAAAACGACCGAGGCCGTGCATCACATGCCGGGTGAGGCCGTCGTCAGACCTTTTCCTTCACATAGCGGCCAGGCGCCGGTTCGATCGGCTGGTAGGTCGATGAGCCGGGGGCTGCCGGGGCATCGACCACCTTGCCCTTCTTGTCTGCCAGCCACTGGTACCAATCCGTCCACCAGCTGCCCGGGAAGGTTTCGGCCGATGCCAGCCACTCGTCAGGTGTCAATCCGTCGATGGCGGCCCCCACCTGGTAGCTGCGTTTCTTTTTGGCGGGCGGATTGACCACGCCAGCGATGTGACCGCTGGCGGCCAGCACGAAGCGTGGATCTCCCCCCAGCGCCTTGGCCGAGGTGAAACCGCCCTGCCAGGGAACGATGTGATCTTCCCTTGCACAGAGGATGTAGGTTGGCACGTCGATGGCACGCAGGTCGATCGGCACGCCCAGGCTCTTGAGCTTGCCGGGTTGTGACAGCTCGTTCTGCAGGTACAGGTGCCGCAGGTACGTGCAGAACATCGGGCCGGCCAGATTCGTGCTGTCGGCATTCCAGTACAGCAGGTCGAAGGGCATCGGGGTTTCGCCCTTCAGGTAATTGCCCACCACGTAATTCCAGACCAGCTCGTTCGGGCGCAGGAAGGAGAAGGTCAGCGCCAGCTCCTTGCCCGGCATGATGCCCTGCTTGCCGATGGTCTGCTCGCGCAGTGCGATCTGCATCTCGTCGATGAAGACCCCCAGGACGCCGGGGTTCATGAAATCGAGCAGTGTCGTCAGGAGCGTCAGCGATTCGGCTGGCCGCTCGCCCTTGGCGGCCAGTGCGGCCAGGGCAGTGGCAAGCAGTGTGCCGCCCACGCAGAACCCGAGCATGTTGAGCGTCTGCTGGCCGCTGATCTCCTGCACGACATGGATCGGATCGACGATCCCCTTTTGCAGGTAATCATCCCAGCTGAGCGTGGACGCTTCATCCTTGATGTTGCGCCATGAGATGACGAAGACGGTATGGCCTTCGGCCACGGCATGACCGATGAAGGAGTTGGTGGGTTGCAGGTCGAGAATGTAGAACTTGTTGATGGCGGGCGGCACGACGAGCAGCGGCCGCTCGCCCACTTTCGGCGTGCTCGGCTGGTACTGGATCAACTGAACCAGCTCGTTTTCGTAGACGACGACACCAGGGCTCACACAGACGTTCTTGCCCACTTCGAAGGCCGTCAGGTCGGTTTGAGAGATCCGTCCTTGCTGAATGTCGTTCATCAGGTTGTTGATGCCCTGACGCAGGCTCTCACCCTTGGTCTCCAGCATTTTCGTCTGGGCCTCGGGGTTACTGGCGAAGAAATTGGCCGGTGACATGGCATCGACCCACTGCTGCACGAAAAAGCGCAGACGGTCGCGGGCCTTGTCCTCCATCTCGACCAGCTCGGCCGAACGCTTCAGGAATTCGGCGTTGAACAGGTACCACGCCGCTTGCCAGCCAAAAGCGGGTTGATCCTTCCATGCCTGGCCGGCAAAGCGGTTGTCTTTCAGCTCGGGCGAATGACCGGAGAGGTATCGCTCGAACAGCTCGTTGAAGCGCAGCACGTATTCGCTCTGGAGGGCCGAGAGCGCTTCCGGGTCGATCGGCCAGCTCTTCCTGCTGGTGGCCGACAACCAGTTGAACATCTCGCCGCCCACCGGCAGGGCGCCGGGCACCCCTGAACAGGCGGCAGCCGTGTCGGCAAAGGTTTGCCAGAAGGGGGCACGATCGTTGTCGGCCATGCCTGTCTGGGCAGGATTCGGTGCACCGGACGTGTCAGCCCCCGAAGAAGGGCTGGCCGAGGTGGCTGGTGTGGTCTCAGCCTGGGCGGGTGAGGATGTCACGGGGGCCTGGGCAAGGCCGTCCGCCTCGACGGCTGCCGTATTGGCCGAGGATTTGGCCGGGGTCGGTTTGGGGGTGTCGGTCATGGGTGCCGTATGGGTCTGTGTTGCGTCGGAAGCAGCCACTGCCTGTGCTGCCGGGGCGTGTGCGGGGGCATCGATGCTTGCCGGTGTGGCAACGGGGGGCGTCGCCTTGCGGCGGGCGGTGGCCGGTTTGCGAGGCGGTTTTGCAGGGGGGGCCGCAGTGGCTGGCGCGCCCGTATCGTCAGGAAACAGCGAGCCGACGGCCTGCTTGGGCATGTCGGTGCCTGAAGCCTTGGGCACCCTTGCCTGACGGGGCTGGGTCACAGCCGGCTTTCTGGGTGCCCTGGTGCCGGTGGCCGTCGGGGTAGATGCTTTCGTATCGGTCTTGGTTGCAGTGGTTCCACGGCGCTTGCCGGGTGTAGACGTAGCCAAATCTGCCTCCTCTCGCTGATCGTCCGTTCACGCGCTGATGCTTTCCGGCATTGTAGGCCGAGTTTTCATTGTGATGTCAGGCGGTGCCCGTTCGACACGCGGGGGTTATCACCAAGCTGGCACCCAGGCACAATTCCCCCATGTTGATCGTGATCATTGCCTGGCTCTACGTGGTACTGCTGATGTCGCTTGCGGAGCATTCCGTGGCGGCGGGCATCATGACCTTCCTCTGGTACGGCTTGTTGCCGTTGTCGGTTGTCGTTTATTTGCTGAACACGCCCGCCAGACGCGCCAGAAAACGTCGACAGGCAAACACCGCTGCTCAGGTCGATCAGGATGAAGCCCCCGTGGCGCTGGCCGAAGAGGCCCCTGCACGAGCAACCGCAGGCCCTGCGACTGACTCAGGGCCGCGAGATACCCGTGATGGGCATGGGGATCAGGGCAGATGAGCGCCGTCGTCAGCCTGTGCTCGCACTTGGCTCATCGGCTGGCGTCAGCCAGATCAGCCCGGCCATGCGGCCACAGCGCGGGTCACGCCGGTAGCTCCAGAAACGTGCGGGATCAGACCAGGTGCAGGCGCCTGCGCTCAGCACTTCACCGACACCGGCGGCCAAGAGGCGCTGGCGGGCAAGCCCCGGCAGATCAGCCAGCCATTTGCCCGGTTTTTCCCTGGGGGTGAAGGCGTCAGCGGCCTCAGGATGCCGGGACAGAAAAGCGGCTCTCACCTCGTCACCCACCTCGAAAGCCGTCGGGCCGATCGAAGGGCCAAGCCAGGCCACCAGATCGGCCGCAGGCGCATGGGCCTGCATCCGGGCCACCGTATTGTCGAGCACGCCACCGGCCAAGCCTCGCCAACCGGCATGCGCGGCCCCGATCACCCTGCCTTGCCGGTCGGCCAGCAACACGGGTAGGCAATCGGCCACGAGCACGGCCAGGGCCAGACCGGGCCGGGTGCTGATCTGCGCATCAGCCTCAGGGCTTGCGAGCACATCCGGGCTGTCCAGCACCTCGACACCATGTACCTGCGTGAGCCAGGAAACAGGCTGCCCGATCAGCTGGGCAACACGTTGGCGGTTGATGGCGACATGGGCGGGATCATCATCGCAGTTCAAACCAAGGTTCAGACCACCTGATTCGATTCCTGATGTTTCGTTGTCGAATGATCTGTTCGATGCCGTGTCGGCCGGGGGGGCCGTCTTGTCAGCCGGTTGGTGATCGACGGCAGCACAGTGCCCGCCACTCACGCCGCCGGCACGTTGGGTGAAAGCCCAGTGGATGCGCGGATGGGGCGATGGCGGCATGGGCCACAGCGCAGGCTTTGTACGTGGTGCGAGTGGCTCGGTGCAGTCTGCACGGTGCGATGGCGGGGTGGCGTTCACGCGGTCAATCAATCTCGGGTGCCGTGTCCGGTAGCGTCATGCCGAAACGGTCGGCCAGTTGTTGCAGATCTGGGGGAATGGGTGCATCGAAACGGCAGGCTTCTTGATTGGCCGGGTGCTGGAAGCGCAGCTGCCAGGCATGCAGCGCCTGGCGTGAGAAACCGTGAAGGGGCTTGCCGCCGTACAGAGCATCACCGATCAACGGGTGGCCAATGGCGGCCAGGTGCACCCGGATCTGATGGGTTCGACCGCTTTCCAGTCGGCACAGCACGGCCGATGCTGCCGCGTTGCCCGACACGGCCAGACGCGTGAAATGGGTTCGCGCTTCCTTGCCTTGTGGTGCCTGCACCACGGCCATGCGCAGCCGGTTTCGTGCGTCACGGCCGATACGGGCATCGATCGTGCCCGTGGCTTCGGCGATGCCGCCCGCGATGGCCAGGTAACGACGTCCCATCTGGCGCTCTGCCAGCTGGGCCGACAGGGACGTGAAGGCAGCTTCGCTGCGGGCACAGACGAGCAGCCCGCTGGTGTCCCGGTCGAGTCGGTGCACGATGCCGGCCCGAGGCAGTTTGGCCGCCTTCGGGTCGGCGTGCAGCAGCCCGTTCATCAGCGTGCCACGCCAATGGCCGGGCGCCGGATGCGTGACCAGTCCGGCTGGTTTGTTGATGACCACCACGTCTTGATCCTGGTGCACGATGTCCAGCGGCACCGGGTCGGGTTCAAAGGCCCTTTCGCTGTCAAGCGGCTGTGGCTCGATCTCGATCTGCTCGAAGCCATTGAGTCGAAGGGACGGCAGGCGGATGCGCTGATCGACCTGTACTGCGCCCAGCGCGATCCAGCGTTGAATGCGTGTGCGGGAGATGCCGGCCAGCCGGCTGGCAAGAAACTGATCCAGCCGTTGGCCGCTGCCACCGCTGGCTGTCAGTTGAATCCGCTCCGGGGTTTCGTCCATGGGGTCGTTCATCGCAAGCCTGAAGGCCGTGCTGCTTGCACGATGCAGCGTGGCCGGTGTCTATAATCGGGCACAGTTCTACGGAGGAATGATGCGGATGTTGCCAACCAAGAACCGGATGCAGCGCTCACGGGGGCGAAGCCCTGTCTGGCTGTCGGTGTTGACAGCGGCGTTGCTGGCCGGTTGTGCCGCAACCGACAAGGATCACACAGCCGACTGGAGTGCCGAACAATTATATGCGGACGCCAAGGCTGAGCTGGAAGCCGGCAACTGGGCCAGTGCGATCAAAGCACTGCAGCGGCTGGAATCGCGTTATCCCTTTGGCAGCTATGCCCAGCAGGCGCAGCTCGATATCGCCTGGGCACACTACAAAGAAGGTGAACGTGGCGATGCCTTGCTGGCAGTCGATCGATTCATTCGTCTGCATCCGGCCAATGAACAGCTGGATTACGCCTACTATCTGAAAGGCTTGATCAATTTCAGCAGCCGGGACTCCTTCATTTCCCGATGGGCCGGCCAGGACAGTTCCGAGCGTGACCTGCAGGCCAGCCGTGAATCCTATGAAGCCTTTCAACAAGTCGTCACCCGTTTTCCGAACAGCCGGTATCGGGATGATTCGCTGGAGCGGATGAGAGCCTTGGTCAACAGCATGGCCTCGGGCGAGGTACATGTGGCGCGCTATTACTTCAGCCGCGGTGCCTTCGTCGCCTCAGCGAATCGGGCACAGGGCGTGCTGTTCCAGTACCAGGGCACGCCTTCGGTCGAGGAAGCGCTGTATCTGTTGGCAAAATCCTATGATCGGCTGAGTCTGCCCACCTTGCGTGACGACGCCACACGGGTGCTGGCAAAAACCTATCCGCAAAGCAGCTTCCTTGCGGAATTGCCCAAGCCGGCACCGCTCGAATCGGCTGAATCTCGTTGGGATCATCGCAAGGATGCCGGTGCTTCTCAGGCAGCCCAGCCCTCGCCTGCCAACGACTTGCCGAGTACCTTGCTGGCGCCTCCCGAATTGCCGGCGCTTCGCCCGGAGCCTTCCGGCCCGGCGCCTGATGCCCGGCCCAGCGGCACGGTAACCCCCGGGTTCTGAGCCTGCTTCGCCCCAAGCGGGGCTTTCGCGGGGACAGGACAAGCGTGCACAACACGCGCTAGAGGTCTGCGTCTGCTGGCGGCGGCTCAAGCGCGTCCAGCGCTTCTGTCAGGCTGTTGACCCGTTGGAAGGGGGGCAGGCTGGCCAGGATCTGTCGGCCATAGGATTTGCTCAGCAGCCGTTCGTCACAGATCACCAGCAGACCGTGGTCGGTTTCCCGGCGGATCAGCCGGCCGGTGCCCTGCTTGAGCGCGAGCATCGCTTGTGGCAAGGCCAGTAGCTGGAAAGGATGATGCCCGGCTTCGGTCAGTGCGCGGCTGCGTGCCCGAAAGACCGGGTCATCGGGTGGTGTGAAGGGCAGCTTGTCGATGATGACGAGTGACAGCTTGTCGCCCGCGATGTCGACCCCTTCCCAGAAACCGGCCGAGCCGACCAGTACGCCTGCCTCGACGGCCTTGAACTGCTCGATCAGCTGATGGCGGGGCGCATCGCCTTGGGCCAGGATCCGGATCTCCTCGTCGGCCAGGTCTCGCAAGCGCTCGCTGATCAGCTTCACGGCCCGCAAGGTCGTGCATAACACGAAGGCCCGACCACGGTTCTTGCGGATCAGGGGCCAGACGGTGTCGGCCACCCGCCCGGGAAACGTCGGGGCCGACGTGTTGCCAGCTTCGCGTGGCACCCAGAGTGCCGCCTGACGGGCGTAATCGAAGGGACTGTCCACGATGAGCTGCCGGGCGTCCCTCAGACCGATCTGGCCGGCAAAATGATCGATCTTGCCTTGCAGCGCCAGCGTGGCCGAGACGAAAATCCAGGCCCCGCCCTGTGCCTTGCGCTGATAGGCAAAGCGAGGCGCCACCGACAGAGGCGTTGCCCGCAATTGGGCATGGGTGTCGGTGGTTTGCGCCCAGAGGATCGTCTCATCCCGTGCCGCTGGCTGCGTTTCCGCCGCGTGGCTGTTCGGGCCGTCCTCAGGGGGCGACACCTCATGTGCGTTGTCCTGGGCCTTCTGTTCCGTGGCCACCTCTGTACTCAGGTTATCGGGCATGCCCAGCAAGCGACGGAAAGCACGCAGCCAGAGCGTCAGGCGCTTGGCCAGCAAGGTCGCCCGCGCTTCAAGCCGGGCCAGTTCCACCGATGTCTCGGCCACTGGTTTCAGCTCGGCAGCCTGGGCATGAAGCGTGTCGATCACGTCGGGCAGCACGTCCTCCAGCCATTCGTTCACATCTTCGGCCGTGAGCGAGAGCAGCTCCTCGGCGCCCAAACGGGTGATGCCCGCAGGAAGCGACAGACGCAATCGGCTGGCCACCTGTTGCAGCTTGTGCGCGCAGCCCTGCCAGTCCCCCAGTCCGGCCGCGTTCAGCAATCCTTCTTTCAGTGTTTCGCGGCCCAGGTCGATGATCTGCCGGGTCGAGACGCTTTCACCGAAAAACTCGGTGGCGATCTCAGGCAACTGGTGAGCTTCGTCGAACACCAGTACCTCGGCTTCAGGCAGAAAATCCCCGATCGACTCGTCCTGCAACGCCAGGTCGGCACAGAACAGGTGGTGGTTGACGATGAGCAGATCTGCTTTTTGCGCCTGTTGCCGTGCCTTCATCAGGGGGCAGTTGCGCAGCTCCGGACAGTCCTGCCCCAGGCAGTTGTCGCGCGTGGATGTGGCCAAGGCCCAGACCGGATCCTCTTCCGGAATCGTGAGATAGGCAGCCTTGTCCCCGGTCTGATCAAGCAGGAACTGACGTTCGATGGTTTTCAGCTTTGCCGGTATGCGGGGATCCCGGAAGCGGCCATCGCTGAGGTTTTTCTCCAGTTGAACCGGGCAGACATAATTCGCCCGGCCTTTCAGGATGGCGACCGACACGTCCAGACCGAGTGCTTGCCGGATGCGCTGTACATCCTTTTGAAAGAGCTGATCCTGAAGCTGCCGGGTCGCTGTCGAGACGAGTGCGCGACGGCCCGAGAGCATCGTCGGCACGAGGTAGGCGAAGGTCTTGCCAATGCCGGTGCCGGCATCGACCATCAAGACCTCGTCCTGGACGATGGCATTGGCGATGGCCACTGCCATCTGTTGCTGCCCTGCCCTTTCCCGGTAGTCGGGACTGGTGCTAGCCAGTGCACCGTCTGTTTCAAAAACCGCTTGTGTCCTGTCTGCCAGCACCGGAATCTGCCTGGAACGTGCGTTTCACGAATGAGCGCATGGGTGAAGGAATGGGGCGTTCGTGCATTGATTCGCCCCTGTGATCGCCGCGTTGACGCGCGCCATGCACGCTGATGACTCAGGCGGGCACATCGGGCACGAGCTGCATCTGCAACCGGACGATCATGTCCTTCAGTTGCAGCTTGCGCTTTTTCATCCGGCGCAACGCCAGCTCGTCCACCTCATGGATGACGGACAGACTCTGGATCAATTGATCCAGCCCTCGATGTTCAAGCTGCAATTCGGCAATACGCAATTTAAGGCGGTCGGTGTCGTTCATCAGGTTCCAATCGTCGAGGCAGTGCGTCGTCTCGGGCCGGGCTGATCGGGCGGCGAACACATGAGCGGGATCCTGAGACCCCACGGCCAGTCAGCCATCGTGAGCACGACAGGCATTGAGCCGTCCGGCACGTGTCATCTTCGCCTCGCGCAGCTTTCGCGTGCACGTGGACGACATGCGCCAAGGCCAGTGCTCAGCCCAGCCGATCCACCCGAGCGCGGCGCTCTTCATGGCGATAACGCTCGGACTGCATCTCATGCAGGCGGCTCGCGGTTCGCACGAACTCATGTGCCATCACGCCGGACACATACAATTGCTCGGGTGGCACGTCGGCCGACATGATCAGGTTCACCTTCTGATCATAAAGCACATCGATCAGCCAGGTGAAGCGTCGGGCTTCCGAGGCCATGCGGGCATCCATCTGCGGCACGTCGGAGAGCATCACCGTCTCGAAACGGGTGGCTATCTCCAGGTAATCGTTCTGTGAACGCGCACTGCGGCAAAGGGTGTCGAAATCGAACCAGACGACGTCTTCGGCTGCTTTCAGCGCCTGGATCGGACGGTTCTCGATGATGAGATCCGGCGAAACCGTCTTGCCACCTGAGAGCTGCTCAAAAGCGCGGGCCATCTGCTCGGCATGCTCCGCCGTGAGCGGCCACAAATAGGCTGGAACTCCCTTGATCGTCAGCTGACGATAATCGGTGCCCACATCCACCGACAATACATCCAGATTGGCATTCAGTAACGCAATGGCAGGCAACACGCTGTCACGGTGCAGTCCGTCAGGGTACAAACCATCAGGCACATAATTGCTGGTCATCACGAACACCAAGCGGTGGCGGAAAAAAGCGGTCAGCAACCGCTCCAGGATCATCGCGTCTGCAATGTCCGACAGATGGAATTCATCGAAGCAGATGATCTGATAACGTTCGGCCGCCCGGCGAGCCACCTCGTCGAGCGGATCGGCCATCGCCTTCAGCCCTTTCAGCTCATGGTGCACGGCCCGCATGAACTCATGAAAATGCATCCGTGTCTTTCGCTCGGTCGGCAACGCCTGATAGAAGCAATCCATCAGGAAGCTCTTGCCGCGCCCTACCCCGCCATGCATCCAGACGCCTTTGGGGGCCGGCGTCTTGTGTTTGCCCAGCAGGCGCTTGATCAGCCCGTTCTTCGGACGGTTGTCGAAGGTCTCCAGCTCATCGGCAAGCTGTTGGAGTCGCTCGATGGCTGCCTGCTGGGCACTGTCGGCCTGGTACCCACGCTCGGCCAGTGCCGCACGATAACGGTCGATGACCGCTGGCATCGCGGCCCTCCTTCTTCAATGGGAGTGAAAATGGGAGCAGAAAAGCGCACCCCCGGCCCAGAAAAACCGATGGGCCGGGGGTGACTGCTCCGGGAGCTTGGACGCGTGTCAGCGCATCACATGTTCAGTGCGCGCTTGTCGACGGCCAGCGCTGCTTCACGCATCACTTCCGAGAGCGACGGATGCGGATGGCAGATCCGGGCGATGTCCTCGGCAGCGGCTTTGAACTCCATCGCCACGACAGCCTCGGCGATCAGATCGGACGCCCCCATGCCAATGATGTGCACGCCCAGGATTTCATCGGTGTTCGCGTCGGCAATCACCTTGATGAACCCATCGGCTGCTGCCATGCCCAAGGCACGGCCATTGGCCATGAACGGGAACTGGCCCGTCTTGATCGCACGCCCTTCTGCCTTCAACTGCGCCTCGTTCTTGCCCACCCAGGCGATTTCGGGCGAGGTGTAGAGAACATAGGGGATGCAGTTGTAGTCGATGTGCGGCTTCTGGCCGGCAATACGCTCGGCCACGGCCACGCCCTCTTCTTCGCCCTTGTGGGCCAGCATCGGGCCGCGCACCACGTCACCGATGGCCCAGATGTTGGGTACGGCGGTCGCGCAGTCATCGTTGACCGGGATGAAGCCACGCTCATCGACCGACAGACCCACCGTGTCAAGGCCCAGGCCATCGGTATTCGGTACGCGACCGATCGACAGGATCAGGCGATCGGAGGTCAGCGATTCGGCTTTGCCATCGGCCGTTTCATAGTTGACCGTGACACTGCCCTTGCCAGGCTTGCCGGCCTTCACGCTGATGTCGCCGATCTTCACGCCAAGGTGAAAGCTCAGCCCCTGCTTCGTGAAAATCTTCTGCGCCTCTTTCGAGATGGCCGGATCGCAGGCGCCTAGGAAGCTCGGCAGCATTTCCAGTACCGTGACTTCCGCACCCAGGCGACGCCAGACCGACCCCAGCTCCAGGCCGATGACGCCTGCGCCGATCACGGTCAGCTTCTTCGGCACGCTGTCGAAGGACAGCGCGCCTTCGTTGTCGGCCACCAGCACGTTGTCGACCTCGACGTTGGGCAGATGGCGGGCCTTCGAGCCGGTGGCGATGATGACATGCTTGGCCGTCACGGCCTCGGTCTTGCCGTCCTCAGCTTTCACCTCCAGTTTGACCAGATCGCCGTCGCGACCGGTGAAACTGCCGTGCCCTTTCAGCCATGTCACCTTGTTCTTGCGGAACAGGAACTCGATGCCCTGAGTCATCTTCGAGACGATGCCTTCCTTGCGATCGAGCATCTTGCCCAGGTTCAGCTTCACGTCCGAGACGGAAATGCCATGCTCGTCGAGATCATGCTTCGTCTGCTCGTAGGCTTCGCTGGAGGCGAGCAGCGCTTTCGACGGGATGCAGCCGACGTTCAGGCAGGTGCCGCCCAGTGCGGGCTTGCCTTCCGGGTTCAGCCACTTCTCGATGCAGGCAACCTTGAATCCGAGTTGAGCAGCGCGGATGGCGGCAATGTAGCCGCCAGGGCCGGCGCCGATCACCACGACATCAAATGCTTGAGACATGGTGATCCCTCCCTTACAGATCGAGGAGCAGACGAGCCGGGTCTTCCAGCGCATCCTTGATGGCAACGAGGAACAGCACGGCTTCACGGCCGTCGATGATCCGGTGGTCGTAGGACATCGCCAGGTAGTTGATCGGACGGATCACGACCTGACCATTCTCGACCACAGGACGTTCCTTGGTGGCATGCACGCCGAGGATGGCCGACTGTGGCGGGTTGATGATCGGGGTCGAGAGCATCGAGCCGAAGACACCACCATTCGAGATCGAGAAGGTCCCACCGCTCAGCTCTTCGATCGAGAGCTTGCCCGCCTGCGCACGCTTGCCGAAGTCGGCAATGGTTTCCTCGATCTGATGGAAGCTCAGCTGGTCGGCGTTGCGGATGACCGGCACGACCAGACCACGCGGGGAGCCGACGGCCACACCGATGTCGAAATAGCCGTGGTAGACGATGTCGTTGCCGTCGATCGAGGCGTTGACGACCGGGAACTTCTTCAGCGCATGCACGGCGGCCTTCACGAAGAAGCTCATGAAGCCCAGCTTGATGCCGTGTTCCTTTTCGAAACGCTCCTGGTACTTCTTGCGCAGCGACATCACGGGCTGCATGTTGACCTCGTTGAAGGTCGTCAGGATCGCGTTGGTGGCTTGCGATTGCAGCAGGCGCTCGGCCACGCGCTGACGCAGACGTGACATGGGCACGCGCTGTTCGCTGCGGCCTTCGAGCACGCGGTTCAGGTCGACCGGCGTCTTGGCCATCGGCAAGGCCGGTGCGGCAGCGATGCCGGGCAGTGACGAAGGCTGCGAGGCTGGCGCAGCCGAGGCGCCCAGGGCATCACCTTTGGTGATGCGGGCGTCACGGCCAGTACCGGCCACCTGCGAAGGGTCGATACCTTTCTCGGCAAGAATCTTGGCAGCCGACGGCATGGCGGGGCCACCGGTGGTGCCGCTGGCGGCGGGCGCAGCCGACGCCGGGGCAGCGGCGGTCGGGGCAGGCGCTTGGGCCGGCGCTGCGTCAGCGGCCGGTGCGCTTGCGCCTGCAGCGGCCTCGGTGTCGATCATGGCGATCAGCTCGTCGGCCACGACGGTGGCACCATCGCCTTTGCGAATCTCGGTCAGCACACCGGCAGACGGGGCCGGCAGTTCGAGAACCACCTTGTCGGTTTCGATGTCGACCAGGTTTTCATCACGCTGGACGGCTTCACCAACTTTTTTGTGCCAGGAGAGCAGGGTTGCCTCGGCAACCGACTCGGACAGTTGTGGCACTTTGACTTCGATCAGGGCCATTTGGGAGAAACTCCGAAAATCTTCAATGAATGGGGTCAGAAAACAGGTGCGACGGATGGTGCAGACGGATGCCGGGGCACGGCGGCGAGCCGGCATCCTGATTCAGACACGCATCAGGCGTTCTTGTCGCGTCCTGCCTTGGCACGGGTTGAGCTGAAGGCGGCTTCGAGCAGGTCTTTCTGCTGGGCAAAATGCTTGTCGTAATAGCCCACCGCAGGCGAGGCCGAGGCCGGTCGACCTGCGTAGGAGAGCTTCTGCCCATCCTTCAGCACATCCAGCAGATGATGCTGGATGAAGAACCACGCCCCCTGGTTTTGCGGCTCATCCTGGCACCATACGATCTGCGTGGCGTTCGGATAGCGGTTGAACTCGGTTTCGAAAGCCTTGTGCGGGAACGGATAGAGCTGCTCGATACGAACCAGTGCCACCTCGTCGTCGAGCTTGCGGTTGCGACGCTCGGCCAGCAGGTCATAGTAGACACGACCGCTGCAGAAGATCACCCGCTTGACCTTGGCCGGATCGGCCACCGTCGTGTCACCCAATACCGTCTGGAAACGGCCGGTGGCCAGATCCTTCAGCGGCGAGACGGCTTCCTTGTGACGCAGCAACGACTTCGGCGTCATCAGCACGAGCGGCTTGCGGAACGGGCGGATCAGCTGGCGGCGCAGCGCATGGAAGATCTGTGCCGGTGTCGTCGGTTGCAGCACCTGCATGTTGTTCTCGGCGCAGAGCTGGAGGAAACGCTCCAGACGGGCCGACGAGTGCTCAGGCCCCTGACCTTCGTAACCATGCGGCAGCATCATCGTCAGGCCGCAGGCACGGCCCCACTTCGTTTCACCCGAGGAGATGAACTGGTCGATGACGACCTGTGCCCCGTTGACGAAATCGCCGAACTGGGCTTCCCAGATCACGAGCGTGTTCGGCTCGGCCGTGGCATAACCGTATTCAAAGGCCAGCACGGCCTCTTCGGACAGCACCGAATCGATGACGATGAACGGTGCCTGATCCTCGGCCACGAACTGCAGCGGGATATAGCTGCCCTGATCATATTTTTCCCGATTCTGGTCATGCAGCACGGCATGACGGTGCGAGAAGGTCCCGCGCCCGGAATCCTGCCCCGACAGGCGAACCGGATAGCCCTGAGCGCACAGCGTGGCAAAAGCCAGATGCTCACCCATGCCCCAGTCGAGCGGCATCTCGCCCTGCGCCATCGCACGGCGGTCGGCGATCACCTTCTGCACGAGCGGGTGCAGCTTGAAACCTTCCGGCACCTCGGTGAGCTTCTCGCCCAGGCGGCGCAGCTCGGCAATGGGCACGCCGGTATCGGCGGCGTCCGTCCACTTCTTGTTGAGGAACGGTGTCCAGTCGACCGAATAACGGCTCTTGTAGTTGGTGATGACCGGATCGACCGTGTGCTTGCCGGCATCCATCGCATCACGATAGGCCGTCACCAGGCCGTCGGCATAACCTTTCTCGATCGCGCCTTGCGCTTCGAGGCGGTCGGCGTAGAGCTTGCGGGTGCCGGGATGAACGCCGATGCGCTTGTACATCAGCGGTTGGGTGACGGACGGGGTGTCCTGCTCGTTGTGGCCGAGCTTGCGGAAGCAGACGATGTCGAGCACCACGTCCTTGCGGAACTTGGTCCGGTACTCGAAGGCCAGCCGGGTGGCGAATACCACGGCTTCGGGGTCATCCCCGTTGACGTGGAACACCGGTGCCTCGATCGATTTGACCACGTCGGTGCAGTACAGCGTCGAGCGGGAGTCGCGGGCGTCGGAGGTGGTGAAGCCGATCTGGTTGTTGATGACGATGTGAACCGTGCCGCGCGTGCCGTAGCCGCGTGTCTCGGTCAGGTTCAGTGTCTCCATGACGACGCCCTGGCCGGCGAAGGCCGCATCGCCGTGAATGACGACCGACAGCACTTCCGAACCATCGCGGTCACCACGACGAACCTGACGCGCCTTGGTCGAGCCTTCGACCACGGGGCCGACGATTTCGAGGTGCGAGGGGTTGAAGGCGAGCGACAGGTGCATCGGGCCACCGGGCGTCGACACATCGCTGGAGAAGCCCTGGTGGTACTTGACATCACCACTGGGCAGGTCGCCGGCATGGCGGCCCTCGAACTCGGCGAACAGGTCTTTCGGCATCTTGCCGAGCACGTTGACGAGCAGGTTCAAGCGGCCACGGTGCGCCGATCCGATCACCATCTCCTGCAGGCCCCCCTTGCCACCGGCACGGATCAGCTCGTCCATCGCGGCGATGAAGGATTCACCCCCTTCGAGGGAGAAGCGCTTCTGGCCGACGTAGCGGGTGTGCAGGTAGCGCTCCAGCCCTTCGGCAGCCGTCAGCCGCTCAAGGATGCGCTTTTTCTGCTCGGCATCGAAAGCAAAACGGCCGCGGGCTGATTCAAGCTGCTCTTGAATCCAGCGCTTCGCGGCCGGGTCTGACATGTGCATGAATTCGGCACCGATCGAACCACAGTAGGTGTCACGCAGTGCTTGCAGGATGTCGCGAAGCGGTGCGTTGTCGAAACCGAAAAAGGTGTTGGCTGCCGAGTAAATGTGGGCGTGATCGCCTTCGGTGAAGCCATAAAAGGACGGATCCAGCTCGGGAATGTCCGGGCGTTCCTGCCGCTTCAGCGGGTCGAGATCCGCATGCCGTGAACCGAGAATTCGGTAGGCCGCGATCAGCTGGGCCACGTGAATCTGCTTGCGGGCCGTCTCGATGTCGCCGCCCATCTGCTGGGGCTGCAAGGCACCGACACGGGCACGTTCGGCAAAGGACTGCACGATGGGTGCATGGGCAACGTCCCGTGTTTCAGGGTTGCCATCCGAAGCCGGCAGGGATTGAAGATTGTCGAAATAGGCACGCCATTCGTCAGAGACCGAACCGGGGTTCTTGAGGTAGCTTTCATACAGCTCCTCGACAAAGGGTGCATTACCGCCGAACAAATAAGAGTTCGAGCGAAAGGCGCTCATCATGTGCTTCACCTATCAAACGAGTTTCTCGTCGAAGCTGTGCCAGGCATCCGCCCGGTACACACACATTCCGCGGTTTACACGGTTTGCATGCAGCAACCGGCGGTGCAAAACGCCCCGCCGAGCGAGACTTGATCTTGAGGCGCCATAATAGCACCGCCTATCGATCCTCTGCGCCGCAACGGGCGCCACCCCCAGGATAACCAGTAGACCAAAAGGGCAACACCCGTCGAATGGCTGCTTTTGCCGGTTGAATTACGTCAAAAATCGTCAAACAACCGGCAAATCCGGTGTCTGCAGGGCATGTCGAGCTTGTCCGTCTCCCCGGTGCCCGATGGGCTTCGGTTGAACGGATAGATCCTGAAGCCCTGAGAGCGTGTCATGAAGCGGGCGTGGACGGTCAACCACGCCCGAGCAGGTTGTCAGTCGCGGACCAGTCGGCGCAGGCGACGGACTTCGTCCATCAGGTCTGCCGTCATCGCAGCCAGCTCCGGGTCGGCATCGAAGATGCGCTCCAGGTCGGCGATACGGCGTGTCCGTATCAGGCTCTGGCCCGTGAAACGCCACGCCTTCACGTCGTCGGCCGGCCGGGCTTCGACCTCATGATGGTTCAGGTAGACGACGCCCCCCTGAACGCGCTGGACGACCCAGGTTTCGCTCACCTTGCAGGCTTGGGCAAACTGGGTCAGCGTGAAGCGCTCTTCGTCCAGCACTTCGATGTCGGGCGCATCCCATTGATGATTCTGGTTCATTCGGCACCTCCATGACGCAGGTTTTGATGGGCAAAGGCACGGGCTAATGCCTCATAGGCTTCACGTTGGGCATCGGTAGCGGCCGCCGGCGCGCTCAGCTCGATCACCAGATAGAGGTCGCCCGGTGTTTTGGCCGGTAGCCCCTTGCCCTTGATGCGCAGCTTCTTGCCCGCCTGCGTGCCGGCCGGGATGTTGATCTCCAGCGTGCCACCGAGCGTGCTCACTTCCAGCGGCCCGCCGAGCGCGGCCTCCCAGGGGGCGAGCACCACCTGCTGGTATACATCCTTGGCCTCGGTGTGCCAGCGCTTGTCTGCCTTGAAGCGCACCTCCAGGAGCAGATCGCCCGCTTCACCCTTGCCGATGCCGGGCTGCCCCTTGCCGGCCAGACGGATCATCTGCCCTTCTCGAACCCCTTTCGGGATGCTGACCTCCAGCTCACGCGTGCGTTCCACGGCTCGGCCGTTCTCATCGAAATCGATGGTGCGCAGATGCAGTACGCGCTTCGTGCCCGAATAGCTTTCGGGCACGGTCATCTCGATGGTGGCGTGCTGATCCGAACCGCGCAGATCGGGTGGCGGCCCACCGCGACGGAACTGCTGACCGCGGCCGAACAGATCTTCGAAGAAGCTGCTGTAGTCCTCGCCGCCCCCATGCTGCTGGAAATGATGAAAACCGTCGCCGAAGTCTGCTTCGCTGAAGCCTGGTCGGGCACGAGCGCCCTGCCCGCCGCCCCAACCCGGTGGCGTCTGGAAACCGCCTTGACGGAACTGGGCCGCATCGCCCAAAGCATCGTACTCGGCCCGTTTTTCCGGGTCGGACAGTACCGTATTGGCCTCATTGATTTCGGCCATCTTCTGGGCGGCATCCGGCTCTTCGCTCACATCAGGGTGGTACTTGCGCGCCAGGCGCCGATACGCCTTCTTGATCTCGTCGGCACTCGCTTCTTTCGAGACCCCGAGAATCTTGTAGTAATCCTTGTAATCCACTCGAACGTCCTGTTTGTCTGATGATGGTGTGTCGCCGATGATTGAACAACCTTGACGCGTGTCAGGCACACCCCGAGGGGCTTGCTCGGGAATGACGCCGTGCGCAACAGGTGCCAAGGTTCGCACGGAAAGAGAGCCAACAGCTCATCTCCCCAATCGACGCACAAGATTTTTAACAGATGGGGACGATGCTGTCAGACACAAGACTGGGTTGTGGCGAGGGATATCGAAACCCCTGATGCGCATGAAAGACCGCCATCTCCAGCGTGCCGCCTCATGTCCTGCGCACAAGCACCTGACGATGTCCGGTCGGGGCCTGTTGAAGCCGTGCCAGCATTGCCGATAATGCATCAGATGCCAGAGCGTGTTATGAACGACGAGCACCTGAGCGCACGCATCAGACGACATGCATCAAGCCGGTCGAGCCGAATCGGGACAGTGCCTCGATGCCACGAATGTCGCTCGATTGAAGTGCGTAGTAAAACTGCTGAAGCTGGCCCAGATCCGCCTGAATCTGCTCGATGATGCCTTGCTGCCGCGCCTGGCGTTGTTGCCAGAACGGGTTTTCATCAGACAGATCGGGGATCACCTGATTGATGATGAGCTGTTTGCAGGGCAGTTGGAAATGACGCAGTTGCTCGACGGTCCGACGCGTTTCGGCCAGCGGGAGCATCTCGGGCGTCATCACCAGCACGATGCGGGTGTGGGCGGCATCGGTCAGCAGCCGGCCGGCATCGGCAAAGAGTTTCTGGCGATGTTCGAGCACGGCCAGCGCCTGTTGCCAGCGCTCATGCTTCAGCTCGTCCATGATCGGATGCTTGCGCTGACTCTTTTGCCAAAACGGTAGCGCGGCGTCACGCAGTTGCTGTTGTTTACCCTGCTGGGCGAGCAGCCCTTCCGTCCAGGCGCTCATCATCTGCGGCAATTCCAGCAGGCGCAGCGTGTGGCCCGTGGGTGCCGTATCGAAGACCAGATGATCGAAGCCCTGTGCCTGATGTTCGACCACGTGGCGGCAGATGGCCTCCAGCATCGCGGCCTCTTCGGCGCCAGGCGATGCCTTGGCCGCTTCCAGGTGTTGCCGGAGCTTGGGCAGCATCTCGGGCCGGGCAAAGGCGGCGATCGTTTTCTCCACCTGCGCAAAATGTTGGTCGATCATGTGCTGAGGGTTCAGCTCCAGTGCCGAGAGGTGCCGGGTCAGTGCCTGCACCGTACCGGAGAGCGGCATGGCCAGTACATCGCCAAGGCTGTGGGCCGGGTCGGTGGAAATCACCAGCACCTGTCGCCCGAGGGCCGCCAGCCGGCAGGCGAGGCTCGCCGCGTGGGTCGTCTTGCCGACGCCTCCTTTGCCACCCACGAAGATCAGCGGTTTGTCGGCCAGGGCTTGCAGCAATGCATCCATCAGCAGCACCCGAAACGGTCCATCGGTGAATGCGGCATCCCCATTCGCGTATGCCACTCGTGGAACTCTTCCATCAACAGCGGCTGAAGCTCCAGCGTGTAGTAGGTCATCGGATTGGGGATACCGAGGCTCTCGGCGAACACCATCAGCATGAAGAGGTCGCTTTCATCGCGGTAGGCTCGACTGAGGGTTTGCCGATACGGGGCGTGGTAGAACTCGTTCAAACCATCCGAAAACGCTTTGACCTTGTCGAAAAAGCTCATTTTTCCCCCTTGATCACCTCATTGGCGGGTGCGTGTGAGGCGAGGATCGGCGTCTCTGCCAAAGGTCTGTGCAAAGCGCCTTCTCCCGCACCACATGCACCCGCAGCCAGCCTGCCTCAGGCCGGATCGCCAGCAGCCTTCTTGCCGCTCCAATTCTGCTTCAGCACCGAGATGCACTCCATCGCCACCAGAATCGAGCAGGCAAGGATGATCAGGTCGAGGGTGACGAGCAGCCACTTCTCATCGGTGTAGAAGCTCTTCAACTGCAACAGCAGCGCGATGATCGAGACGATCAGCAGGAAGGCCATCGGGATCAGCGTGAACCAGACCTTCCGACCTGCTTTCAACAGCATCACCGTCACGACGAGCAAGGTGAGACCTGCCATCAGCTGGTTGGTCGTGCCGAAGAGCGGCCAGATCAGCATGCCACCATCGCCCTTCAGGCCACCCGCGCCAAAGGCCAGCAGCGCACAGCTGCCCACAGCGAGAATCGTGGCAACCCAGCCCTTCTGGAAGACCTTGATGTCGTAGATCTCCCCCCACTCCTGGAAGATGTAACGCTGCAGACGCACACCGGTGTCCATCGTGGTGCCGGCAAAGAGGGCGGCCATCACGGTCAGCATCGTGGCCGAGAGCGTGGGGTCAAGGCCGATCCCCTGGTTCATGATCGTTGCGCCGCCGTCGATGAAGGCGCCGATGCCGCCCTTGCCGAAGGCCGTGTAAACAGCCTCCCAATCGGCCAGCGTGGCAAAACCGGCGGTGGCAGCCAGAATGGCAGCCAGCGCCAGCATGCCCTCACCCATCGCACCGAAATAACCGACGAAGCGGCTGTCGGTCTCCTTGTCGACCTGCTTGGAGGTCGTGCCCGTGGACACCAGGCCATGAAAGCCCGAGATGGCGCCGCAGGCGATGGTGACGAAGAGCAGCGGCATCAGCGGCGGTGTGCCGGCCGGCACGTTCTCGTTGATCGCAGGTGCGACAACGGTCGGGTTCACGAGGAAGATCGCGGCATAGAGCACGATCAGCCCCACGAACAATTGCAGGCCGTTGATGTAGTCACGCGGCTGCAGCAGCATCCACACCGGCAGCAGCGAGGCAATGGCCGCGTAGACGAAGAGCAGCACGATCCACCAGGCATTGGTCGGCAGGCCGAGCATGTTCTCGGGAATGGCCAACGGGTAGATCGGGCCGAGATAGATCAAGGTGTAGAGCGCCGCCACCCCGATGATCGACACCCACATCAGGTTCATCTTGAAGCGATAGATGCATTGGCCGATGATGAAGGCCACGACGAGCGCACCCCAGACCGGCAAGACCGATGACGGTGTCTTGATCATCATCGCGGCGATGACCACGGCAAACACCGCATTCACCATCAGCAGCAGCAGGAAGATGACGACCATGAAGAGGCTGCGGGTTCGGGCGTTGACGACGCGCCCGGCAATGCCGCCGATCGACAACCCCTTGTTTCGGCCGCTGGCCCAGATGGCTGCCATGTCATGCACGCCGGCCAGAAAGATCGTGCCAAGCACGACCCAGACGAAGGCCGGCACCCAGCCCCAGATGACGGCAATGGCCGGGCCGACGATCGGCGCGGCGCCAGCCACCGAGGTGAAATGGTGGCCCCACAGTACATACTTGTTGGTGGGGACGAAGTCGACCCCATCATTGACCTCGTTTGCCGGCGTCACGAAATTGGGATCCAGCTGCAGGACCTTGCCGGCCACGAATTTTGAATAGACGAAGTAGCCGACTGCCAGACAGGCCAGCCCGACTACCAACAGTAAAACGGCGCTCATGTAGCACTCACTCCTTTATTTCAGTCGAAGGGCTGCTGCCGGGAGTCGATGCCCTGACTCCTGAAAGCGGCGAATCGGCATGCAAGGCGGCAATAGCGTCGTCGGGCCACGGTCTGATCGATGCTCAGCCCGCCGACACCCTGCTGCCCACGGCTCGAAACACCGAGTCCATCGATGTGACGGAATATGTCAGTGTCTCTCGCGATATTCTGTCAAAAAGCGAAGCGTCCTGCATCCACCGGGCAAGGGCGTTGCGTGATTCGCCGACGAAGGCCAGAACCCGATGTTGCAGCGACACCGATCGCTGTCGGAACAGGCGCCAAAACGCACGAGCAATCGGCGGCGCCATGTTGGCGAAGGCATCGTTACCTTGGTGGTGCATGGCGTCCTGTCAGCCGCCGGTTTCGGGATCAGCAGCGAGAACGGACTCGACCACAGGACAGGCGCTCGCTAATCACCGGGGGTGTCAACCGGTGATGCTGGCCCTGGATCAGACGGTGGCACTGGCGCTTTGGTGGAAGCGGGTTTTTGCTGTCGCTGGGCGGGCGCCATGTTTTCGTACTGGCCTGTCGATGGCGATGTGCGTGCCCTTTTTGCCAGGTTGGCCTGATAACGTTCCATCGAAAGCCAACCGCCCACGAGCAGACCGATCATGCTGATTGCCACGGCCAGTTTGGAGAACAGCAACACGAGCTTTTCGACGAGGCTACCCGTATCGGCTTGCTGAGGGCGTGGCAGGAACCAGCGCGTCAGGCGCCGAAAAAATGCCTGGCTGGCCGGGGTCTCATCGATGGCGCGTCGCGTCTCATCGACAAGCGGCGGCACCGGTCGCGGCGCACGCCCCGCCTGGGCAGGGACAGCCTGATCAGAGGACGGAGACTCTGCTGACATGAAAAGAGATGAACGCCAAAACAAACGCCCTGCCCCGGACATTCTCAAACGATGTACCGGGAACAGGGCGTTCGATCACCGAACTAAAGGGAATGATCAGACCGTGTGGATGCCACGGGTGGATGGCGTGGTGATCTTGCGAGCCGTCTGCCCCACGTAGAGCTGACGCGGACGACCGATCTTCTGATCAGGATCAGCGATCATCTCGTTCCACTGAGCAATCCAGCCAACGGTACGTGCCAGCGCGAAGATGGCGGTGAACATGCTGGTGGGGATGCCCATCGCACGCTGCACGATACCGGAGTAGAAATCCACGTTCGGATACAGCTTGCGGGAGACGAAATAATCGTCTTCCAGTGCGATGCGCTCCAGCTCCATGGCCAGCTTGAAGAGCGGATCATCGCCAAGGTTCAGCTCTTCCAGCACTTCCTTGCAGGTTTCCTGCATCAACTTCGCGCGCGGGTCGTAGTTCTTGTAGACGCGGTGACCGAAGCCCATCAGCTTGACGCCGGATTCCTTGTCCTTGATCTTGCTGATGAATTCGCCGATCTTGGCCACACCACCCTGCTTCATGATCTCTTCCAGCATGACGAGGCAGGCTTCGTTCGCACCACCGTGCGCCGGCCCCCACAGGGTGGCGATACCGGCGGCGATGCAGGCGAACGGATTGGCGCCGGAAGAACCGGCCAGACGCACGGTGGAGGTCGAGGCATTCTGCTCGTGGTCGGCGTGAAGGATCAGGATGCGATCCAGCGCACGAACCAGCACTTCGTTCGGCACATAATCATCACATGGCGTGCTGAACATCATGTGCATCAGGTTGGCCGAATAGGTGTACTTGTTGCGCGGATAGGCCGGCGGCATGCCCTTCGAATACTTGTAGGCGGTGGCCACCAGGGTGGGCATCTTCGCGATCAGGCGCATGGCCGAGATGTGACGATGCTCGGGGTTGTTGATGTCGAGCGAATCGTGATAGAAGGCGGCCAGGGCCCCCACGCTGGCCACCAGGATGGCCATCGGGTGGGCATCACGCCGGAACCCGGTGAAGAAACGGGTCAGCTGCTCATGCAGCATCGTGTGGTGCGTGATGTTGTAATCGAAATCGGTCTTCTGCTCGGGCGTGGGCAGCTCACCTTTCAGCAGCAGGTAGCAGACATCCAGGTAATCGCAATGCTCGGCCAGATCCTGGATCGGATAGCCGCGATACAGCAGCTCGCCCTTGTCTCCATCGATATAGGTGATGGCCGATTCACAAGCCCCGGTGGACATGAAACCAGGGTCGAAGGTGAATTTACCGGTGGCGCCATACAGCTTGCGGATGTCGATGACATCCGGGCCGGTCGTACCCTGGTAGACGGGAAATTCGGCACCGGTGGAACCGTCCGAAAACGACAGCGTGGCAGTATAGGCAGGTTTGCTAATCATTACAGGCTTCTTCCTTGTCTCAACTGAAACAATGTGAGCAGGCCGTCCAGCGCTGTCGGGGAGCTCCCGCAGGCCAGCGACCCTCCATGTCCATCGGCATAGCGTGTGTCATGCACGGGTCTGCCCCGTGACAGCTCCAATGTGCATGCATGTTCGCTCTACAGTCTAACTCATCTGTCAGACGGTACCGGTGCTTACAACCCCCGGATTTCCACCAATAGCGCGACGATCTCGGGTGTGTCCAGCTCGCCCTCAGGCGCTTTCCGCCCAAGCACCAGATCAAGCAGCTCAGGGTCGGTCAGATCGAGCAATTGATCCAGGGCCGCCACTTCCGACGCCGCAAAGCCAATTTCAGCCCGCTTGTCGAGCAGGCGGTGGAGCAGGATGTCGTTTTCGAGCAGGCCACGACGACAGCGCCACCGCAGGCGGCGATAACGGGCGGCACCGATCGAGTCGGTATCCTGTCCTGGCTGCAAGCTGATATCGGACATTGGCGGTTCCCTGGTGTTGACTGACAACTGATCAGACGGTGCGACGCACCATCAGTTCCTTGATCTTGCCAATGGCCCGTGTGGGATTCAGACCTTTCGGGCACACATCCACACAGTTCATGATGGTGTGGCAACGGAACAGGCGATACGGGTCTTCGAGATTGTCGAGACGCTCGTTCGTGTGCTGGTCACGCGTGTCGGCGATGAAACGGTAGGCAGCCAGAAGGCCGGCCGGGCCGACGAACTTGTCGGGGTTCCACCAGAACGACGGACAGGAGGTCGAGCAGCAGGCACACAGGATGCACTCGTACAGTCCATCCAGCTCTTCACGATCTTCGGGCGACTGCAGGCGTTCCTTTTCGGGCGGTGGCGTGTCGTTGATCAGATACGGCTTGATCGACTCGTACTGCTTGAAGAACTGCGTCATGTCGACGATCAGATCGCGGATCACGGGCAGGCCCGGCAATGGCTTGAGCACCACCGGCTCGGTCAGATCGTTCAGGTTCGTGATGCACGCCAGACTGTTCTTGCCGTTGATGTTCATCGCGTCGGAACCACAGACGCCTTCACGGCAGGAGCGGCGGAAAGCCAGTGCGTCGTCGGCAGTGGACTTGATGCGCATCAGCGCATCCAGCAGCATCTTGTCGGTCGGCTGCAGCTCGACCTCGATATCCTCCATGTACGGCTTCTGATCCTTGTCCGGGTCGTAGCGGTAGATGGAGAACTTCATTTTCCGGGTAGTAGGAGCCATGATGTCCTTGATTCGGTTTGCGCCGGCGGCCAGTAGCGCCGGCTGCCAATACAGGAAAGGGTTGAAGCGCAGGATCAGAAGGTGCGGGGCTTCGGCTTGAAGGTCTCGACCGTCAACGGTTTCTGGTTGACCGGCTTGTATTCGAGACGACCATCATCCGAATACCACAGCGTGTGTTTCATCCAGTTGACATCATCCCGCTCCGGGTGGTCACTGTGTGCATGCGCGCCACGGCTTTCCTTGCGGGCTTCGGCCGACACGATCGTGGCCTGCGCGACCTCGATCAGGTTGTCCAGCTCCAGCGCCTCCACACGGGCGGTGTTGAACACCTGCGACTTGTCACGCAGATGGATGTTCTTGGCCCGTTCGACATGCGACAGGATCTTGTCCACACCGGCCGACAGCAGCGCCGAGGTACGGAACACGCCGCAATGAGCCTGCATGTCACGGCGGATGTCGTTGGCCACGTCCTGCGTGCGCTCACCCGAGGTCGAGCCGTCCAGGCGTGCCACCCGCGACAACGAGGCATCACCGGCGTTCGTCGGCAGCGGCTTGTGCTGGGCGTTCTTGAAGCCGGCATTGATGATGTGGTTGCCGGCCGCACGACCGAACACCACGAGGTCGAGCAACGAGTTCGTACCCAGGCGATTGGCACCGTGCACCGAAACACAGGCGCATTCACCGATGGCATAAAGGCCATTGACGACGGTGGCCGCATTGCCGCCTTTCGGCACGACGACCTGACCGTAGTAGTTGGTCGGGATGCCACCCATCTGGTAGTGGATGGTCGGCACGACCGGAATCGGCTCCTTGATCGGATCGACGTTGGCGAACTTGATCGCGATCTCGCGGATGGAGGGCAGCTTCTTCAGGATCTTGTCGGCGCCGAGGTGATCGAGCTTCAGCAGCACGTAATCGGCTTGCGGGCCGCAGCCACGCCCTTCCTTGATCTCCTGGTCCATCGAGCGGGACACGAAGTCGCGCGGGGCCAGATCCTTCAGCGTGGGCGCATAGCGCTCCATGAAGCGCTCACCATCCTTGTTGAGCAGGATGCCGCCTTCACCGCGCACACCTTCGGTGATCAGCACGCCGGCATTGGCCACGCCGGTGGGGTGAAACTGCCAAAATTCCATGTCCTGCAGCGGGATGCCGGCGCGCGCTGCCATGCCGAGACCATCACCCGTATTGATGTAGGCGTTGGTGGAGGCTTGCCAGATACGGCCCGCACCACCGGTGGCCAGCACCGTCACCTTGGCTTCGAGGATCATCACCTCCCCGGTTTCCATCTCCAGCGCGACGACACCCACCACGTCGCCATCGGCGTCACGGATCAGGTCGAGCGCCATCCACTCGACGAAGAAGGTCGTGCGGGCGCGGACGTTGCGCTGATAGAGCGTGTGCAGGAGCGCGTGACCGGTACGGTCGGCCGCGGCACAGGCGCGCTGGACAGGCTTTTCGCCGAGGTTGGCCGTGTGGCCACCGAAGGGACGTTGATAGATCGTGCCGTCGGCGTTTCGATCGAACGGCATGCCGAAGTGTTCCAGCTCGTAGACCACTTGCGGCGCCTGTCTACACATGAACTCGATCGCATCCTGGTCGCCCAGGTAGTCCGAACCTTTGACGGTGTCGAACATGTGCCAGTACCAGTTGTCTTCACTCATGTTGCCGAGTGAGGCACCGATGCCGCCTTGGGCTGCCACGGTGTGCGAGCGGGTCGGGAAAACCTTCGAGAGCACCGCCACCTTGTAGCCGGCTTCGGCCAGTTGCAGCGAGCATCGCATCCCCGCACCGCCTGCACCGACGATCACCGCGTCGAATTTGCGACGCGGCAGACTGTTCGAGAGTTTGTTCAGGATATCGGCCATGATGGGGTCAGACGCTCCAGAGAATGACGATGGTCCAGGCGGCGTAGCCCAGCAAGGCCAGCGCGGTCAGCACGTGCAGTGCCAGACGGACGGCGGTGGATTTGAGGTAGTCCATGTAGAAGTCGCGGATACCGACCCAGGCGTGATAGATCAGCGCCAGCATGGCCAGCAGGGTGGCAACCTTCATGAACGGACTCACGAAGAGCTGCGCCCAGTTGTGGTAGTCGGCTTCGGGCAGGCTGCAGATGCTGAAGAACAGAAAGATGGCGTAGAGGGCGATCACCACGCCGGTGATGCGCTGGGCAAGCCAGTCACGCATCCCGTAATGGGCGCCGGATACAGTTCGCTGAATGGTCATGTCGAGCCTTGAAGGGTGTGATCGGAATCAGAACAGCAGCATGGCGGCGAAGATGGCGGTCAGGATCAGGCTGATGATCAGAACGCCCTTGGCACTGCTGATGGCTTTGGGTTTTTCCGTCCAGATGTGCAGGTCGAGCACGAGGAAGCGGATGCCGGCGGTGATGTGGTGACAGAAGGCCCAGATCAGGGCCAGCAGCACGAGCTTGCCGAACCAGGAGTCGATGACGGACAGATAACGCTCGAAACTCTGTTCCGAGGTGAGGCTCTGTTGGAACAGATACAGCATGAACGGAATGCCGACGAGAAACATCAGCACACCACTTGCCCGGTGCAGGATCGAAACGATGGCCGGCATCGCCATCGCCGGCAGGTAGGCGCCCAGCAGATCGGGCAGATCCACGTTGCGGAACTTGGGCTTGGCCGCCCGCCTGGCCCGTCTGGCTTCCGGCGTTTCGCCGGGGTGTCCGGGTGCGGATGACACACCCATGTTGATTGCTGCATTGGTGCCGTTGCCGGCGTTTACATCAGCCATTCACCTTTCCTCCTGCGCCGTGTCGGGCGCAAACGATGCTAAAAGCTAGTCTCCCTGCCACCTGCCCCGACGCGGGCCGGCAACCGGTTCCCTGGGTGGCATGCCGTCGTGCCGGCCATCGATCCGCCTCGCCAGACGCCGCGCAAGCCAACGTACGCGACAAACAGCAAAAAGGCCGAAACGGACTTGGCCTAGCCCCGATGGGCGGGCCTGACAGCGACAACCCGCATGCTCATAGGGATAATGGACTATTGTTGCGCATTTTCGGCGGCCTAACAACGCGGTGCAGCATCGAATATCCACAGGCCAAGGCTGCTTTCCCAGGGATATCCCCTGCTCGCCAAAGGCAACAAAATGAAAAATGCACCTTTATCATGTCGCCCTGCATCATCGATGTCAGGGCCAGTGTCAGGCTGCCGTGCCTGGGATCGGGCACACGGGAGGCCGCCTATGAGGCCGCATGTAAAATCTGTTGCGTCCGGGGGCGACGGCAAGGCTCGTCAGGTTGCTCGGCTGACCCGATGTGGTGCTCCGCATCCGTCTCGGCAGGGGCAGCACGCAGTCCGCCTTGATTCTGGCACTCGCTCGGCATGCGGCTGGCCGTTTTCGTGCTGCAGGCAGGGCTTGCATGCTGGACATGTTGGCGTACATTACAGCGTGTCATTCGTGTTTCCCGGGTTTTCTCGTCTGATCCCGAAGCACGCCGACAGCGGTGTCTGAGCCTTTGTCTCCTGTCACCAGGGGGCAAAGGCTCAGGTTCCCGTCCAAGCGTTTGCCGGCAGGGGCTGGTCTGAGCGTCGGCGACTTCCTGCGGCCCCGGCGTCTGACCATCACGTTCGTGCTGGATGGCCCTGCCCCGTTGTTCAACCTTCATTTTCAGGAATGCACTTCTCATGAAAGCTCCCAAACGTGTCGCAGTCACCGGCGCAGCCGGCCAGATCGGTTACTCGCTGCTGTTTCGCATCGCCAATGGCGACATGCTCGGCAAGGATCAGCCGGTCATCCTGCAGTTGCTCGACATCACGCCAGCGATGGATGCCGTCAAGGGCGTCGTGATGGAGCTGGAAGACTGCGCATTCCCGCTCTTGGCCGGCGTGGTCGTCACCGATGACCCGAACGTGGCCTTCAAGGATGCCGACTACGCCCTGCTCGTCGGCGCCCGTCCACGCTCGAAGGGCATGGAGCGCAAGGATCTGCTCGAAGCCAACGGCGCCATCTTCACCGTTCAGGGCAAGGCACTGAACGATCACGCCAGCCGTGACGTGAAAGTGCTCGTGGTCGGCAACCCGGCCAACACCAACGCCTACATTGCGATGAAGTCGGCCCCCGACCTGCCGAAGAAGAACTTCACCGCCATGCTGCGCCTCGATCACAACCGTGCGCTGTCGCAGCTGGCCGGCAAGACGGGTCGCAACGTGGATTCGATCGAAAAACTCGTGGTCTGGGGCAATCACTCCCCCACCATGTACCCGGACATCCGCTTTGCCACCAGCAACGGCGACAAGATGTCGGCCCTCGTCAATGACGACGCCTGGGTGAAGGACACCTTCATCCCCACCGTCGGCAAGCGTGGCGCTGCCATCATCGAGGCTCGTGGTCTGTCGTCCGCCGCTTCGGCTGCCAACGCTGCCATCGATCACATGCGTGATTGGGCACTGGGCACGCAGGGCAAGTGGGTCACGATGGGTGTGCCGTCCAACGGTGACTATGACATCCCCGAAGACATCATCTATGGCTTCCCCGTCACCTGCGAAAACGGCGAGTACAAGCTCGTCGAAGGGCTGGAGATCGACGACTTCAGCCGTGAGCGCATGAAGGTCACGCTCGACGAGCTGCTCGGCGAGCGCGATGGTGTCAAGCACCTGGTTGGCTGATCGTTCGCCACCCGGAGGCCGTGACGATGCATCCTGCCAAGGTGCTCCACCAGGAGACGCCACGGGTTCGATTGCCGGTCTGTGATCATTACAGTGGCCGGATCGAGCTGCTGGCCAAGTCACTCGCCCTGCAGGCGAGGCTGGGCCCCATTCTGGATGTCACGGCCGACTGCGAGGATGGCGCGCCAGTCGGTCAAGAAATCGTGCACATCGAGCAGGTGGCGCAGGCGCTGGCCAGTGATGCCAACCGCTTCAACCGGGTGGGCGTGCGCCCTCACCCGGTGCATCACCCGCTCTTTGAAACGGAGCTGAAAACCTTGTTGGGCAGCCCGGCAGGCCATCGCCTAGCTTTCCTCACGCTGCCCAAGATCGATACGCCGGCCGATCTGGCCGTGGCCATCGCCTGCTGCGAAGCGCTGGAGGCCCGGCACGGCATTGCGCGCCCCATCCCCTTTCAGTTGCTGATCGAGAGCCCGCGTGCACTGGCGCATGTGAACGAGTTGGCCGCTCACCCGAGGGTTGAAGCCCTGTGCTTTGGCCTGATGGACTACATCAGCAGCTTCGACGGCGCGATTGGCGCCGATGCGCTGCACGATGCACGCCAGTTCGATCACCCACTGCTTGCCCGTGCGCTGACCGACATCTCGCTGGCCTGCCATGCACATGGCAAGGTGGCCACACACAGTGTCACGCTCGCCATCGGCGATGGGCAGGCTGCTGGCCGTGATGCACGGCGTGCCGCTCAGGATTTCGGCTATCAGCGCAAATGGAGCATTCACCCCAATCAGGTCGAACCGATCATCGCGGCCTTCCGGCCCACGCATGATGAAGTCCACCAGGCTGGCCAGATCCTGCTCGCTGCGCAACGGGCCGACTGGGGGCCGATTCGGCATCAGGACGAATTGCACGACCGCGCCAGCTATCGCTACTGGTGGCAGGTACTGGAGCGTGCCCGCTTGACGGGCGCCCCCATCGACAGTGCGGTCAAAGCCGCCTTTCATTCCCCACTCACGGAGGAGACATGAGTTTGACGACACCATCCGGCCGCCTCTCGCCCGGGGCACGGCTACGCCAGGCCGTGCAGGAAGAAAAACCGCTGCAGTTGCCGGGCGCGATCAATGCCAACCATGCCCTGCTCGCCACCCAGGCCGGCTTTCGGGCCATCTATCTCTCGGGAGGTGGGGTGGCTGCCGGTTCGCTCGGCCTGCCCGATCTGGGCATCAGCAACCTCGATGACGTGCTGACCGACGTGCGTCGCATCACCGATGTTTGCGACACGCCGCTGCTCGTCGATGCCGATACCGGCTTTGGTGCCTCCTTTTTCAACGTGGCCCGAACCACACGCAGCTTGATCAAGGCGGGTGCGGCCGGCATGCACATCGAGGATCAGGTGGGCGCGAAGCGCTGTGGCCACCGCCCCAACAAGGAGATCGTCAGCAAAAGCGAGATGGTCGACCGGATCAAGGCCGCCGTCGACGCCAGAGGTGATGATCAGTTCGTCATCATGGCCCGCACCGACGCACTGGCCGTCGAGGGGCTGGACGCCGCCATCGAGCGTGCCGTGGCCTGCATCGAGGCCGGTGCCGACATGCTGTTTCCGGAGGCCGTCACCGATCTGGACACTTATCGTCGTTTTGCCGAGGCAGTCGACGCCCCGATTCTGGCCAACATCACCGAATTCGGCCAGACACCACTCTTCACCCGAGACCAGCTCGCCGAAGTGGGCGTCTCGATCGTGTTGTACCCGTTGTCGGCCTTCCGCGCCATGAACAAGGCGGCCGAAACGGTCTATCACAGCATCCGCAAGAACGGCACACAGGCCGAGGTGGTCGAGC
Organism: Lautropia sp.; assembly: GCA_030532895.1. Classification (GTDB taxonomy): domain Bacteria; phylum Pseudomonadota; class Gammaproteobacteria; order Burkholderiales; family Burkholderiaceae_E; genus Lautropia. Next base: position 44,736 of record JAUNKF010000010.1, on the reverse strand, counting down.
TGATGCAAACCCGCAAGGAGCTGTATGACGCCATCGGCTACTGGGATTATGAAAAGCGCCTCGACGCGCTCTTTTCCCAGACCAAAGCATGATCCTGGCGGCACGCCGGCCGCCGACCGCAGCATCTACCAGAACCAGGAACGAGAGAGACACATCCCATGAGTGAACAGAATACCCCCGTCACCCCGAAACCCAAGAAGTCGGTCGCCCTGTCGGGTGTAGCCGCCGGCAATACCGCCCTGTGCACGGTGGGCCGTACCGGTAATGACCTGCACTATCGCGGCTATGACATCATGGATCTGGCCGAAGGCACCGACTTCGAGGAAGTGGCTTATCTGCTGATTCATGGCAAGCTGCCGAACAAGAACGAGCTGGATGGCTACCGGAAGAAGCTGATCGCCCTGCGTGGCCTGCCGGCCAACTTGCGCACAGCCCTGGAAGCCCTGCCCCCGGCCTCCCATCCGATGGACGTGATGCGTACGGCGGTGTCGGTACTGGGCTGCCAGTTGCCTGAAGCCCTGGATCACAATCTGGCCGGCGCGCGGGACATCGCCGACCGACTGATCGCCTGCCTCGGCTCCGCACTGTTGTACTGGTACCACTTCAGCCACAACGGGCGTCGTATCGAAGTCGAGTCCGAGGAGACGAGCATCGCCGGCCACTTCCTCGACCTGCTGCATGGCACGCGTCCGCCAGCCAGCTGGGTACGGGCGATGCAGACCTCGCTCAACCTCTATGCCGAGCACGAATTCAACGCCTCCACTTTCACGGCCCGTGTCATCGCCGGCACCGGTTCCGACATGTATTCGGCCATCACCGGCGCGATCGGCGCACTGCGTGGCCCGAAGCACGGTGGTGCCAACGAGGTCGCCTTCGAGGTTCAGCAACGTTATGCCGACCCCGACAGTGCCGAAGCCGACATCCGCAAACGGGTCGAGGCCAAAGAGGTGGTGATCGGCTTCGGTCATCCGGTCTACACCATCAGCGATCCTCGTAATGTGATCATCAAGGGGGTTGCCCGCCGTCTTTCCGAAGAATCGGGTGATCTGAAAATGTTCAATATCGCAGAACGCCTGGAACAGGTCATGGCGGACATCAAGAAGATGTTCCCGAACCTCGACTGGTTCTCGGCAGTCAGCTATCACGCCATGGGCGTGCCGACGGCGATGTTCACGCCGCTCTTCGTGATTGCCCGCACTGCAGGGTGGGCAGCACACGTTATCGAGCAGCGTCAGGACAACAAGATCATCCGTCCCAGCGCGAACTATGTCGGCCCTGAAAACCTGACTTTTGTGCCTCTGAACAACCGGCCGTGATGACGATGGTTAGCAACGTCGGATCGGCAACCTTTCATTACCCGCTGCCGATCGCAGCCTGACTCTTCAGGAACCTGTCATGGACTTTCCGCTTTCGCTTCCGTCGTTTCAACACCGGCCCAACGCCCGTGGTGCCGTTCTGGCCGTCTCGGCCGCCCTGCTGTTGGGCAGCCTGCTGACCGCCCCCACGGTCGAGGCCGCCGATGCCAAGGCAGCCACCGTATCGGCCAAGAAAGCGGTGAAACCCAAGACGGCCAAGCCCAAGAAGGCCAAAAAAGCGGCTGCTGCCACGGCAGCTGCCGCTGCGGCTGCGCTGGTGATTCCGGCGGCCGATGCCCAGCAGATGAACGCCCTGCAGGCGGTCATGCTGGGCACGAGCCAGTGCGAGTTCAACCAGCAGATCCACCTGACCGAAAGCACCGAGCATCCGGGCTACGTGGATCTGGCTTACAAGAAGCAGCGTTGGTTGATGAAACCGGTGGTGTCCTCCACCGGTGCGTTGCGTCTGGAAGATGTCGGTTCGGAGGCGTTGCTGATCCAGATCCGCAACAAGTCGATGGTGTTGAACCAGCGTACCGGTCAGCGCTTCGTCGATGGTTGCATTCACCCGAAACAACAGGCACTGATGAGCGCCAACTGAGGCCAAGCCACACCAGGCGCATGCTCGTGTCGATCGTCTCGAATGAACGGCGTCGTGCCCCAGCCACCGGCCCACAGCCGGTTGTTGTGGCTCGCCGTTCAGACCTGACCACAAGCCGTGCCAGGTGGTGGACATCGGTGCCCCTTTCGCCGCACAGGATGGTACGGTTCACCGTCGATACTGTCCGTGGGCACCCCGGTCGACCGGTTCACCTGCCGGCCAGCCGATTTGTTGAACCCCGGCGCCAGTGCTGACCCCATCGCCCCCCTTGTAACGGGGCAGGCGGTCAGGGTTCGCGCCACGCACGAGAGGCCGTCATGCACGCGTTTCTTCCCGAAACCGTGCATGACAACTTCCCGGTCAACCTGTCAAGCCAACAACGAGAAAGGAGAACGCCCCGATGTCCAGCCACATTTCCAATGTCCGTCCCGACCCCGATCAGGTGCTTGTCGACATTGCCGACTACGTACTCGATTATGAGATCAAGAGCGAGCTGGCCTATGAAACGGCCCGAAACTGCCTGATCGACACGCTCGGTTGCGGCCTTGAAGCGCTCGAATACCCGGCCTGCACCAAACTGATGGGGCCGATCGTGCCTGGCACCGTCGTGCCCAATGGCGCCAAGGTGCCCGGCACCCAGTTCCAGCTCGACCCTGTGCAGGCCGCCTTCAACATCGGCGCCATGATTCGCTGGCTCGACTTCAACGACACCTGGCTGGCTGCCGAGTGGGGTCATCCCTCCGACAACCTGGGTGGCATCCTGGCCACGGCCGATTGGCTGAGCCGCAACGCCGTGGCAGCCGGCAAACCCCCGCTCACGATGAAGCAGGTGCTGACCGGCATGATCAAGGCGCACGAAATCCAGGGGTGCATCGCATTGGAGAATTCCTTCAACCGCGTGGGCCTTGACCACGTGGTGCTCGTGAAGGTCGCCTCCACGGCCGTCGTCGCCGAAATGCTGGGCCTGTCACGCAGCGAGATCATCGATGCCGTCTCGCTCGCCTGGGTGGACGGTCAGTCGCTGCGCACCTACCGTCATGCGCCGAATACCGGTTCGCGCAAGTCGTGGGCAGCCGGTGACGCCACCTCTCGCGCCGTGCGTCTCGCGCTGATCGCCAAGACCGGCGAGATGGGCTATCCGTCGGTGCTGACGGCCAAGACCTGGGGCTTTTACGACGTGCTCTTCAAGGGCCAGCCCTTCAAGTTCCAGCGTCCCTATGGCAGCTACGTGATGGAGAACGTGCTCTTCAAGATCTCCTTCCCGGCCGAGTTCCATGCCCAGACCGCCGTCGAATGCGCGATGGCCATCCACCAGAAGCTGGCCGACGCCGGCAAGTCGGCTGCCGACATCAAGAAGATCACGATCCGCACGCACGAGGCCGCGATCCGCATCATCGACAAACAAGGCCCGCTCAACAACCCGGCCGACCGCGACCACGCCATCCAGTACATGGTGGCCGTGCCGATCCTCTATGGCCGCCTGACGGCTGCCGACTACGAGGACGAGGTTGCCGCCGATCCGGCCATTGACGAATTGCGCGCCAAGATGGTTTGCGTGGAAGACAAGCAGTTCACGGCCGATTACCATGATCCTGCCAAGCGCTCGATTGCCAATGCCCTTACCGTCGAGTTCAATGACGGCAGCGCCTTCGACGAGATCGTGGTCGAATACCCGATCGGCCATCGGCTGCGTCGTCAGGAAGGCATTCCGCTGCTCGAAGCCAAGTTCCGCACGAACCTGGCCCGTCGCTTCCCGAAAAAGCAGCAGGATGCGATCCTCGCCGTCTCGCTCGACCAGAAGCGGCTGGAGTCGATGCCGGTCAACGAGTACGTCGATCTCTTCGTCATTTGAAGCCTGAACCTCTCCTGTGAAGATCCGCCTTTTTCGTCCTTGGCCTGCCTTCGCGCCGGCGCTGCTCGGGGCCATGATGGCCTGCCACAGCCTGCATGCCACAGCCGACACCGGGCAGCCCCTTCAGCTTGCCCAGGCAGACACGGACGAGAAGGCGCTCAACAGCGAGATCGTCAAGCCCTATGACCGCTTCACCGGCCCCGGCAGACTCGATTTTCCGCGGCGCCGGCCGGGGCTTTGGGAAGTGAAGAACAGTGCATCGGCCCAGCTTGGCTTGCCGCCGGTGCGCTTCTGTATCGGAGATCAGACGGACACGGCCGAGCATCACCTCGATCGTCTTGTCGGCAAGAAAGGCGCCTGCACGGTCGGCCCCTTCAAGCGTTCCGGCATCAACTGGGTGGCCGAGTCGGTCTGCAAGGATTCACGCACCACCGTCATCAACCAGTCGATTGCCAGCGGTGATTTTGAAACCCGCTATCGCATCGACATCCTCGTGTTCTATTCTCCGCCCTTGGCCAACAACAAGCGCGAAGATCGCGAATACATCGAGGCCCATTACCTGGGCGCCTGCCCTGACAACCAGAAAAGCGGGGATCTGACGATTCCGGGCCTGGGCGTGCTGAACATGCAGGATGGCGCCCTGAAGCTTGAATCCCCGGCCGCCGCCGGCAAAAGTGCCGGCAAGCGATAAGTCGGTGTCTGTTTCGCGCGGGGGCGTCAAGCCCTGACAGCGCATGCGTCGATCAGCCCACGCATCGACATGACCCTTCCCGCCGTCCCGCTGCCTGACACCCTCAAGCCACTGCTGTGCGCCAGAAAGACGACAGGTCGTTGCATCAACCCGACGGGAAGCATTTGGCAACGGACGAGCCAGTCCTCAAATGCATGGCAGAAGGCATGCCAACGGGTATGCTTGCTGCTATATCGATTCAGGGGAATCGCTCGGTAAACCGGTTTGAAAGCTATTGCCAACTTTCATGGCCTGTCCTTGGCAGGCCGATGCCTCTACGCTGTCGCCGTCGCTGCCATCCTCTGCCTGCTGGCCCAACTGGTGTCGGCAGGTGCCACGCATCGACTGCTGATCTGGCCCATCTCGGCCGTGGGTTTCTCGCTGGCCTGGCACTTCGGTATCCGCTGGTTGCCGGTGGCGGCCTTCGGTGGCGCCCTCTGGGCCTTTGCCACCACGCGTGATCTTCAGTATGCGGCTGTCCTCGCCTGCGGCTCGATCCTCGGGCCGTGGATCGCCATCCACATCCTGCGCCACCTGGCCGAATGGAAGCCGCCCGAGTACCGGCTCGATTTCGTCACCCGATATCTGGCCGTCTCACTGCTCATCTCGGCCCCGATCAATGCGCTTGTCTTTGCCGCCCTGATCACGACGGCCCAGATCGATGGTTTCCCGCCCGACCGTTTCACGCATCTGATGCTGGCCGGATGGTTGGCCGATGCGCTTGGCATGATGCTGGTCAGCCCCGCCTTGCTCGCCTTGATCCGCCCGCCTCACGCCGAGCAGGACGAGGCCACCACCGCTACTCCCTCACCACGGATCAGCCTGCCCACCGTTCTGGTCGTCAGCCTCATTGCTGCGCTGTCCTACGCACTGAACCGCCTTGGTTTCGAAGCCTATGCGAGCCTCGTTCTCTTCGGTGTCTTCATTCCGATGATCTGGCTCGCCGCCTCCCAGAACAGCGGGCGTGCCGATGCCTACACCCTGCTGATCGCAGCCATGCCGCTCTTGGCCTGCCGGGCCTATGCGACCAGCCACCGCAGCATTGATCAGGTGTTCATCGACACCCTCAACATCTCGCTGCTGCTCTGCTGCGCCGTGCTGGCTGCCCAGCTGCTGCAGGCGCTGGCCGCCGATCGGAGCAATGCGCTTCAGCGCATGTCACAACAGGCGCGCCAGGACATGAGCACAGGTCTGCTCAACGACCGCGGCCTGCTTGCCGAGCTGAGTGACCGCTTGGCTGCACCACAGCGCCCGAGCTATGGGTTGATCGGGCTTTACATCAGCAACTACGATGCCATTCACGACCTGTCGGGCACCGTCGAGGCCATGCAGCTCGAACAGGCCACGGCCAACCTGCTGATCCAGCAGACCAGCACCCATCTGGCCGCTCGCCTTTCGGCCGGTCGCTACACCTTGTTGGTTCATGCCGAAACCGTGGCTCAGGTACGTGCCGTGGCCCGCGAGATCTACGCCCACCTGAGCGGTCAGGTCTTCCTGACCGAGCACGGTACCATCCGCCTGCAATGTCACATTGGCGGCCTGCTGCTCGACCCGAACTCCCAGATCACCAGTGAAGATTGCCTGACCGCACTCAGTGACGCCCAGGCCATCGCGGCCAGCATCCGTGACCCGCAACTCTTCATCGAACCACTGTCGCAAACCGTGATCGATGCCCGGCGCGCGCACCAGAAGAAGATCGAGCACATCCGCGAGGCCATCCGCAATGATCGGATCGACCTTTATGCGCAGCCACTGATCGATCCGGAAGCGCCTGCGCTGATGCGTTCCTACGAGATCCTCACCCGGCTGCGCGACAAGGACGGTCAGATGATCCGTCCGCCCGAATTCCTGAGTCTGGCCTCCCAGGCCCAGATGTCGGTGCTGCTCGACCGCGCCGTCATCCGCCGCACTTTCGAGTGGCTGGCCAGCAACCCTGAAGCACTGGCCCTCACCTGGAAATGCTCGATCAACCTGGCAGGGGCCACGATGAGCGATGACAGCATCGCTGCCTTCATCCGCGAGCAACGGGCCAATCATGCCATTCCGGCTGCCAAGGTCGTGTTCGAGATCACCGAAAGCGAAGCCATCCGCAACCCGGCTGCCGCCTCGCGCCTGGTGGATGACCTGAAGGATCAGGGTTTCGGCATCGCCCTGGATGACTTCGGCACGGGCTTGGCCACCTTCGAATACCTGAAGCGTTTCCCGCTCGATTACCTGAAGATCGACGGCTCCTTCGTGCGCAACCTGATGTCGAACCCCATTGACGAGGAAATCATCCTCTCGACCGTTCGCGTGGCCAAGCGCCTCAAGCTGCGCACCGTGGCCGAACACGTCCACAATGCCGCCATCTACGAGCGGCTCACCGACCTTGGCATCGCCTACCTGCAAGGGGATTTCTTTGGCAAAGCCATGCCGTTGGCCGAGCTGTTCGAGCGCCAACCGCCCTCCACCGCGCTGCTGCGTCATAGCCGCCAGCAGACGATGGCGGGAACATCTGCGCTCGCCAGCAGCCATGCCGCCCCGGATGCAGCCGCGGGAGGCATGGCCTTCGATGGGCCGGCAGACTCAAGCCCCCCCAGGATCAGCCCCTCCACGGCCGAGACATCCGCGGCTGATGAACCAGAGGCGACACGACAGCCGTGCACCCCGGCAGCGTCGCCCCCGGTCACGGCTTCCCTCCCTGCGCTGCCCGGCCTGCCAGGCAACGAGACCCGGCATTAGCGCGTGTCATCAACCTGTTCACCCCCGCCAAAGCGCCTGCCGGCGGCATGACACGCGTCGAAGACGAGACACACTGGCCATGGCGCAAAAACGTGTTATACTGCTGTCTTAGTCGGGGCGTAGCGCAGTCTGGTAGCGTACTTGCATGGGGTGCAAGGGGTCGAGTGTTCGAATCACTCCGTCCCGACCAAAGTTTCAAAAAGCCAATCCTTCACGGGGTTGGCTTTTTTCTATCGGCACGCCGCCACGGCGCGCATCGGCATATCGGCATCGCTCGGCGCGCTCTGCCCGTCTCACGGGCCAACGCCGCCTCTGCCCGGCGCATGGGCATCGATCAATCCGGGTTAGAATTTTCGGCTTCGTGCATACATAACACGCCTTAGCCGGTTTTCATCGACCTTTCAGCCCTGCGCAGGATTCCCCATGCCCGTCTATCGCTCAAAAACTTCCACCGCTGGTCGCAACATGGCAGGGGCACGTTCGCTGTGGCGTGCCACCGGCATGAAGGACGAAGATTTCACCAAGCCCATCATCGCCATCGCCAACAGCTTCACCCAGTTCGTGCCAGGGCATGTTCACCTGAAAGACATGGGCCAGCTCGTGGCGCGGGAAATCGAGGCAGCCGGTGGCGTGGCCAAGGAATTCAACACCATCGCCGTCGACGATGGGATCGCGATGGGTCATGACGGCATGCTGTACTCGCTGCCCAGCCGCGACATCATCGCAGACTCGGTCGAGTACATGGTCAACGCCCACTGTGCCGATGCGCTGGTCTGCATCTCCAACTGCGACAAGATCACGCCGGGCATGCTGATGGCCGCCATGCGGCTCAACATCCCGGTGGTTTTCGTCTCGGGCGGCCCGATGGAGGCCGGCAAGGTGAAGCTTGCCGCGCCGGACACCAAGACCATTCAGCTGAAGAAGCTCGATCTGGTCGACGCGATGGTGATGGCGGCCGACGACCAGGTATCGGACGAAGAAGTCAACGCGGTCGAGCGCTCGGCCTGTCCGACCTGTGGCAGCTGTTCAGGCATGTTCACCGCCAACTCGATGAACTGTCTGACCGAAGCGCTCGGCCTCAGCCTGCCCGGCAACGGAACGACGCTGGCCACCCACGCCGATCGTGAGCAGCTCTTCAAGCGTGCCGGCCGCCTGATCGTCGAGCTGGCCCGCCGCTACTACGAGCAGGATGACGAGCGTGTGCTGCCGCGAGCCGTGGGTTTCAAGGCCTTCGAAAACGCCATGACCCTCGACATCGCGATGGGCGGCTCCACCAACACGATTCTGCATCTGTTGGCCGTGGCCCAGGAAGCCGGCATCGACTTCACGATGAAGGACATCGACCGACTCTCGCGCATCGTGCCCCAGCTGTGCAAGGTGGCGCCCAACACCAACCAGTACCACATCGAGGACGTGCATCGGGCCGGCGGCATCATGGCCATTCTGGGTGAACTGGATCGAGCCGGGAAGCTCCACACCGACGTGCCCACCATTCACGCCCCCACGCTGAAGGACGCGCTCGATCAATGGGACATCGCCCGCAACCCCACCGACGAGATCAAGACCTTCTATCTGGCCGGCCCGGCCGGCATCCCCACACAAACGGCTTTCAGCCAGAACACCCGCTGGCCCAGCCTCGATCTGGATCGCGAGCAAGGCTGCATCCGTGCCTATGAGCATGCCTATTCCACCGAGGGCGGCCTCGCCGTGCTCTTCGGCAACATTGCACTCGATGGCTGCGTGGTGAAAACCGCGGGCGTCGACGACAGCCTGCTCGTTTTCGAGGGCAGCGCTCATGTCTTCGAGTCGCAGGATGCCGCCGTCGAGAACATCCTCGGCGATCAGGTCAAGCCAGGCGAGATCGTCATCATCCGCTACGAAGGCCCCAAAGGCGGCCCCGGCATGCAGGAAATGCTCTACCCCACGAGCTACATCAAGTCCAAGGGCTTGGGCAAGCGCTGTGCCCTGCTGACCGACGGCCGTTTCTCTGGCGGCACGTCGGGCCTGTCGATTGGCCACGTCTCGCCCGAAGCGGCGGCTGGTGGCGCCATCGGCCTCGTGCGTGACGGCGACCGCATCCGCATCGACATCCCTGCCCGCCGCATCGACGTGCTGCTGAGCGATGAAGAACTCGCCACCCGCCGCACCGAGCAGGATGCCAAGGGCTGGAAACCGGCCCAGCCGCGCCAGCGCCGTGTGTCGGCCGCCCTCAAAGCCTACGCCAAGCTCGCCACCAGCGCCGACAAGGGCGCCGTGCGGGATCTGTCGATGCTCGACGATTGAGGGAAGATAGAGGGCCTCAGGGGATCCCTGTGCGCTTCAAGCACGCATCATGTACTTCTTCGCCCCTGCGAAAATCGCCCAGGGGCGCATGACAGGTGCCTGGATGCAGCCCATCATGAAAAAAGCCCGCCTGATGGCCGGGCTTTTTTCATGTCACGCGGCCAAAAGATCAGCACATCACCGAGTTCGTCTTTTGTGCGCTCTGTTTTCGTGTGTAAAGGTAGTTGGTGCTGGCATGAAGGGTTGACTTAAACTCGCGCCCTTCTCTTCAAACCAACCCCTCCTCCATCCAGACAGCCTATGGACGACCTTTTCCAGCACATCAATCCCGCTTTTCATTATGACGACATTCTGAAAGCGATCCTGTCACTACTGGCGGGCTGCATCCTCGGTTATGAGCGCGAGGTCAAGAACAATTCGGCAGGTCTCAAGACGATCGCCCTGATTTGTCTCGGATCAACGATTTACGCCATTCTCTCTCAAAACTTCGGGGGCGAAGGAGATAGCTTCTCCATTGCAGCCGGCATCATCAGCGGCATCGGTTTTCTGGGCGCCGGCGTCATCTATAAGGAAGGCGTCACCATCTATGGCCTCACCACGGCAGGCGTGATCTGGGTATCGGCCGCCATCGGCATGGCCATCGGTTTTGGCGAGCTGTATATCGCGCTGATTTTCCTGATTTCCAACATGGTGATCATCTATTTCTTCGGCAACATGGTCACTGCCTACAGCCCGAACTACAACCATCGAACTTTGGTGATCGAAGTCTCAAAGGATGATGCGCTGAAGCGTGCTGCCTTGATGAAGGAGCTGGAAGCCTTCACCGATCACCAGGGATTGACTCGGGTCGAAAAGACCGGGGAAGGAAAATTCTTCATGTATCTCGACATCAAGATCGAGGAAAACCATGTCGAAGAACTGGAGGATTTTCTGCTGAAACACGAGAAGATCCTCTCCTTCAGCATGTAATCCTTCGATGCCCGTGGCACGTTCTGGCCCGAGCCACGGGGCATCTTTGAATCAGGCGACGGGGCCCTCTGCGTCAACGAAGCCTCGGCACGCTCAAACCGGTGGCGCATCGCGCAACAGATCAAGCGCCACCAGCAGATCCTGTCGGATGGCCTCCACATCGGACTGACGCAAGCTGAGCGTCACGTCCACGGGTTGCGTGAACTCCGCCTCTTTCTTCTTGCCCGGTTGCACCGTTTCCGCCAACCGGTTGCGAGCACCACTGATGGTGAAGCCGTGCTCATAGAGCAGCTCACGGATGCGACGGATCAGGAGCACTTCATGGTGCTGATAATAGCGACGGTTGCCGCGTCGCTTCATGGGACGAAGTTGCGTGAACTCCTGCTCCCAGTAGCGCAGCACATGCGGTTTCACGCCACACAGATCGCTCACTTCGCCAATGGTGAAATAGCGTTTGGCCGGGATCGGTGGCAAGACGGTTCGCGGTTCAGCCTTGGCGGCAGAAGAGGCACTCATGATTCAGTTTCTTCCGAATGCAGATCGAAGCTCGGGCTGCCATCCAGGCTGAAGCTGCCAAGCGGCACTTGCTCCCGGCGCGGGGTGTCGATTTGAGCCTTCAGCTTCTGCGAGGCATGAAAGGTCACGACGCGTCGTGCGGAGATGGGGATTTCCTCCCCTGTCTTGGGGTTGCGGCCAGGACGCTGCTGCTTGTCACGCAGCTGAAAATTGCCAAAACCCGAGAGCTTGACACTTTCGCCCCGGATCAGCGCAGCACTGATCTCCTCGAAGAAGGTCTCGACCATGTCCTTGGCTTCACGCTTGTTCAGGCCGACGCGCTCGAAAAGCAGATCGGCCAGTGCTGCCTTGGTCAGCGTGAATGTGGGTTTGCTCAGCGCCCCCAGGGATTGGTCATTGCCCCTGACGGTTCCGGTCGCATCATCGGCATCCGGTTTGATTGCGTTCTGCACCATCACACGTATCGAAAACTATCTACCAATGGAGAGGAGAGGTCATGCCGACGCGGCAGCCGACGCCCAGGGGCGCGCGGACAGATCGATGGAAACCGGCCATCCTGATGCCAGGCCGCGGCACGCCAAGGCGTGCTGCACATGAAGCGACGTGATGTCATGCCATGAACAGAGCACCTCGGCCCGGCATCCGGCAAGGCAGCAAGCCGGATTCCCCCAGCCTCTCAGGCTCTGAGTCTTGCCTGGAATCGCTGGGCGAGACGATCAAGCACCTTGGCTTGAATCTCGTCCACTTCCGCATCACTCAGCGTCCGGTCAGTATGTTGCATCCAGAGTCGGAACGCAAGGCTTTTTTCCTTATTTTCCAACCCCTTACCGCGGTATTCATCAAACAGCCTGACGTGCTGGACACTGTCTGCGGCCGGGTCGGAGGCCGCCACATCACGAATTTCTCCTAGGATGGCGCTGGCCGGCACTGCCTCATCCACGACCACGGCCATGTCCCGGATGGCCGGTGGAAAGCGGCTCACCCGTTGGAAAGACGCCACATTCCGTTGTTGCAAAGGCGCCCAATCCACCTCGGCCAACAGCACCGAACCTGGCAGATCCAGGGCCTCGATCAATACCGGATGAAGCGCCCCCATCCAGCCGATTGGCGTGCCGTCGACCAAGCGGATGCGAGCCGACTGTCCTGGATGCAGGGCCGGATGCTGGGCCGCCTCGAACACCAGCTCAACCTCCGGATGCGCGGCCTCCAGATCCCCCTTCAGATCGAAGAAGTCGGCCTCCCGGCCCACGGCCCCCCACTGCGGTGCCAGCGCCGGGCCGTACAGCAGGACGCCCAGTTTCATCGGCTGCTCGATGCCTGCCAGCGTCAACGGCCCGGCAGGCTGCGACGGGTTTGGCAGATATACTCGGCCCACCTCGAAGAGACGCACCCGCTCGGCCTTGCGGTTCAGGTTGTGACGCAGGTTCTCCAGCAACCCGCTCCAGAGCGAGGTGCGCATCACGTTCATGTGCTCGGCGATCGGATTCTGCACCCGGATCGGCTTGATCTCGGGGCTGAAACGCCGATCATCGGCCTCGGAGACAAAGCTGAAATTCACCACCTCCTGATAATCCCGTCCGGCCCAGCGCCGCTTCAAGACACTATGGGACAGCAGGCCCTCGGGAGCCGGTCGCATCGCTGCACTGGCTTTGGGCGCGCGGGTCGGGATCCGGTCATAACCATAGAGCCGGATCACTTCTTCGATCAGATCCTCCTCCAGCACCAGATCGAAACGACGCGATGGTGGTGTGACGGCGAACACCACGTCATCGGCCACGGGCGGATGGGCTTTGTCTTGTGCAGCCTCCTCGGCCGACAGTTGCACGAAAGGCAGATCGAGACGGCGGAAAGCCTGGCGGCAATCCTCCGCCGACAATGGCAGGCCGCTCACCCGGCGAAGCCGGGACAGGCGCAGCCGCACGGGCGGACGTTCGGGCAGGCCCGTCACCACATCCTCCACCGGGCCAGCATCACCACCACAAACCGTCAGCACCAGTTGCGTCAGGTATTCGAGATGCTCGACCACGGTCTCGGCATCCACACCCCGCTCGAAGCGTTGAGCCGCATCGGTCGTGAAGTTGTAACGACGTGGACGACCCATGATCGCATCCGGCCACCAGAAGGCGGCCTCCAGATACACATCGCGTGTCTCCAGATTGACGGCCGAGCCGTTGCCGCCCATGATGCCCGCCAGGCTCACCGGCCCCTTTGCATCACAGACCAGTCCAACCGGCAAGCCCTGCGGATCAGGCCCGAGCCTCACCGTCTGTTCGTTCAGTAGCTCAAGCTGCTCGCCCTCACGCCCCCAGCGCACGCTGATGCTCGGGCCGGCGAGCTTGCCCAGGTCGAAAATGTGCGTGGGCCGACCCAGCTCCAGCAGCACATAATTCGAGATGTCGACCAGGGCCGAAATCGAGCGCTGCCCGGCCCGTTCGAGCCGCTGCTTCATCCAGGCGGGCGTCTCGGCCTTGGCGTTCACCCCGCGCACCACACGGCCGGCAAAACGGCCACATAGCTCAGGTGCGTCGATGCTCACCGGCACCCGATCCTCGATCGTGACGGCCACTTCGCCCATGGGTGGCGACACATAGGGAACGTCGGCCAATGCCGCCAGCTCGCGCGCCACGCCTGTCACCGACATGCAGTGTGCGAGATTGGGCGTGAGTTTCAGCTCGAACACCGTCTCATCCAGATCAAGCGCCACACGCAAGTCCGTTCCCGGTGTCAGCTTGTCCGACAACGCCAGAATGCCGGCATGATCCTCACCCATACCCAGCTCTCGCCCCGAGCACAGCATGCCACCGCTCGGCACACCCCGCATCTTCGTGGCCTTGATCTTGAAATCGCCCGGCAGCACAGCCCCCGGTAGTGCACAAGCCGTCACCAGCCCTGCCCGTGCATTGGGCGCACCGCAGACGATGCCTACCGGTTCGGCCTGACCCACATCCACCTGGCAAACCTGTAGCCGGTCGGCATTTGGATGCTTCTCGGCCGAGAGGATGCGTGCCACCACCACACCAGAAAACGGTGCGGCCACCGGTTCACGGGCCTCCACTTCCAGCCCGCCCATCGTCAGCAAGTGATCCAGCTCATCACCACTCACCGACGGATTGCAATACTGCCGCAACCACTTCTCAGGAATTTTCATGATCCACTCAATCTTCAGTATTCGGTACCTGCCCGAGCGACGGACAGGCTTTGAGGATGTCAGACACGTCTCGCGCCCGCCTCCATCGTGGCCACCAGCCTTCTCGGCCCCCCGCTGATGGCCCCGTTCGTGGCGCCATCCCCCGCCGAGTGTCATCACATGCACAGATGCTCGGCAGGCAGGTGGGCACACGCGTCAACGAGTCACGGGGTCAACGGGTCAACGGGTCAACGATCATCAGGCAAACTGACGCAGAAAACGCAAATCGTTTTCATAGAAAAGCCGCAAGTCATCCACCCCATAGCGCAGCATGGCCAGCCGCTCGATGCCCGAGCCAAAGGCAAAGCCGATATGGCGCTCAGGATCCAGTCCCAGATTACGGATGACGTTGGGATGCACCTGCCCCGAGCCAGAGACCTCCAGCCAGCGACCTTTCAGCGGGCCATCCCCAAAGCGCATGTCGATCTCCGCCGACGGCTCGGTGAACGGGAAATACGACGCCCGAAAACGCACCTCGATGTCGGTACGCTCGAAGAACTGATGCAAGAAGTCGGTGTAGACGCTCTTCAGATCGGCAAAGCTGATGTCCTCATCCACCCATAGCCCTTCCACCTGATGGAACATTGGCGAATGCGTGGCATCGGAATCCACCCGATAGGTCTTGCCCGGCACGATCACCTTGATCGGCGGCTGATTCATCCGCGCATAGCGCACCTGCATCGGGCTGGTGTGGGTGCGCAGCACCAGCGGTTGCTGCGTGGCCGACAACTCGCCCGAAGCAATCGCACGGTACAGCCCCGAGAGCTGCTCATCGGCCACCTGCCCCCCATACTGCACCCGCTGTGCCTGCTCGGCTGCGGACTTGGCCGCCGCCTCATCGAGCGGCGGGCGCTGAATGTAGAAGGTGTCCGCCATCGAACGGGCCGGATGGTTCGACGGGATGTTGAGCGCCGTGAAATTGAAAAAGTCCTCTTCGATTTCCGGCCCATCAGCCACATCGAAGCCAATCGAACGAAAGATCTGCTCGATCCGCTCGATCGTGAGCGAAATCGGGTGCAAGCCGCCCTGCCCGGTGCCTCGCCCAGGCAATGTCACATCCAGCCGCTCACTGGCCAGACGCTTCTCCAGCCGTGCGGCACGAATCTTTTCGGCCTGGGCCTGCAACAAAGCTTCGATCTGCTGCTTGACTTCATTCAACGCCTTGCCGCGCTCGGCCTTCTCGGCACCTGAGAGCTTGCCCAGCTCCTTCAACAAGGCTGTCAGCGCACCACTCTTGCCCAGAAAGGCCGCCTTGGCATCCGCCAACGCCGCCTCCTCGCTCACCGTCTCGAAACGGGCACGGGCCTGTTCCACCAATCCTTGCAAATCCTGACTCATCCCACCAATTCCCTCATCTGCACGCCGCATGTAAAACGGGGGCTGATGCGGGGCGCCGAATCCTCGACACCGCCATCAACCCCCGTCAGACGCCATGGCTGGCGTATCAGGCTACAACAGAATGAATATCAAGCCGCAGCGGCGCCCAGGGTCGATTTGACCTGCTCGACGATCGCGCTGAAAGCCGGCTTGTCATTCACCGCCATCTCGGCCAGCACCTTGCGGTCGAGGGCGATGTCTGCCTTCAGCAAACCATTCATGAAGACGCTGTAGGTCAGGCCATATTCACGCACGGCGGCGTTGATACGGGTGATCCACAACGCACGGAAGACGCGTTTACGATTGCGACGATCACGGTAGGCGTATTGGCCTGCCCGCATCACCGCTTCTTTGGCTACGCGGTATACATTCTTGCGACGGCCGCGGTAACCCTTGGCCTGATCGATGACTTTCTTGTGACGGGCACGCGCGGTGACCCCTCTTTTGACTCGTGGCATCTTTTAAAACTCCGGTTCGGTCAAGGAATCAAGCGTAGGGCATCATCGCGCGGATGCTGTTGGTATCGGCCTCATGCACGTTGACCGCACCCCGCAGGTGACGCTTGTTCTTGGTGGTTTTCTTCGTCAGGATATGACGCTTGAAAGCCTGGCCGCGCTTGACAGTGCCGCCCGGACGAACGCGAAACCGCTTGGCCGCGCTCTTTTTGGTTTTCATCTTCGACATAAAGATCTCTGCACTTGCTTCTGCGCCCGATCCAGGTGGCTTCAGGTTGGCACCCCGAAGCGCTTCTACAACCCGCCCGACGTTCAGAAGTAAGCTTGAGAATATAGCACGGCCTTCAGAAACTCGCAATTCTTGCGCATCAAAGCCCGTGCAAACACCAGCCGAAGCTGTACAGGTACCAAGGCCCACACGACAAAGGCCACATGGGGCGGCCTCATAGGATCCGGTACGCCAGCAACATGAGCAGCCAGCGTGGCGACTGCTCATGCCAGCACCGAGGAGAAACGCTCAAGAAGACGGGAGAGACGGCATAGATGGGAGACATGGGCTTGGGGAAGTGTGAAACACTGACAGCGCGTGCCTCTCTGGCAGCGCCTCTGCACTCAAGCCCAAGCCGCTCATTTCTTCTTCTTCGGTGCCACCATCATCACCATCTGGCGACCTTCCAGACGGGGCATCGACTCGACCACGCCCACTTCTTCGATGTCATTGCGGACGCGCTCAAGCAGGCGGACACCAAACTCCTGGTGAGCCATTTCCCGACCACGAAAACGCAGCGTGATCTTGACCTTGTCGCCATCTTGCAGAAAGCCGATCATGTTGCGCAGCTTGATCGCATAGTCGCCATCATCGGTCTGCGGGCGGAATTTCACTTCCTTGATCTGAACGATCTTCTGCTTGGCCTTGGCCTCCGCTGCTCGCTTCTGTTCCTGATAACGGAACTTGCCGTAATCCATCAGCCGGCAAACCGGCGGATTGGCATTGGGGGCAATCTCGACCAGGTCGACATCAGCCTCTTCGGCCATGCGACGTGCCTCACCCAGGCGGAAAACGCCAAGCTGCTCGTTGTCCTTGCCCAGAAGCCGAACCTCGGGCGCGTTGATCTCACCATTCAAACGGTGGTTGCGTTCGGTAGCGATGCTGATAATCTCCGAATGGATAACACAAAATGTCTTGCTGCCAGACAGGGCTTTGCTTGAAACGTGTCTGACAGCAACCCCCTGACCTACTGCTTGCTGGCAACTTGCTGCGCCAACAGGGCGGCAAACTCATCCAGCGTCATGCTGCCCAGATCCTTGCCGCCACGGGCACGAACCGACAGACGCTGAGCCTGCAAATCCTTCTCGCCAACCACGACGAGATACGGAATTTTTTGCAAACTATGTTCACGGATTTTATAGCCGATCTTGTCGGCCCGCAAATCCGAAATAACCCTAAACCCTTGTTTTATCAGCCGTTGCCGGATCTCTTCGGCATACTCGGCTTGGGCGTCGGTGATGGTCAGCACGGCCACCTGAACGGGCGAGAGCCACAGCGGCATGGCGCCCGCATGGTTCTCGATGAGGATGCCGATGAAGCGCTCCAGTGACCCGACGATGGCACGGTGCAACATGATCGGGCGCTGACGACTGTTGTCATCGGCCACATACTCGGCATCCAGACGCTCAGGCATCATCGGGTCATACTGGATGGTGCCCACCTGCCAGGGCCGGCCAATCGAATCCTTCAGATGGTATTCAATCTTCGGACCATAGAAGGCACCCTCACCCGGCAGCTCCTCCCACTGCACATCGCAAGCGGCCAAAGCGGCACGCAGCGCGTTTTCGGCACGATCCCAGGCTTCGTCGGTGCCAAGCCGCTGCTCAGGCCGCAGCGCAAGTTTGACGGCCACCTGATCAAAGCCGAAGTCCTTGTAAACCGCCATCGCCTGCTGATGGAAAGCCGTCACCTCGGCCTCGACCTGATCCTCCGTACAGAAGATGTGGCCATCATCCTGGGTGAAGCCTCTCACCCGCATGATGCCGTGCAAGGCCCCGGAGGGTTCGTTACGGTGACAAGAACCGAACTCGGCATAGCGCAGCGGCAGATCACGGTAGCTGCGCAGAGACGAATTGAAAACCTGGACATGGCCCGGACAATTCATCGGCTTGACCGCGTACTCCCGCTTCTCGCTTTCCGAGAAGAACATGTTTTCCTTGTAATTGTCCCAGTGGCCGGAGCGACGCCACAGATCCACGTCCAGAATCTGTGGGCACTTCACTTCCTGATAGCCACTATCACGATAGACCGAACGGATGTACTGCTCGATCTGCTGCCAGATCACCCAGCCTTTCGGGTGCCAGAAGACCATGCCCGGTGCCTCGCTCTGCGTATGGAACAGATCGAGTTCCTTGCCGAGCTTGCGATGATCCCGCTTTTCGGCCTCGGCCAACATGTGCAGATAAGCGTCCTGCTCATCCTTCTTCGCCCAGGCCGTGCCGTAGATGCGTTGCAGCATCTCGTTGTTCGAGTCGCCGCGCCAGTAGGCACCCGCCACCTTCATCAGCTTGAAGACCTTCAGCTTGCCCGTGGCCGGCACATGCGGCCCACGGCACAGATCGACGAAACGGCCTTCACGGTAGAAGCTGATGCCCTCATCAGCCGGAATGGAGGCGATGATCTCGGCCTTGTACTTCTCGCCCACCGATTCAAAATACTTGACGGCCTCTTCGCGATCCCACTCCTCACGCACGACAGCCTCGTTCAGCTTGGCCAGCTCGTGCATCCGCTTCTCGATCGCCACCAGATCTTCAGGTGTGAACGGACGTTTGTAGGCGAAGTCGTAATAAAAGCCGTTTTCGATGACAGGGCCGATGGTGACCTGCGCCTCGGGGAACAGATCCTTCACGGCATAAGCCATCAGATGAGCCGTCGAATGCCGGATGATGTCCAGCCCCTCGGGATCACGATCGGTCAGGATTGACACCTGACTGTCCTGGGTAATGGGAAAGGACAGGTCGACCAGCTTGCCATTCACCTTGCCGGCAATGGCAGCTTTGGCAAGACCTGGACCAATATCGGCGGCCAGCTGGGCCACCGTCACGACATCATCGAAACGGCGCGCTGAGCCGTCCGGCAAGGAAATAATGGGCACGACGAAAGAAGAAAAGGGATGCCAAAGCTGTCGAGATTATCACAGCCTGTGGCAAGGGTCACAATTGGCAGACATGGCCGCACACGCTACGCGCCACACCCGCCTGTCAGACGGCCATCGAGCCCTGACAGGCGTCAAAGTCACAAGCCGACCGGAGCAAGCAAGCCAAACATGCCAAAACGAAAACGGCCTGCAACCGAAGCTGCAAGCCGTTGGAATGTGGTAGGCGCGATTGGATTCGAACCAACGACCCCCACCATGTCAAGGTGGTGCTCTAACCAACTGAGCTACGCGCCTCCTGCTGTCTGGCGCGGTAGTTTTCAAACCTCCGGGCTTGATGCCCGACCCGAACACACCGCGCTGCAGGAAAGATTGGCATTATATACACAAAAAAATCGAATGCAAGCGGTCTCCGATTTTTTTGACCCGAATCAAACCACGGCATACAGACGGCCTTGCCGTACCCGCTTCATCAACGAGCTGATCTGGCGCGTCATGATGCGTTGCCCCGGCTGTTTGAGCAAAAGCAGCACCATCGTCCGCCGTTCGTTCAGCCATACGGCCTTGGCGAAGGTCGATCGACCGTCTCGCCCGACCAGCTCCAACCACTGTCCCGGCCGGAAAGCCTCGGCAAAATTGTCGGTGGGCACGGCCAGTCGTGTCGGGAAGGATGAAAGATCGTCCATGGGCGTACTGGCAATGATGCCTTGCAAACGCGCAGAAGCGGCTGCCGCACTGCAGGCATCCATGCTCGGGTCATTCGTGCTCTCACCCGCACCAGCAAAGGTGGTTTCCGGTGCACCGCCCCGCCTGACGGGTTCACGCCAGCCAAGCGCCGGGCGGGAAGGATCGGACACCGCTTGAATGGTCGGCCAGCTGGCCGAATGCCGGGCATCTGATGGCTTGGCCTCGATACCTGCCGCACGTACCAGGGTCGACCAGCTGTCGTCTTCTGGCACAGCGGTGTTGGCCGACCCCGTTTCCCTCGCGATCAGCGTGGCAGCGGAGCCTCCGTGCCCTTGAAGGCGACGCAGATGGATCAGGAAGATCTCATCAAAGAAGGCGCTGTAATCCTCAGCCTTGGCACCGACCTGCTCAATCCCGGCCGTCAACATCCGCAACATCGGCGGAATGCACTGGATCAGCTCATCACGTGCTTTCGGATCAGCACCTTCCTTGCCCAGCGTCCACAACAGGTCATCAACCACCTTCAGCGCCACCTGGTACGAATGGCTGCTTGAGCCTTCTCGCAAGGCCGTGGTTCGCAAATGCCGCAACCAGACATCCTGGAGGAACACCGACACCGACTCCGGTACGCGGGAATCGCCCAGACGGTGATCCAGCAGACGCCGGATATCTTCAGACAGCGTGGCCTCCCGCATGCGCGATGGTCGGCGGGAATAATCCCGACGATTGGGCTGGCGCCGTACTTCGGCCTGCATGTCCTGCCGTGTGCGTGCCATGTTGGCCAGCAACTGCTTCATGCCGCGCGTGGCACGCTTGTATTCGTTCTGCACCTGTTCCGACAGCACCTGGCTGCGGATGTGAAAGGCGTGGGCCACGATTTCCACCGCACGCACCACGGTTTGCAAGCGCTGATAGAGGGGCCTGTTCGGGCGCATCTCTTCCGGATAGGCAATGGCAATGGCTGCCAGCTGCTCCACCAACCGACGCAATGAGCGGGAGTCGTCACCCAGATACCCGGCATCCAGACTGGCCAATGTCACGGCCGGCATCTGCAGACGCCAGAGCAGGATGCGCGCCGCCTCGGGCAAGCGCCGATCACCGGCCGAATAATCGAAGAGTGCATGCACCAGATCGATGATGGCCAGCGCCGCCGTCTCCCCGCCTGCCGCCGCCACCTGATCGTGGATTTGCCGGAAAAACAGGTGACGTGCTTCCTGGCTGTAGGGCGTCACATCATGTTGCTGGGCAAAGGCCACCGCATCGCGTTCAAGGGAATCGATGCGCGGCAGCTGCTCGGCCCGTCGGTACCCACCTTGGCGTCTGGCACGGCTACCCGACACCGGGCTTTCGGCCATGACGGCCGAGGCGCGAATATCGTTCAACACCTGACGCGAGGCATGGCGAACGAAAGAGCTGCCCGCGTCTGTCCCCCCGACCTGATCGGCCGGCCCATCCGCGATATACGGATCCACGCCCTTGCCGGCACTGCTGCGCTGAGCGCCGCCCATCACGCTCGCCTTGTACCGTGGTGGCTTACGGCTGACGGCCGGCTCTTCGGCCAACACACCGGCCTGGATCAGCTTCTGGTCGGTGGCCGCGATCAGGCGGGCCAGCGGCTCGGCCGCCGTGGCCAGAATGATCGGGCGAAGATGCAGGGAAATGGGCTGCGTATGACTGAAGGGCTTGAGCGCGAAGATCAGTGCCAATGACAACGCACGGGCGCCCAGCGGGTGCTCGTCATCGCGCAGACTGTCGCCGGTGAGCGCTTCGAGACGCCGTAGATAATGCGGATAGGTGCCATGAAAATCGGCGCGGATGCTGCTGGCCAGCTCTCGCGCGAGGATCTGCTCCAGGAGAGCGGCATCCGACATCGGCAACGGCCGCCGGCCGTCATCGGCCGAGGCAGCGGCAATCAGCGTCTCGTCCCCCACGCTGTCGAGTTGCAGTCGCACAAAGTGCTCCAGCGCGATTTCGGCACGAACGGCCGCTTCTTCGCGCAACAGCCGTGCAGTTTCAGTCAGCTTCACCGTGAGACTGGGTTTCAGCCCATTGGTTGCGTGGCTCAAGAGCGCATCGGCAATCTCGGGCAGCAACTTCAGCACCACGGTGCTGAACTGGTCGGCCACGAATTCGTGCAGCCGGGGGTAGAGAGAGGAATCGATTCGAGAGGACAACGCCAGCCCCTGGATGATATGGGTCAAAAGTCAAGCGTGATCTTATGAGCGGCCGCCAACGGCGGCTGTGACGAAAGTTACAGTGCAGTTTTTCACGATACCGACAGGCCGCCCTCCTGGCCCGACGCCTTTCCGATCAAAACCGGCCTCTTGCAGCTGCTTTTGAAGCAACTTCTGAAGAAGGGATGCGCATTGGGTCTCCAGTCCCTGCAGCGTACAGCCATGACCCGGCCGAGCGAATGCCTGCCGGGCACGTGTCCGCCCCCCTCAGGCCCCCGATGCGTGTCCGGGCACCAGCGCTTCGGCAGCAGCCAGGTTGCATCATCGTGGGCACACGCACACGCACACGCACAGGCACGGACATAAGCCACTTCACCCCCATCGGCGCAAACGGACAAAGCCACTCCCCGAACCATGTCCGACAGAGACCGGTTCAGCCTTCACCACGCCTGGTGCGTCTGGCTCTCACGCAGACGCGGCAACACGCGACAGGCATTGTCGCTGGTGATACGCGCCGTCTCCAGCAAGCTCCAGCCCCGCAAGCCGGCCAGCACCTCGGCGATTCGCGGCAGCTCGGTAGGTGCATTGCGCCCCGGATGCAGCCAGGCCGGCGAGATGTCCGGCGCATCGGTCTCCAGCACGAGGCACTCTGCCGGCAAGCTGCTGGCCAGTCGGCGGATGTTGCGCGCCCGCTCGAAGGTCATCGCACCGCCAAAGCCCAGTGCCATCTTCAGCGCGATCAGCTGCGTGGCCTGCTGCGAACTGCCATTGAACGCATGGGCAATGCCGCCGGCTGGCCGGAAACGCCGCAACGCACGCGTGACCTGATCAACAGCCCGGCGGCTGTGCAGGATGACAGGCAGATCCAGATCACGGGCCAGACGAAGCTGCGCCTCGAACACCTGCTGTTGCCAGCCACGATCCAGCCCCGGCACGAAGAAGTCCAGACCGATCTCACCAATGCCGACGAGGCGTGGGTGATCACGTAGCGTCGTCAGAAGCCTGCTCAACGCCTGCAGATCGTCTGTCGATGTCTCGTTCACGTATAGCGGATGAATGCCCAGCGCAAAGAAGACCCCCTCATGCTGCTCGGCCAGCGCCTGAACGGCAGGCCAGTTGGCCCGATGCACGGCTGGCACCACCACCATCGAGACCCCCTGCTCATGGGCCTTGGCCCAGACGGCATCACGGTCGGCCTCGAACTCGGCCGCATCCAGATGGCAGTGGGAGTCGATCAGCATCGGTCGGCATCCAGCAAGACGCCCTCCTTCAACGTGAGGCGTCGATCTGCTCTCGCGGCCAGCTCCAGATCGTGCGTCACGATCATGACCGCCGTGCCGGCGGCACGCGTCAAGGACTGCAGCAGCTCGAACACCCCTGCAGCCGTTTGAGCGTCCAGGTTACCGGTTGGCTCATCGGCCAACACGCAACAGGGCTGCGTGACCAGTGCTCGCGCCAGCGCCACCCGCTGACGTTCGCCCCCCGACAGCTCGCCGGGCCGGTGCCCGACGCGGGCCGACAACCCGACCCGGCCCAGCATCTCACGTGCCGCCGTCTGTGCATCAGGCTTCGGCGTGCCCCGAATCAGCAGCGGCATCGTCACATTCTCCAACGCCGAGAACTCGCCCAGCAAATGATGGAACTGATAGACGAAACCCAACTTCTGGTTGCGCAACCTGCCGCGCTCGGTTTCATTCAAGGCATCCAGTCGAACACCTGCCACGCTCACCCAGCCAGCCGAGGGCTGATCCAGCCCTCCGAGCAGGTGAAGCAGCGTGCTCTTGCCGGAGCCGGATGCGCCCACGATCGCCACGACCTCGCCCGGCATCACGCAGCAATCGACCCGCCTCAGGATGTCGATGGTGCGGTCGCCCTGCTGGTATTGCTTGCCCAAGCCCTCGCACTGGAGGATGGGTGAGCGCTGGCTGGCCTGTGCCTGCCCGATGACCTCGCCCACCGTGCCTGCAACCGTGCGCTGCCCACGCCCGGGCAGCCCCTGATCATGCTGATTCATCATTCGTAGCGAAGCGCCTCCGCGGGTTTGACGGCCGCCGCACGCAGGCTCGGATAAATGGTGGCCAACAGCGCCAACAAGCAGGAAATGATGGCCACCCAGCTCACGTCCGACCAGCGAAGATCACTGGGCAGTGCCGAAATCACATAAATGCCGGGCGGGAGCAGACGAAAACCGAAGAGGCTCTCCAATACCCCCATCAACGGCCCGATGTTGAGTGCGACCAGCACGCCCAGCGTCACCCCGGCCAGTGTGCCCAGAATGCCCACGAGCGAGCCTTGCACCATGAAGATCGACAGGATCGAGCGCGATGACGCCCCCAGTGTGCGCAGGATGGCGATGTCGGCCCGCTTGTCCGTCACCGTCATCACCAGCATCGAGACCAGATTGAAGGCAGCCACCGCGATGATCAGGGTCAGAATGATGAACATCATTCGCTTCTCGACCTGCACGGCGGCAAACCACACCCGGTTCTCCTGCGACCAGTCGCGCACCTGGTAGTCGTGACCGAGTGTGGCCTGCAGCTGCTCACCAATGGCAGGCGCCTGCTGCATGTCATCGGTCTTGAGCCGGATGCCCATCGGGCCCCCCGTCTTGAAGAAGACCGCCGCATCGTCCAGATTCATCAGGATCAGCGTGCTGTCATACTCGTAATGGCCCGATTCAAAGATACCCCGGATGGTGAATTGCTTCATTCGTGGCGTGACACCCGCCGGCGTGACCGTGCCCTGCGGCGCGATCAGGGCGAGCCGATCCCCTTCCAGCAAACCCAGCTGGGTGGCCATCACCCGGCCGATGATGATGCCGAATTCGCCAGGAGCCAGATCGTCAAGCGTGCCTGAGGTCACCTGAGCGGCAATCTCCGACACGCTCGGCTCCGCCGAAGGATCCACCCCCCGCACCAGCGCCCCGCGTACCGTCTGATCCCGTGTCAGCACCACCTGCCCCGACACGAAAGGTGCCGCCCCGACGATGTGGGGTTCTGCCTGCAGGCGCTCGGCCAAGGGCCGCCAGTCCATCGGCCCTCCCATCTGATAGACCTCGATATGCGAGAGCACCGACAGCATCCGGTCACGCACCTCCTTCTGAAAGCCGTTCATCACCGACATCACGATGATCAAGGCCGCCACCCCGAGGGCAATGCCCGCCACCGACAAGGCCGAGATGAAGGAGATGAATCCATTCTTCTGGCCGGCACGCCGACCGCTGCGCGTGTAACGCAATCCCACGAACCACTCAAACGATGACAACGACGACATCTCCCTCTAAAGAAAACGGCCTCATGCTGCGCAAGGCGTCTGATGAACACCACAAGCCCCCGATGTCGAGGCGCTCGGGCCGGGCATGGTGCCTGTCCTGCCTTCCCCCAGACGCCCAACGACGTTCGAAAGAGGCGCCCGTCCCGACGACAGGCAGGGTCATCACCACGTGACAAGCGCAGAAAGCCCATGACAGGCGCAGAAAGCCGGCAGTGTGCCATAAACGTCGAGGTGAGGCGTTGCAAGCGCGTATCAGGCCGTGGTTTCGGGGCGGGGTTTCTTCGCGCCCCACTCGGCAGGCACAGGCTATCGACCCGGCGCTGCCCGCAGGCTCAGCCCATCCAGGCACGCATGACCCGGTGCGCCCGTGACGTGAGCGATGCAGTCGGGCCGCCAGCAGCAGACACCCACCGAAACGACCGGGAAGTGGCTTGTGCCGCGTCCAGGCACCGCAGGAATCTCCGGCATTCTGGCCGGGGAGAATGTCAAACTACAATAGCCGCGTGAGACCGCCCGCCCCCCCCATCACGATTCTGCCTGGTGCGCTGCTGCCCGAGGACTGGCTTCGCACCGAACACATGCAGGCACGGCTGCCGGCCATCGGTGCCGCGCTTGCCGAGGGCCGGCTGCAGATGATGGAAGCCCAATTGCCCCCCATCACGGCCGCCAGCGCCCCGGTGCCTGTCCACACGGGTCACATGCAGCCCGGCTTGCCCGAACCGGCCGCAGCCAGCAGCCCCGATGCCTTCGCCAGCAGCCCACCGCCGCTTTGGGCGCACCATCGCTGGCTGGCCGCCTTGCCCGCCATCAGCGCCTTGCAGCCCGGCATCGGAACCTTGAGCGCTGCTGCGTGCTTGCTACCGGCGGTTGAAGGGCCACCGGGCTTGTCCGTCAACGCTGACGGGCACGCATGGTTGATGCGCCCGGTGAACTTCCGACTGACGACGGACAGCATGCTGATGGATGCCATGCTGCCGGCCCGCCTCGACCACACAGGCGCCACCCGCCTCGTGGATGCCATCCGCCCGTTGCTCGCGGACGAAGGTTATGAGATCGAGCTGCTGTCGCCCACCACCTGGCTGCTGAAGCTTCGCCCCGGCATGACAGGCTGGCAGCTGCAAACCAGTGCCTTCGAGGCTACGGTGGGCCAACACATCGATGCGCACCTGCCTCAAGGGCCAGATGCCCGACGCTTTCGTCGACTGCTGAATGAGATCCAGATGAGCTGGCACCAGGAGACCCGCCATGACGACAGCGAGCTGCCCGCCAACGCCGTCTGGCTCGACGGCCCCATCAGCCCCGCGCTGAGCAACACACTTGCCTGCCTCACGGTTGACGGGCTGCGCCGCAACGAGCTGTTCTTTCTGCCCCGCCTCTACCAGGATCTGGGCAGCTGGCTCGACCAACTTGCCCAGCTCGACCAGCAGTACGCCCAGCACCAGCAACAGGCCAATGCAGATGCGCCCTTTGCCTGCCTGCTTTGTGGCGAGTACCAGGCCCGCTGGTTGTATGAGCCGGCAGCAGCCAACTTGCTCTTGGCCTGGCAAGCCTCCGCCGCCGGACACAGGGACCACACCGGCTCACACTCGGATTCCCGCCACGCGGCGGCCGCTTTCGGCACGGATCGGGGTGAACAAAGGTCTGCATCGCAACCTTCGCCAGGCTTGCAACCGGCAGCCAGCCAAGCCGCGCCGTCAGACTTGCCCACCCCGCCCGGCCTCTTTCGCCTGATGGGTGAATTGCTCTCGCCCCGTGCCGCCTGGCAGGCGCTTCGGGAGCGGCTGGCAGCCACACGACACCCCGCTCGGGCAGCCGCTGGATCGGCACCACCGACCGCCACGGCCTCCAACCCGACGGAACACATGCTGCACAAGCTGCTGTCCGAGGCACCGCCCACCGCGTGAATGACTGACGTCCCGCATGCCTCGTGCTCCCTGCCACGACCATCTTTCGGCCCGCAGGGGTGATGCAGCGTGTCATCGCCATGAAAGCCCTGCCCCACACACCAGGAACGCCCAACGCTCTGCCAAGATCATGAAACTTCACATCCGTCCCGTCGATCTCAGGGCGCGCCATACGCTGCTGCAAGCCGGTGTCGATCCGTTGATGGCCCGCTTGCTTGCAGCCCGTGGCGTGCAACATCCGGACGAGCTGAAACTGGAACTGGGTGCCCTGCTGCCCCCGGACAAGCTCTTGGGTTTGCCCGCAGCCGTGGCTCGCATCAGCGACGCCATCGATGCCGGTGAGCCGATGCTCGTGGTGGGGGACTATGACTGCGATGGCGCCACTGCCATCACGATGGCGGTCGAAGGGCTTCGGATGATGGGCGGTATCGTCGATTACCTGGTGCCCAACCGGTTCGAGAACGGATATGGCTTGACGCCGGAAGTCGTCGACATGGCACTGGCTCACCCGAGGCTCGGTCGCCCTGCACTGCTGATCACGGTCGACAACGGCATCGCCTCGCTCGCCGGTGTCGAGCACGCCCATGCCCAGGGCCTGCCCGTCATCATCACCGATCACCACCTGCCAGGCGACACCTTGCCCGACGCCCTGGCCATCGTGAACCCCAACCAGCCAGGCTGCCCCTTTCCCGACAAGAACCTTGCTGGCGTCGGTGTCATCCTGTACGTGTTGATCGCACTGCGAAGCGCCCGGCGCGATGCAGGCAAGTTCGACGGCGCAGCGCCGTCGCTCGCGCCGCTGCTCGATCTGGCCGCCCTCGGTACCGTGGCCGACGTGGTGCCACTCAGCCACAACAACCGGGTGCTGGTCAACGCCGGTCTCGCCCGCATCCGCGCCGGCCGCGCACGCCCCGGCATCGCCGCCCTGCTGCAGGTGGCCCGCCGTCAAGGGCGCACGCTGTCAGCCGCCGATCTGGGCTTTGCCATCGGTCCACGCATCAACGCGGTCGGGCGGCTGGCCGACATGTCGATCGGCGTCGAATGCCTGCTGGCCCCCGATGTGCAACGAGCCACCGAGCTGGCCCAGCATCTCGACCAGATCAACAGCCAGCGACGCGACCTTGAACAGAGCATGCGCGAAGAGGCACTCCATCAACTGGGTGAACCCGACCCCCAGGCGCGGACACTCGTGATCTTCGATGCCGAATGGCACCACGGCGTGATCGGTCTGGTCGCCTCCAAGGTGAAAGACCGCCACCACCGCCCCACCATCGCCTTCGCCCCGGATCAGGACGGACTGTTGCGCGGTTCCGGTCGCTCGATCCGGGGGGTGCATCTGCGGGACGTGCTCGATCTGGTCGACAAACGTCATCCGGGCATGATCCTGAAGTTCGGCGGCCATGCAATGGCTGCGGGGCTCACGCTGTCTGCCGAGCGCCTGGACGATTTCCGCATGGCGCTCGAAGAAGCCGTCATCACGCTCTCCGATCCTGGCGTCTTCGACCCCGATGTCACGACCGATGGGCCGCTGCCGCCCGAAGCCTTGCACATCAACACGTTGAAGCTGATCGATACTCAGGTGTGGGGTCAGGGCTTTCCGCCGCCGCTCTTCTCCGGCCGTTTCAATATCCGTCATCAGCGGCTGATCAACCAGCGTCACCTGAAACTGGAACTGAGTCCTGACGATGCGCCGTCGCTTCGGCTGTCGGCCATTTATTTTGGGCGTACCGAAGCGCTACCCGCCGAGGCCGTACTGTCCTATCGCTTGCTCCGCGATGATTACCGTGGCGAGAATGCCATCTCGCTACAAATCGATCAGGTGCTCGATGACGCGGCCCTGGCCGCCTGAAGCCTGTCATGCGCGTGCCTGAATCATCAGGGCGCTCATCACGATGTCTGTCGATCCATCGTCCACCCGATGACCAACACCATGAGATCACACCGTCAAGCAACCTCCAGCCCCAGCACCACGAACCGGCTGCTGCTGCCATGGATCCTGGCCTGTCTCGCGCTCCCTGCCACGACCTCGGCGCAACTCGTTGCCGACCCTGGCACCCGCGCAGCGGCCAGGCAGACGGAAAGCGAGAGCTTTTCGATCGACCTCTCCGATGGCCAGGGCTGGCAACTGAGCGAAACGGATGCCGAAGGATTCTCGACCTTGCGTTTTTCGGCTGCGCCAGCCGGTGCATCCAGCCCCGGCGCCGACACCCGCTGGATGATCATTCGCCCCACCACCGGCCATTGGGACTGGCAAGCCTTCCAGACACTGCGGCTGCATGTTCAGAACATCATGCCCTGGGCGATCACGCTCAAACTGCAGCTTCGTGATGCGGATGGCCAGGTGCTGAACGCCACCATCGGCCTGCCACCCGGCCCGCCGATGAGGCTTTCCCTGCCCCTTACCCCCACGTTGCCGCTTGCCATGGGCATGCGGGCAGCCCCCCCGATACCGTGGTCAGCAGAAGGGGAAAGACTTGGGCTGGCCGCCACCACCGAAGGCGCCCTGAACCGGGCCAGGGTGACAGAAATTCGTCTTGGCATGCCGACACCGGATGCCGAGCAGAAAATCCGGTTGGGCAAGATCTTTCTACCGCCGCCTGAGCAAAACGATGTGCGGGCCGCCTACACGGCCATCGTCGACGCGTGGGGGCAATACACGCGCAGCCATTGGCCCGGCAAGTATGTCGAGGCAGCGCCTCCCAAGGCAGACGAGACCTCAAAAGCACGACAGGCCAATCGGAAGAAAAAAGCCAAGGAAGACCCGATGGCCCCCTTCCAGCCCTTTGCCCGCCATGTTGAACAGGCCGAAAAAAGCCTGAACCAGGCACTGAAGCAGCAACTGCCCAAAGACCCGATCGCCTTCGATACCTACGGCGGCCTCAAAGGGGTGTCAACCAAGGCGGCCGCCGATCAGCACGTTGCCCCCCAAGAACAGGGCTATTTCCGAACCGGCAAACTCAGGCTGAAGGACGGCAGCCTTCGCCATGTGCTGATCACCCCGGAGGGCAACCCCTTCTTGTCGCTCGGCGTCAACGCGGTTCAGCGTGACAACAGCGAAACCTTCATCGATGGGCGCGAATACCAGTTTTCGGGCCTGCCTGCCAAAGACTCGCCCCTGGCCCGCTTTCATGGCACCCAGGACAGCACCGTACACCTGCCCGCCGACAGCGGCGCACAACGGAACCGGGGTTTCCTGAAAGGCGACACCTACAACTTCTATCAGGCCAACCTGTTTCGCCGCGATGGCGAGGCGTGGCAAACACGTTGGGTCAGCCGGACACAAGCCCGCCTGAAGCGTTGGGGCTTCAACACGGTCGGCGCCTGGAGCGATGACAGCCTCCACGACACCAAACTTCCCCATACCCGCATTGTGCATGTGGACGGCCCGTTCGCCCGCCTGAGCGATGGCCAGAACTGGTGGGCCGGCATGCCCGACCCTTTCGACCCGGCCTTTGGCAAGGCACTCGATGCCACGCTGGCCAAGGCAACCAAGCACACGCAGGATGATGCCGCCCTCATCGGCTGGTTCGTCGACAACGAGCTGGGCTGGGGAGATGGTGCCTCCACCGATCCCGCTATTCGTTACGCACTGGCATGGTCGGCCCTGCAAGCGGATGGCAGCGATGCCCAGGCGCACGCCAAGCGCGCACTGGTTCAGATGCTGCGTGAGCGTTATGACGGAGACATTCAGGAGCTGTCCAATGTCTGGGGCGTGCCATTATCCAGTTGGGCCGATCTCGATGGCCCCTGGCCTGCCGAGCGTCGCCCCGACGCGCAGCAGCCCGCCGTGGCGGCAGACCTCTCTGCCTTTTTGCGGCTGCACGCGGACAGCTACTTCTCGCAAGTGGCCAAGGCACTTAAAAAACACGCACCCAATCATCTGTATCTTGGCAGCCGCTTTTCAAGCCGCACCCCCGAAGCCGTCTCTGCCTGCGCACGCTGGTGCGACGTGCTGAGCTTCAATCTCTATGTGCCCAACCTGAACGATGGCTTCGAGCACGCCCAGTTTGCCCGTCATGACAAGCCCGCGCTGCTCACCGAATTTCACTTCGGCTCGACCGATCGCGGGCCGTTCTGGCCAGGCGTGATGCAGGTCGAGACCGAAGCCGACCGAGGCCCGGCCTACCGACACATGCTCGATTCGGTGCTGGCCAACCCGCAGTTCGTGGGCGCCCACTGGTTCCAGTATCTGGATCAACCCGTCACCGGTCGATGGCTGGATGGCGAAAACGGCCATCTGGGACTGGTTGCCATCACCGACATCCCCTGGCATGACTTCGTACTGTCAGTGCAGCGCAGCAACCTCGCGACGCTACAGCAACTGAAGCAACAGGCCGTGTCACTTGAAGCCACCACCGCAAAGGGCAAAACGGCAACACCTGAAAACTGAGCGCATGCAAGGCCATCAGTGCGCGGTCTTTGGGCAAGCGGAGCAAGGATGGGTTGACAGGCACGCGCCAAGGGTTGGCATGCCACCCATCCTGCTCTTCTGTCAGGGCGGCGTTCCGGGTTAAAATCTTCGGTTTGATCTTTCCCGGAACACGACTCAGATGGATGCCGAGCGCTTGAATCAGCTTGAGGCCCGCCTGGAGAACCTCGGCCAGCGGCTGGAGGATCTCAGGGGGTATCTTTGACTTCGACGACAAGAAAAACCGCCTTGTCGAAGTGAACTCCGCCCTCGAGGCCCCCGAGATCTGGAACGACCCCGCCGCTGCCCTCGAGCTGGGCAAGGAAAAGCGGATGCTCGACAACACCGTCGGCACGATGGAACAGCTGATGGCGTCCCTGAAGGACACGAGCG
This sequence comes from Lautropia sp., assembly GCA_030532895.1. Classification (GTDB taxonomy): domain Bacteria; phylum Pseudomonadota; class Gammaproteobacteria; order Burkholderiales; family Burkholderiaceae_E; genus Lautropia. Next base: position 12,708 of record JAUNKF010000010.1, on the reverse strand, counting down.
ACCTCTTCGAGATGGCCAAGACCGAGTCCGATGACGACACGCTCGAAGCGCTGGACGAGGACTCGCTCAAAGTGCTGGCCGGCGTCGAAGACCTGGAATTCCGCCGGATGTTCTCGAACCCGGCCGACCCGAACCCCTGCTTCGTCGAAATCCAGGCCGGCGCCGGCGGTACAGAAGCCTGCGACTGGGCCTCGATGCTGCTCCGCCAGTACCTGCGCTACTGTGAACGCCGAGGGCTGTCCACCACATTGCTCGAAGAGAGCGAAGGCGATGTGGCCGGCATCAAGGGCGCCACGATCAAGGTCGAGGGTGAGTACGCCTACGGCTACCTGCGCACCGAAACCGGCGTGCATCGCCTCGTGCGCAAATCCCCCTTCGATTCGGGTGGTGGCCGCCACACCTCCTTTGCCTCCGTCTTCGTCTACCCCGAGGTGGATGACTCGATCGAGATCGACATCAACCCGGCCGACCTGCGCATCGATGTCTATCGCGCCTCCGGTGCCGGTGGCCAGCACGTCAACAAGACCGAATCGGCCGTGCGAATCACCCACCTGCCCACCAACACCGTGGTTCAGTGCCAGAACGACCGTTCCCAGCACCGCAACCGCGACGAGGCCATGAAGATGCTGCGCGCTCGCCTCTTCGAGATCGAGCTGCGCAAACGCCAGGCCGAGCAGGACAAGGTCGAAGCCTCCAAGACCGACATCGGCTGGGGCCACCAGATCCGCTCCTACGTGCTGGATCAATCCCGCATCAAGGATCTGCGCACCAACTTTGAAACCAGCAACACCAAAGCCGTGCTCGATGGCGACCTCGATGACTTCATCGCGGCCAGCCTGAAGCAAGGCGTTTGACACCAGGAATGCCTTGTGAACACATCTGCTTCCGCACAGTCTGATTCTCACCTCCCCGCTGAAGGCACCACGCCCGAAGCCGATGAAAACCAGATCATCGCCGAGCGCCGGGCCAAACTCGGCCGCCTGCGCGATAACGTTGCCATTGCCTTCCCCAATGATTTCGTGCCCGCCGACCGCGCCCAGCCGCTGCTCGATGCCCACGGCGACAAAAGCCGTGAAAAGCTCCAGGCCGAGGGCATTCAGGTCTCGGTGGCCGGCCGGATGGTGCTGAAGCGCGTGCAGGGCAAGGCCAGCTTTGCCACGCTGCAAGACGGCACCGGCCGCATCCAGCTCTGGATGAATGACGAAGGCATCGGCGCCGAGACGCACGAGGCGTTCAAACATTGGGATCTGGGCGACATCGTGGCCGCCGAAGGCACGCTCTTCAAGACGATGAAGGGCGAGCTGTCCATTCGCTGCTCAAACGTTCGGTTGCTTACCAAATCGCTGCGGCCACTGCCCGACAAATTCCACGGCCTGGCCGACCAGGAGCTGCGCTATCGTCAGCGCTACGTGGATCTGATGAGCAACGACAGCACGCGCCAGACCTTCACGATCCGCAGCAAGGCCATCAGCGCCATCCGGCAGTTCATGGTGGACAACGGCTTTCTCGAAGTGGAAACCCCGATGCTGCAACCCATTCCCGGTGGTGCAGCCGCTCGCCCTTTCGTCACGCATCACAACGCGCTCGATCAGGAAATGTTCCTGCGCATCGCCCCCGAGCTGTATCTGAAGCGGCTCATCGTCGGCGGCTTCGAGCGTGTCTTCGAGATCAACCGCAATTTCCGCAACGAAGGTCTCAGCCCGCGTCACAACCCCGAATTCACGATGATGGAGTTTTACGCGGCCTACACCGATTATGAGTGGATGATGGACTTCACCGAACAGGTGATTCGCCACGCCGCCCAGACCGCACTCGGCACGCTGCAGATCAGCTACCAGGGCAAGCCGCTGGATCTGTCCAAACCGTTCGCCCGGATGACCATCGTCGAAGCCATCCAGAAACACGCCCCCGAGCTGCCCGCCGACAAACTCTCGGACATCAGCTGGCTGCGCACCGAACTAAAAAAATACGACGCCGAACCACTTTCCACCGCCGGCGTTGGCGCCCTGCAACTGGCGCTTTTCGAGGAAGTGGCCGAAGCCAAGCTGTGGGAACCCACCTTCATCATCAAGTACCCGGTGGAAGTCTCGCCGCTCGCCCGTGCCTCCAACCACGACCCCGACATCACCGACCGCTTCGAACTGTTCATCACCGGCCGTGAAATGGCCAACGCCTTCTCCGAGGTGAACGATCCCGAAGACCAGGCCGAACGCTTCCGCAAGCAGGTGGAGGCCAAGGAGGCCGGCGACGACGAAGCCATGTACTTCGACGCCGACTACATCCGCGCCCTCGAATACGGCATGCCCCCCACCGGCGGCTGCGGCATCGGCATCGACCGTCTGATGATGCTGCTGACCGACAGCCCCACGATTCGGGATGTGATCCTGTTTCCGGCATTGAAGCGCGAGGGCTGAATCAGCGTTGACGCTCGAACCGACCTACCAGAATGGGGAGCAGGCAACCAAGACGGCATCGGATAATCTCAGGCATTGGGCGCGTATTGGGCACTGACTCGTCTCCGCGATGAATCAGTGCTCATCACGCGCGCAATCCATCAGTCAAGATTGGGCACCTGACCCATGGCCGTCATCAGCATGAAAAATCCCTGGTTTCATCTGGCCCAAAAAGGCACCGAGCCTTCCGGCCTTCATCTGTTCAGCTTTCCCTATGCCGGTGGGTCGATCAGCGCATTTCGCCCCTTGGCACAGCATCTCGCACCGGAAATCAGCTTCCATATCGCCGCCCTGCCCGGCCGAGGCAGCCGCTTTGCCGAAAAACCGGTCAAACAATTGCCAACGCTCGTCAACGCACTGAGTGACGCCATCGAACAGACACAGCCCGCTCAATTTGCCTTCTATGGCCATAGCATGGGCGGCATCCTCAGCTTTGAAATCGCACGAGAGCTACGTCGACGCGGCTTCAGGTCCCCCTTGGCGCTGATCGTCTCCGGTGTGACAGCCCCCGAGCTGTTCGGTAAACCTGAAGAAGCCCATCGCTACAACCTGCCCAGAGAAGCCTTCATCGAGTATCTGCAAACGCTCGAAGGCACACCGCAGGAATTTTTCGAGCACCCGGAGCTGATGGACATGATGCTCCCCATCCTTCGCGCCGATTTCCAGATTTGCGACACCTATCAATACACCCCCGAGGCACCGTTGGAGATGCCCATCATGGCCCTTTTTGGTACGGATGATCATGACGTTGGCAAAGACGGCATGCAGGCATGGTCAAAGCACACATGTTCCGCCTTCAGGCTGTCCGAGCACGAAGGCGGCCACTTTTTCGTGAACCATCAATGGCCGCTGGTCGCTCGTAAGATCAATGACGTGCTTTGCGCTGCAGGATGATCTCTGCAAGATGATGAAAGTCATGCATGACATGGGCAAGCCCTGCCCCCTTCACCATGTCTTCAAAACCTTGTAAACCACGCCAGGTGCAATCCTCATCATCCATTTCAACAGCCTGGACTTACCAACATAGCATTCCTCAACACCTCGCTCAATTGCCGAAACCACTTGGATCGCCACATCTTCCGGTTTCATCTTCCCAGTCCCCCTACCTGCCGTCATCCTCGTCTCCACAAGAGGCGGCAAAACCTCCTGAACGCGAACGGTGGGCGCAACATCTTCCACTTGATAACGCAAGGAACGGGTGAAAGACCGTAGCCCGGCCTTCGTGGCGCAATAGACGGGCGAGGACTTCTTAGGCGCCAGCGCCAAACCAGTCGTGATGTTGACGATCGCCGCCTCCGGTTGTCGAACCAACATCGGCAAAAGGCCCGCGCACAACATGATCGGTGCTTCCAGATTCAACGACAGCTCAAGCTGGCTCTCGGTTTCTATCCTGGAAGAATCGGTCTGATGAAAATCCATCAGATGCTGAACCCCGGCATTGTTGATCAACACCGCCGTATCCGGATGCTCAGCAAACAGCCATGAAATCAGCGCCCTTCGATCACCTGCCGACGCAAGATCACAACGTCTGAAGATGACCCCATCTTTCAGTGCCTGGGATGGCTCATGTCGCGCACACGTGATCACCTGCGCGCGACGCCGAAGCAACTGATCGACGATGGCTGCGCCAATACCTTCCGTTCCGCCCGTGACGAGCACCTTTTTGTTTTCAAGGTTCATGGATCAAAAACTTCCCTTTCCAAAGAGGACTCGCCGAACCACCACAGCACCACTTTCGTGTCGCCCGGATGCACGTTTTTCCGTGATAACCGAATGTTCAACGAGGTACTTCAGGGAACCAATTGACTTTTCGTCTGTCTTATTGCATCCGAAATCTCTGCAGCCGCATCAGGCACATCACGCTCGCTCAAAAGACATAACTGATGCCAGCACTGATCGAGTAGTTCGTGTCATCAAACACGATAGGGCTGTTCTTGACCTTGCTACCCAATCTCGTCACATCAGCTCCGGCATCCAGTGACCAGTTCTTGCTCAACACATGCGACCAACCGACTTGCAAGGTCTGAGCATGCACCCCAGATGACGGCGAAAACGCACTGAAACGTGTTCGTGCTGCTTGCTCAGGCGTCACCCCAAAATAGGTTTGGTTGTAATCCTTGTCACCCATTTCTGCGGTCAGGCCAAATGTGACGACATCACTGTCAGTCTGATAGGGAATGAAGGTTAGACCAAGACGGTATTGTTTTCCCCGATCTTCTTGCCCTGCAACCCTGAACGACAAGCCGGCGTCGACGACCACCCATTCAGCCAACGCCTGCGAAATGGCCAGATCCAGCACCCAACTGCTTCTGATTCGACCCATGCCACTAAGATCGTCCTCATCCTTACGACCCTGGTCAAGTTGGATCGATGTCCCTGCATAGAAGCCAATATCGTTTGCATACTCAACACCCAATCCACGAGCCGGATCCAGAAAGAAGGGTCCGTATTGCAAGGCAAGAATGGGACGCGGAGAGAAAGTGTAGTCATTAGAACCAAGATAGGCCGCGCCGTAGCTTGCTCCCAGACCCAAGGTGTAGTTGATCTCCTGATCCTGCCGCAATATCAGCGGACTCTGAGTTTAAGCAGTCTGAGAAATCGCTTCATCAGTGTGCCAAATACTGACCATTACAAGTAGAAAAACCCCGGCAGTCTTTCGACTCGTCCATAAAGGCAAAAAATTTCCCTTGCATGAATTTGAAACCCTTGAATACAAAGTCATGATAATTGATCCCCCTACAGGTATAAATCAGAAGCCGAGTCGCGTCTATCGAAGCGAACTTACCACTCTTTCATCAAGCTCACGTCACCTCACCTACAAGTGTTACACACCATTTTTATTAGGATCAAAAACAACCCATGCAAATCACTCGTCCATGAAGTGCGACGGTCAAGACGCAGGACTGTCACTTTCCGTCGATGATGCCGCCTCTTCGTACAACGACTCAACATCCACCCTCATTCTGTCGATCTCGGCAATGTCCAGATCACGGCGCGCCTTGTTTTCATTCGCCCGAATTTCTTCATTCTGTAGAGCGTTTATTTTTCCCAGTTTGAAACGCTTCTCAGCTAGCACCCTTCTACTAATTGCCAAATTGAGCTTCGTTTTCGCCATTTTGACTGCTTCGCTCATTTCCTCTTGACGCAACCGTTGCCGATATCGGAACGCCTCCAAACGGGAGACCTGCTGCTCACGACGAATCTGCTGCCGCTGTAATGAAACCTGAGCCTCCTGCTCACGGGCATCGGAAAGCCAGCCGTCGTACAAAGTGAATGAAACCCTCAATCCGAACACTGCATCCTGACGTTTTGTATTGCCCACCAATCGCCGGAGCATATCGTCTTGACGCGAGACGAAGTTATATTGGGCAAACAAGGAAACCTGAGGTTTCTTAGCAGCTTTCTCGATGTCAATCTGCTCCCGGGCAGCCTCCTCGTCCAAGGCCGCTTTTTTTAGGCTCGAACTCTCTGTAGTCAGTCCAGTGATCTTATCAATCTCCTCCTTGACCTTGCGATCAAAATGACAGGCGAACGAGGCTTCTTGAACGCTGTTCGGTTGATCGGTAACGGCAACCGAATAACGTCCGTAGGCCGCTTTCACCTGCTGAACACGATTGAACAATGCTTTTTGCTTTTCGAGACGTTCAATTTCAGCCTCCTGCAGTTCTATGTCCGACAATCGGCCACGATCGTGACGACGTCTCATGATGTCAGCTTTCAACAATACCGCCCTCATATCCTCGCTGGAGCTTTCCCACTCCATGCATTGCTTGCGCAGCTCTAGATAACGACGAACAACGTCCAAGATTGCCTGCTGGGATATCGCCTCCACTCCTAAGTCAGCTGCGTCCGTCAAAAGTCGGGCATGCCGAACGCCTGCCTCATCCCCCCCCCCTGAATACAGGCTATAGCTAGCCTCTATCTTTGGCTGGAACTGGTAGCGGTTCGCTTCATTAACCACCTCAATATTCACCGGACCGGTGCCGGCAATATCATAGGTTGCTTTGACATCCGAATAATTATCCCATTGACGGGTATTTCGGAACTCCGCCTCCACGCCTAATCTGGGGTGAAACTTTGATTGGGCCTGCCTCATGCGGGCGCGTGCTTGGCGAGCGTCTGTCAGACTCAAACGTACATCCAGCCGTTTGGCCAGCGCCTGATCGATTGCCTCTTTCAGTGAAGGCGGCATTTTCCATCGAGGATCTCTCTCGTCTGTTGCCCATTGATGCGATTGAGAGTATTTCACGTCCTGTTCTGGCTGCAGACGCTCTAGGCTCTGTTGGGATTGCGCCTGAACGAGCGGCAGCCATGAAGACGTGAGCAACACTGGAAGAAGCAATCGCATCAAGGATCCGAATTGGTTGGTCTCTTCGGCCTTCTTCCCTGCAATGTTCATGAACACCTCACTCATATCGCAATGCCTCCACCGGCTTGAGCTGCGCCGCGCGATAGGCGGGCAGATAACCCGCGATGATTCCGACGGCCCCGGATACCAGTAAAGCCGCAACGATCAGCGGAACGGAAGGCAGCATCTGCAGGTCGACCAGAGAGGTGATCAATATGCTGAATCCACCGCCGAGGATCAGCCCAAGAACACCACCCGCAAAGCTGATCAGGAATGCTTCGATCAGAAACTGTATTAGGATGTCACGGGATGAGCCTCCGAGCGCCTTGCGCAGACCGATTTCACGTGTGCGCTCCAGTACCGAGGTGCTCATAATGTTCAGAATGCCCAGACCGGCCACGACCAGTGATACCGCTGCTGCCAGCAGCCCTACCATCGAGACACCATCCAGGATGTTTCGGGCGGTTTCCACATAAGTGCTCATCCCTTCGGTCCGGTAATTGAAGGCCCCCTTGTGTCGACGCCACAGCAGTGCCTCCAGCTGTTCAGCGGCGCTGATGTCGACGCCCTCGTCAAGCTGAAACTGCAGCATGTTGACCTCGTCGTTGCCATTCATATGCTGTATGCGCGGGTAGGGCACCAGAACCTGGGCATTCGCATCCAGGCCCGTTCCTCCTCCCATGCTTGACAGAAATGACCGATCCTTGGGCTTGAGTACGCCAATCACTGTCAAACGCATCCTGCCAACGCGCAGTTCTTCACCGATCGGATGTGGTTCGTTGGGAAACAACTCTTTTTTCACCTTGTCTCCAATGATCGCATAGTTCCGGCCCTGCTTTACCTCTTCCTTGGAAAAATTGCGTCCAACGACCAGCTCATCGCGATTGATGGCTAGATGCATCTCGTTGACGCCCCCTAGCTGCGTTTGTATGCGACGGCCCTCCCGACTGGCTCGCACGGGATCCCCGTTGTTGGGCCAAACCGATGGCGAAATCATTGCAAGCCCATTGCAACAGCCCGATTGTTCGATTGCCTGCAGATCGCGATTGCTGATGCCACTTCCCTGCCGCTCCACCCGGTTCGGGTCGGGGCGATCGCGATCCCGTATCAGCCAGGCGGAGCGGACTCCAAAGGTTTGCAGTTCCGAGAACACTTTCTGCTTGCTGCCTTCGCCGATCACGCCGATCAGGATCACGGCTGCAATGCCTATTGCAATCCCAAGAATGCTCAGCAAGGTGCGCAACCGGTGGTCTGCCAGGCCGGACCACGCCTGCGAAAACAGGTCACGAAAAATGCCCCAGTAAAAACGATGAGCTACCTTCATGCCGATATGTCCTCTTCCAGCAAGCCATCGCGCAATCTTATGATCCGTTCTGCATAGGCTGCTATTTCCGGCTCATGGGTCACCATGATGATCGTCTTGTCTTGAGCGTGAAAGGCACGGAAAATCTCCATCACTTCTCTGCCAGCAGTCGTGTCCAGGCTGCCGGTTGGCTCGTCGGCGATCAGGATCTCCGGATCATTGACGATGGCACGGGCAATGGCCACACGCTGCTGTTGACCGCCTGACAACTCCGAAGGCATGTGGGCCAATCGCTCACCCAGGCCGACCCGTTGCAATGCCAGTGTGGCCTTGTCACGCCTTTCGGCGGCTGATATGCGTGCATACAGCATTGGCAGCTCGACATTGCGCAAGGCACTCAAGCGGGGAATCAGGTTGAACAGCTGGAAGACGAAACCGAACTTCTGATTACGAACCACGGCTAGCTGATCCGCGCTCAGGTGCTCGATATGTTGTCCATCGAGCAGATAGCGGCCGGAGTCCATTGTGTCCAGGCACCCAAGAATGTTCAGGAACGTGGTCTTGCCGGATCCCGAAGGACCCATGATCGCCACGAACTCCCCCCGATCAATGTGGGAACTAACGCCCTTCAGTACCTCTACCGAATGCTTGCCACGCAGGTAGGATTTTTTGACGTTTTCGACTTTAATCAACGGGCCTGACCTCCGGATTGAGATTGATTCCCCCGGGACCGAACCTGGTCGCCTTCGCGCAGTTCCTGTCCTTCCAGTACCACCACCGCCGCATTTTCATCGAGCCCCTGCGTGATTTCGACGAACTGATCACCCATTATTCCCAGTGTCACCGGTTTGGAAACCAGACGCCCTTCCTGAATCTGCCAGACGTGATTTTTGCCATCTCGCATCACCAGTGCCTTGAGCGGTAGCCGTACCCTGGCCATGCCAACTTCGCTGGTGAAGCTCACGTCGACCTGCTGATCCAGCTTCCATCTTCCGTTTGCCGAACCGACACTGACCCACACGGGCAGATATTCAGCATTGCCATCCTTGCGAATGGACGGATCCATCCGCAGCACACGCTCCACATCTGGCGTACCTCCACTGCCATCCACTGATACATGGGCCTCCTGACCCACGGTAAGTGACATCGCTTCCACAGGATCTACCTTCACCTGAATCTCGCGCTTCGTGTCACTGGCGACGGAATACAGACGAGTACCAGCTTGAACGAACTCACCCACGTTGACGTTGCGGGACGTCACCAAACCATCAATCGGTGAGGTCATGCGGTACTGCGCCAGGGTGTTCTGACGGCTCTGCAGTTGGCTTGATGCCCGTTGATACCGCACCCGGGTGCTTCTGAGCTGATTTTGGGCATCGGTTACTGCCTGACGAGATCCGCCTCCTGCATTCATATCTTCTTGCCTATCTTTCAGCGTGCGTTGCGCAGCAAGCAGGCTTTCGTGCGCCTCTGCAACTTCCAGCTTCTGGCGTACAAGCTCTGATTGCGCATCCCGATCCGACAACTGTACCAACACCTGGCCTTGCCGCACCCTGTCTCCGACCCGCGGCGCAGCCTCTGCCACGACACCTTGTGCCACGGCACTGATAACGACCGCTTCCCCACTTCTGACCACACCGCTGGCATTGATGCTGGAAGTGATTGGCCCGTTGTCGGCCCTGAGCTCCTCGACCAGTGCCGGTGGTGCTTCGACGGTCGACCAATGATAACCAAGCCCGGCCAATGTGCCGACGACCAACAACACGAATAATTTTTTCTTCATCTTGCCCTCTTCTGCCAAAAACCAAGGTTGCAGCACGTCAGCGTAGACCAGGCATGCCAAGTCTAGACCGACGATGTGGGTTTGCCCTTGTCGATGACCTGTCCATTCTCCAGCCGTATCACCCGATCGGCGAATCCAAAATACTTGTCATCATGCGAAATGACAAGAACAGAGAAGCCACGATCACGCAAGTCGGGCAGAAGCTCAGTATAAAAGATGTGTCTGAAGGTCGGATCCTGGTCGGCGGCCCATTCATCAAATACATACACCGGTCGTGCCTCCACATAGGCATTGACCAGCGCGAGGCGTTTTCGCTGCCCTGTGGAAAGGTCTAGCGTGGTGAACGTACCATCCTTAATGGACACCTTTCGGTCGATATCCAAGCGCTTAAGATAAGCAAGAGCAGGATGGTCTGCATCATCGGAGTCCGCCAACATGCCGTCGCTGACGCTCTCGAACAGATGAAAATCTGAAAAGACCGTGGTGAACAGCTGCCGATAGTCATCACGGTTCGACTCGTCCACGGGGGCTCCGTTCAGCAGAACGCTGCCGGAAGATGGCGGGTACAGGCCAAGCAGCACCTTGATCAGCGTCGTCTTGCCAGAGCCGTTGTCGCCGACGAGGAAAACGATCTGTCCGCCGGCCAGCTCTAGATCGATCGGACCGACACTGAAGCCCCCGCCTTGCTCGCTTGAGGGGTACTCATAACGAACCGCGTCCATCCTGATCGATTCGAAAGCCACGGGAGACGGTGATTGATCGGACAGCATCGTACCGCTTTCAGGATTGTTGAACTGTCGGGCCAGTTCTGCAATCCGATCGATCGCGACCTTCGCCCGGCCGATATGAGGCAATACTGACAGCACTTGATCCACTGGACCTTTCAGGAAAACCAGCATGACGACAAAGCCGCTGACAAGACCTGCGCGGTTCGGATGACTGTCACCCCAGGCCAGAATGACACCGATCATCATGAAGAACAAAGCTGAGCCAAGCCCCATGCCCACGATGTAGAACGACATCGATCGGGTTGTGGATTCTCGAATCCGCTCGACATTGGCAAGAATGCCGTCACGGTACAAGCGCCACCGTCGCACCCGGTTGATTCGCAGCTCTTTTGCGCCGTCGCTGATATCCCGATATGCCTTGTGCAGATCGTCCTCATGATTTCGAGCCTCCAAAAACCCTTTAAGACCTCTTGACTGTGCGGCATACTGTATTGTCACGCCGATGATCAGTGCAACCAGCAGGATACCGAACAGTTCGGGGGACAGGTAAAACAGATACGCAGCGCAACCTGTGATGACCGCGATCGACACCAGTGTTTCTGCAATCACAAAGAATGCATCGCTGACAACACCGATATCTTCGGTCAGCACAGGAATCAATCGATGCTTCCGGTACCGCTCAAGGCGGTCAATGGGTGCCAGCAGGATCTTTCTGGACAGATTTTCCCGGACGTCTGCCACTAGCTTAAGACCAATGTGGCTCGCAATCAGTTGAGAAACCACCGTGCACCCCAACACCAGTATGCACAATGCCGTGTATTCAAACAGCAAGGTGGAGGTCATGCTGGTCTGTCCTGACACGGCATCAGTGACTGAGGTCAGGATGGCAACCGTTATATAGCCGGCAAACATCCCCATGAGTGATGAAAGCAACATTAAGGGCACATGTTTACCTGCAAGTCGAATCAGGTCGTTCCGCTCACGGATTGGTTTCGATTTCAACACGGCGGTATCGTATCCATTTTCTCTGGTTGATCTTTTCGTTGATTTTCACGTGAACGATCGATGATTATTTGTCGGTCTGCCTCATGAAAGATGGCGGCTTCATCGAACGTGCACCAACTTACTGGCCGGGATCGATTTGGTTCTTGTCAAGAATTGATTCAATTTCATCAACCATCCGGTTCGCGTGGGGAGATCTCACCATGCTCCAATGTGTTCCACCAATGGCGACAGTCTCCGGACGGGAATTGCCTTGAAATGTGTCCCAGCTCTTGGCGGCCTCACCATCCTCCGCGCAAAACAAGTGAGCACGAACGGGAAAGTCTTGGGCAACGTATCTTGAAGACATAGTTTCAATGGATTTGGCCAATGAAAGTCTTTCTTTGATAGAGTCATTGCTAGCTTCCATATTCAGTATTCCCAGCGCTCTGGTCTCATCGATCAGATTGTCAATATCTTTTATTTGCTTGAGATGTTCGGTGGTGGATTCATTCAGGCCGCCATTAAGTCCGTCCAGCAGGCCGATGAGCATGGTGTTGTCGTCAACATTTTCTGTTTCATTTTCTTCGCTGTAATAGGTGTCGATCATGCCAAGAAACTCCACTGTATCTCCGTTCAGCGTCAGTTGACGCGCAATTTCCCATGCCAGCATTCCTCCGGCTGACCACCCCACCAATCGATAGGGCCCATGCTTGTCAACTGATTTCATGAGTTTCACATAGCATGAGGCCATCGATTCGAAAGACTCCAGGTTTCGTTGATCTTTGGGAAGTCTGAGAGCCGTAATCCCGTAAACCGGATACTTCGTAGAGAAGCAGTTGGCCACGTCGGCATACGAAAGCACATCCCCCGTTACTTCATGGACGATGAAGATCGGTCTTTCGGACGTCCCCGCTTTCATCTGAACAAGCCCATCACTCAGCTTCTGACTGACATGAAAGTTGGCGTTCTGCTGTGAAATTGTCTGGTGTTGAATCAGGAAACTCAGATCGACATCCCGGCCGATCAGTTTCCTGATTCGACTTTGCAGGCTGATGATCAGCAGCGAATGCCCGCCGAGGTCGAAGAAATTGTCGTGCCGCCCGACCTTC
>JAUNKF010000035.1 GCA_030532895.1 Lautropia sp. | reverse complement strand
AGGAAGCGGTGGCCGTCGGTGATGCGGTCGGCCGGGATGCCGAACACCTGGCAGGGCAGCACGGTGTCGCCGAAGAGCACCGTGAGCCGGTGGGCAGGGCGCACGAAGCTCACGGTGGTGAGGCCATCGGCCAGCTGATAGGTCATCACTTTGGGGATGGGCAGTTGGGCGAGCGTCTCCTGGATGATGCCGCCGATCACGTCGGCCAGCACGGCGCCGGGACGGGTGCTCGTCCAGAAGAACACGTCCTGCTTGCCATCGTGGCCGCGGGTCAGCGCCGCCACCTCGGTGCCTTGTTTTTCAGCCCATTTCTTCAGGGCCATCGTGGGCTGCCCGTCGGCATCCAGACCGACGGCCACGGAGGGGCCTTTGACCTGGATCTCGCGGGCCTGGGCTGCTGCCAGCACGCCGGGGATGCGCACGGCCAGACGGCGTGGCGTGGAGAAGGTCTCGACCGCGGCGTTCGGGTCTGCCAGCAGTTGCAGGTTGGCAACCCGGCTGCGGATGCCCTCGCTGAAGGCGTTGGCCAGGCGGGTGAGGGCGTGCGGCGGCAGTTCTTCGGTCAGCAGTTCGACCAGCAGAGGGGATTGGTTCATGGGCGTGCTCCCAGCTTGGCGTGGTCTTCGGCGTTGATCATCGGGAATCCCAGTCGTTCACGCGATTCGTAATAGGCTTGGGCCACGCCGCGGGCCAGCGCACGGACGCGACCGATGTAGGCGGCCCGCTCGGTGACGGAGATGGCACCACGCGCATCGAGCAGGTTGAAGGTGTGAGAACACTTCATCACCATCTCGTAGGCAGGCAGCGGCAGCTTGGCCTCGATCAGCCGGCGTGCCTCGCGCTCGTAGTCGTCGAAGTGGACGAAGAGCATGGCGGTGTCGGCGATCTCGAAGTTGTAGGTCGACTGCTCCACCTCGTTTTGATGGAACACGTCGCGGTAAGAAATGCCGGGCGCCCACTCCAGATCGAAGATGCTCTCGACCTTTTGCAGGTACATGGCGAGCCGCTCCAGGCCGTAGGTGATCTCGCCGGTGGTCGGCAGGCACTTGAGCGAGCCGGCTTCCTGGAAATAGGTGAACTGCGTGACTTCCATGCCATTGAGCCAGACCTCCCAGCCCAGGCCCCAGGCGCCAAGCGTGGGGGATTCCCAGTCGTCTTCGACGAAGCGGATGTCATTGGCTTCCGGATCCAGCCCCAGCGCCTTCAGCGAACCCAGGTACAGGTCGAGAATGTTGGGCGGGGCGGGCTTCAGCACCACCTGATACTGGTAATAGTGCTGGAGCCGGTTGGGGTTTTCGCCATAGCGACCGTCCTTCGGGCGGCGCGAAGGCTGCACATAGGCGGCACGCCAGGGCTCGGGGCCGATGGCGCGCAGGAAGGTGGCGGTATGGAAGGTGCCGGCACCCACCTCCATGTCGTATGGCTGGAGCAGGGCGCAGCCCTGCTTGTCCCAGTATTCCTGCAGGCGCAGGATGATCTGTTGGAAGCTCAGCATCGTTGATCGGTGAGATGAGCGCCCGACCGGGGTCGGACGGAATGAAAGGGCAACCAGTGATTCTAGCCTTTCATGACACGCTCCAGCGCGTCATGCGCGGCTGTGTGGCGCGCGGATCGCAGTAGAGCGGCGCGATGTTCTGCCGCAACCGGGGTACGCCACGAGCAAGTCGATGCGTGACAGCTTCGAAGCGCTCAGGATGCGAAGGGATTGAGTGTTGGTACGCCCATGACCTCGAAGTCCCGCACGTTGCGGGTGACGAGCGTGAGCCCGTGTCGAAGGGCCGTGGCACCGATCAGGGTGTCATGCGGGCTGCGGGGGCCTCTCGCGTGAAGACCGGCGCAGATCAGCGCCGTGTCCAGATCGATGGGCAGGGCGTGAGTGCCGAAACCGGGCCTGACCTGATGCTCGAACCAGTGGCGCAACCGGCTGGCCTGGGCAGGATCCTTCCGGTCGAGTCGCTGGATGCCGTGTTCGATTTCCATCAGCACGATGACGCTGGTGTGCATCAGGATGGGGTCGGTGGCCTGCGCCCAGGCGACCACGCCCGGATCGCTCAGGCCATGTGCCGCTCGCCTCAATTCGGAGATGATGTTGGTGTCGAGCAGGAACATGCTCAGAACTCGACCGGGCGCAGGCTGCCATGAGGGCGTTCGGGAGAAAACTCGATGTCGGCTGCGGCCGGATCGGGGTCTGCCAGCGTCTCCAGAATGGAGCGGGGCTTGCCGGAGAGGCGCTGATATGCCTCGTAGCTGAGCAGCACGTTGACCATCTTTCCGTGTCGGGTGATGAAAACCGGCGCCTGCTCCGCCGCCTTCTGGGCCTTGCTGGCCTGCTGATTGAATTCACGGCTCGTCATGATCGCACTCATCCGCTTACTCCTTTGCAATGGGTATCCGCTGGCGCTAAATTGTAGTGATGTTACTATTTTTTTGGGTGTGTCCCGAAGGCAGGGCACTGAATCTGTTTCTGGTCACGGGGCTGATGCCACTGAACCATGCCACAGGTCTGTCACGCAGGCTCTCGTATCCGGGAGGCTCTGAACCTCTGAACAAGTCCCGTCAGGCGACGCGCCCCCGACACGGGATTGGTTCAGCGCTTCCCTTGAGGGCGTGTCCCTGGGGGCATGAAGCGTCCCAGGGAGCATGACACGATCTAGAATGAAGCGGTGCTGGCTGTTTTCCGTTCCTGCCGGTTCCTTGCCGTGCCTGGCGAAACAGTCTTCTCCCTATTCAATTCTCCATTCTCCTTTCCCCGGCCCCTGTCCACCCGCCTGCTCTTGCCCATGAAACTTGCCACCTGGAACGTCAATTCGCTCAAAGTCCGTCTGCCCCATCTGCTCGATTGGCTGGCGGCCAACCCGGTGGATTTCATCTGCCTTCAGGAAACGAAGCTGACCGACGACAAGTTCCCGCAGGCCGAGATCGAGGCGGCAGGCTATGGCGTGATCTTCACCGGTCAGCCAACCTACAACGGCGTGGCCTTGCTGTACCGGAAGGAGGGGGGGTATCAGCCCGAAGACGTGCAGCTGAACAACCCGCTGAAGGAAGATGCGCAAAAGCGGCTGGTGTCGGCGCGTTTTCAGACGCCGGGGGGCGCGGTGCGGATCATCGGCGCGTATTTTCCGAACGGGCAAGCGCTCGACAGCGACAAGTTCGTCTACAAGATGGGCTGGATCGCGTCACTGCGCGACTGGATGCAGCAGTTGCAGCAGGCCGAGCCTGACACCGCACTGGTGCTGGCCGGCGACTTCAACATCGCGCCTTCTGACGCCGACGTGCATGATCCGGCCGCCTGGGAAGGCAAGGTGCATGTCTCGCCCGAAGAGCGGGCCGCCTTGCAATCCTTCCTTGATCTGGGCCTGGTCGATGCCTTCCGCCTCTTCGAGCAGGAACCCAAACTCTACAGCTGGTGGGATTACCGGATGCTGGGTTTCCGGCGCAATGCCGGGCTGCGGATCGACCTGATCCTCGTCTCGGATCAGCTCAAGGATCGCGTGGACGCCTGCTGGATCGACAAGGCGCCGCGCCGGCTGGAGAAGCCGAGTGATCACACGCCAGTGGTGGTGTCGTGGCGGTGAGGTCTTGCATGATGCCTGCCCGGACAACAGCGGGGTCTGAAAGCGCTGATGGCATCTTGCGTGTGGCTGTGGGCCTGAGTTCAGCCAAGACCCACCACCACACGTGACTGAGATTGACGTGGCCCGGACTCATCAGAGTCCGGGCCGTCGTTCAGCTACTTGGCTGCTCAACCGCTTCAGGCTTCCTGAGCCACCTTGCCGGTGTCCACGCCCGCCGCCACGTTGGCGTACTCGTCGATCTGATCGAAGTTCATGTAGCGGTACACGCTGGCCTTGTCGGCATCGATCACGCCCATTTCCTTCAGATACTCTTCGGGCGTGGGGAGCTTGCCCATCCGCGAGGCGATGGCCGCCAGTTCGGCCGAGCCGAGGAACACGTTCGTGTTCTTGCCCAGACGGTTCGGGAAGTTCCGGGTGCTGGTGGAGATCACCGTGGCGCCTTCGCGCACCTGGGCCTGGTTGCCCATGCACAGCGAGCAGCCGGGCATCTCGGTACGGGCACCGGCGGTGCCGAAGGCCGAGTAGTGGCCTTCCTTGATCAGCTCGTCCTGGTCCATCTTGGTGGGTGGTGCCACCCAGAGCTTGACCGGGATGTCTCGCTGGCCGCCCAGCAGCTTGGCGGCGGCACGGAAGTGACCGATGTTGGTCATGCACGAACCGATGAAGGCTTCGTCGATCGGGGTGCCGGCCACTTCCGACAGGAACTTGGCATCGTCCGGGTCGTTCGGGCAGCAGACGATCGGCTCCTTGATCTCGTTCATGTCGATCTCGATCACGGCCGCGTACTCGGCATCGGCATCGGCCTCCAGCAGCTGCGGGTTGGCGAGCCACTGCTCCACCTTCTCGATCCGGCGAGCCAGCGTCTTGGCGTCCTGGTAGCCGTTGGCGATCATGTTCTTCATCAGCACGATGTTCGAGTTGAGATACTCGATGATCGGTGCCTTGTCGAGCTTGATCGTACAGCCGGCGGCCGAACGCTCTGCCGAGGCGTCGGACAGCTCGAAAGCCTGTTCCACCTTCAGGTTGGGCAGCCCTTCGATTTCCAGGATGCGGCCCGAGAAGATGTTTTTCTTGCCGGCCTTGGCCACCGTCAGCAAACCGGCCTTGATGGCGTACAACGGGATCGCGTGCACGAGATCGCGCAGCGTGACACCCGGCTGCAGCTCACCCTTGAAGCGAACCAGCACGCTCTCGGGCATGTCGAGCGGCATCACGCCGGTGGCGGCGCCGAAGGCGACCAGGCCGGAGCCAGCGGGGAAGCTGATGCCGATCGGGAAGCGGGTGTGCGAGTCGCCACCGGTGCCGACGGTATCGGGCAGCAGCAGACGATTGAGCCAGCTGTGGATCACGCCATCGCCAGGACGCAGGGCCACACCGCCCCGGTTGCTGATGAAGGCGGGCAGCTCACGGTGCGTTTTCACGTCCACCGGCTTCGGATAGGCAGCCGTGTGACAGAAGGACTGCATCACCATGTCGGCCGAGAAGCCGAGGCAGGCCAGATCCTTCAGCTCGTCGCGGGTCATCGGGCCGGTGGTGTCCTGGCTGCCGACCGTCGTCATGCGCGGCTCGCAGTAGGTGCCTGGACGGATGCCCTGACCTTCAGGCAGGCCACAGGCACGACCGACCATCTTCTGAGCCAGCGTGAAGCCCTTGCCGCTATCCACCGGCGCTTTCGGCAGGCGGAACTCGGTGGAGGCGGGAAGGCCCAGTGCTTCACGCGCCTTGGCGGTGAGCGAGCGGCCGATGATCAGGTTGATGCGGCCACCAGCCTGCACTTCGTCCAGCAGCACCTGGCTCTTCAGCTCGAAGTCGGCGATCTTCTCGCCATCCTTCTCGATGCGGCCATCGTAGGGGAAGATGTCGATCACATCGCCCATCTCCATCTTCGAGACATCGACCTCGATCGGCAGCGAGCCGGAGTCTTCCTGCGTGTTGAAGAAGATTGGGGCGATCTTGCCGCCGAGCGTGACACCGCCGAAGCGCTTGTTCGGCACATAGGGGATGTCCTGGCCGGTGGCCCAGATCACGCTGTTGGTGGCTGACTTGCGGCTGGATCCGGTGCCGACCACATCGCCCACGTAGGCGACCAGGTGGCCTTTCTTCTTCAAGTCTTCGATGAACTGGATCGGGCCGCGCTTGCCGTCTTCCTCGGGCTTGAAAGCCGCGTCGGGACGGGTGTTCTTCAGCATGGCCAGGTAGTGCAGCGGGATGTCCGGGCGGCTCCAGGCGTCGGGGGCGGGTGAGAGGTCGTCCGTATTGGTTTCACCCGGCACCTTGAAGACGGTGACGGTGATCTTCTCGGGCACTTTGGGGCGGCTGGTGAACCATTCGGCATCGGCCCAGCTCTGCATCACTTCCTTGGCCTTGGCATTGCCGGCCTTGGCTTTTTCGGCCACGTCGTTGAAGAAGTCGAACATCAGGAGCGTCTTCTTCAGTGCATCGGCCGCGACGCTGGCCACTTCCTCGTCGTCGAGCAGCTCGATCAGCGGATGCACGTTGTAGCCACCCACCATCGTACCGAGCAGTTCGGTGGCTTTGGCCTTGCTGATCAGGCCAACTTCAATGTCGCCGTGGGCGACGGCAGCCAGAAAGCTGGCCTTGACCTTGGCGGCATCATCCACGCCCGGTGGCACCCGGTAGGTGAGCAGCTCCATCAGGAACGCTTCTTCACCAGCCGGCGGGTTCTTGATCAGCTCGATCAGCTCGGCGGTTTGCTTGGCGTCGAGCGCCAACGGCGGAATGCCCAGCGCGGCGCGCTCGGCAACGTGTTGGCGATATTCATTCAACATAGGTTTCTCCCAAATCCATCCTTTAAGTGGGTCACGCGAATCCGGGGCGAACCAGTTCGATGGATGGGGGGCCATCGTCTCATCGGTCTGGCGCGCCTGTCATGGCCAGTGCCGCCCATTGGCCTGCTTGGCGGAACCCGAGTCGTCCTGAGGGGAGGATCGCGTCACGCCGGCGGTACGTCATGGGGGATAGATCCTTCCTCCCCATGTTTGGGCAGAGCATGGCGCTTGCAAGTGCATGGCGGGGGACACGTCGGTAGAGAACGGCCTTTCGGGCGGTTCCGGCGTGGCGCCTGCTCATCACACCGTGTCGGGTCGTGCGGCAGCGGCCATGTTCATGACACGCACCAACGGGCCAGATTGTACGGCAATGCAGCATGCCGCCGTAAGCATCTGGATGCAGCTTGTCCGTTCAGATACCGATGTTTAGCGCCATTTGTCTGGAGAAGCCGACATATGCAGTGCTCTCTAGGGGATTCCCCGAGCAGGCCCTCGCCAATGCAGACGCTTGACCACCGGCTTGATGCCGTGGCTGCCTGCGAAAGTCTCCACGGGGGGCGTCATACGGGGGCTTCGGCCCCCGGTCTTGGGCACGAGGGATGGAGTCGAACGCTGTATCGAGATGGTGTGACACAGTCTTGAAAAGCCGTTTCGATCTTGACTTGGATCAAATGTGAGGCCATCAACGCTCTGTTCTGATAGGCCATCCCGAAGACAGGGCACCGGGCCGCCTTGTATGTCCTGGCGGCTCGTGATGCCGTCAGCCGATGGCCGCTCATGTGCCTGGCCCTTTCACAGGACGACAGCGTGTGATGCACGCATTCGTCCCTGACACTGCCGTGTTGTGCACGCACAAGACGTTCTCAGGATATCGACCAACGACATTGACATGCTCACACAAGCTCAACTCGACATCATCAAGGCTACCGTTCCCTTGCTGGAAAGTGGTGGTGAGGCCCTGACCACGCACTTTTACCGGATCATGCTGGGGGAATACCCGGCTGTTCGTCCGCTGTTCAACCAGGCGCATCAGGCCAGCGGCGCCCAACCCAGGGCGCTGGCCAATGGCGTGCTGATGTACGCCAAGCATATCGACCAGTTGGAAGCCCTGGGGCCCTTGGTGGCGCAGATCGTCAACAAGCATGTGGCATTACAGATTCTTCCGGAACATTATCCGATCGTGGGTGCCTGTCTGCTGCGAGCCATCCGTGAAGTGCTTGGGGAATCGGTGGCCACACCTGCCGTGATCGACGCCTGGGGGGCGGCTTATCAGCAGCTGGCCGACATCCTGATCGGCGCCGAAAGCAAAGCATATGATGAATTGGCTCAAGCCCCTGGCGGCTGGCGTGGCGAACGGCGTTTCCGTGTGGTTCGCAAGGTGCCGGAAAGCGCGGAGATCACGTCCTTTCACCTGGTGCCGGTCGATGGCGGCGAGGTCGTGGCTTTCAAGCCTGGACAGTACATCGGCCTCAAGCTGGAGATCGATGGCCATGAAGTCCGGCGAAACTATTCGCTGTCAAGCGCGCCCAATGGACGTGGCTATCGCATCAGCGTCAAGCGTGAGGCGCAGGGCGTGGTGTCGGGTTTTCTGCATGACCGGATGCCGGAGGGCGGGGAGCTGACGCTGTTTCCACCGGCTGGTGCCTTCACGCTGGATGATGGCGAGCGGGCGTTGGTATTGATCAGCGGGGGCGTGGGGATCACGCCGACGCTGGCGATGGCCGAATGGGCGCTGACCCACACCGCGCGGCCCGTGGTGTTCATTCATTACGCGCGCAATGCTGCCGTGCATGCCTTCGGTGAGGTCGTCGAGCAATGGGCGCGGGAATATCCGCAATTCCAGCATCATCTGGTGTTCGAGCAGGTCTCGCCTTCTGACACCCGCCAGCCGGATGCCACCGGCCGACCCAGTGTTGAACAATTGCGTCAATGGGTGCCTGAGGACGCCGAGGTCTATTTTCTCGGGCCCAAGCCTTTCATGGCATTCATCAAGCGTGCCCTGGTGACGCTGGGTGTGCCCGAGGCGCAGACACACTATGAGTTTTTCGGGCCGGCCGAGGCACTGGATTGATGCGGGGGGTGTCGGCTTTCCGGTGCGTGTCATGCACGGATTCGTTCCTGAGACAGTCCCTCTGGGCGTGCATGGACACGCGCTAGCTGTAGACGGCGTCGAAGAAGGCGCGTTCGAGCTTGACGGCCTGGTAGAAGAGTTGGCGCACTTCCTTCTGTTCTTCTGGCGAGAGTGTTTCGCCTACACGGTCGAGTTCGGATCGCAGCCAGCCCACGAAATCGCGGAAAAAATCATTGGCATGTAGCGTGATCCATTCAGCGTGCTGAAAGCCTTGGGGCAGTGGCCGACCGGGTTGGTCGGCCCAGTCCAGATACAGGCCCTCGGCCACGCAGAGCACGGCCAGTGCTTTGGCATAACTGAGGCTATGGGCGGCTTCGGCCATCAGCGCCTGGAAAGCCTGGGTGACGGGCAGCAGGGTCGGGTGGGTGCGTTCGGCTTCGGGTACGCCCAACAGGTCGAAGCAGCGAAGGAAATAGGTGTTTTCCTCGCTGGTGACCATCGCGGCAAACTGGGAAAAGCGAACCCTCGCGCCAAAATGATCGGCCGAGGCAATCGCAGCCCCCAAGAGCGCCACGAAGCGGTCGACGAACTGATAGTCCTGCACCAGATAGCGCTTCAGGTGCTCATCGTGCAGGCTGCCCTCGAACAGCTCGTTGACGAAGCGGTGGTCGACGGCGGCTTGCCAATCATGAAAGCATTCGTTGCGAAGAAGTTCTGAAAATCCTGTCATCGTCGTTGATTCTTGTTCGGTTGTAGGAATGAAGGGGATGGGGCCATTCCCATCAGGCGCCAGCTGCCTTCAATCTGGTCAAGCCCGGTGGGGGCCATTCGCGGTCATGCCCTGCTCAAAGTACCCGGAAAGGGATGGTGACGGGGCCGTCGTTCATCAGGCTGATCTGCATGTCGGCACCGAAGCGACCTGTTTCCACGGTCGGGTGCTGCTCGCGTGCCAGTGTCACCACCTGATCATAAAGCGCTTCTCCCAGAGCTGCTGGTGCGGCGCCCGTGAAACTGGGGCGGTTGCCCTGCCAGACGTCGGCAGCCAGCGTGAACTGGCTGACGATCAGTAATGCACCGTCGATATCTTGAACACTTTTATTCATCTTGCCGGCATCGTCGGCAAAGACCCGCAGCTTCAGCAGCTTGGCCACGGCACGTCGTGCATGCTCGTGCGTGTCGTTCGGCTCGGCGCAGATGAAGACGAGCAGCCCACGGTCGATGTGGCCGGCGATCTGCTCGTCGATGCGAACGGTGGCTTGGCGAACACGTTGAACCAGAACGTACATGGTGGTCTGATCGATGGGTAACAAAACAGTCAGGCAAAGACAGGCGGCCGTCCAGGCAAGGCACGGGGGCAAAAAAGCCCGGGTGTGTCGGACAGGGGGCCGGGCGCCTGGCCTGGGAAAACCCGTAGTAGCGCACATCGCTACACTGTAGGTGCTCCGATTTTTGCGGTCTTTCGATCATGAATCAACCCGTCTCCCCCGGCGATCAGGCCAAGACATTCGTGCAATCGCGTCGCGCCTCGATGCTGGCCGCCATTTTCCTCATGGCAACCTCAGCCATCGGCCCCGGTTTCATCACGCAGACGGCCACCTTCACCGCGAAGCTGGGCGCGGCTTTTGCCTTCGGCATTCTCGCCTCGATCCTGATCGATTTCGTCGTTCAGCTCAACGTGTGGCGGATGATCACGCTGGCCAACCGAAATGCTTCATCGCTTGCCAACGAGGCATTGCCTGGTAGCGGCCATGTGCTGGCTGTCCTGGTCATCTTCGGCGGGCTGGTCTTCAACGTGGGTAACATTGCCGGGGCCGGATTGGGTCTCAATGCCTTGTTCGGGCTCTCCCCTAAATGGGGTGGGCTGATCAGTGCCCTGGTGGCACTGGGCATTTTTGCCTCACCACGGGCCGGCGTGGCCGTCGACAAGCTGATCGTCTATCTGGGGTTGATGATGATCGTGCTCACCTCCTATGTGGCCGTGGTGTCGGATCCGCCGGTGGGCGAGGCGTTGCGCCAGACCGTCATGCCCGAGCTGGTCGATTGGGCCGCCATCACGACCATCGTCGGGGGCACCGTGGGGGGCTACATCACCTATGCGGGGGCGCATCGGCTGCTCGACAAGGGGATGGTGGGCGTCGAGAACATCGGGGCCGTCACGAAAGGGGCGCTCAACGGCATTGCCGTGACGGGCGTCATGCGTTTCGTGCTCTTTCTGGCCATCTTGGGGGTCGTCTCCAGCGGGGTGGTGCTCGATGGGGCCAACCCGGCCGCAAAGGCTTTCGAGTCGGCTGCAGGTGATCTGGGCTTGCGCTTCTTTGGCCTGGTGCTTTGGGCTGCGGGGATTTCCAGCGTCATCGGTGCGGCCTATACCTCGATGTCCTTCCTGAAAGCTTTCAAGGCCGATCTCTCCGAGAGCGTGCGCAATCGGGCGACAGCCGTCTTCATTGCCGTGTCGCTCACGGTATTTCTGCTGATGGGCACGGCGCCGAAAGCCTTGCTGATTTTTGCAGGTGGCTTCAATGGCCTGATCCTGCCGCTGGGCATGACGATCTTCATGATCATCGGCTGGACGCGCCAGGATCTGCTGGGCGGTGTGTCCTATCCAAAATGGTTGTTGGTACTTGGCTCGCTGGTGTGCCTGTTGACCTGGTACATGGGCTACAAGTCGATTGGCCCGATCTTCAACCTGCTGGCTGCTTGAGGCGTGTCATGCACGGGCCGCGCAGGCATCGAACGTGCTCAACGGCAAGGCATGCTCGGGACGCCGAGTCAAAGACCCAGACCCCGTGGCCTGTCATCCCGGTGTCTGGCGATGAATGTCGTGACGGACGCCTGCTGTCCTGACGAGGACTGGGCGTCATCGCGTTGAAGGTATCGAGACATGGCAAGAATGGATTTGAACAGTGATCTGGGCGAGAGCTTCGGTGCTTGGCCGATGGGTGATGATGTGGCCATGCTCGATATCGTCACCAGCGCCAATGTGGCCTGCGGCTTTCATGCGGGCGATCCGGCCGGGATTCTCGACACGCTGCGGCGTGCTGCGGCCAATGGGGTCAGTATCGGTGCGCACGTGGCTTATCCGGATCTGGTGGGCTTTGGTCGTCGCAACATGGATGTGGCTTCACGCGAATTGAGGGCGGACATCCTCTACCAGATTGGCGCCTTACAGGCGCTGGCCAAGGTGGCGGGTACTCAGGTGCGTTACGTGAAGCCCCACGGCGCGCTCTACAACACCATTGCTCATGACGAGCGGCAGGCCACGGACGTGATCGAAGCGATCCGTGCGCTCGATGATTCGCTGGCGCTCGTGGTGCTGGCCGGCTCGCCGCTGGTGGGGTGGGCGAAGGCGGCCGGCCTGAAGGTCGTGGCCGAAGCATTTGCCGATCGAGGGTATACGCCTCAGGGCACGCTGGTGTCGAGGCGGGCGCCAGGAGCGGTGCTGCACGATCCGGCGCTGGTGGCAGCCCGCATGCTGCGGCTGGTGCAAGAAGGTGTGGTGGAGGCGGTTGACGGTAGCCTTGCGCGTATCGAGGCGGATTCGATCTGCGTGCATGGTGACAGCCCCGACGCGGTTGGCATGGCGCGTGAAGTGCGTCGTGTGTTGTTGGCCGCGGGCGTCGAGTTGAAACCCTTTGCATGACAACGACCATGATGCCTGGCGCACGATCACTCACCGAGGCCCAACGCGCCGCGCAGGCAGCGGCCCGCGCCGCCCGCGCGGCCTACCGGTCGGGCCGGGTGGCGCCGACGGCTGGCATCGCCCGCGGCATGACGCAGGCCAATCTGATCGCCTTGCCACGTGAGTGGGCCTGGGATTTTTTGTTGTATGCCCAGCGCAATCCAAAGCCTTGTCCGGTGCTGGATGTGGTCGAAGCGGGGGCCTTCGATACGGTGCTGGCAGAAGGGGCTGATTTGCGCACCGATCTCCCGCTGTATCGCATCTGGCGCGACGGGTGTCTGGTGGAAGCGTTGACGGATGCGCGGGCGGCCTGGGCAGAGCATCCGGATCTCGTCACCTTTCTGATCGGCTGCAGCTTCACCTTTGAAAACGCGCTGATCGAGGCTGGCATCGAGGTGCGCCATGTCACCGATGGCTGCAATGTGGCCATGTACCGCACGAACATCGCCTGCCGTCCAGCGGGGCGCCTGAAGGGCAATCTGGTCGTGTCGATGCGTCCGATACCTGCCAACAGGGTGGCGGATGCCTGCCGCATTTCAGGGCGATTTCCCTCGGTGCATGGTGCGCCGGTGCAGGTGGGCGATCCGCAGGCTTTGGGCATTGCCGATCTCGATCGGCCCGATTTTGGTGATCCGGTGCGTATCGAGCCGGGAGAGGTGCCCGTGTTCTGGGCCTGCGGTGTGACCCCGCAGGCGGCGGTCATGGCCTCCGGCGTGCCTTTTGCCATCACGCATGCGCCCGGACACATGTTCATCACCGATGTGCCGGACGTGTACTACGAGGGCTGAGAGGAGAGGTTCATGCGTATTCTTCCCGCCAATCTGGATGCCATGCTGGTCGAATTGGACAGCCTGGAAGAGACGCTGGCGCTCTTCGATGCCTTGCAGACTGAACCGATTGCAGGCATCACCGAGCTGGTGCCGGCTGCGCGCACCGTCCTGGTGACTTTCGATCCGTCCATCTGTCGCCCTGAGCGCTTGGCCGATGCCATTGCCGGGCGACAGGTGGGGGGGCGCCAGCAGGCTAGCGGGGCTTTGCTGATACTGCCAGTGCGATACGATGGTGAGGATCTGGCGGAGATGGCCGAGCATCTGGGGCTGTCCGTGGCGGCCTTGATCGAACGCCACACGAAGGCCATCTGGCAGGTGGCGTTTACCGGTTTTGCGCCGGGCTTTGCCTACATGACTGGCGATGACCCGCTTTTCGATGTGCCACGACGTGCCAGCCCGCGCACGAAAATTCCGGCCGGCTCAGTGGCCCTGGCGGGCCGTTTCTGCGGCATATACCCGCGATCCAGCCCAGGTGGATGGCAGCTGTTGGGCACCACGATGGTGCCGATGTGGGATCTCGCTCGCCAGCCGCCAGCCTTGCTCCAGCCCGGTGGACGGGTGCGATTCGTGGATGTTGCCACCGAGGAAGGGCAGCGCCTGGTCGAGCATTGGCGTCGGGCCGCAGACGCCTTGTCTGCCGAAGGCACACGCATTGGGGGCGATACCGGTACGTGCCTGGCGTCGTCTGTGTCGGCGGTTTCAGCCGACACGTCAGCCGTGCCTTCTTCAGATCTGGCCGTGTCGATGAACCGGGCGGATGTCAGGGGCATGCATGCCGTCGAGCACATGCTGCCGTTGGCTGCCGCCAATGATGCCTCGGATGCGCAAGGCGCAGGACTGGCCCATCCGGCCGACGAGGCCGGTGAAGTTCGTACCGAACCGCCCCCGTCAGCGTCGATGACGCCGCACCTCACCCGGCCGGTGCCCGATGCCTTCGAGGTTCTGGCCACGGGGTTGCAGGCGATCTTTCAGGATCAGGGCCGGGAAGGGCAGGCGTCTCAGGGGGTGTCGGCTTCCGGGGCGTTGGATAAAGGTGCTTGTATGTTGGCGAATCGTTTGGTGGGTAACGATCGTCGTGCACCTGTCCTTGAAATTTTGCATGGTGGGTTTTCGGTGCGTGTCCTCTCGCCCGTGGTGGTGGCGATCACGGGGGCAGAAGGGGCGCTTGAGCTGCGTCATGCCGATGGCTCGGCCTGGCCTGCCGAGCGTAACCGGCCGCTGGCGCTAGACCCCGGTGACACGTTGACGATTGGCGCGCCGGACGTGGGCTTGCGCAGCTATCTGGCGGTGCGAGGCGGCTTCAAGGTGGCCCCTGTGCTTGGTAGCGCTGCCACCGATACCTTGTCCGGAATCGGGCCTGAACCGGTGTCGGTTGGGCAAATCTTGTCCGTGGGGCAGTGGGCCAAGGGTGCCGTGATGATGCACCATGACATCCACCCGGCCAACCCGCCGTATCAGCCCGTCGGTGATGATGCGGGTAGCGTCGTGCTCGACATCGTGCTCGGCCCACGAACCGACTGGTTCACGCCAGATACCATTGAATTGCTCCAGCGGCAGTCCTGGCAGGTGACACTGCAATCCAATCGTGTGGGTTTGCGCCTGGTGGGTGAGCAGCCGTTGGTCAGGGCGCCAGCTTTCGAGGGCGTGGAACTCCCCTCCGAGGGGACGGCGCTGGGGGCCTTGCAAGTGCCTGCCAATGGGCAGCCTGTGTTGTTTTTGGCCGATCATCCACTTACCGGGGGTTATCCGGTCATCGGCTGTGTCGTGCCCCATCATCTCGACAGCGCGGCACAACTGCCGGCAGGGGTTCACGTGCGTTTCAGGGTCGTGTCGCCGTTTCGGGCGTATTTCAACGGGGAATCCTCATGATCAAGAAAGTCCTGATTGCCAACCGGGGAGAAATTGCCGTTCGCATCGTGCGGGCCTGTGCCGATTATGGTGTCCAGAGCGTGGCCGTCTATGCCGATGTGGATATGGATGCACTGCATGTGAGGATGGCCGACGAGGCTTATGGGCTGGAAGGTGAGAGGCCGGCAGATACTTATCTGAACATCGAGAAATTGCTGGCGGTGGCCCGGCGCTGTGGTGCTGATGCCGTGCATCCGGGTTATGGCTTCCTGTCGGAAAATGCCGGTTTTGCACAGGCCGTGATCGATGCCGGGCTGATCTGGATCGGCCCCAGGCCCGAGACCATCGCGCAATTGGGCGACAAGGTGGCTGCCCGCAAGATTGCCGCGCAGGTCGGGGCACCCTTGGTGGCCGGTACGCCCGAGCCGGTTCAGCACGTGGACGAGGTGTTGGCTTTTGCGCGTGAGCATGGCTTGCCGATCGCGATCAAGGCTGCTTTTGGTGGCGGTGGACGTGGCCTGAAGGTGGCCTGGGAGATGGACGAAGTGGCCGAGCTGTACGAGTCGGCCGTGCGTGAGGCCACGGCTGCGTTCGGCCGGGGGGAATGCTTCGTCGAGCAGTTTTTGGACCAGCCTCGCCATGTGGAGGCGCAGGTGATCGCCGATCAGCACGGGCAGGTGGTCGTGCTGGGGACACGCGACTGCAGCCTGCAACGGCGAAACCAGAAACTGGTCGAAGAGGCGCCGGCACCTTTCCTCTCCGATGAGCAGCGTGAGCGGATTCATCAGGCGGCGCGCGACATCTGTGCAGCGGCTGGTTATGTGGGGGCTGGGACGGTCGAGTTTCTGGTGAGCCGTCGTGGTGCCATTTCTTTTCTGGAAGTCAACACCCGCCTGCAGGTCGAGCACCCGGTGACCGAAGAGACGACAGGCGTGGATCTGGTCGTCGAGCAGCTGCGGGTGGCCGACGGCTTGCCGCTGTCGATCCAGCAGACGCCGCGGCCCATCGGGCATGCCATCGAGTTCCGAATCAATGCGGAAGATGTGGCCCGAGGCTTTCTGCCGGCGCCTGGGCTGATCGAGCGGTTCCAGCCGCCGGCTGGCCCTGGTGTGCGGGTCGACACCGGTGTGGCAAGTGGCTCTGTCGTGGCCGGCCAGTTCGATTCGATGATGGCCAAGCTGATCGTGCACGGCAGCACCCGAGAGCAGGCCCTGCAGCGTGCCCGTCGGGCGCTTGCCGAGTTCCAGATCGAGGGCGTGCCCAGTGTGCTGCCTTTTCACCGGGCTGTGATCGTGGCGCCGGCTTTCGTGGCGGTGGGCGATGAAGGGTTTCATGTCCACACGCGCTGGATCGAGACGGCGTTCGCCGATGATTTGGCGGCTGCTGCTCGACCGGCGCCGCTGCCGGCGCAGACCTTGATTCGCATGCCGGTGGAGCTGGATGGGCGCCGTGTGAACCTGGGCTTGCCAGCCCAGTTGCTCGGTGCGCTGTCGGCCGGCGTGGTGGGGGCAACAGGAGGGGGAACGGCCGGCATGGCTCAGGCTTCGGCTGAGGCAGAGGGTGGCGCCGTGTCACCTGATGCCGTCACGGCCCCGATTGCCGGTAACCTGCATGCCTGGAAGGTGGAGGAGGGGGAGCAGGTGGCTGAGGGGCAGCTCATCGCCGTGATGGAGGCGATGAAAATGGAAATGCAGGTGATGGCACACAAGACCGGCCGCTTGAGCCGACGCATCGAGGCTGGGCAGGCCGTGACGGCAGGGGCCGTGCTGGCCGAGATCACCTAAGCACGTGTCGTCATGCACTGATTCGTTGCCGCGCCGGCCTTCCAACCGTGTGTCGACGAGCTGCCACACGCCGTCAAGGCTGTGTCGCTACCTTCGCCATGTGGCCACGTCGTCAGCGTTCGGGTTCGGGGCCAGCCTGGCGGGAAAACCCCGCTGGGCGTGTATTGCGGGGCGCTATCCGTGCATGAGGCGTGTCAAGCGGGCACCTTCAGGCAGCGTCCTTCCTCGGCCAGTGTCAGGAAGGCTGCGCCCAGTGCGTCGAGCACTTGTCGGACGGCCGGGCGCATGCCACGGCGGGTGGCAAAAGCAGCCTGGATCACGCCGATGGAAGCCTGCCAGTCGGGCAGCAGCGGCAACAGTGTGCCGGCAGCCAGTTCGTCGTGAACCATCATGCGGGGGAGTTCGGCGCAGCCCACGCCTCGGCAAACCGCCTGTTTGAGGGCGGCCATGTCGTCGACCACCAGACGCGGCTGGTGGGTGTGTCTCACGGTCGTGCCGGTCGGGCTGGTCAACGTCCAGATGTTTTCCGATGGGGCATTGCCCAGGCCGACGGTGGGGAGCCGGTTCAGGTCTTCCGGCGCCGAGGGCGGCGCCGTGTTGCTCAGCAGCTGGGGCGCCACCACCAGCAGATGTGGACTGATGGCCAGCGGTTTGACGGTTTCTTCAGCCGGTAGCGGGCTGTCCGGGGCGCGCACGCGCAAAGCCAGATCCACACCACTTTCCCATACATCGACATGGCGATTGGTGGCTTGAACGTGCAGCTTGATCAGGGGCCAGCCGTTCAGGATGTCGGCCAGCATATCCCCCACCGCATACTGCATCAGCGCGGGTGGGCACGACAGGCGTACCGTGCCACGGGGCATGCTGGATTGTTCGGCCACGACCGCTTCGGCAGCCTCTGCCTCGACGAGCATTGCGCGGCAATGCTGTAAAAAATCCTTGCCTGTGTCGGTGACGGCAAAACGGCGCGTGGTGCGTTGGATCAGCCGGACGCCCAGACGGGCTTCGAGCATCGCGATTCGCCGGCTCAGTTTCGATTTGGGGATGTCCAATGCCCGGCCCGCTGCCGCAAAGCCGCCGTGATCGGCGACTGCCACGAAATAGGCCAAGTCATTCAGATCCTGCATGGCAGATCCTGTTGGGTTGGTCAGGAGGGAGGGAGCTGGGTGGGGTTGCCTTCGGGGTCATGCCGGGGCAACAGGCACATTGCTGTCCTGGCAACGGGCGCGCCGAGCGATGCGCCATGCCGGATTATGCCGGTTGGCGCGCGTCGTGCGCTGATCATCGTCAGCGCATCGGGCCCAAAAACCGTGGGCTGACAAGGCGCCGCGCGCAGCCAAGGCTCGATGCCTTCGCAAGCCCGGGCTGATAAGGATCGCGCATGCCGCCTGTCAGACTTGGCTGCTTTGGTGAGCAAGGCAGCGTCATCAGTGCGCGATCCGGGACGTGGGATGCCAGCGTTCAGCGGTTGTCTGGCTGCGTGTTGCGGTGGGCCGACAGCGGCAGCTCGGGCAGCGTGCGTGCAGCCGCCGGCACCGAGCCGGAGAGCGATTCGAGGAAGCTGACGATGTCGCTCACGTCCTCGGGCGAGAGCGTCTGACCCAGCTGGGTTTCACCCATGATGGCGACGGCCTTGTCCAGCTCCCATACACTGCCGTTGTGGAAGTAGGGGAAGGTTTTGGCCACATTGCGCAGGCCGGGCGTGCGGAAGAAGAACTTGTCGGCCTCGTCTTTCGTCACTTCAAAACGGCCTTCGTCGTGCTTGTCGCTGGGGATGAAATCCCAATATGGGCCTTTGGCCTGGCCAAATTTGAAGAAGCCCTCGCCACCGAGGTTCACCCCTTTATGGCATGCGATGCAGCCATTATCGATGAAGGCGCTCAAACCCTTGCGTTCCTTCTCGGTGAGTGCATGCGCATTACCCCGCAGATAATTATCCCAACGGGTTGGGGTGATCAGCGTGCGCTCGAAGGCAGCAATGGCGTGGGTGATGTTCTTGAAGGAGATTTTGCCACCATCCTGTGGAAAAGCCTGTTTGAACAGCGCTTGATATTCGGGAATGTCGGCGATTTTCCTTTCGACCGATGCCTGATCGACATTGGCCATTTCGATCGGGTTGACGAGCGGGCCGCCAGCCTGTTCTTCGAGGTCTGCAGCGCGCCCATCCCAGAACTGGCTGCCCAGGAGTGCGGCATTCAGCACGGTGGGCGAGTTGCGCGGGCCGAAAGCGCCTTTGTGGCCGGGGCTGGTGGGCAGGTTGTCGACACCGGCGCTGGCGAGGTTGTGACAGGAGTTGCAGCTGACGGTGTTGCCGCGGGACAGCCGCGGTTCATACCAGAGCTGGTGCCCAAGCTTGACCTGTGCTTCGGTGAAAGGTTTGATTTTCTGCATTTCTTCAGGCGTGGGCAGGGGCTGAAAGAAGGACTGCGCCTGTTCGAGCAGATCCTTGTCGGCCTCCGACACGGCGGCTGCCTGCGGTTGTGCCGGCATGCTGGTGTCACTGGTTTTTTTGGCCATCACGGCCGCGGAGGAAAAGGCCATCAAAATGCCCAAAGCCAAACTTGTGCGCCGAATCACCTGGCTCATCGTGTTTTCTTTCCTGAGAAGGTTGGTTTATTGGTTTTTGAAATCGAGTATAGTCAGTCCGGTTTTTGGCAGCTTGTTTTATATCAAACCGCGGGCTGCGTCTTGTGCATGTGTTCGTGATCTCGAACACCTGTCCATGTTTTCGCCTGATCAGCCGGTTTTCAAAAAAACGCAGAAGATGGCGAAGCGGTTGACACGAAGCGGTTTGATAATCATTCAGGGTTTTTTGGGGACGATTCATTCGGGTTTTGTTCTTATTTTGGAACGAGGTGCCTCATTGAATCCCTTTCATGTCCTGATTTGTTTCCGTGTTGCTGCGAAAACAAAGAGACTATGAGATGCTGCACACAGCCAGGCACGAAAACGTGCATGACACGCGTCAGCTCCGCATGGCGCTGCCTGATGGGTGGGGGCAGCGCCAGACATGGATGCCCTCTTGGGGTATATCCGGGGTTTGGCACATCAAAGCGCCGTTTGGAGGATACTGTCTGCTATAAGACGCACCAGGAACGAAGAGGAGACTGCCCATGGCAGAGGAGACCGAACTGAAGATCGACCGGGGCGTGTTCTGGTCGGCAGTGATTGCGCTCTGTCTGATCATCTCGCCGCTGATGCTCTATCCGGCATCGGGCAAGCAGGTGATCAGCCAGGTGCTGTCGTGGATGACGGGCAATTTGGGCTGGTTGTATCTGCTGGTGGGCATTGCCAGCTTTTTCGTGATGATGTGGCTCGCGTTCGGCCCCATCGGCAGGATCAAGCTCGGCGCAGCCGATGAAAAGCCCGAGTTCGGGCGTGGCCCGTGGATCGTGATGCTGTTCTGCGCCGGTATTGGCATCTCGATCTGTTACTGGGCTTTCGTCGAGCCGCTTTATTTTCTGAAGACACCGCCTTTCGGCATCGAGCCGGATTCGCCGCAGGCCGTGGAATGGGCGGCGATGTACCCGATGTTTCACTGGGGGGTGGTGCCATGGGCCTTGTACCTGATCCCGTCGCTGCCCATCGCTTACGCGCTGTATGTGCGCAAGGTGAACGTGCTGCGGATGAGCGAAGCCTGTCGTGGCGTGCTGGGTGAACGGGTCGACGGGCCGCTTGGCAAGCTGATCGATGTGACGGTGATCTTTTCGATCGTGGGCGGCGTGGGCACCTCGCTCGGGCTATCGGTGCCTCTCGTGACGGCACTCGTGCGCAACATGTTCGGGTTGCCCGACAGCTTCGGGCTGCAGCTGGGCATTCTGGCGATCTGGACGTTGATCATCGGCTGGAGCGTGTACAACGGCCTGAAGAAGGGGATTCAGTCGTTGTCGAACCTGAACGCCTTGCTGGCGTTGATCATGCTGCTGCTCATTCTCTTCATCGGCCCCACGGTGTTTTTGCTCAAGCTCTGGAGCAACAGCCTTGGCATGCTGGCCGACAACTTCTTTCGCATCAGTTTCTGGACGGATCCGGTACAGAACCGCAGCTTTCCGGAAAACTGGACGATTTTCTACTGGGCCTGGTGGGTGGCCTATGCGCCGATGATGGGGCTGTTCGTGGCCCGCATCTCACGCGGCCGCACGATCAAGGCGCTGATCCTCAACGGGGTGGGTTGGGGCAGCGTCGGCTGTTGGGCCTTTTTTGCGATCTGGGGTGGCTACGCGCTCAACCTGCAAGTCAATGGCGTGGTCCATCTGCAGGCCATTCTGGCCGCTGAGGGTGGGGCGCCGGCCACGGTGGTGGCCATTTTGAAGACCCTGCCCTGGAGCAATGCCATCCTGCCGGTGTTCACCGTGCTGTGCTTCATCTTCCTGGCCACCACGGTCGATTCCTCGGCCTACATGCTGGCCGCCATCTGCACGCGTGAGCTGAGCGGCTATCAGGAGCCGGCCCGCTGGAACCGCATCCTCTGGACGGTGATGGTGTCGATGGTG
Source organism: Lautropia sp. (assembly GCA_030532895.1). Taxonomy (GTDB): domain Bacteria; phylum Pseudomonadota; class Gammaproteobacteria; order Burkholderiales; family Burkholderiaceae_E; genus Lautropia. The sequence continues at coordinate 11,172 of JAUNKF010000035.1, read as the reverse complement.
GGGGTGGCGCTGCTGATGGTAGGCGGCTTGGAGGCGGTGCAGATTTCCACGGTGATCGTGGCACTGCCGATGATTCCGGTGCTGGTGCTGTTGGTGCTGTCGCTGCTGCGCTGGGTGCAGCGGGATTTTGGCCGGCAATTGAGGCCCAAGTCGCTGGCTTTGCGCCGCTATCGCGTGGCACGGCGGCGGGCAAGGCTCAAGCGCCAGCGTCTCAGGATCCCGGCAGTTGACCTGCCTTCGGCAGGGCCGCATACGGAGGTGCGGCCAGGGTGAAACAGGGAAGCGTGTCCGGGTGGCATCAGGTGCCCCTGACAGCAGTCTGCCCGTGATACGAGCCGCCTGACACCGCAGGTGCTACTGGTCGTTGTCTGGCGGCTGATGCGAGATCAGAGGGAGATGCCGCCCGACACCTCGATGACCTCACCGTTGATGTAGCTGGCTTCGTCGCTGGCGAGGAAGGCGTAGACGTTGGCGATTTCCTCGGGCTTGCCGAGGCGGGCCAGTGGCACGCGGGCCTTCATGCCCTCGATCACCTTCTCGGGCATGCTCGCCAGGATGGGGGTGGCGATGAAGCCGGGGGCCACGGCGTTGACGCGCACGCCTTTTGGCCCCAGCTCGCGGCTCCAGGTCTTCGTGTAGCCGATGACGCCGAACTTGGTGGCGGCGTAGTTGGTTTGCCCGAAATTGCCATAGAGGCCCACCACCGAGCTGGCATTCAGGATGGCGCCGCTGCCTTGCTGGATCATCGTCTCGGCCACGGCCTGCGTGCAATGGAACACGCCACGCAGGTTCACGTCGATCACGCGATCGAACTGCTCCAGGCTCATCTTGACGAGGCGGGCATCTTGCGTGATGCCGGCATTGTTGACGAGCACGTCGATACGGCCGAACTGTTCCAGCACCTTGGCCACCACCGCGTCCACCTGGGCGCGATCCGTCACGTTCATCACGAAGGAGACAGCCTGTGCGCCCAGGTCCTGGCATTGCTTGACGACATCTGCCAGCGCTTTTTCGTTCAGGTCACAAGCGACGACGATCGCCCCTTCTTTGGCGAATTTGAGGGCCGTGGCTTCGCCGATACCCTGTGCTGCACCCGTGATGATGCTGACTTTGCCTGCCAGGCGGCCGGCGGAGGCTATGCTGTTGCTCATGGAGAACGCTCGTGAAGTGTTGAACAAAATCACATGATCGCATAGCCAACCTGAAGATGCTGCACTGCACTATCAGAGAATGTTGCGCGGTGGTTTCAAACTGACAAAGGGCGGTTCATCGACCCAGCATCCGGGGCAACACGTCATGGCCTTGCAGCCGGTGCACGACCACCATCAGGATATGGCCTGCTGCCAAGGCGAACAGTACCCAGGCGAGCGTGCTGTGGAAATTGCTGCCGATGCTGACCATGGTCGGGATTTTTTCAGCCGAGCCTTGCATCACTTGCACGCCGAACACTTCCAGTGGGCCACGGGCTGCGCCATATTGACGAATCAGCGCCGTGAGCGGTACGGCAATCATCAGGGCATACAGCGCCAAGTGCCCCAGTGAGGCGAGCAGGCTGTCCGAAGGCGGGCGCTTCGCATGATGGAGGACAGCCCAGATACATCGAAGTACGACGAGCACCATCAGTGTGAAGCCAACGGACTTGTGGTAATACATCAAGCCTTTTGTCCACGGTTCATCCTCGGCAAATGTCCATGCCAGGGCGGTGAACAGCATGAAGCCAAATCCGGCAGCCATCGTCCAGTGAAAGAAACGGCTGACACTGCCGTAGTGTTTTGGGGTGTCGGGTGTCATCGAATACTCCGCTATGTTATTGGGGAGGCTGAAGTGACTCAGCCTTTGCCTTTGGTGCGACGGCCCAGCCGGCCGCCGAGCAGCAGCATCAGGGCGGCGGCCAGGGCCACCGGCCAATTTCCACCGGCCTCGGCATAGGGGGTCAACCCGCCATGGCCTTGCACGCTGGCTTTCAGCACGCCGCTTTGATGCGAGGGCAGCTCGGCTGCCACCTCGCCATTGGGCAGAATGATGGCCGTGACCCCGTTGTTGGTGGCCCGAATCATCGGTCTGCCTGTTTCGAGTGCCCGCATCCGGGCAATTTGCCGGTGCTGGGGCAGTGCGTGTGATTTGCCATACCAGCCGAGGTTGGTCAGGTTGGCGAGGATCGTGGCGCCGTTCTGCCCGTTGCCGCTTGAACCCCGGACGGCAGGCAGCAGCTCTTCGCCAAAGATGTCTTCATAACAGATGTTGAAGCCGATGGCCTGATCCTTGAGTGGCAGTGCGGCCTGGTCGGCCGGGCCACGGTAGAGATCGCCCAGCGGAATCTTCATCATGTCGACGAACCAGCGAAAGCCCGGTGGGATGAATTCGCCGAAGGGCACGAGATGGGCCTTGTCGTAAGCGAGCGGCAGCTGGCCGTCCGCCAGACTCGTGCGATCGAGCATCACCATGCTGTTGGCAAATCGCATACCCTGATAGGGGTCGTCGGCAGGCGGCTCGGGCAGCTGCACCACGCGCGGGCTACCGAGCGCCACACTGCTGTCCGTCCTCAGGATGAACTCGTAGAGTCTTGCCTGGGTGGCCGGGTCGGTTCGTTCCCAGGGCACCGTCCAGGCCGTCTCCGGCAGCAGCACGAGGTCGGCCGGCGAGGATTCGATCATCGCGAGATAGTCCTGCCGTGCCTTGGCACTGGCCACCGGGTCGAATTTCATCACCTGAGGGACATTGCCCTGCAGGAGGCTCACCGAGATCGGCTTGCCGTGCGGATATGTCCATTGCATGCCTTCGAGCGAATCGGCCACGGCGATCAACCCGAGTGCCGGCAGGATCAGCCAGGGCCGAAGCCGCTGGAAGCTGAGCGCGATGCCGGCCGAGATGAAGCTCACCGCCATTGTCACCAGATAGACGCCGCCCACTGGTGCGAGCGCTGCCAGCGGGCTGTCGATGTGCGCATAACCGAACCCCAGCCACGGAAAACCGGTCAGCAGCCAGCCTCGCGCCAGCTCGCCGAGCGTGAAGGCGCCGGTCATCGTCAGCATGAAGGCCGTGGGGCGGTTCGGCTTGGCCAGGTGGCCGGTGAGCATCGAGGCCAGCGCCGGGAAGATCGCCAGATAAGCAGCGAAGAGCAGGAGTGCGAGGCCAGCCACAGGCGCAGGCAGACCGCCGATGTCGTGCATGGCTACAAAGAGCCAGCTGACACCGGCCGTGAACCAGCCCAGCCCGAACAGAGCACCAAGCAGGCCCAAGCGGCGCAGGCTGGCACCGCGCTGACATTGGTGTGCCAGCAAGGTGGCAAATCCGCCAAAGACCGCCAGTTGCAGCCAGCCGTTGCCCCAGGGAGCAAAGCAGAAGGCGTGGGCCAGACCCAGCAGCAGCGCCAGGAGGGCTGGCCATCGACGGGGGGAGGCCGCGTTGGGGGGGGGAACGGTGGCAGGGGGAGAGGCTGCGCGTGAGGCGCGGGCAAGCGCGTGGGAGTCAGCGTGAGAATCAGGCATGGGCGGGCATCGGCAGGCAGCGCGTGGTGAAGGCGACAGTCGGTCGGCGGCATGCGCTCGGCGTTTGATGAACACGGCTGACCCATGCGCCTGGTCAACCGGGGGACGACGCGAGGATGGTCAATCGCGTGGCCGCGCCCCATTATGCCGCGCCAGCTATCCGATCAGGCGTCTTCGGGCAGCGTGTAGGGGTCTTTGATACGGAATCGGCGCAGCAGGGCGATCTCCAAGGCTTCCATCTCGGCTGCTTCGGCCTCGGTCAGATGATCCATGCCGTGTGCATGCAGCACGCCATGAATCACCAGATGCGCCAAATGGTTTCGCAGCGTTTTCTGCTGCTCGCGTGCCTCGTCTTCGAGCACTGGCAGGCAGATGACGATGTCGGCCTCGATCGCCGGCTCATGGCTGTAATCGAAGGTCAGCACATTGGTGGGCCTGTTCTTGCCCCGATACTGGTGGTTGAGTGCCTGGCTTTCATCACGGCCCACGAAGCGCAGCACGAGCTGAGCATCGCGTGCGAGACTGCTTTGCACCCAGCGTCGCAGCTGCGTGCGATCCACCGGCAGATCGCCCGCTTCGGGGTCATGCTGGATGGACAACGCCAGGCGTGGGCGCAGGGAAGAGGCGAGGGGGGGAGGGGTCATGCGTGTTGCCAGGGCAAGTGATGGCCAATCTTCATCAATCAAAGGTGGGGGCGTTGGCGCGCCGGCGCTGCTCGGCCTGCTGTTTTTCATAGGCTTCGACGATGCGGGCCACCAGCGGATGACGCACCACGTCGCTTGCGTCGAAGTGGCTGAAGCCGATGCCTTTCACCTTTTTCAGCACGCGCTCGGCCTGCACCAGCCCGCTTTTCTTGGGGGCAGGCAGGTCGATCTGTGTCACGTCACCGGTGATGACGGCTTTGGCGCCGAAACCGATTCGGGTCAGGAACATCTTCATCTGCTCGGGCGTGGTGTTCTGCGCTTCGTCCAGAATGATGAAGGCGTTCGACAGCGTGCGCCCTCGCATGTAGGCAAGCGGTGCGATCTCGATCTGCTGCCGGTCGGTGAGCTTCACGACCCGCTCATACCCCATCAGGTCGTTCAGTGCATCGAAAAGCGGACGCAGGTAGGGGTCGATCTTCTGGGTGAGATCCCCCGGCAGAAAGCCCAGACGTTCCCCCGCCTCGACGGCCGGGCGGGTGAGGATGATGCGCTCGACCTGATCACGATCCAGCGCATCGATCGCGCAGGCCACGGCCAGATAGGTCTTGCCGGTGCCGGCCGGGCCGATGCCGAAGGTGAGGTCATGCGAGAGGATGTTCTTCAGGTACTTGCGTTGATTGGGGGTACGGCCTTGCAGCTCGCCGCGCCGGGTGCGGATGACCGGATTGTCGGGCGACTGCGGGGGGAGCACGGGCGTCACGGGCGGATAATGCGGATCGTCGGTGACGGGAGCGGTGTGGCGGGATTCGATGATGGCCAGTTGGAGTTCCTCGGGCGTGAGTGGATGGCGGCCGGCGTAGAGGCGCTTCAGGAGCGCCACGGTGCGGGCTGGCTCGTCGTCTTCGCCTTCCACGATGAAGGTGGTGCCGCGCCGGGTGATGCGCACGTTCAGCGCATTCTCGATCGATCGCAGGTTCTGGTCGAGCGCGCCGCACAGGCTGGCGAGCTTCTGGTTGTCGGGTTCGGCAAGGCTGAATTGCGTTTGGGCAGGGCTTTGGGGCACGGTGACGGGATAGGTATGTCGTTAGAACAGGCGAGGGGCGCCTTGATCTGGACGCCCGGGGCGGGGCTTTCACGAGGACGAACACGTGCATGGCACACGCCAGGCTTCATCATGCATCGTGGCATGCTTCGCATCGAGAAGCGGCCAGGTCACTCTCGCTTCATCACCGCGACACCGTGGATTGTATCGGTGTTGCCGCCGGGTGAAGGATTTTGCACCGAGTAGCTGAAGCCCAGGTGGCTGGCCTTGTCGCCGAAGAACGCACCATCGATGGCGGCCTGACACCCGCCCGTGCCGCAGCCCATCACATCGTTGCTGCCCAACGAGCTGACCGAGAGGTCGCCCGTGAAGGTGTTGGGGCTGACCATGTTCAGGTTGGTGCTGCCCACGCCCGAGAGGCGGTTGGCGGCGTCGAACTGTGCGCCTTCGCTCACCATCCGGTAGTGCTGGTCGGTGCCAAACTTCAGATGGCCTTCAATGGCTACCCGCGTGCCGGTGCCAGGGCCGAACTGCACGAAACCCTGGCCCGAGAAGTTGCCTGGTGGGTGTTTGCCACTCAGGAAGGTGGGGGCCGTGGCACCGGCCAGCTCATAACGGGCCTGTCCTTCGGTGGGCATCGTGAGCGTCGGTGCGCCCACCAGATAATGCACGCCCGCATCGGGGGCGAGCGTCTGCGACAGCTCCCGCATCAGCCGCTTGAAGCGCGCTTCGCCATTGGCCCAGCGGCCCCAGCTCACGTGCCCGGTCGTGCCGGCTTCGACGATCTGTGCGGTGCCCAGTGCGAAGCAGTTGTTACGCCCGCTGCAGTCATCCAGCTGCACGAGTCGCAACTGCTCGTCCAGCGTCGCGGTTGTCCCTGAGCCGTTGAGACGGAAATTGAAGAGCCATGGCACGTTCAACAGGCTTTGCCGCACCTGATCCGGCGTGTTGAGACCGGGTTTCAGGGCGTTGGGCACCGGTGTGGGAACGGGCACCGGGACAGGCGTGGGTACAGGCACAGGCTCCGGCGCGGGGGGAGGCACCGGGGCTGGTTCGGGCATAGGTGCCGGTTCGGGCACTGGTGCAGGGCCGGGTGCGGGCGTTGGGCCAGGTTCCGGGGCAGGCGGGGGGACAGGGACTGGCTCTGGGGTGGGCGCCGGGGCCGGTGTAGGCACGGGCGTTGGCACCGGATCGGGCACCGGGAAGGGGCTTGGCCCTGGTTCTGGCGCCGGCGGGGGAACCGGTGCTGGCTCAGGGGCCGGCTCTGGCACTGGTGTGGGCACCGGTACAGGGTTGGGGACTGGTGCAGGTTCCGGCGTGGGGGCGGGCACTGGCGCAGGCTCAGGCACCGGTGCCGGATTGGGCACGGGTGTTGGGGCTGGCCCCGGTTCCGGGGCGGGCGAGGGCGCTGGGCCTGATTCTGGCGCGGGCGCGGGCTCTGGGGCTGGCGTGGGGGCCGGCACGGGCGATGGTTCCGGCGCTGGTGGTGGCACAGGCGTGGGGCTGGGCGCAGGCTCTGGGGCCGGGGTGGGTGCAGGGCCAGGATCGGAGGTTGGTGCAGGTGCCGGGGTAGGCACGGGCGTGGGTACTGGCCGAGTTTCCGGGGCCGGTGAAGGCGCCGGGCTGGGCTCGGGGGCTGGTGCCGGTTCGGGTAGCGGCGAGGGGCCGGGCACCGGTGTTGGCGTTGGCCCTGGTTTGGGGGTGGGGGCCGTCGGCGGTGTGCTGGGGGCCGGGTGGGTCAGGGTGCTGTCAGGGCGGGCAGTATTGTCCTGGTTGCTGTTCGTCAGTATTGAGGACGGGGTGGCGCCTGCGATGTTGCCAAGGTTTTTCGGCTGACTGCTGGCTGGTGCGTTGCCCGACGGGGCAGACGAAGGGCCGGATGCGCCCGTTTTATTCGTTGACGTACCATCCTGGTCGTTCAGGGCGTTTGCATCGGCATCCGTCTTGGTGCCAGATGCTGCGCGGGCGTCTGCACCGGCGTTTTGCTGTTCGGCCGTGCCATCGTCCTTGTTCTTGGCATCGTCGGAGGTCTTGGGTTGTCCGTTATTCTCGGTGCTGTCTGCTGATGTCGACTCGTTGTCGGCCTTGTCCTGGCTTTCGTCCTGCCCCTGGCCGTCATCCTTCTTTTCAGCAGAATTTTGTTTGGCGGCTTCCTTTTTTTGCTGCTCGGCACGTTCCTTGTCGGCCGCTTCCTTTTCCTTGCGGGTGGGCGGGGCGCTGAGCACCGGTTTGGTCGTGGTGGGTTGGGGGTGTGACGAGGCCGAGGCCACATAGGTGGCGCGGCCTGCATCCAGCTCGATGGCGCCCGCCGAATTGAACACGAAAACCTGCCCGCGGCTGACGGCCACGTTCAAGCCTTCGCGTTGTCCGGGCGCACAGCTGGGGGCACAACGGGTTTCCTGCACCAGAAATTCGGTGCCACGAATACCGATCGAGGCCGAAGGCGTGTTCAGTCGAAAATCATCAGGATGACGCTTGCCGATCTTGCCGGAAATGGCTCGGATCGTGCCTTCGAACAAGCGATAAAAACCGCGCTGATTCTGCTGGTCAAACTGATATTGATCAATCTGAAAGCGCGAGCCCGGCTGCATCGAAATCAGCCCGCCATCGCTGAAGCGGATCTGCGCACGACCATCGGCGCCCGTCACGATGATCTGCCCTGGCTGAAGCCAGTCACCACTGCGTGCCGCGTAAGAGGTGGTGCTTTGCAGGTCGTGCTGACTGTGACCAGGACTGCCGGTTGGAGTATGGGGGCCTTGATCGGGGAGGGCCGGCGTTGTTCGCGTTTCGATGCGCACATCCCCGCTCGCCAGAATCAGCCGGATCTGGGCTACAGCGGGCTTTGGTGCGACAGCCTGCGCTTGTGCCAGGGCCGGCACATGCCCTGGTGGCATCGCCATCACCAGCACCGGCAAGCCCACCCGTGCCAGCCAAAGCGCCGTCAGCCGCCCTTGCCAGCGCTGAAGCGCTGGCACCGGGGAGGCCGTATCGACACACGCACTGGGGCAGAGGTTGGTTTGGTTCAGGATGACCGCCAGCAGGAAAAACGCAGGTTTTATCCGTGAGATTGTCCCGGTTGGCGGCCCATAATGGCAGGGGGGATCAGGCCGGTTGTCTTGTGCGGTAGCCCGTCAGTCGGTGGGGGATGTAAGGATGCCGTTGGTCGGTGGATCAGCGGTTGATTTGCCAGGATAGTGGCGTTCGTTGCATGCCACTGACATTCATGGCTCAATGGGGTTGAAGGCGCGTAGAGGAATTTTGTACCCGATGGGTACAAAATTCGTAGGTTGCCCCTGGTTTCTGCTGAGCAAACCGCTTGAATCGTGTCCAGGAAGTGGACGGGTTGGGGGAATTGTCTACCCAATGGGTAGACAATCCTGGCTGTTGGTCAAAACACCTTGGCAAGTGTTGAGGGCCTTCTATCAATCCGGCGTCTTGTCATACAACAGCGTGCTCTTGCCGAACAGGCTTTCGACCAGATCGACGACCAGCCGGGCCGTCTTGTTGCGGATGTCGAGCGCCGGGTTCAGCTCGACGACATCAAGGGAGCGCAGGCGGCCGGTGTCGGCGATCATTTCCATGCAGAGCTGCGCCTCACGGTAGGAGGGGCCGCCGGGCACGTCGGTGCCGGTGCCGGGGGCAATCTCGGGATCCAGAAAATCCACGTCGAAGCTGACGTGCAGGTGGGTGTTGTCGTCCACGTCATCGAGTGCGCGTTGCATCACCTCGCGCATGCCCAGCTCGTCGATGCTGCGCATGTCGAAGGCGCGCAGCCCGAGTTTGCGGATCATCCACTTCTCGTGGTCATCCACCGAGCGCAGCCCCACCTGGCAGAACTGCTCGGGCGACAGCGCCGGGGTCAGGCCCGATAGGCTGGCGAGGGATTCGGGGCCAAGGCCGCAGAGGCTCGCCACGGGGGTGCCATGCACGTTACCGCTCGGCGAAATCTCGGGCGTGTTGCAGTCGGAATGTGCATCCAGCCACAGCACTTTCAGTTTTTTGCCGGATTCGCGGCAATGGCGGGCCACGGCGCTGATCGAGCCGGCGGCCAGATGGTGATCGCCACCGAGCAGGATCGGCATCCGGCCGGCCTTGAACTGCGCCAGCATTGCTTCGTAGACCTTGCGGTTCCAGATGATGCACTCATCGAGGTTGCGTAACCCGTCATGGGCCGGGTCACGGTCGCCACGCGGGTTGATGGGGCCGCTCAGGTTGCCAGTGTCGAGCACGTCCAGGCCCATCTGGGCGAGTGCCTGTGGCAGTTGGGCCACGCGCAGCGCATCTGGCCCCATCGCGGCGCCCAGTTGGCTGGCACCGGCATCGGTGGGGGCGCCGATCAGCGCGATGAGTCGGTTGCTGAGATTCGTTTCGATGCGCGGATGCGCCTCGGCCTGTTCGATGTGATCATGGCTCATGGTGATGCTCTCTGTGTCTCGCTCCGGCGCCTGGAAAAGGATGAGGGTGCCTGTCATCCAATGGTGGATGTCTCATGGTGGATGACAGGGGGCTACCTTTCTTGGGTGGCGCGTGTGATCGGCCATTTTACCTTTGCGAGGCGCGTGGCACGCACTTGTTGGCCATCTCTGTTCAAGCCCTTTTGGTCGTTCTGGGGGCTTTGAGCCTGCCTGGCACGTTTTGGGTGGATGCCTGGTGGCTGCAGTGCTGGCCTTTCTGGCCGGGCGGTGTGGCCAACAGGCGCTCGATCATGCCTGCCGTGCGGCGTTGGCGCGTGCTGTCGCGCTTGGCCTCATCGATCCATGTCAGGTATTCACGTTGGTGCGATGGCGGCAGTGCGTTGAAGCGCTGACGGGCTTCAGCATTGCCGGCCAAGGCTTGTTGCACGTCGGCGGGCAAGTTGTCTTGCGGTGGGGGCGCATCCACGGGTTGATTCATGGCCGTTGTCTCCTGTTGGGATGAGCTGGGGGCTGTGTCTGACAGGTGGGCACGTTGTTGTTCGATGACACGGCGTATCAACGCCAACAGGTGAATACGCTCCTGTTCAGTCAGTCCTGACAGGGCTTGCTGATTGACGAATCGCGCACTCCTCGTGGCCTGACCCTGCAAGCGTCTGGCTTTGTCGGTGAGCAGAATCCGTTTCACGCGTGTATCGTGCTGATCGGGAACGCGACGGATCAGTCCATCACGTTCCATCCGTGCCAGGGTATTGGTGGCTGTTGGCTGTTCGATTTCCAGTCTGTCGACGATATCACGTTGTGTCAGCCCATCGGTCTGCCAGAGTTCCAGCAAGATCGCAAAAGGGGCTGGGGCGAGGTTGAGTGGTCTCAAGGCATCCGACAACATGCTGGCAAAGAGCCGGGCCATCAGGTTGGTCAGATAACCGGCAGATTCTTCCTTCTGCAAGGGGCGCATGGCAAAGGTAATCGGGGTCAGAAAGCGCCATCATGCCATTGATGTCGTGATCATTCATTCCCGATAAACATAGCATGCTATATTTATCGAGTGAGCAATCATGCTTGCGACTCGGGAGGTGGAGGATGAACAAGCGATGCACATTATGGCTTCTCATGAGCGGCTTGCTGGGTTTTGCGGGATTTCTGGGATCGATTTTCTGTCACTTGACGAGCAGTGTGGCCGGGGGAGAGGCAGGCAGCGTTGCGTTTGCCCTTGCGCGGGAACAGATCAGCCTGGCGACCTGGGCTGTCACGTTACCGGGTCTCTCTGTCTGGGCTGCAAGCATGCTGGGGTTGTGTCTGGTTGGCTTTCTTCCTTGGCGCTCTGATCGCGGGGTTCAGGGAGCGTTGTTGCTGGTGGTTCTGATCGTCATGAACGCCTGGTTGCAGATCGTACCCGTGGGTGAAGAGCTGCTGTCGTTGACGCGGCAGCAAGCAGAGGTAAGCCTGCTCGCGGCGCTCAAGCGCCGGGAGGATGTCGCGGGAGGTGTCAATCTGCTGCTGACCTTGGCGGTGGTCTTGTTGTTGTTGAGGTCAGGGATGTCTGAGCGCCGTCCACTGATGTGACCCCGCAAGTTACCCCGCAA
>JAUNKF010000069.1 GCA_030532895.1 Lautropia sp. | reverse complement strand
CATCAGCTTCAGTCTGGCTCCCAGCCCAAGCCTATGGCGATTACCGCCGCGCGGCCGAGGCTTGGGGCCTGCCTGTGTTTACCTATGAACACTCACCCAATGCCGACGACATGCCCATGAGGCAAGGTGTGGGCGCAGGGGCTGGGCAACCAACGGCCCAGGGACAGGAACCCTCGCCGTCCTCCCCACGTCTCATTTGGGCCTGCGACCCGTCCAGCCCGCTGGGCCAGACACCGGCGTTGCGCGCGTGGTGGGGCGGCTGCGATCCATCGACCGATGTCCGGGTACTGGATGCCGCCTATGCGCCGTTGCGACTGTCCGGGCAACCGGCGCTGTTGCCGGACGAAGCGCGGCTCGGTTGGCTGTTGGTGACACCGAACAAGGCGCTGGGGCTGACGGGTATCCGGGCGGCTTACCTGGTGGCGCCGGATGCCGCAGTGGCGGAAGTTGGTCTGGCAGCGCAGTTGATGGCCAGGCTTCATCAGCTCTCGTCTTCCTGGCCCATCGGCACGCATGGGGTGGCGCTGTTGCATGCCTGGGCAGACCCGGTGGTGCGGTGCTGGCTGGCAGCGGCACGGGATCAGTTGCGCGAATGGAAGACGATGCAGATCGAGGGCTTGCAGCGCCGTGGCTGGACGGTGCTGCCCAGTGAGGCCAACCACTTTTGCGCCCGGCCGCCAATAGACTCATCGAATTTAGTCGGCTTACTGGCGCGCCTGCGCAGCGCTGGTATTAAATTGCGGGATGCGCGGTCTTTTGGCCTTTCCGGGTGGGTACGCCTGGGGGTCAGAACGCCGGCGGATCAGCAGGCGCTGTGGCAGGCGCTTGATCAGTTTGGCTGTACACAAGGAGCATGATGACTTCTCTTTCCTCCCGTTTTCCTTCTCCTCGCGCATGGCTGGTGGGTGTGAGGCCGCCCACGTTGGGCTTGTCGCTGGTGCCGGTGTTGCTCGGTACGGCGCTGGCCGTGTTTCAGGGCGCGGCCTTCAGGCCGGGCGCTTTCCTGGTGGCCTGTTTGTGCGTGCTGCTGATTCAGGCGGGCACCAACCTGTTCAATGATGTGGGCGATGGCGTGCGCGGGGCGGATGGCCCCGAGCGGCTGGGGCCGGTGCGGCTGATCGGTAGTGGTCAGGCCAGTGTGCGGCAGGTGAGGAATGCGGCCGTGCTGTGTTTTGTGCTGGCGCTCCTGGGCGGCTTGTGGCTGGCAAGCCATCATGGGCCGGCCATCACGGTGATCGGCATCTGCTCGCTTCTGGCTGGCTGGCTTTATTCGGGTGGGCCAAAGCCGCTCTCACACACGCCGTGGGGCGAAAGCTGCGTGCTGCTTTTCTTCGGCATCATCGCGGTGGCAGGCAGCCATTATCTGCAAAGCGGTCAATGGTCGATGTCGGCCATGCTTTTCGGGCTGGTGCCGGGCTGTTATGCGGCGGCCGTGCTGCTCGTCAACAACACGCGCGATCTGGTGAGCGACATGCGGGCCGGGCGTCGCACGTTGGCCGCCGTGCTGGGGGAGTCGGGCGCGCATCGGCTTTATGCGTTGCTGTTGCTGTTGCCCTTCGGGCTGTTGCTCGTGCTCTCGATGGTGTTCAAGCTGCCGGGGCTGATCCTGGCACCGCTCCTGGCCTTGCCAGCCGCGGGCGTGCTGATCTTTTTCTTTCATGTGCGCCAGGGCAGGGCGCTCAATGTTCAGCTGAAGCAGACGGCGTTGCTGCAGGCCGTGTTGGCCATCCTGATCTTGATGGCCCTGTTGCTTTGATGACGCTGATCACGTTGACGGGCCAAGTGAAATTGAGGTGTTGTTAATCGGTCAACAAACGATCGATCCGCTGTTGGAGCGTGGCTTCCGAGAGGGCACCGATACGGATGTCGATCAGGTGTCCGCTGCTGCTGTAAAACAGTGTGGTGGGCAGGGCGGGTTGCCCGAAGCTCCGGGCGGCCTGGCTGCCCGTGTCGATCAGCAGGTTGTCGAGCGCCAGCTGTTGTTTGCGCAGAAAGCGTTCGATGGTGGCGGCATCTTCGCCCTGGTTCACGAACACGAAGCTGATCTGCGGATGGCGTTGCTGTGCGGCCGACAGAACCGGCATTTCTCTCACGCAATGCGGGCACCAGGTGGCCCACAGGTTGATGACCAGTGGTTTGCCGGCAAACTGCTTCAGCTCGACCACCTCGCCCGCCAGGGTGCGCACAGGCAGGTTTGGTAGGGGCTGGGCCTGTCGTGCCGGATCGAGCCAGGCCAGACCGGCCGCGATGAGGAGGGTGGCACAACCCACGGCGGCCACGAGCAGCCCGCGCACGATTGGCTGTTTGCGTCCGTGCCATAGACTCAGCACCCAGGCAAAGCCAAGGCCCGCCCACGGGTTGATGCCGCCATCGCGGATGTCGAGGATGCTGATCGGGTCGGCCAGATAAGCCGTATGGTATTGCGCCACATAGGCGAGCCGGGCAAACAGCAGGGCCGGCAGCACGAGCCGGCTGAACCAGATCGCTTCGATGTCGATCCCGCTGCCCCGTGCGCGCCAGCGGGCCACATAGCCCCCGAGAATCACCGTGGCCACCACCAGCAGCACGGACAACGACATCGAAAAAGGCCCGATTTGGATGGATTGCATCAGCGTTTATGGGGAGCGTGTTTTGCCTTGATTCATTTCCGTGCTTGGCCCCCAACCGAGTAGCTACCCGAAGGTGGTGGCATCAGGCCGGTTTTTTCGCCAGCATCGTGGCAAAGCGCAGGCTGATCCGGTTGCCATTGGCGTCGGTCTTGTGAAGCTGGCCAGGGTTTTCGTTGTAGGTGATCAGCTCCCAGCCTTCATAAAGCCGGCTCAGCTCACCTTCCTTCAGTGGGGCGGGGAAGGGTTGCGTGCAGGGATAATCGGCCGTGTCCATCGCGGTCACGATCAGGTTGTAGCCGCCGGGGGCGGTGTGTGCCTGCATTCTGGTGATCAGCGGCTCGATGGTTTCGCGCTGAAGGAACATCAGCACCACGGTGGACAGGATGAAGTCATACTCGCCCTCGAAAGGCAGCGCGTCGACATCGTTCAGATCCACCTGTCGAACCTCGATCCGCTGGCTCAGCGCTTCTTCGGCGGCGATGCGCTGAAGGTTGGCGAGCCGATCGCTCACCAACTCCCACGCCGTCACCTCAAAGCCGTTCTGGGCCAGATAGAGCGTGTTGCGACCATTGCCGCAGCCCAGATCAAGCGCGCGACCCGGTTTGACGTGTGCGGTGGCGGCCAGCACTTCCGAGTGCGTGCGCGTCAGCCCGTGCTTTTTGGCGAAATAATCTTCGGGCGTGCAGTAAAACGCCAGCTGGCAGGCCACGTCTTGGCTGGTGTCCATGATGCGGTGCCATTGCTGCGGTTCGATGCGTGGCGGCTGGTTGTCGGGCGAGAACTGGTGTTCTTCGGTGATCTCGCCATCGGCGGTGGTGAAGGCAAAGGTCAGCCAACCCTGCTGCACCGTCAGCTGCGCCCAGGTGCCTTGCTGCGTGTTGTGCTTTTGAAGGAATGCCTGCGGGATCGTGTCGTGATGCCAGACAGGCATGGTTTTGTAGCAAATCAGTTTGGCCATGGACGCTGCTCCTGCTTCAACGCGGGTGATCAGCGCATTTTACGGCGTTGCAGCACCTGAGACGGCCGAGAGCCTTGGCGGCGCGTGGCGGGTTGGCAGCCAGAAAAAGAAAAAGCCCGCTTGTGCGGGCCATTTTATGCAACAGAAGACTGATGATTGGCACCGTCTTCCGAGATCTGCTTCAGAGTGGTGCCCAGGAGAGGACTCGAACCTCCACACCATTGCTGGCGCTAGGACCTGAACCTAGTGCGTCTACCAATTCCGCCACCTGGGCAACTGCTGAAGCTGCCATTATAGGCCGAGTTGGATCAGGGATGCAAACGGGGTGGCTCTGATGGTGTTAAACAAGGTTTCTTGTTGAAAACGGAGCAGGCAGACCCATCTGAAGGGAGTCGTTTTCAAGTTGGCCCTTTCCGCACTGCTCGCGCTGCTGGGCTTGGCCTTGTTTGTTCAAGAGGGCGGCGCTTGTGTTGGACGTTATCTGGCATCAAAAGGGTCTCGGAATAGCGCGCCAACACGGCCAGAAACGAAAAAGCCCGCTTGTGCGGGCCATTTCATGCAAAGACTGTGTTATCTTGCACCGTCTCTGCCAAAGAGCGTGTGGTGCCCAGGAGAGGACTCGAACCTCCACACCATTGCTGGCGCTAGGACCTGA
>JAUNKF010000068.1 GCA_030532895.1 Lautropia sp. | reverse complement strand
GCGAAACCCGCAACTTCGACGGGGTGCGTTTCAGCTGGCCGGTGCCGGGCAAGCAGTTGCGAGGTTTTGATGGCGATGCCAACAAGGGCTTGCTGCTCTCGGGCGCCCTGGGTGAGCCGGTACTGGCGGCTGCTGATGGCCGGGTCATCTACAGTGGTGAAGGGCCGCGTGGCTATGGCAACCTGATCATCCTCAAGCACAGCAATGAGATGTTGTCGGTCTATGCCCACAACCGGAGCCTTTCGGTGAAAGAAGGCGACAAGGTCAAGCGCGGTCAGAAAATTGCCGAGGTGGGCAGTACCGGCACGAACCGTCCGGCCCTGCACTTTGAAGTGCGTCGCGGCGGCAAGGCCATTGATCCGGTTGGCGTGCTGCCCAAGCGTTGACGGGCCAACCCTTGTCGAAGTCTTCTGCTTCCCGGCAAGCGGGGCGCCCGGTCGGCGCACCTGCAGGTGCCGCCAGACAGGGCAGGCGTGCTGTCAAACGACAGGCATCCGGCATGGGCCCCCAGTCGGACGCGCAGGCGCCACAAGCACGTCCGAAAGCACATGCCGGCGCCGGTTCCGCCCAGGTAGCGCCGGGCGGGGGCGTGCTGCCGTCCGTATCTTCATCCACCCGCATCAGGCAACCCGGCATCTCCACCCAGCCGCCACGCATCGATGTGCCGGCCGAGCCATTGCAGTGCCGGATCGAGTCCGTTGATCTGGATGGGCACGGCATTGCCCGGCATGAGGGCAAGGTCGTGTTCGTGCACGGCGGTCTGCCGGGGGAGCTGGTCGAGGCGAAGGTCACACGGGCCAAGCCGCGTTATTTGGTGGCCGAGGTGCTGTCGGTGCAGGAAGCCAACCCGAACCGTCGTGCGCCCCGATGTCCGCACTATGGCGTCTGCGGCGGGTGCAACCTGCAGCATGCCGACGTGCAGGCACAAGTCGCCTACAAGCAGCGCGTGCTGGAAGACACGCTCTGGCATCTGGGCAAGGTACGAGCCGCGCAGATGCTGCCCCCTATCGAAGGGCCGGGCTGGGGCTATCGTTTTCGTGCGCGCCTCACGGTACGCGATGTACCCACGAAGGGAGGCGTGCTCGTCGGTTTTCATGAGAAAAGTTCCAGCTATGTGGCGCCGCTCAGCCAATGTCCGATTTTGCCGCCCCAGGTCTCGGCTTTGCTGCCGGGGCTGAAGACGCTGATCGAATCCTTGTCCATTCGTCAGCGACTGCCGCAGGTGGAGGTGGCCGTGGGCGACTGTTTTTCGCCGCGTCGGCATCCGCTGGCGTTGGTATTCCGGGTGCTGCTGCCGCCATCGAAGGCTGATCTGCAACAGCTGATGACTTTCGGGCAGGCACATGGGGCCGAGATCTGGTTGCAGCCAGGTGGCCCTGGTTCGATCGAGTTGCTGGTGGATGCCGAGGGCAGACGGGATGGTGTGTCGGCATTGGCCTATGAGCTGCCCGAGTTTGGCGTGCGGATTCCTTTTGGCCCCACCGATTTCACGCAGGTGAACGCCGGCATCAACCGCGTGTTGCTTGCACGCGCCGTGCGGATGCTCGATCTTGCCCCCGATGACCGGGTGGTGGATCTGTTCTGTGGCCTGGGCAATTTCACCTTGCCGCTGGGCACGCTGGCCAGAGAGGTGATTGGCGTGGAAGGCGTGCCGGCGCTGGTGGCCCGTGGTGAGCGCAATGCCGAGCTGAATCGGCAGGTGTTGCTCGCGCCGCCGGGCGAGAGTGGCGTGCGCTTTCAGACGGCGAACCTCTTCGAGTTTGACTTGCCAGCCTGGCAGGCGCTGGGCCGCGTGGATAAATTGCTGATCGACCCGCCTCGCGATGGGGCGTTGGCCGTGGCGAAAGTGCTGGCTGCCTTGCCGTCCGCGTCGCGCCCGGCGCGGATGGTCTATGTCTCCTGCAATCCGGCCACGCTGGCCCGTGATCTGGGCATCATGGTGCATGAAGGTGGCTGGCGCGTGCGTCAGGCGGGCGTGGCCAACATGTTTCCGCACACCGCGCATGTCGAATCCATTGCCCTGATCGAGCCGGCGTGAATCATCCTGGGTTGGCAGACTGGGTGCGTCTGCTTAGCCCATCATGCTGCATCTGCATGCCAGCCCATCCCTTGAGGGTTAACGAGCGCGCGACACGTTCTAGAATGCTGCCTGTCTCGTTATTTTCAAGCCTTGGGCCGTTCCCTGCCATGACCTCATCCGATCCCTTGTCTGCTGCCCACCTGTCTGATTCCACGCATCCTGTCGAGGCATCGAGCTGGCACCCTGGTTCATGGCAGCAAAAACCTGCCCGCCAGATGCCAAGCTACCCGGATCAGCAGAAGCTGGGTGAGACGCTCGTGCAGTTGCAGCAGTTTCCGCCCCTGATTTTTGGGGGGGAAGTGCAGGCGTTGCGTGCGCAACTGGCCGAGGTGGCGTTGGGTCGGGCTTTTTTGTTGCAGGGCGGCGATTGCGCCGAGAGCTTTGACATGCTCAATGGCGAATCGGCCCGCGAAACCTTCCGCGTGATGTTGCAGATGGCGGTGGTGCTCACCTATGCAGCGGCAAGACCCGTGGTGAAGGTGGGGCGGATGGCGGGGCAGTTTGCCAAGCCGCGCTCAGCCGATACCGAAACCCGTGATGGCATCACGTTGCCCAGTTATCGTGGGGACATCATCAACGGCACCGATTTCACGGCCGAGGCCCGCGTGCCGGAGCCGGCCCGGATGCTGCGCGCCTACTCGGCCAGCGCTTCCACGATGAACCTGTTGCGCGCACTGGCTGGGGGCGGCTTTGCCGATCTTCATCAGCTGCATGCCTGGACGACTGATTTCGTCAAGGCCAGCCCGCAGGGGCAACGCTATCAGGCGTTGGCCGACCGCATTGGTGAAACACTCGACTTCATGGCTGCTTGTGGTTTTACGGCCGACAACATGCCCCAGCTTCGGGCCATTGATTTCTACACCTCGCACGAAGCCCTGTTGTTGCCCTATGAACAGGCGCTGACTCGCCAAGGGAACGGGGATAGCGCCGGTAAATGGTTTGGGGCCTCAGCGCACATGCTGTGGCTGGGCGAGCGAACCCGGCAGCTCGATGGTGCCCATATCGAATACCTGAGTGGCATTGCCAACCCGGTGGGTGTGAAGATCGGGCCAACGGCCACGCCGGAAGACGTGCTGGCATTGCTGGAAAAACTTGATCCCAGACAGGAGCCGGGCCGCGTCGTCCTGATCACGCGGATGGGGGCCGGTAATCTGCCCAAGTACCTGCCGGCGCTGGTGCGTGCCGTGAAGTCGTCTGGGCGGCCGGTGGTCTGGAGCTGTGACCCGATGCACGGCAACACGGTCAGCACCGCAGATGGCCTCAAAACCCGTGATTTCGCCAAGGTGGTGCAGGAAGTGCGTGAGTTCTTCGCGGTGCACGCCGATGAAGGCACGGTGGCGGGCGGCCTGCATGTGGAGCTGACCGGGCAGGACGTGACCGAGTGCCGGGGCGGTGGCCAGAACCTGACCGATGAAAACCTGAAGCAGCGCTACACCACCGCCTGCGATCCGCGTCTGAACGGCTCGCAGAGCCTGGAGCTGGCATTTCTGGTCGCAGACCTGCTGAAGGCCGGCCGGCGCTGACCGGCATGCCTGCTCGTCTACCCAAGCATGTCGGAGCGTGGCGTGGACATGCTTTCTGCGATGATCATTAACGGATGGCTGGCCCGGACGAGGGGGCATGCTCGTCCGGTTGATCTCCGGTTGTTGTCATCCTGATCGTCAGCTCAGTGGCTGATCATCCACGGCCGGCGGCCGGGGAACATCCGGGCCGATGAGGTGGCTGACGAAGTGGAGGACGATGCTGAGGCATCTGATGATTTGCGTGCCGATGGTGCGCAGCAACCGCAGCCTGAGGGGTGACGCAGCCGCTGATAGCCACCATCGCGTGATGAGCGGGGCGCATGTTGGGCGCGTTCATTCACGGCATGCGCCGTGCGCAGTTCTGCGCTCATGCCCGACACGTGGGGCGCATGGAGCAGTGCGAGCGGTGCAGCCAGTCCGCATGCCGGGCAATGTGCCCGATCACGTTGGTTGATGCTGCGCATTGCATCGAAAGGCCCACAATCGGGGCAAAGGTAGTCATACAGCGGCATCTCCCTCTCCTCGTCACCGATCCGGTGAGATCGGCAGGTTCTGGTTGTCCTTCAGGAAAACCGTTGGCCCATCGGCATTGGGACGAATGTCGAAATCGAAAATCTCGGTGGGCAACCACAGCGTGGCGCAGGCGTTGGGCACGTCCACCACACCGCTGATGTGACCCTGAACCGGTGCAGACCCGAGAATCGAATAAGCCTGCTCGCCACTGTAGCCAAATTTCTTCAGATACTCGATGGCATTGAGGCAAGCCTGCCGGTAGGCCACGGTGGTGTCGAGGAAATGCTGCCGGCCATGTTCATCCACCGAAATGCCCTCGAAGATCAGATAATCCTGGTAGTTGGGCGTGATGGGGCTCGGCTTGAAGATCGGGTTGCGGATGCCGTATTTCCGCATGCCGTCCTTGATCAGGTTCACGCGCATGTGAA
>JAUNKF010000067.1 GCA_030532895.1 Lautropia sp. | reverse complement strand
AAAAATACTGATGCGCTGCCTGACGATCGGCCTCGAAGCGGATGTTGCCGTGCTCATCATAGAGGTTCAGCATCGCGTTGAGCGCGTGGTAGTCGAGCGCCGGTTTGGCGTCTTCGGCAACGATCTCTTCTTTCAGGGGAGGCATGATGAGTCGAACAGTGTCGGGTGGATGAAAAGTCGGGGTGGACGGAGCAAAGGCGTGACGAAGGGGGGCATTCACAAGCATGAATTTCATGCAGTGAAATCAGTGACTTGCTGCGTGAGCAACATGCTCGGGTAGCGAGTGTCGAGCTATTTCAACAGCCTGTTAATCCATCAGCGCCGTGTCATGGTCAGACATGGCCGACACGTCCTGATGTACTTGGGCTGCCCAAAAACGCTCCAAGCCTTCGCGCACGCGAATCAGGTCGATATCGGTGCCGGCCAGCTCGAAGCGGTACAACAGGGGAACCTGGCATTTGTCTGCGATGACACGGCCGGCATGGGCAAAGAACTGACCAAAATTCCGGTTGCCCGTGGCGATCACGCCACGCAACAGCGCTCGTCGCTGCGGATCATTCAGAAAATGGATGACGGACTTGGCCACCGCGCCCCGGCCCTGCCCATCCGAGTAGGTGGGGCAGATCAGCACGAAGGGTTGGCGCGGCGCCGGCATCGGCTCATGGGGTGAAACCGGTATCCGCTGGGCCTCGATACCCAGCCGCTTGATGAAGCGCCGGGTATTGCCGGAGGCGGATGAGAAATAGATCAGCTCACTCATGCCACCGTCAGGCGGCCAGACGGCCGATCATGTCGGGGCGAAAGCCCGTCCAGTGCGCATCACCGGCAATGACGACCGGTGCCTGCCGATAGCCCAGGGCCGTCACTTCGGCCAAGGCCGCAGCATCCTGGGTGAGATCGACCACGCTGTAGGCAATGCCCTTGGCATCGAGGGCGCGCGTGGTGGCCGTGCATTGAACGCAAGCAGGTTTGGAGTAGACGGTAACGGTCATGGCCTGTGAGGATGGAAGTGTTTGGGTGAACACAGGCAGACGCGAGGCGGGCCGTGGCGAGCACCAATGGCACGGGCGCACGCAATCCCACCAAGACATGCCGCCATGCCCACCGCATGGTTTCAGTCAGATCAGCCACTTCAGCGTGCAAGGCACGGCAGGCTGACACCATCGAGGCAGGTCTCCTGGCTGGCGGGTTGTGGCTTGGCTGAAACCTTCCCAGGCGCGGTGGCCCAGTGGCGTGGGCAGTGATGGAATGACATCGGCGCAGGCATGACCGGATCGGTCAAACCGGCTGGCCGAGGTCTTGGGCCATCTGCTGCTTCAGCGTTGCTAGCCGCTTACAGTTGCGGGGGCAGCGCCGGCATTGGTCTTGGGGCTTTGATCCCTTGGCCGCACCGGCTTCCCTTTTCATCGTCGGGCGTTGGCGCCGACGAACCTCGATGGGAAGGATTGTACCCAAAGCCTGCTGCCTGTCTAGACCAATAACACAACATATAGGGGCATAAAACACTCGCTAACACTATTGAGCGCTTTTCAGAGCGACCAAGAGCGATTGAGTCTCCCAACGCCTTGTCAAGCCCCAGCGGACGATTGCCGAGAAACTCATCCAACAAGGCCCACCAACTGCACGCCAGCAAAGCACTTTCCAAAAACAGCCACATGGCGCCCGTACAACGATTGAGGGCTCATCGGGTGGGCGCTGGGCATCAGGGAAACGGGCGGCACAGACCCGTTGCCTCTGTTGCCTCTGTTGCCTTCACCATTCAAACCGAACCGATGGCCAGCGGTGCATGCCTCAGCCGTACCCCTCATCGGCGGACGGCCCCATGTCCGTACAACCCCGTGTCAGAATAAGAAGCTCAGCGTTCCATCGCCCCCAGGCCGCCGTAGCGACCCACCATCCATGATTGCCCAACTCGTACTCGACCACTGGAAAAGCCACGCGCATTCCACCTTGTACATCGATCCGCTGACCGTTCTGATCGGTGCCAATGCCAGTGGCAAATCGAACGCACTGGATGCCTTGCTATTTCTGAACCGGATCGCACAAGGCGTGTCACTCACCAGCGCACTGCAAGGTGATGGCACACAACCCCCCATGCGGGGTGGCATCGAATGGGCAGCCCAAAGACCTGGCAAGGCATTCGGTCTGAGTGTTGTCATTCAAGCCGATGAATGCCTCGATTATGAATACACGATCGAGGCATCGACGCAGGCAAACCGCTGCGAGCTGTTGGCTGAAAAGCTTGTCCGAATCAAGTACCGCACAGACAAGCTCGGTCGCCGAGCCTCTGAAGCGGGGCGTATCAACTTGTTCTGGACAGATCCTGTCGATGAAGGCAGCCCGGACTCTCCCAGCATCACGGCCTGCCTCTACAACGAAAAACGGGGCAGCCCTCGCCCTTTGGGTCGATCCCATGCCATTCTTTATCAACTGGGCGGGCAACAACCCCGAGCCGAGATTGAAGAAGGGATCAGCCATGCGCTCAAGGCGTTGCGCAACGTGTTCATGCTTGACCCGATCCCTGCGCACATGCGCGGTTATGCTCAACTCTCCGAGCGCCTGAATACCGACGGGGGAAACATTGCAGGCGTGTTGGCCGCCCTGCCCGAACCAGACAAGCAGCGCGTTGAACAAACGCTGACGCACTATGCCCGAGAACTCCCTGAAAAGGATATCCGCCGGGTTTATGCTGAAGCCGTTGGCAAATTTCAGTCGGATGCAATGCTCTACTGTGACGAGCACTGGTCAGACGAGGAAGAGGACACCACGGTAGACGCCCGTGGCATGTCTGATGGCTCCTTGCGGTTTCTGGCAATTCTGACCGCCTTGCTGACACGGCCGCGCGGCAGCCTGCTCGTGATCGAAGAGGTTGACAATGGCCTGCACCCCTCGCGTGCCCAGTTGCTACTGGGCATGCTGCAAAAGGTAGGCGCAGATCGAAGCGTGGACATTCTTGCTACCACACACAACCCTGCCCTGCTCGATGCGATGGACACCGAGATGGTGCCCTTCATCACCGTGGCACATCGTGACCACAAGCACGGCGGCAGTCGCCTGAGTCTGCTGGAAGACCTGGATGAGTTGCCAAAACTTCTGGCTCAAGGCCGGGTGGGGACGTTGTCCAGCGCGGGCCTGATCGAGCGGAGTTTGCATGATGCACGCAGCCCGTCGAAGGAGCCGGCATGAGCGGAACGTAGTCGCAGCAGGTTGCGCCCAACCGAAGCGTTCGGCTTCAACCCCTCAAAGCATTCTGCTCCTCCCGCAGCGCCCCCGCTCAACCGCCCCGAACCAGACGGATTTTGAGGCTCAGCACCAGCACGAGCACAGCGCAGCAGACCGAAATGCTCAAGGCCAGTTTCACGCCATCGAACATGGCCAGACGTGCCTCGGTTTGCGCTGATAGCGATTCACCAAGGCTGGCCGCGCCCACGAAGCAGGCAGCGCCCAAGGCGCCGGCCACCGGGTTGAGCGTGGCGATGATGGCGGTGCCGTGGGGGTGCAGCGCTTTGGGCAGTGCATTCAAGCCGTGGGTTTCTCCGGTGATGGCACTGGCCACTGCAATGCCGAAGCAGCCAAAGGCCAGGCCCAACCCAATCGGTGAGCTGTCGATGGCTGCCACCCACCAGAGCGCCGCGAGACTCGCCACCATGACCAGCCCGCCGGGCAGCAGCACGGCGCGCCCGCCGCGTTTATCGAGCATGTTGCCGAACACCGGCGCCATCACGGCCTCGGCGATGCTGGCCGGCAGCAGGACAAACCCCGTGACCGTACCGGTGAACAGCAGCACCTGCTGCATGTACATGGGCAGCAACAATTCCAGCCCCAGCAGCAGGAAAATGGCCATCGCCAGGATCACCGCTGCATAACGGAATTGCGGATGCCCAAAGGCGCGCAGATCCAAGAGCGGCGTGTCGAGTCGCAATTGCCGGCGCGCAAACAGCCCGATCATCAGACAGGCCCCCACCAGCAATGCGCCGAAGCGGAAGGCGGAAAAGCTGGCAAAGGAGCTGGCGGCATACACCAGCCCGCCAAAGCCGAGCGTTGAAAGAAAGGCCGAGGGCATGTCGATACGCAGCGGGCCGACTTCGTGCAGATCCACGGTGAGATAACGCATCACCAGGCCGATGGCCAGCAGGATGAAGGGCATCGTCACCAGAAACAGGTAGCGCCAGCCCAGATGATCGACGATGATGCCTGAGAGTGTCGGCCCGAGCGCCGGCGCCACGGTGAAGATCATCGCCACCAGCGCCATCGCCCGCCCCCGCTTTTCAGGGGGGTAAATGGCGAGAATGGCATTCATCAGCAGCGGCACGGTGAGCGCGGCCGACACGGCCTGCACGAGGCGCCCGGCCAGCAGCACCTCGAAGCTGCCCGCCGCGGCACAGATGATCGAACCCAGCAAAAAGGTGCCGAGCGAGGCGAGCGCCATCGTCCGTGTTCTGAAACCACGGATCAGACCGGCCGTGATCGGCGTCAACGCGCCCATCGTCAAGAGAAAGCCGGTGGTGAGCCACTGCACCGTGGTCTTGTCCACCCCAAAGGCCGACATCAACGGCGTCAGCGCCACATTGAGCAGCGTTTCGTTCAAATAACCGAAAAAGGCGCCCACGAAGAGCGCGCCGACGATCAGCTTGGCAGGAAAGCGCGGGTCTTGGCTGAAGTATTCGTATTCGGGGCGTGGGGCCGTATCAGTCTGGCCCTCCCCCAACGGCGAAGTGCCGTCTGATGTGCCGGGCTCGGCAGAGGTGGAGGGTGTTTGAGTCGTCGTGGCAGCGGCCTGGCTCACCCCTTCCATAGGCATGGGGTGTGAAACATGAGAGGACATCACTGATAGCCTGAATTTGGACTATGGGATGATAGTCTTGGCGTGAACCATTGGTGGCTTTGACCCAGCCGGTCGTACAGCACGAGCACCAGCGATCCTGCTCCTGCTCCT
>JAUNKF010000009.1 GCA_030532895.1 Lautropia sp. | reverse complement strand
CCGAACCAACCGATAGACGGAGACTCGCTTGACGCTCATCCTGACCATTGCGAACCAGAAAGGCGGGGTCGGAAAAACGACCACCTCAGTCAATCTGGCAGCCGCACTCTCCCAACTCGGCCAGCGCGTACTGCTGGTCGATCTCGACCCCCAGGGCAATGCCACCATGGGGAGCGGTATCGATAAACGACGACTGCAGCGGTCGGTCTATCACGTGATGATCGGTGAAGCCACCGTGAACGAAGCCCGGCAGCTGTCCGAATCCGGCGGTTTCTACTTGCTGCCAGCCAACCGCGAACTGGCGGGTGCCGAAGTGGAGCTGGTGGAGCTGGAGCGACGTGAGCGCCGACTACGCGATGCGCTCGACAAGGTTGCCGCGGACTACGACTACATCCTGATCGACTCGCCCCCTTCCCTCTCGCTGCTGACACTCAACGGCCTGTGCGCCGCTCAGGGCGTCATCATCCCGATGCAATGCGAGTACTACGCCCTGGAGGGATTGAGCGATCTGGTGGGCACGATCCGGAAAGTGCACGCCAACTTCAATCCTGAAATCAAGATCATGGGTATCTTGCGGGTGATGTATGACAGCCGCATCACGCTTGCGCAACAAGTTTCGGCACAACTTGAAGAGCACTTCAAGGAAAAAGTGTTCAAGGCCGTGATTCCGCGAAACATCCGTCTGGCTGAAGCTCCTTCACACGGCCTGCCCGGCGTGCGCTTTGATCCCGGCTCGCGCGGCGCGCTCGGCTATCTGGACTTTGCCTCGGAGCTGATCGAGCGAACCCCCGCTTACCTGGCCTCGATGAAAAAGACGACGCCCACCAAAAGCGAGCATGGCGCAGCGGAAGGGAAGCAAACACTCACGTCGACTTCACCCAACGACGCTTCCCCATCGCAGGACGCGTCCGGAACCAATACCCCTGGCGCTGACACGCCGGGTAGCGCAGCCGCCCACGCCTCGGTTGAGCCAGCCAACGCAAGCAAGGACAACCTGAGCACCGGCCCAAACCATGGGGCCAGTACCACTGACAACACCCACACCGAGGCTGCGACTGACGCCGCCGACACCCTTACCGGACAGCACTGATAGGACACTCAAGCATGAGCAAGAAACACAAAGGCGGTCTTGGACGCGGTCTCGATTCCCTGCTGGGCGGCGACTCGCCGATGCTCGATGAAGCGCCGGCCGCCCCGGCCACTACCACCACCGCCCCCACGACTGCAGCCGCCGATGAGAGCATCCGGGAGCTGCCGCTGAACCTGATGCAGGCCGGTCGTTACCAGCCGCGCACCAAGATGGACGAAGCAGCCCTACAGGAGCTGGCCGACTCCATCGTTGAACATGGGCTGCTGCAGCCATTGGTCGTGCGCCCCATCGATCATGGCCGGTACGAGATCATCGCCGGAGAGCGTCGCTTCCGCGCAGCCGCCTTGGCGCAGCTTGCCAATGTGCCCGTGATCATCAAGGAGGTCAGCGACGAAAATGCACTGGCGCTGGCGCTGATCGAAAACATCCAGCGCGAAGACCTCAATCCCCTGGAAGAAGCCGCAGCCATCCAGCGCCTGATCGACGAGTTCAACTACACGCACGAACAGGCCGCTCAGGCGATCGGGCGTTCACGTAGTGCCACCTCCAACTTGCTCAGGTTGCTGAACCTCGCCGACACCGTGCAGACGATGCTGCTCGCTGGTGACATCGAAATGGGCCATGCCCGCGCCCTGCTCTCTCTCGACAGGGCCGAACAGATCCTGATGGCACACCTGGTCGTCCAACGACGTCTGTCGGTGCGGGAAACTGAACGTCTGGTTGCACAGAAGGTGGAAGAGAATCAGGGCCAAGCGAAGATTTCTGCCAAACGACAGGCAGATGCGGTCTTGGATCGTGATGTCGCTCGCCTACGTGAGCGCATTGCCGACCACCTCAACACCACGGTCGAGATCATCAGCAAAGCGGGCGGCAAGGGCAAACTGGTGATTCATTTCTCCAGCAACGATGCTTTTGCAGGGCTGCTGGAGCGACTGAAGCTCAGCTCGGCCGTGAGCGAGAACGCCGAGCACTGAAAGCCCTTCACACAGGTCTCGTAATCCATAATCATGGATTACGAGACAATGATGTGAGCAAACACTTCGGCGCTCTTCTCTCGAAAAAATCAGTTTTCGTGTTTTGACCAATCCCGAGGCTGCCCCTTATACTTCGTGTTGCCTTGATGAATGCAGAGACGGCCTGGCCTCCTGCTCGGCATCGAGGGTTTACAGTCGTGTCAACGTGAAGTTCCATCCGACGGCAGGCAACGGCCGTCGACGAGATGCTTCCACGGAAAACCGAAGGCTAGGCAAAGGCGACCGTTAACGAGCCGATGCCAGCGCCCAGTTGAAAACCATGCTGAAAGCCCTTGCCTTGCAGATTATCCTGGTCGTTGCTGTAGCCATACTCGGCACGCCGTTCTGGGGCGTCATCGGCGCCCGGGATGCGTTGCTGGGCGGGGCTGCCTGTTTCATTCCCAATGCGTTTTTTGCCTGGCGTCTGTGGGCCACCCAAGGAAGAGCCGCGCGCAGTTTCGTCTTCGCGTTCTTCCTGGGCGAGTTCATCAAGATCGCCTTGACACTGCTGATGCTGACGGCTATCGTCAAATGGTTGACGCCAGTGTATTGGGAGGCATTGTTGCTGGGGATGGTGGCAGCATTACAAGCACCCTGGATGCTTGCCCTGTTTCAGCGACACCGCTGGTTCAACATGACGGAAGATGCGCCCGACCAGACGACATCGTCCCGTCAGCCTCATAACCAACTATCGCAGTAGCAGACACCAAGATGGCGACAGAAGGCTCCCACGGCCCAGCAAATGCGGCCGAATACATCATTCACCACCTCGGTCACGCAAACTCGTCAGGCCACCCCCAGCAGAACATCGTCGATTTTTCCCTCATCAACTACGACACGATCTTCTGGTCGATCCTGATGGGCGTTCTGGCCTGCAGCCTGATGTGGATGGCCGCACGCCGTGTCAGCGCCGGTGTTCCCGGACGCTTCACTGGCGCCATCGAATACCTCGTCGAGTTCGTTGACGAACAGGCCCGCACCATCGTTCACGGCGATGTCCGCTACATCGCACCGCTGGCACTCACCGCCTTCGTCTGGATCGTCTTCATGAACACCCTCGACCTGATTCCGGTCGACCTGTTCCCTGCCCTCATTTCCTACGTGGGCATTTCCGATTATCAACGGATCCTGCCCACGGCTGACCTCAACGCCACGCTGGCGATGTCGATCGTGGTGCTATTCGCCTCGCTCTACTATGGCATGAAGCAGAAGAAAGGTGGCTTCTTCCACGAGCTGATCGCCGCGCCCTTCGGCACCGGTGCCAACAGCGGCATCGGCCTGATCTTCAAGCCACTGCTCTGGATCGCCAACCTCTTCATGCAGGTGGTCGAGTACGCCGCCAAAACCGTGTCTCTGGGCATGCGACTCTTCGGTAACATGTTTGCCGGTGAAATGGTCTTCATGCTGCTGGCACTGCTGGGTGCAACCGCTACCCTCTGGGGCAGTGCGCTGCACTTCTCTCTCGGTTTGGTTTGGGCCATATTCCACATCCTGATCATCGTGCTTCAGGGCTTCATCTTCATGATGCTGACCTTGATCTACCTTGGTCAGGCGCACGACGCTCACTAAGGCACGTGCCGTGTGAATGGTGAAGGGCAACAAGCAATCCAAAGCTTGATGCCCCTCGCCTCCACTCTGCTCAAAGCAGGTTCGTTGTTTCTCTCTCAACTTTTCTACTATCTCGACTGAGGAGTCTTTCATGACCAATGCAGCTTACGTCGCAATCGCCTGCGGCATCATCGTCGGCCTGGGCGCTTTGGGCGCTTCGATCGGCATCGCCCTGATGGGTGGCAAGTACCTCGAAGGCTCCGCACGCCAGCCTGAACTGATGGACAAACTGCGTACCGCCATGTTCATTCTGGCCGGTCTGATCGATGCTGCGTTCCTGATCGGCGTCGGTGTCGCCATGATGTTCGCTTTCGCGAACCCATTTGCCTGATCCGTCAGAACGGTAGATAGAGAGAGGCAGACGGTGGTTGCCCGATCGGGTGACCACCGGGTCGCCTCATGTATCAAGCTTGATACGGAGCATCTAGCGTGTACATAAACGCCACGATCATCGTTCAGTGCTTCATCTTCGCAGCCCTCTGGTGGTTCACTGCCAAATTTGTTTGGCCGCCGATCACCGCAGCGCTGGATGAACGCAGCAAGAAAATCGCCGCCGGTCTGGCCGCGGCCGACCAAGCCAAAAACGATCTGAAAGCTGCCGAACAGCGCGTCGAACAGGAACTCCAGCAGGCCCGTGCCAGCGCCATGGAAGTCCGTTCCGGTGCCGACAAGCAGGCCGCCGAGCTGATCGAGCAGGCCCGTGCAGAAGCAGCTCGCATCATCGCTGCCGCCCAGAAGTCTGCAGCAGAAGAAGCCACCTTGGCTGCCGAGCGCGCACGCGACCAGTTGCGTGACCAGGTTGCTCAGCTGGCTGTCAGCGGTGCAGAACGCATCCTCAAACGCGAGATCGATGCCAAAAAGCATGCCGATCTGTTGTCCAACCTGAAAAACGAGCTGCGCTAAGCCCTAACCATCATGGCGGAAGCACTGACCATCGCCCGTCCCTATGCAGAGGCGGCATTCAAGCTCGCGGCAGAAACCGCCTCCCTGACCGAATGGTCTGACGCCCTGTCGCGTCTGACGATGGTCATGAAGGCTGATGCCGCCCAAGATCTTCTGGACAATCCGAAAATCGACCATGCCCGTGCTGCCGCCATCGTTTCAGAGGCCGCCGCCCCCCTTGATCCTCAACAGCGCAACTTCGTCCAGGTGCTGGCAGAGAATGGTCGGCTGGGTTTCCTTCCCGACATCAGCGCCCTGTTTGAAGAAAGCCGCAACAAGCACGAAGGTGTCCTTGAAGTCCGCATCGATTCGGCCTTTCCGCTGAATGACAAACAAGTTGCCGACATCGTCAAAGCGCTCGAAGCCAAGTTCGGCAAGGGTATCAAGGCAAGCACCACCGTAAACCCCGAATTGATCGGCGGCGTCTCGATTCAGATCGGTGACGAGGTCATTGACGCATCCGTGCGTGGCAAGCTGGCGCAGCTGGCCACGACCCTGACGAAATAAGGAGTTTTCTTCATGCAGCTCAACCCCGCTGAAATCAGCGAACTGCTCAAAAGCAAGATCCAGAATCTCGAAGCTTCTGCGGACTCCCGCAACCAGGGTACGGTCATCTCCGTCACCGACGGCATCTGCCGCATTCACGGTCTGTCCAACGTGATGCAAGGCGAGATGATCGAGTTTCCTGGCAACGTGTTTGGCCTGGCGCTGAACCTGGAGCGTGACTCGGTTGGCGCCGTGATTCTCGGTGAGTACGAAAGCATTTCCGAAGGCGACATCGCCAAGGCTACCGGTCGCATTCTGGAAGTGCCCGTTGGCCCCGAATTGATCGGGCGTGTCGTGAACGCACTGGGCCAACCGATCGATGGCAAAGGCCCGGTCAACGCCAAGCTGACCGACGTGATCGAAAAAGTGGCGCCAGGCGTCATCGCTCGCCAGTCGGTGGATCAGCCGGTGCAAACGGGTATCAAGTCGATCGACGCCATGGTGCCCATCGGTCGTGGTCAGCGTGAGCTGATCATCGGTGACCGCCAAACCGGTAAAACCGCGGTGGCCGTCGACACGATCATCAACCAGAAGGGCAAGGATCTGATCTGTATCTACGTGGCCATCGGTCAGAAGGCTTCGACCATCGCCAACGTGGTGCGCAAGCTGGAAGAGTTTGGCGCCATGGAATACACGATCATCGTGGCCGCTTCGGCTTCGGAGTCGGCTGCCATGCAGTATCTGGCACCTTATGCCGGCTGCACGATGGGTGAATACTTCCGTGACCGCGGCCAGGATGCGCTGATCATCTATGACGATCTGACGAAGCAGGCTTGGGCCTATCGTCAGGTGTCGCTGCTGCTGCGCCGTCCGCCAGGCCGTGAAGCCTATCCCGGCGACGTGTTCTACCTGCACTCCCGTCTTCTGGAACGGGCTGCCCGCGTGAACGCCGAGTACGTCGAAGCCTTCACCAAGGGTGAGGTCAAGGGCAAGACCGGGTCGCTCACCGCGCTGCCGATCATCGAAACGCAGGCCGGTGACGTGTCCGCCTTCGTGCCAACGAACGTGATCTCGATTACCGACGGTCAGATCTTCCTGGAGAGCGATCTGTTCAACGCCGGTATCCGCCCTGCCGTCAACCCCGGCATTTCGGTGTCTCGTGTGGGTGGTGCGGCCCAAACCGGTCTGATCAAGAAACTGGCCGGTGGTTCCCGTATCGCGCTGGCTCAATATCGTGAATTGGCTGCGTTTGCGCAGTTTGCCTCCGATCTGGAGGAAAGTACCCGCAAACAGCTGGATCACGGCCGTCTGGTCACCGAGCTGATGAAGCAGTCCCAGTACGCTCCGCTGCAAGTGTGGCAGCAGGCGCTGACGCTGTTTGCCGCCGACAACAAGTACTACGAAGACGTGCCCGTCGAGAAAGCACTGGCCGTGGATCGTGCCATGCACGAGTTCGTCCAGAGCAAGTATCCGGACTTCGTGGCCGAGTTGGAGCGTGACAAGGCTTACAACAAGGATGTGGAAGCCAAGATGCACGAAGTCCTCAAAGACTTCAAACAGAACGGCGCATTCTGACCCCAGGTCGCCTGAAGCCTCCCGCTGAACCGCGCACCGCCCAGGCGGTGCGCCAACGAGTTTCTTCCTTATGGCAAGCAGCAAAGAGATCCGGAACCAGATCAAGAGCGTAAAAAATACGCAAAAGATCACCAAGGCCATGGAAATGGTCTCGGTATCGAAGATGCGCAAGGCACAAGACCGGATGAAGCAGGCCCGGCCTTATGCGGACAAGATCCGCAACATCACTGCACATCTGTCGACGGCCAATCCCGAATATGTTCACCCGTTCATGGTGAAGCGGGATGAGGTGAAAAATGTCGGCATCATCCTCGTCACCAGCGACAAGGGCTTGTGCGGCGGGCTGAACACCAACATCTTCCGTGCCGTTACGTTGAAGATGAAGGAACTCCAGGATCAGGGTATCGGCATCAAGGGCACGGCGCTCGGCTCGAAGGGTCTGGGCTTCATGTCACGCATCGGCGTGCCGGTCGTGTCGCAGTTGGTGCATATCGGCGATGTGCCCCATATCGACAAGCTGGTGCCGATCATCAAGGTTCAGCTCGATGCGTTCCTGGCAGGTGAGATCGATGCGATCTATCTGGCTTACACGCGTTTCGTCAACACGATGACGCAAACCCCGGTGATCGAGCAGCTGTTGCCACTGCACAGTGACAAGCTGGGCACGCCAGACCCGGAATACTCGTGGGATTACCTCTACGAGCCGGATTCACAATCGGTGCTGAAAGAGCTGATCAAGCGTTACCTTGAAGCGCTCATTTATCAGGCATTGGCTGAAAACATCGCATCAGAGCACAGCGCCAGGGTGGTGGCCATGAAGGCAGCCTCCGACAACGCCAAGAAAGTGATTGGTGAGCTGCAACTGTCCTACAACAAGGCACGTCAGGCAGCCATTACGCAGGAACTCAGTGAAATCGTCGGTGGCGCAGCAGCCGTCTGACCGGCGACGCCCCGATCGAATAACGTACAGCATTCAAAGGAACCCTCATGTCACAAGGTCAAATCGTTCAGTGTATCGGCGCCGTCGTCGACATCCAGTTCCCGCGTGACGGGATGCCCAAGGTTTATGACGCCCTCGTGCTGGAAGACGCCGGCGACTCGCTGGCCGAACAAGGGCTGACGTTTGAAGTCCAGCAGCAGTTGGGCGACGGCGTGGTGCGTACCATTGCGATGGGTTCGTCCGACGGCCTGCGTCGTGGCATGCCGGTGCGCAACACGGGCAAGAACATCCAGGTGCCGGTTGGCCCTGGTGTGCTGGGCCGCGTGATGGACGTGCTGGGCCGCCCGATCGATGAGCGTGGCCCGATCCAGACCGAAGAGCGCCGTGGCATTCACCAGGCCGCCCCGAAATTCGATGAGTTGTCGCCGTCGGTTGAACTGCTGGAGACCGGCATCAAGGTGATCGACCTGATCTGCCCCTTTGCCAAGGGCGGTAAGGTGGGTCTGTTCGGTGGCGCCGGTGTGGGCAAGACCGTGAACATGCTGGAGCTGATCAACAACATCGCAAAAGAACACTCGGGTCTGTCCGTGTTCGCCGGTGTGGGTGAGCGTACCCGCGAAGGGAACGACTTCTACCACGAAATGTCGGACGCGAAGGTCATCGTGCAGGAAGACCTGTCTCAGTCCAAGGTGGCGATGGTCTTCGGCCAGATGAACGAACCGCCGGGTAACCGTCTGCGCGTCGCCCTGACCGGCCTGACGATGGCCGAGCGCTTCCGTGACGAGGGTCGTGACATCCTGTTCTTCGTCGACAACATCTACCGTTACACGCTGGCCGGTACCGAAGTGTCGGCACTCTTGGGCCGGATGCCCTCGGCCGTGGGTTATCAGCCGACGCTGGCCGAAGAAATGGGCCGCCTGCAGGAGCGGATCACCTCGACGAAGACCGGCTCCATCACCTCGATTCAGGCCGTGTACGTGCCTGCCGATGACTTGACCGACCCATCGCCGGCCACCACCTTCGGCCACCTGGATGCCACCGTCGTGCTGTCACGGGATATCGCGTCACTCGGTATCTACCCGGCTGTCGATCCGCTCGACTCGACGTCGCGCCAGATCGACCCGAACATCATCGGTGAAGAGCACTATGCCGTGACCCGTGGTGTTCAGGCCACGCTGCAGCGCTACAAGGAGCTGCGTGACATCATCGCGCTGCTGGGCATGGACGAGCTGTCGCAGGAAGACAAGCTGGCCGTGGCCCGTGCCCGTAAGATTCAGCGCTTCCTCTCGCAGCCCTTCCATGTGGCCGAAGTGTTCACCGGCGCACCGGGTAAATATGTGCCGCTGAAGGAAACCATCCGCGGCTTCAAGATGATCGTGGACGGCGAGTGCGACGAGCTGCCGGAAGCCGCCTTCTACATGGTGGGTGGCATCGACGAAGCCTTCGAAAAGGCCAAGACCCTGAAGTAAGTCGTCACTACCCTGTGAAACAGCCTGTCTGCTGGCAGGCTGTTTCATCCACCCGCAAGAGATCCAAACGTCATGAGCACGATTCAAGTCGAGGTGGTCAGCGCAGAGGAATCGATCTTTTCCGGCCAGGCCGAATTTGTCGTCCTGCCCGGGGAGTCCGGTGAACTCGGCGTCTACGCCAACCATACCCCGCTGATCACTCGCATCAAGCCCGGTGCCGTTCGTATCAAGGTACCCGGCCAGGCGAAGGATGAGCTGATCTTCGTTGCCGGCGGCATCCTGGAAATCCAGCCCGACGTGATCACGGTACTGGCCGACACGGCCATTCGTGGCGCCGATCTGGATGAAGCCCGCGCTGCAGAAGCCCGTCGCGCGGCACAAGAAGCCATTGCCAACGCGAAGGACAAGCTGGATCTGGCCCGTGCCCAGAAGGAATTCGTCCAACTGACGGCACAGCTGAACCTGATCAACCGTTACCGGTAATACCGGCGCCGCATTGAAGAACGACACCTTCTTACGCGCCTTGCGCGGCCAGCTGACCGACTATACGCCAGTGTGGCTGATGCGACAGGCAGGTCGCTACCTGCCTGAATACAACGCCACCCGCGCCAAGGCCGGTGATTTCATGACGCTCTGCAAGACCCCGGAGCTTGCTTGTGAAGTCACCCTTCAGCCGCTCGAACGCTTTCCGCTCGACGCGGCCATTTTGTTTTCTGACATCCTCACCATCCCGGATGCGATGGGCCTGGGCCTGAGCTTTCAAAAAGGCGAAGGGCCGCGTTTCGAGAAGACCATCCGCAACGAGCACGATCTGAAGGCGCTTTTCGTGCCTGATCCAATGGACGATCTGGGCTACGTGATGGATGCCGTGCGCACCATTCGCCACGCCCTGGCCGACCGGGTGCCGCTGATCGGTTTTTCCGGTAGCCCCTGGACACTCGCCTGCTACATGGTCGAGGGCAAGGGCGGCACGGATTTTCAGAATATCCGCACGATGATGTATCAACGGCCGGATCTGATGCACCGGCTGCTGGAAACGCTCGCCCGGTCAGTGAGCACTTACCTGAATGCCCAGATCGAAGCCGGCGCCCAAGCCATCATGATCTTCGATACCTGGGGCGGCATTCTCCCGTATCACCTGTTCCAGGTGTATTCGCTGACCTACATGCGCCGCATTCTGGCATCGCTCACGCCCTATCGTGAAGAGAGGGCAGCCGATGGCAGCAAACAACTCGTATCAGTCCCCACCATCGTCTTCACCAAAGGCGGCGCCCCCTGGCTGGACGCGCTGGCCAACATCGGCGCGTCGGCCGTTGGGGTGGACTGGACGGTGAATCTGGCGAAAGCCCGTCAAATGGTCGGGCCGGACTGTGTGCTGCAGGGCAATCTCGACCCGATGGCGCTACTGACCTCACCCGAAAACGTCCGTGAGCAGGTGATCCGCACGCTCGACAGTTATGGTGCGGCCAATACGGGGCGTGGTCATGTGTTCAATCTCGGGCATGGGATCTCACAGTTCACCCCGCCCGAGCACGTATCGGTTCTGGTTGAAACGGTGCATCAGTACAGCCGACAACTTCGTCAGCAACCATTCTGCTGATCACGATACCCAAGTCAGGCTATCCAAGTACCTGTGGCAGCGCCAGCAGCACGAGCGACTGGCGCCTGTCTCCAGCGCTCAACGCGCGGTTGACCCGTTGTCGGGAATGCTCCCCCTCATTGAGAACGCCCCCCAGAAGGGCCATCGCGCAACCCGACAAAGCGCTGGCGATTCCCTCCCCCACCGTCGCCATCGGCAGCCAGCGCCTGACAGACCTGTCTTGATCTAACCGAAGCCGGGCCCTGATTTCGGTCCCTGACCGTTTTTGCCCGTCATAAACCGGGCCGGTGACGGTCTCAGAACCAACGCTTGCAGTGCGGAATACACAGGCCGCCTCAAGCGCTTCGATCATAATGGGCAGGGTATTCATGCGCTGTTAGCTTTAGAGCGTGTCATGCACTCATCCGTCCCCGCGCTGCCCCCAAAACCGTGGGCTGACAAGGCACCACGCGCCGCCAAGACTGCGATGCCTTCGCCAGCGTGGCAACGCCCTCAGCGCGCGGTTTTGGGGTCAGCCCGAAGGGAAGGCCCCGTCTGAACGGGCATGCCACGTGTTGGACGCCCTCAGGGTTGTGCGTGGCGCGCCTTCAGACGATCCCTATCATTTCTGCCTCCCATCAGCATCAAGGAGCACCACATGGTCACGACGACCAACAAGCAGGAAACGACCTGGCCACGCCTCGTGGCCGATGTCGGTGGCACCAACGCCCGCTTCGCCCTCGAAGTGGCCCCTCAGCAGCTCGAATACATCGAGACCTTGCCCACCAAGGACTATGACAGTCTGCATGCGGCCATCCGCACCTATCTGGAGCATGCGGGCAATCCTGATGTGAAGCACGCAGCCATCGCCATCGCCAACCCGATCGTGGGTGACTGGGTGCAGATGACCAACCACCACTGGGCCTTCTCGATCGAAACCACGCGTCAGGCACTGGGTCTGGACACCCTGATCCTGCTGAACGACTTCACCGCACAAGCCTTGTCGATTCCGCATGTACCGGAATCCGAGTTGTTGCAGGTGGGGGGTACCTCACCCGTGCCCGACACACCGATCGCCGTCATCGGCCCTGGCACCGGGCTGGGTGTCTCGGGGCTGATTCCTCACCACAAGTGCGGTTACACGGCGCTGGCCGGCGAAGGCGGGCACGTCAGTTTCAGCCCCTTCGACCAGACCGAGCTGTACATCTGGCAATACGCCAATCGCAAGCATGGACACGTGTCTGCCGAGCGTTTTCTCTCGGGGGCTGGTCTCACGCTGATCTATGAGGCACTGGCCGATCGTGAAGGTATCGCACGTCCACCGCTGGAACCCGCCGAGATCAGTCACCAGGGTCTGAGCGGCTCATCACCACTGGCCCGCCTGACGCTGGACATCTTCTGTGCCATGCTGGGCACGGTCTCGTCCAACCTGGCGCTGACGCTGGGCGCGCGTGGTGGTGTCTACCTGTGTGGCGGTATCGTGCGGCGCTTCATCGATTACTTCGTCACCTCGCCTTTCCGCAATCGTTTCGAGAACAAGGGCCGCTTTGAAGGCTATCTGGCCGCCATTCCGGTTTACATCGTGCTGAGTCCAAACCCCGGTCTGTCGGGGGCGGCCGTCGCACTGGCCAACCATCTCGACGATGCATGATCCCGTGATCCCGTGGCGCTTGAGCAAAAGGCAGGGTCGTGGCGACATGTTCAGCCGACGATCACCTGCCGCCCGAGCGTCTGGCGTGTGTCCTGCACGCCCAAAGGGACGCATGACGCGCTGAAGCCTGTTGCGCGGTGCGCCCGCACTCCCGGCCGCATCGCCAGCAAGACCTGATCAGTGGCGTCTCCGTTTTCTCCCAAGCTTTTTCAGGAGCCTCCCCATGTCAGCCGCCACGTCCGCTGACGCTCAAGCGACCTCCAACAATCAGGCATTGAGCGTTCTTGCTTCCCTGTTCTTCATGCTCGGTTTCATCACCTGCATGAACGACATCCTGATCCCGCACCTGAAGGAAGTCTTCACCCTGACCTATTTTCAGGCAACGCTGGTTCAGTTCTGCTTTTTCACGGCCTATGCCGTCACGTCCATCCCCTTTGGCAAATTCATCGCCAAACTGGGCTACAAGCAGGGGGTCATCGGCGGGTTCCTGATTGCGGCGCTGGGCTGCATCCTGTTCTATCCGGCAGCCTCCTCCGAGTCCTACCCGATCTTCCTTGGCGCACTCTTCATTCTGGCCAGCGGCATCACGCTGCTTCAGGTTTCGGGCAACCCCTATGTGACGCTCCTCAGCCCGCCCGGTAAAGAAGCCCGCACGCTGACGCTGGTGCAAGCCTTCAACTCACTGGGTACGACGATTGCGCCGCAGCTGGGCGCCTTCATGATTCTCGGTGCCGTCATCCTGTCTCCGGAGCAGCTCTCGCAGCTCAGCCCGGCCGAACAGGCCGCCTATCATGCCGAGCAAGCGTCGTCGGTGCAAATCCCCTATCTGGGTCTGGCCGGGGTGTTGATCCTGCTCGCCGTGATCGTCTCGCTGATCAAGCTGCCAGCAGCCGAAAAGATTGCTGAAGCGGCCTCGGAGCACGACGGTGATGTGCGCAACAGCGTCTGGGCATATCGGCACCTGTTGCTGGGCGCGGTCGGCATCTTCTGTTATGTCGGCGCCGAGGTGGCCATCGGGAGCCTGCTCGTGAACGTGATGGCCCTCGATGAAGTGGGTGGCCTCTCCCACAAGACCGCAGCCCAGTATCTGTCCATTTACTGGGGCGGTGCGATGGTGGGTCGCTTCCTCGGCAGCATCCTGCTCAACTACTTCAATCCGGGCAAATACCTGGCCTTCAATGCCACGGTCAACGTCATCCTGATCCTGGTGGCTGTCTCCACAGGTGGTTATGTGGCGATGTACTCGCTGCTGGCGATCGGCTTCTTCAACTCGATCATGTTCCCGACCATCTTTTCACTGGCCACGCGCGGGCTGGGCAAGTACACCAGCGCAGGCTCCGGCATCCTGTCCACCGCCATCGTCGGCGGCGCCATCGTGCCGGTGGTGCAAGGTTTCGTGGCCGATCATTATGGACTCCTGATCTCCTTCCTGATCAGTGCGATCTGCTATGTGTACATCGTCTTCTTCGGTCTGAAAGGCCACAACGTCGATTGACGTCCGCCCGCATCGTCGCGGACTCAACACGGACGGCCCGTTTGAACGCCAAGCAGGGGTTCAGCGGGCCGTTTTCTTGTGGCCATCAGCCCATCATGGCGTGCCATGAGCAAGTCGGTGCCCGTTACAAAGCGGGCATCCCTATGGCACACTCTGGTCATGATGGCGACAATCTCTGTCGTCCGAGCCAACGAGGAAGCCACACATGGCACATGACGAGATCACCGGCGCCAAACTGGTGGTGATTGGCGGCGGCACTGGCAGCTTCACCCTGCTGTCAGGCTTGAAGCAATATGTCCGCGACATCAGCGCCCTCGTCAACATGGCCGACGATGGCGGCTCGACCGGCACACTGCGCGATGAGCTGGGCGTGCTGCCGCCTGGAGACATCCGCCAATGCCTGGTGGCTCTCAGTGAAAGCCCGAAAGTTCGCGATCTCTTCAATTACCGCTTCGACAAAGGCGGCTTGAAAGGCCATGCCTTCGGCAACCTCTTCCTCACCGCGCTGGAAAAGATGACGGGCAGCTTCGCCGAGGCTGTCGAGCTGGCCAGCCACGTGCTGAACATTCACGGCCGCGTCTATCCGGCCACCCTGACCAACGTCACGCTATGCGCCGAGGGCGCTGACGGCCAGCCGGTCAAAGGCGAATTCACCATTGCCAATGCCCCCATCGCCCATCGTCCCAGGGTGTGGCTGGAGCCAGAGGCACACGCGAATCCGGCGGCGCTTGAAGCCATCGATCAGGCCGACATGGTGGTGATCGCCCCCGGCGACCTCTACGGAAGCCTCGCCCCCGTGCTCGTCATCCAGCGCATCCAGGAGGCACTGCGTGCCACCTCCGCCAAATGCGTCTTCGTCTGCAACCTCGTCACCAAACCCGGCCCGACCCAAGGACTGTCGGTGCAGGACTTTGCCGACGAAATCGAGCGACTGGCCGGTGGCCCATTCCTCGATTACGTGCTGTACAACAACGTCTCTCCCTCGCCGGAGCTGATGGCCCGTTATGCACACAAAGGCGAGCACCCGGTTCAACCCGATGGCGATCATCCCCCCACACCGGGGCGAGAGCTGGTCGGTGCACCCATTCTGGCCAAGAACGTCTGGGCTGGTGCCACACAGCATGATCCGCTTGCCGACTCCCGCAGCTTCATTCGCCACGACCCCGACCTCGTCGCACGCCAGTTGATGCGGCTGTACTTTTCCTGACCCAGGCAGCGCTTCTCCTGAACGCCCAGCCCTTGCAACGGGCTGGCAACACCGTGCTTCGCGCCCAGCCAGGATTGCGTGGGCCCGGCCCAGTGCATCCACGCTCCAGGCGCCACGCGCTTCACCAGGACGCACCGATCCTGTCCGCGTACCCCGTGCTTGGCATCGCCCCCAAGCCCTTGAAATACCCCCTGCCGCCCCCACTCGATGACAGGCGTCATCAGTCCGCATACCGTGTGATTACGGGCTTTCCCTGATGGGTTGGCACTCACTTAATGACAGCTCAAGCCCTGTCAGCCGGCCCGACTGAGGGAACAATATGTGCCGCTCATCAGCCAACGGGCGGCCTGCGCCTGGCAAAACATCCAGCCCAAAGCGCGCTTATCCCAAAAGTTATTCACAACTTTCGGATACCCGGTTTGGACATGCCTGATCCAGCAGCCCCTAAACCAAAACACGCTATCTTATTGATTTACAAGGATATTTGTTTATCCAACGGTAACTAAGCACATTCAACGATAGTAGACACTCTCATTTGACAGCAGCCTACAAACTTATTCCCACAAAGTTATCCACAGTTTTGCTCCCTGTTTTGCCAGATCTATCAACAAAAGTGCTGCTTACTCACAGCAGAAGACAGTGCCCACAAAATAGGCAACCTCTCGTCAACCCGCACCAGCACTGGGGTCAGCCGTGTTACTCGCGGACTTCCCACACGGTTATCCACGCTTTTTGTGCAAAATGCCTCAGTTGTTCACGTCCGTCCTGCCAGGGCAACCGCCTGTCCGTCTCAGGGCGGGCGCTTGCTCATCAAACAGGCAGACCCTCGTCAAGCCGCATGCGTACAGGCATCACGGTGCTTGACCCCGAAGACCTCACACCGTTATCCACCGTTTTTGTGCAGAAAAACACCATCTGTCCGCCGGCCTGGCACGCCGCCAACGCGCCCTTCAAGCCCTCATCCAAGGCCCGTTGACCAAGCGTTCGAGCGCCCGCTCAAAAATAAGGCACGCCCCTGCCAAGCCGCGTGCAGACTGGATCGCTGGGGCTTACCCTGCTTCATCTCACACACTTATCCACCGTTTTTGTGCAGAACCTCACACCAGCAAGCCGCCTGTCCAGGCAGGACTGGCCGCTGGTCAGCTCAATGCAGGGGGGGATTTTCCAATCGCCCAATTTTTAAGCACTGCCTTGGTGTGCCGCATCCACACTGGCTTTTGAAGGGATACCCGCCCGCTGCCCACATCCTTATCCACCGCTTTTGTGAGCAAGCGAGGCCCTCGTTCACCACTAGCGCAGCTCTTTTCAGCCGTCCATCGGGTGAGATCTTTCTCACAGGTCAAAAAAGAGGCAGCTCGATGAAAACCCGCATGCTCACTGGCACCCAGCAAGTTGCCAGAGGACTTCTCACAGACTTATCCACCGATTCTGTGGACATGGCTCAAGGCATGCACGGCACGCATTCATGTCCTGCAGACTGAAGCCTCGTGCTGACGACATGGTCACCTTTGCCAAGGCATCAGACGGCCGTGCGTGTTCTGCACGGATTCGTGCCCGCGCGGGCCTGAAAACCCACGGATGACAAGGCACCAGGCGCCGCCGCCAAGGCCAGGCCAGCCTTGGCCCGTGTGGCCACGCCGACATTGGGCGCCTTTGGGTCAGTCCGAAGGGCAAGCCCATAGGGGACGCAGACACACGAACCCGTGGATGTCACACACAAGAACAAGCACTTCCGACGAGACCATCAGCCTCTTCGGGTAGGCGAGTGCTCCCTAACTTCATCACGCCATGCCTGATCGAGTTATACACATGTCGACCCTGCTTCTGCCACAAGCAAAGCCTCTTCTGCAAACGACACGGGGAAATTCATAACCTATTGATTTATAACGACTATCATTTTGTCTCATTTCTGTGCAACGGCCCGCCAAGCCAATAATCACGCGGTTTCAGCCCCTATTCGGCATCAGTTTTCACAGAGTTATCCACATTTTTTGTGAAGAAATTGAATACCCCTTTTTAATCAATGAGTTACAAAGACTTTGAGAAACTTACATGAAAATTGTGCGCTGAGTAGCACCTGCGTCAGCACACTTTTTTTGACCTGAACGGCCTGCGCTGAGGGGTTGAGTGGTCGATTCGCGTCGCAGGCTCGCGACAATCAACCAGTCCCTCAATCGGCTCAAAATCACGCCAAAACACTTCTCCACAGAAAACCCATCAGCTCAGCCCTCCCCCTCGCTCATCCATCCCTGGCAGACCTGACGAGCTTTCACGACGACGCGCCCCCGTCCCCCGCCTCGCCATGCGGCACGTGTCATCCGGTGATAGACGCTGCGAGCGCAGCATTCAATCGGGCCCGTGTCATACACACGCCAAGGACGGATCAACAGCACGAGCACGTGGATGGGACGCACCGAGACGACATGCTGTCCACACGGGCGGCAGGCTGGCAAAATAAGCCCTTGCGCGCTCCGCAGTGCCCCCTGCAGGCGCACCTTCATCCTGGAAGTGGCACGTGTTGACGGCACGTGTTCACCCCGCCCAAGCCCTTCATCGCTCCACCCCTCTCTCCGCCGCATTGTCGTGACCGATGTCTACGTCCAGGTTCTGATCGACGGCCCCCTGGCGGGCAGCTTCGTCTATCGCTGCCCGCCAGGGTTGAGGCCACCACGGCATCAGTGGGTGACGGTTCCCTGGGGCAAGGGACGACGCACCGGGCTGGCCATCGGCCCGTGCGAGGCCGACGCCATTCCCGGCGACGTACCCCGCGACAGCATCCGGGATCTCGAAGCGGTGCGGGACGACCTGCCAACGCTGCCCGATTCGTGGTTGCCCTATCTACGTTTCGTGGCCCGCTATTACCACGGCAAGCTGGCCGATCTCGCGCTGAGCAGCCTGCCCAAACCGCTCAAGACCCCGCCCACCGAACGCACACGACGGGATGCCCGTCAGCGCCTGGCCGCTTTCGCGAACACGCCAGCACTATCGAGTATCGGTGAGCCGGCCTCATCCGCTGAAAACGTCACGACCTCCCCTGTCAGCGCCTACCCCGCTCACCTCCCCCTCAAGCACGACCTGAACGCAGCCCAGCAAGCGGTTCTGGATGCCCTGTGCCACGACGCGGAGGCCAAACCACGTCCCTGGCTGCTGCATGGCATCACCGGCAGCGGAAAGACCGAGGTTTATCTGCACTGGATGCACCACGTGCTAGCTCGGTCGCCCCACCACCAGGTGCTGCTGCTCGTGCCCGAAATCGGCCTGACACCGGCCGTGCTCCGGCAACTGCAGCAGCGCTTTCCCCAGGAGGCCATTGCGGTGCTGCACAGCGAGATGACGGACGCGGCCCGTGCCAGCCACTGGCTCGCGGCCGTGAGCGGCACGGCCCGCATCATCCTGGGCACGCGGCTGGCCATTCTCGCTCCCTTGCCCCAGCTGGCCGCCATCATCGTGGACGAGGAGCACGACCCTTCCTACAAGCAGCAGGAAGGCTTGCGTTATTCAGCCCGTGACATGGCCGTGGCTCGGGCCAGTCTGGCAGGCATACCGATCCTGCTCGGTTCGGCCACCCCCAGCATGGAAAGCTGGCATAACGCAAGCGTCGGCCGCTACCGCCTGCAATCGATGACGCAACGAGCCAGCCAGCATGCCAGTTTGCCGCGAATCCGCATGATCCCGCTCAAAGGAGCCAAACTGCGCGAGGGGCTGACCGAAGAGGCCATCTCGGCCATCCATCAGACACTGGCCCGTCAGGAGCAGGTGCTGATCTACCTGAACCGGCGCGGCTATGCACCGGTACTCGGGTGTGATGCCTGTGGCT
Source organism: Lautropia sp. (assembly GCA_030532895.1). Lineage (GTDB taxonomy): Bacteria > Pseudomonadota > Gammaproteobacteria > Burkholderiales > Burkholderiaceae_E > Lautropia. The sequence goes on along the minus strand of JAUNKF010000009.1, from coordinate 105,502 downwards.
GGCTGTCCCGGTGCGACCGATGCGAAGCCTACCGGGTGCTGCACCGGATCTCGGGCCCCCAGACGCACGGCCCCAGGCGCTACCAGCTGATCTGTCATCACTGTGCCAGCACGCGCCCCGTGCCCCGCGCCTGCCCCACCTGCGGTAACCAGGATCTGGCACCGCTAGGGCGCGGTACCCAGAAACTGGAAGATGCCTTGGCAACGCTGTTCCCCGAGGCACGGATTGGCCGGCTCGATCGGGACGTGGCCAAAAAACGTGGTGCCACCCAAGCCTTTCTGGCTGCCGCCCACGCCGGCGAAACCGATCTGCTCGTGGGTACCCAGATGCTCACCAAAGGTCATGATTTCGATCGCCTGACGCTCGTGATCGTCGTCGATGCCGACGCGGGCCTCTTCACCGCCGATTTCCGCGCCCCTGAACGTCTGTTCGCCACGCTGATGCAGGTGGCTGGCCGGGCGGGACGACACAGAAGTGAGCACGCACAAACACTGATCCAGTCCCGACACCCCGATCACCCCCTCTTTGAAGCACTGCGACAGCACGACTATCCCGGCTTTGCCAACGATCAGCTGAGCGAGCGCCAGGCCGGTGCACTGCCCCCCTTCGGTTATCAAGCCTTGCTGCAGGTACAAGCGCGGGACATGGATCAGGCACTGGCTTTCCTGACTGATGTGCGTGAATACTCACTGTCGATCATCGAGGCCCACGAACGCGGGGAAACCGCACTGCTTTCACCCTCCGCGGCCCGCCCGGACGACCCTGCCAAAGGGGGAACTGATCAGGGCGCCGCCCCCTTCATGCCAATGCTCAATGTCTGTGACCCGGTGCCGATGCCATTGGCCCAGATCAACAAGATCTCGCGCGCGCAACTGCTGATCGAAAGCGATCACCGGCAAAGCCTGCATGCATTGCTCGACCGCCTCCAGACCTGGCTCGGCCAGCCCCGAACAAAAGGGTTGAAGGACAGCAAGACGCCTCCCACCCACCGCCTTGGCAGCGTGCGCTGGCAGCTGATCGTGGACCCGCAGGAAATCTGAGTCCGACGCTTGTCATGAACCCAGTCAATCCCTGTGAGCACCGCGCTGGCGCGCCGCCGACCGCCCGGGTCACGCGTCCCGGCCCCCAGCACCCGACACGGCCATCCTGGCAGCGCCAACCCTTCTCCGACCCCGACACGGCCCAACCGTCCAATCGCCCCACCCACACCACCCCATGGCTGACCTGAACCCCACCCAATCCCAAGCCGTCCGCCATCTGGATGGCCCCAGCCTGGTGATCGCCGGCGCCGGCTCGGGCAAGACGCGCGTCATTACCGCCAAGCTCGGTCATCTGATCGATGCAGGCTACTCCGGTCGAAACATCGCCGCCATCACCTTCACCAACAAGGCGGCCACGGAAATGGCCGAGCGCTTTGCCCAGCAGCGCAAGCTGAAAGCATCCGAGCGCCCGACCATCTCCACCTTTCATTCACTTGGCATGAAGATGCTGCGCACGAGCGGACGCGCCATCGGCCTGAAACCTTCATTCTCCATCTTCGATGCCGACGACTGCGCGGGCCTGCTGACCCAGTTGCTGCAAACCACCGATCGCAAGCTCGTGAAGCTGGCCATGGCGAAGATCTCGTTGTGGAAGAACGCCTTGACCGAGCCAGAGGCGGCGCTCAAGCAGGCGCGAGGCGAGAGCGAACTGCGCATCGCACGCGCCTTTCTCGACTACCAGGCCACGCTCGAAGGCTATCAAGCGGTGGACTTCGACGACCTGATCCGCCTGCCCCTGAAGCTGCTGCGCACCGATGAGGACGCCCGCCGTCACTGGCATGAACGGCTACGCTACTTTCTCGTCGATGAATACCAGGACACCAACGCCGCCCAGTACGCGCTGCTGAAGGAACTGGTGGGCAATCGCCACGGCTTGACCGCCGTCGGCGACGACGATCAATCCATCTACGGCTGGCGCGGCGCCACCCTGGAAAACCTCAAACGACTGGGGAAGGATTTTCCGAACCTCACCGTCATCAAGCTCGAACAGAATTACCGATCGACCCGCGCCATTCTTGATGCCGCCAACACGCTGATCGCCAAGAACCCGAAGCTCTACGCCAAGACGCTCTGGTCATCCCTCGGTCTGGGTGACCCGCTGAAAGTCATCGCCTGCGACGACGATGAGGACGAGGCCGAAAAAATCGTCATGCGCATCAAGACTGCCCGCTTCGAGCGGCAGCTGAACTGGTCGGACTTTGCCATCCTCTACCGGGGCAACCACCAGGCGCGCATCATCGAGCAGATGCTCCGCAAGGAGCATATCCCCTACCAGATCTCGGGCGGGCAGTCCTTCTTCGACCGGGCCGAAATCAAGGATCTGTGCGCCTACCTGCGCCTGCTCGCCAACGACGACGACGACCCCGCCTTCATCCGGGCCGCCACCACGCCACGACGCGGCATCGGCCCCCAGACGCTGAAACTGCTCGGTGAATACGCCGGCGAACGTGACATCAGCCTCTTTCAGGCGCTCTTCGAGGTCGGCATCGAAACCCGAATCCCCGAGCGACAGCTGTACCCGCTGCGTGCCTTCGGCGACTTCATCAACAAGCTCAAATGGCGGGCCGAACGCGAACCGGCCTCCGAAGTGCTGAACGCCCTGATCAAGTCCATCGACTATGAAAGCTACCTGATGGAACAGGGCGACGAGCGTAGCGCCACCACCCGCTGGCAATATGTCTGCGAGTTTCGGGACTGGATCGGCCGACGGGCCGACGACGATGGCAAGACACTGATCGACATGGCCCAGCACATCGCGATCGTTACCCGCCTCGAAGGGCGCGATGAGGACATGGACGGGGTGAAGCTCTCGACCGTTCACGCCTCCAAAGGGCTGGAGTACCCCCATGTCTTCCTGATCGGCGTCGAAGAGGGCTTGATGCCCCATGCAGGCCGGGAAGAAGACGGCCTGGATGACGTGGGCGGCATGCCGGTGGATCGGGAAAAAATCGACGCAGAACGGCTGGAGGAAGAGCGCCGGCTGATGTACGTCGCCATCACACGCGCACGACGCAGCCTCACCTTGTCGTGGTGCCGGCAACGCAAGCGTGCCAGACAAATGGTTGAATGCCAGCCGTCGCGCTTCATCACCGAAATGCAACTCGACGCCGAGGCCAGCAACAACGCGCCGGTTGCCGCCGATGAAGCCAAGAAGAAGCTGGCCGCCCTGCGCGCCATGTTGGCGGGCGGGGCCTAGCTGCAGTGTCTCTACACGTTGTTCCCGTCAAAACCTGAGCGGACAGCCGGGCGCTTTGGTAGGGACGAACACGTCCCTGTCGGACATGATCCGGCCTTGAAGGCCGGCATGTTTTTCACCTGCCAGCGTATGGGCCAGCCCTGAAGCCAGCCTACCCACTGACAGGCCGCCTCAGTTACCGCCTTCGGCCTCGGCGCTTTCAAGCTTCGGCGCCTCGAAGGAAGCCCCCCCCTCGTTGGCCAGATAGGCCACGGCATTGGCAATTTCCTGATCGGAATAATCGCCGCCCCCCTGGGGTGGCATCGCATTCTTGCCCTTCAACGCCGACTGGAAGAGCGTGTCGAAACCTTGCGAGATACGGGCCGACCAAGCCCCCTTGTCGCCCGTGATGGGCGCGCCACTCACGCCACTCCCATGACAGGCACTACAGACTTCCTTGTACACGACATCCCCCGTGCGCGGGGCACCGCCTTTCTTCACCTCACGCAGCTCGAAACCTGCCACCGGCCGGATACGGGCCTCGATGGCCTCCGGCGACATCTCGGGGTTGGCACGGCCGCTATCCATGTAAGCCACGGCAATACCGATCGCTGCCACTGGCACCACCAACGCCGTGGTGACGACAGTGACCAGCTGGGTGGCCGATTTGAACAGACCTTTGGGTTCTTGATGGGCGCCACCTGGCCCGGAAGCATTTGCATTGCTGGCCATTGATCCTCCGCCTATATAGGTATAGCTGCGTTGTCTGATGGGGAAACGTTGAGCACAGGGCGCACAAGCCCCTGTATCCGATAGGGTAATTCTAGCTGCTACACCCGCCAACCGGGAGACCTGTCATCCACCTTCTGCAACCTTCGGGCAAGCCCTGAGACCTGAGTTGACGCAGCCCGTCCCTCGCCCTGACACATCCCGCCCCTCGAAGGCCAAAGCGCTTCTGCCATCGGCAACCTGGATCAGCCTGCCGGAGATGCCTGCCAACCGCTGGACGAACGCCCAGAAAAGCTGTATTCTCTCAAGGCTCAACGCGCCCGTAGCTCAGGGGATAGAGTATTGGCCTCCGAAGCCAAGGGTCGCACGTTCGATTCGTGCCGGGCGCGCCATCACTTCCTGCCGCCGACTGCTGTCGTTCGGTCGCAGTCATCGACCTGTGCACGAACAGCCCACAGGCCACCGTTCGGAAGCTGGCAGCTGCCCCTCCTCTGCCCCGACCGAACGCGCTGCGATGACACCAGACGGTTCGCTCCCCCGTTTTTCGCTCTTGGCATTTTTCTCTTGCTGTTTGCCCACCGCCGTCGAGGCCTACCAGCAAGCGTCCCGCCGAAGGGCATCCAAGGCCCAACGCCTGACGCCCATCGGCAACCTGCCGCAGGCAATCAGGCTTTCCGAAGCTCAGTACGCTGATGGCCGATCTCACCCCTTCTCCTGCTCAACGCACCTCAGCCACCGCCCGCTATCTGCTCGCGGCTGGCCTGCTCCTCAGCGCACCCGCCATTTTGCGGGTCTCCATCACCGCGACCGTATTGGCCTGGTTGCTGATGCTATTGGGGGGCGTGCTCTGGATGGCTGCCCGCCGGGCGGACTGAAAGCAAACGAACTGACTGAAAGCTGGCTGGAAAGCGTCTACAGGCATCGCTCGGTTCCGATATTCTGAATGCAGCATTCAATATTCAATATTCAGAGCGTGTCATGCACGCCCAGAGGGGCTTTCGCGGGGACGAATCAGTGCATGACACGCGCTAGCCACTTGAGCGAAGACTGGCGCTGCGCCGACCCTTTTCAAAGAGCTTGTCGCTCAGCTCGCCCAGCGTATGCTGAAAGTCCTCATCGTCTGCTGGCCGCACGGTAGCGGGCAAGGCATCACCCGCTACGCGCGCCTCATCGCCAGGCATGGCAACCGGCTCAGGTGCTGCCACTCGGCCCGCTGCCTCCGCGGAGGCAACAGGCTTGTCAGGGTGAGCTTGATCAACGCCCACCTCTGTGGCCATGTCCGTCACCAAGGTGCCGCTCACACTGAACGTGGCTGGCCTGCCCTCACCGGCCGATAGGTCGAGCACATCGTCGACCACCGGTACCGTGTCCCCGATCTCCGTGCCCGTGGGCAACCCGGTCGCCACGCCCCCCGCCTCGGCAGACAAGGGAGCCAGCGGCGCAGCCCCACTGGCCAGCCTGGTCGAGGCAGCCGCCTCACCCGGCCAGGCAGCACCGGCGAGCAAAGCACCACCGAAGTGGGCTTCCTGGCGGAAAGCCCCCAGACCAAAGAGCTTCAGAAAGGCTTCGGCATCCTGCCTGCCCTGCTCATAGGTTTTGAGAAAGCGCTTCGGTGCCGTGAAATCCCAGCCCGATGCGGCCACGGGGGAAGAAGGCTGTACATACAGGCAACCATTGGCCGCAAAAACGGGAGTTTTCTTTGTATAGCGACGCGTCGTCAGCACCAGGGTCGGCCCAGGCACATCCGACACCAGCCTGACCGGCACCGGATCGATCATCTCCCCATTGAGCACCAGCTCACCGTCCAGTTCGCTTGGCGCCATCATCGGTGGCAGGCAGCTTGACGCATAAAGCAGCTCGACCATGTCCCGTTCGGTGCGGCAATCCTGCAGGCGTTTGACCCCTTCACGAAACACGGCGCCACCCCCCTCTTCGCCACCACGGTGCATCGGCTGTGGCGTGAGGCTTGCATCCCGACGATAGACGCGCCAACCATGCCAGGCCAGCTGTCGATCCGTCGTGCCAGCCGGTGGCAACGCATACAGCACACGAATTTCCGGCGCCTGCCACATCAGCTCCCGGTAATGCTCGGCGCCCAGCAGGGCACGCAGCGCCTTGCGGTAAATGCCCCCCTGGCGAAAAAGCGGCTCACCCCGTTTGAACAGGTTCGTCCAGGCCAGGTTGGTTCGGACCCCGGCCAACTCGCGCTCATACCAGGCCAGCGCCCGACGACTGTCGTTGGCATGCACCAGACACGCCATGAATGCCCCGGTCGACACCGCGCCGATCACTCGCGGGCGCAGCTCGATCTCGGCACGCAACACTTCCCAGAACCCGGCCTGCCACCAGCAACGATGGCCCCCACCGGCAAAGATCACCTTATCAAACATTCCATCGACCCTATTGGCACCCTGCCGGGCGCTCCTATCGACCCGCAAGTCCGCCGGCCATTCAGGCCACTGGCCGAACCCATACCGATCAGGCCAGCGTCAAGCCAGCCAGAGGTAATAACCGACTGACCCCTGCCCACCCCCAAACGCAAAAACACTCCAGAAGCTTGGGGCCCTTTCTCTATCAGGCCCATACTTGCTGGCGCCATCATCATGCAGTGAGCCACAATCTCTTTCAGTGAGCCACAATCGCCCCCTACCCGGCAAGCCTGTACGGCATCCGCACCACACCGGGCGCATGCGTGGATCAACGCGCAAGCAGGCCGGGCGATTCTAACGGCCCCCAAACCGCGCACCCGCAGCCGTTGCCATCTGTCACGACCCGTTACCTCCCTCGCATCCCAAGGCACAGGGCACACAGATGACAATAGCTCATCACTGTGTGAAGCCACGGGCCCACATCCAGACATCCAGCCACTCGGGCACTCGGTCACTCGGTCACTCGACATGAGCATGAACGCATCGCCACGTCAGACAAGCCCCTCTGGCAGCACTGTCCCTACCATTTGACGCCACCCGCTCACCATGATGCCCCCAGACGCTCTGCCATCTACAGAAGCAGCAACCCAGCCCGCTCAACATGGCTTCCCCCCGGTCTGGCAGGCCGACGCCCGTATCCTGCTTCTGGGCAGCTTTCCCGGCACAGCCTCGTTGAAGGCCCATGCCTACTACGCACATCCCCGCAACCAATTCTGGCCGATACTGGGGGCCCTGCTCGGCACGCCCCTACCCGAGATGCCCTATGCCGAGCGCCTCGATGCCCTGAAGCACCATCGCATCGCCCTCTGGGATACCGTCGGCCACTGCCGACGACAAGGCAGCCTCGACAGCCAGATCCGCGACGCCACCCTCAATGCCTTCCAGCCACTGCTCGCACAACTGCCCGAGCTGCAACTGATCGGTTTCAACGGCCAGCGCGCAGCCCGCGAGCAGACCATCTTCCGCGCCCTCGGCTACCAGACGGCCGTACTGCCCTCCACCAGCCCGGCTCACGCCAGCCTGCGCTTTGCCCAGAAACTGGCGCAATGGCAGGCCGCACTCGGCCCGTGGCTCTGTTGACAAGAAATCAAGCCCCGCGCTCAGCCACCAGCGCCGGGTTGAAAGCCGGGTCGTTGTACATCTTGAACTGGCGATAGACCTTGAAATACGCTTTGCCGGCCCGGCAGTCTGCCATCAGCTGATCAAGGCAAGCAGCCAGATCATCACGCTGAGTCTCCAGACGCGCCAAACGTGCGCGCGACGATTCGCGATGCGCCTCGTCCACATCGTTGCGCTCGGTCTGCGCCTTCATCGCCTTCACCTTCAACGCCATGATCGACATCCGGTCGATGATGCTGCCCGCCGTCTCGCTGTTCATCCGGGCATCAGGCGCCGCCAGGCTCACCGGCGCATCGCCCCCCACCGAGGCCGGATCGACCAGCCCCAGGGCCAGCAACAACAGCTCGTCCACACGCTCGGTGGCGTCATTGCGCTTCTGGTTGTAGCCATCGATGGCACGCTTGTTGCCCGCGATTTCCTCACTGGAAACCTGCGTCCGACGTGCCAGATCTTCTTCATCCCACAACAGGCTGTTGAAGCGGTGATTGTTGCCCACCCAGTGCCACAAGAGTGCATCGGTGTCTTCGGCTGCCGGCGCCTGATCCAGACTGCGCCCGGCCGCATCAAGCCCGGCCTTCGGCCATCCCTCGGCCGCCAGACACTGCTGATGAAAGGCAATCACGGCCGCACCATCCAGCACACGACGCCCGCTCTGTTCTTGTCCACCCTGCATGCGTTTTCACTCCATAATGTCGAACCATTCCCGGATTGCCAAAGCATCCTGGCCTGAGCACGGCCACGCCATGCACAGCTGCGAGGCCAAACCCTGGCCAGACCGAAGCCGATCAGCTCAGATCCGTTGTGGTCTGATGTCGACTGGTGTGGTGTGGTCTGCTCTGGTCAGATCTGCTCAGGCCAGCCAGCCAGCCAGCCAGGATGATCGGCGATCCGGGCATCATTACACAGGATTATCCCTAAATGCGGCCCCTCATCGTTCGACTTCCGAACTGGGTCGGCGATGTCGTCATGAGTCTGCCGACCCTGTGGCATCTTCATCAACGTGGCTATCAGCTCGAACTGGTCGGCAAGGGCTGGGCCTCCGCCCTGCTGGCCGGCACTCACTGGCGCGTCCACCAGTTGCCCAACGGTCTGCGCGCCCGCGTCAACCTCTTGCGCCGGCTGCGTCAGAAAGCCCGCAGCCAGGATCCCGGCTTCAACCAGCGGCTCAACACGCTGCTGCTCACCAACTCCTTCTCCAGCGCTCTCGAAGCACGGCTGGCGGGCTTGAAAAGCATCGGCTATCGGCAGGACGGGCGCGGCTGGCTGTTGCGCCATGCTCACCCCCAGCCCACCGACATGGTGCACGAAAGCGAGCGTTTCTGGCTGCTTGCCCACCCCCTGGCCCCCATCCGCAACGAGCGCCCCTTCAGCGCCCAGCATCAAAGCCCCCCTGAGGCCCTACCAGCCTGCCCCGTCCCTCGCCTGCCCCTGAGCCTTGAAGCGCAGCAGAACGCGCTCTCGCGGCTGGCCCAGCACCGCCTGGCCAGCATGGCCGATCCATCCGCACGCCCACCCTTCGTGTGCCTCGTACCCTTCGCCACCGGCACGCTGAAGGGCGCGAGCAAAGCCTGGCCCGGTTTTCCCGAACTGTGTCGGCGGCTCTCACGCCACCTGCCCGTCGTGATCCTGCCCGGCCCTGGCGCGGAAAGCAGTCATGCCCGGCTCAACTACCCGGACGCCATCTCGCTGGAAAACGCCAGCCTCGATGTATACGCTGCCGTCATGGCACGCGCCAGTCTGGTGATCGCCAACGACACCGGCCCCGGCCACCTCGCCGCTGCCGTCGGCGCCCCCCTGATCTCCATCCTCGGCCCTACCGACAGCCGCCGGTACGGCGCTCGCGGCCCAAACGTCTCACTTTTACAACACGATCCCTGGCCCCAGGAAAACACCATCTGGCACGCCGCCGCCGATGCACTGCGCCCACTGAAGCTCTCCGTGCCGCTAACCAGCCAAATCCCCTGAAGCCCGCCCCAAGCCCGCAATCCGCCTCGACAGCCCCCATGGGCCTGTCTGTTCAGCACGCGGCTCGCTGCACAGCAGCATCACGCCTGCCTTGCACGCCATTGCCCGGCGTGAACGAAAGCAGCCGGCACCGACCGTTCATCAGCCGATGAACGGCAGATATACTTGAAAACAACCTACTTACGGAGTCTGAGATGTTTTCGCGTACTGTCTGTGCCGCCAGTGTCCTGGCCGCGTTCACGATGGGCACGACCTCGGTCGCTCTTGCCCAACAGAAAAGCCCGCGCACCCCGGCCAAGCCGCTCGCCACGCAACAGCAGGCCGCAGGCGAGGCACCGCTCGTCGTCACCGCCAACCAGTTGCCCACCCCGGCCGATCAGCTGCTGCCGGACGTGGTCGTCCTACCCACCAAGCGTGCAACCGGCAACCTGAGCCAGCTCACGCCCTTCCAGACCCTGGGCAGCGTGCAGACCTTCTCGCAAGGCACCCCAGGCTCCGACGCCGGTCTTGGCATCCGCGGCCACAGCCCACGCGACACGCTGGTGCTGATCGACGGCTTCCGTGTCACCACCTCCAGCGGCACCGATTTCTCGCTGCTGCCGCTCACCTACGGCAGCCGCACCGAAATCCTGCGCACCGCCGGCTCCGGCGTCTACGGCCCGAACTCAGCCGGTGGCGTGGTGCACCTGCTGTCCGAGCGAGCCAGCGCCAACCCGCATTACAGCGGTGAAGCCGGTATTGGTGGTCGAGGCTACATGCAGATGCGCGGGCGAGCAGCCGGCGGCAACGAACAAGTCACCGGACGGGTGGAGTTCGGCCGCGAAGTGGGCGATGGCTTCGATGTGACCACCCGCGACTTCCCCGGCCATCAGAACGACGAAGATGCCTGGAAACGTGAAAACGTCTCGGGCCGTCTCGACGCCAGATTGCCCACCAACACCCACGTCACCTTCCTGGCCATGCGCAACACCGTGAACGCGGATTTCGATGCCGTGGGTGATGGCCGTCGTGCCAAAAAGCGGCTGGAAGTCATCGGCACCAAAGCCACACACGAGCTGTCGGCCGACTCGCACCTGGATGCCAAGATTTCGCAAAGCACCACCAACCACACCTACAACACAGCCAACGCCGGCAGCTTCGTCAAGAACCGCCTGCGCGAATATGGCTTGGGCCTGAACCACACGCTGGCGCCGAACCTGCGTGGGCGTCTGGCCGTCGAACGCCTCGAAGAACGGCATGACACCGTAGGCTTTCGCGCCCCACACCGCTCGACCAACGTGATCGGCGGCACCATCGACGGGCAGCGCGAGCAGCACCACTACAACGCCTCGCTGCGCTTCGACAAGAGCAACCAGTATGCCGGCGCCACCAGCTACAACTTCGGCTACGGCTACCAGCTCGACCACAGCACCCGCCTGGTGGGCAGCCTGAGCCGAGGCTACCGCGCACCCGATCTGGCCGACTATTACCGCTCACCCGCGAACAACCGGCTCAAGATGGAGCGCGACAAGACGATCGAAGGCGGCGTGTACTGGCAGCCCAACGCCAACGTCTCGGGCCGAGCCATGGTCTACCAGAGCAACATCAGTGAGCGCCTGACGAGCGTCGGTGCCTGTACCGGCGCCGCCAACGACTGCAGCACCGTCAACGTGGGCAATGCACGCATCCGTGGCCTGGCCATCACCCTCGCGCATGACACACACCCGGATGACGAGTTCAACGGCCTGAGCTGGCGTGCCAACCTCGACCTGCTCAAGCCACAAAACAAGCAGACCGGCCGCGAGCTGCCCAATGTCTCTAAGCGCCAGATCACCGGCAGCGTCGATTACGGCTTTGGCGAGTACAGCGTGGGGGCCGACCTCGTGCTGAACAGCCGCCAGTTCTCGGATGAAGCCAACCGCGAGCGCGTGGGTGCCCACACCCTCGTGAACCTCCGCGGCGCCTACCGGGCCACGAACGAGCTGACCATCTATGCCGATGTCTACAACCTTGGCAACCGCAACTACAGCACGGTGAAGTTCTACAACCAACAACCCCGCACCTTCATGTTCGGAGTGGCCTACGCACCTCGCTGACATGGCCAGCCCCCTGGTTGAAGCCATGGGGCAGAAAGCACCGTCACGCACAAGGGCCGCACCTGACAGCCCAGTCAGATCACCGCGGCCCCAGACCATCTGCCGTCCGGGCGAAAAAAGCGCCTCGACACCCCAAGCCACCCAGCACTCAGTGCTGGCGTGGCTTTTTTGTTGGTCAGGGTTTTCCCCCAAACCATCGTGCATCCCCCACAACCCGTCGGCCAACACTTGCAAACAGGCGGCATTTTTGATCAAATGCAAATCAATCCCATTGGACTTCCAACACCACTTATTGGTCTTACGCTCATGGTCGTCTGCAACTGCTTCAACATTCGGGAAAGCGATCTGGCCGCACTGGCCAGCTGTGGCAGCTGCTGTCTGAAGAGCGTTCGCCAAGCCACCGGCCTGGGCACCTGCTGTGGCAAGTGTATTCCGCAGGCTCGTGCCATGCTGGATGCCCACAAGACGGAGGACAACATCATTCCGATCATGCCCCTGCCGGGCCAGCTGGCCAGCCGTACACAACACCTCGAACTCAGCGCCTGATCACCTCATCACCGGGGGTCGGCATCATCGACTTGGGCTTTTTTCGTGAAAGTCACAGGTTGATACCATCATTGGGTTTTTGATAACCCAAGGCTTTGTTGCGTCTATACACTGCGTGCGTTAGTGACTAGAATCCGTCGCTTTCCCAAATCACGCACGCCAAGACCCGTCTGAATAGGCTCTTGGCCCATTGACTCAACGAACCTGAGGTATCTGCCATGAAAGGCGACAAAGCCGTCATCGAAGCCCTGAACAAGCAGCTCACCAACGAGCTGACCGCCATCAACCAGTATTTCCTCCATGCCCGTCTGTGCGGCCACTGGGGTCTGGACGGTCTGGGCAAGAAGATCTACGAAGAATCCATCGGCGAAATGAAGCACGCCGACATGCTGGTCGACCGTATCCTGATGCTGGACGGCCTGCCCAACCTGCAAGCACTGCACAAACTGAACATCGGTGAGAACGTCACCGAAATCTTCGCCGCCGATGTGGCCCTGGAGCGCGGTGCTCATGCCCACGTCAAAGCCTCGATCGCCCTGTGTGAACAGGCGGGCGACTTCGTCTCCCGCGCACTCTTCCAGCAAATCCTCGAAGACACCGAAGAGCACATCGACTGGATCGAAACCCAGCAGGAACTGGTCGAGAAACTCGGCCTGCAGAACTATCTGCAATCGGCCATGGGCAACGGCTCGGGCGAATAAATCCCGGCCAGATGCCACCCGGCACCGGTCATGCACGACCCGGTGCCTCCATCGTCCTCATGCCGGCGCATGCTCCGGGCATGACGCCAACAGCCCCAAGCCATGCGCGCCTGGGCCGGGCCTCCCCGGCGCTTCGGATGACACCGATCAAACGCCATGCTCCTCAGTGCATCAGATGCCGTGGTGCGTCCTGACGAACACGCCCCGGCATCCCCACCGTCACCCACGACAACGCACTGTCATCCCCTCATTCATCCTCATTCTGCCCCTGATCGGCCTGTTTCATCGCGGCCTCCCACACATGACGAGGCACCTGGGTTTGCAGCCGCTTCAGCACCCAATCCTCCAGCTCGGTACTGAGCTCATGCGTTTCATGCGGCACCACATCGGCCGTGATGTCCGCGTCCAGCCGCACCAACGACTCGGCCGCCCGCACCGTGTGTGAAAAATGGATGGCCGGATTGTGCTTGCCGTGCAGCAAATGAATCAACAAATTGGCCGGCACCGGTCGATCCAGCGGTGCATAGCGGCTGCCGATGGCCGTCACGCGCCCGCAAATCGGCGGCTCACCACGACAAAGCGCAACCGACAAGGCTACCGTCGCCCCTTCGCCCACGCCCAACAGGGCTGTGGCCTCGGGTGGCACCTGATAAGTGCGCTGGCAAGCCCGCACCTCCCGGATGAACACCGGTAGGGCCTCAGCCACGGCCTCATCGAGCGTCACATCATGCAGCTCGCCCAGCCTCGCCACCCCCACCTGCGAGCGCGACGCCGCCGACTCGATGGCCTCGGGTGGCAGCATCAGCCAGTGACCGCCTTCGCCTTCGGGAAACGGCCCCTGCACACCGACGATGGCCGCCTGTGGAAATGCCTCGCCCAGCCGGGCCGCCATGCTGGCCAGCGCTGCCGACGGCTGCCCTGCATCGGGAAACAACAAGAACAGCTGCCGCGCCTGGCCGGCCGGTGGTTCCTGAAACACTGTCGTCACGGCCATCATCCTGGCTCTCCCTCTCTCATCTGCCTCTTTCACGATTGCCTCTGCTGGCTGGCGGCAAGCACGCAGCCGGCCACTGCCCTCGGGCCATCAACACCAGTCCCGGTGTCGGCCGAGTCTTTGCCGATCCCGAAAGCAATGCCCCCGTCAGCGTCCAGTCAACAGAACAGGTCAACAAACAACGCCGATGCTGCCACAATAACAGCATGTCTGCTCAAACCGCCGCCTATCTGCCCGAGACGCTGACGCGGGCCGAACTCGACACCAAGCCGGGCGTCTGGCTTCTAGAATTTGGGATCGACAGCTGCCCGCACTGCCAGGCAGCCCAGCCTCACATTCGCCAGGCGCTCACTGATCAGCAAGCACTCACTCACCTCAAGATCGAGGATGGTCGAGGCCGACCGCTTGGACGCTCCTTTGGCGTCAAGCTCTGGCCCACCCTGATCCTGCTGAAGGATGGGCAGGAAATCGCCCGCATCATCCGCCCGCAGAGCAGCGACGCGCTGGCCAAAGCCTTCGCCCTGCTCGATTGATGCCCAAGCCCAATCTCTCGCCCAGACTTCATGCGCTGTTGCGCAACACGCTCGGCCATTTCGCGCTCAACGGCATCACCTCCGGCCTCGGGTTGCTGCTGATCTCCTTCGGCGTGGGTTACTGGCTCGGCCCCTTCGCCGCCTCGGTCGCCAGCATCGGCGTCGTCTCGGCCACCCCGCCCGACACACCCGCGCCCCGCCGTGGCAAATTCAAGCAGATGCTACCGGCCGTCCTCATCGGCCTGCCCCTCTTCTATGGCATCCAGCGGCTCGCGCAGCATCCGGTGGAAGTCGGCCTCATGCTCACGGCCTTCTCCTTCGTCGCCTTCCTCGCCATGGCCTGGGGAAAACGCGGCATCTCGATCGCCATGGGCATGATGTTCACCGTCATCCTGTCGCTCGCCGTGGGCCGACAGGAGCACGTACCGGTCACGCCGCTGCAAAGCACGGCCTACTTCGGTCTGGGCGCCGGCCTCTACGTGCTGTGGGCCACCCTCACCAACCTGCTGTTGAATGGCCGCTACCGGGCGCTCCTGATGGCCGATGTGCTGATATCACTCGCCGAGCTGATCCGTACCGAAGCGCAGCTGTTCCGCCACCAGACCAAACCCGGCACCGACGACACCACCCGCTTGCAAGAAAAACTGCTGCGTGCCCAGGCCACGCTGGCCGAACAGATGCAGGCCGCGCGCGACATCGTGCTCGAATCCCCGCGCACGGCTTACCGCCAGCGCATCGCCGGCATGCTCGTCATCGTCATCGACATTCGCGACACGCTGCTCGCCAGCGAACTGGATCTGGACAACCTGTGCCTGCATGCCCGCCACCGCCACGCCCTCACCCGCATCCGGGCCATGCTGGACGAGATGGCCGACGAAGTCGACAACATGGCCGATGCGCTGCTCTTCGGCCTGAAGCCCCGGCCATCGGCCGACCGGCGCACCCGCATCGCCACCATCCGCTCACTGCCCGACCCCGAGAACGACAGCCTGCTGGCCCTTGGCCCCTCGCCCTCGATGCTGATCCGCGGACTCGCTCACCGCATCGGCCACATCAACGACGAAATCCTGCGGCTCTCACGCACCGCCCGTGGTGAACTGATGCCCGACCTCGCCGTCGTGCGCGCCAACTGGCAGATGTTCGTCAGCCCCACCACCTGGTCGATTCGCCCCTTCCTCGCCCTCTGGGGCTGGAAAACGCCCCAGCTTCGACACGCCATCCGCGCCGCGCTCGCCATGGGCACCGGCTATGCCATCGCACTGGCCATGCCGTGGGGCGCGCATGATTACTGGATCCTGCTCACCATCGCCGTCGTGCTGCGGGGCAGTCTCTCGCAGACCATCGAGCGACGCGACCAGCGCGTGGCCGGCACCCTCGTCGGCTGCCTCCTCGCGATGGGCCTGCTCTCCTTCAACCCTGGCATGACGCTGCTGCTCGTCGTGATGATGCTCTCGCAAGGCATCTCGCACAGCTTTTCTCAGCGTCGCTACCTGCTCACCTCGGTGGCCGGCACCGTGCTGGGCCTCATTCAGGTGCATCTTGTCAGCCTCGACGACCATCACACCACCTTCACGCTGATGGAGCGCTTTGCCGACACCCTGCTCGGCGCCGTCGTCGCCTGGGCCTTCTGCTACGTGCTGCCCTCCTGGGAGCGTGGCCAGATTCCGGCCCTCGTGAAGCGCACGCTCGAAGCCCAGGCCCGCCATGCCCGCCTCGCCCTCGATCCCCAACAGCTTTCCGCCGTCGAAAACACCCCCGAACTGGCCTGGCGGCTCGCACGGCGCGAAGCCTTCGACAGCCTCTCGGCCCTCGTGCAGGCCACCCAACGGTCGCTGTCCGAGCCACGAGCCGTGCGCCCCCCCATCGAGGCGCTGCAATACCTGCAACTGCACTGCTACCAGTTTCTGGCACAGCTGAGCGCCATCAAATCGATGCTCGTGCTGCGGCGTGACCGCCTGAACGCCGACGAGATCAGCGAAGCACTCACCCGCACCACCGAGCGCATCGAGCACAAGATCGGCACCATGCCCATCGCCAGCCCGCTCGCCACCGACGCCGGCCCCGCTGGCACCGTGGCCGAGCGCATCGTGCTGCCCGACCCCTTCGAGCACGACATCAGCCCCTGGATGCTGCGCCGGCTCGACGCCGCCACCGCCATCGCCATCCAGATCCGCGACGATGCGGTGCGAGTGCAGCAGGATCTGGCGCGGGCAGAGGGGTTTTGACGCCAGATTTCGCCCCTCCGAAACGGCCTCAGACCCAGAAAATCCCTGAACCCGGCACAGAACGGCCATGCCAGAATACAGGCCGACATCCCTGCCACCCGCGATGCTCAAGACACCGCGTCACCAGCCAGCACGTTCATTTGAAGGATGAAGCGCCGCCCCTCAGCCCTCACCACCGCCCTGCTCCTCGCTGCCACCGTCCCGCAGCTCGGCATGAACATGATCGTGCCGGCCTTGCCGCAACTGGGCGCATCACTGAACATCGACGGCAGCTCGCAACCCTTCGTCATCACCGTGTATCTGGTGGGCTATGCGGTGGCCGTCCTCTTCAGTGGCACGTTGGCCGACCGCTTTGGCGCCCGTCGGGTTCATCTCTTCGGCAGCGCCCTCTTCTGCCTCTGCTCCCTGCTCGCCCTCGTGGCCCCCGGACTTGGCGCATTGCTCGTGCTGCGTTTCATCCAGGCCGCCAGCATTGGTGGCATCACGGTCATCGCCCGGCTGCTCGCCAAGCAGCTCTACCCCGACAGCCAGCAGGTGGGCATCATCACGACGCTCGCCCTCGTCGTGGCACTGACGCCAGCCCTTGCTCCGTTGGCTGGCGGCACCATCCTGCTCGTGACCCACTGGCCCGCCATCTTCCTCGTGCAGGCGCTCATCGGCCTGGTGAGTTTTGTGCTGTTCTGGCGACACGTTCCCGATCCAAAAACGGCAAACGTGGCGGCAAGCGCCGTCGGCATCCCTGCGCAGCCGCCCGGCAACCAGCCCTCAACCAGCCCGCCGCAGGAACCCCCAGCCCAGCAGATTCGTCAAACACTGAGTGAAGCCAGAAACCCGGCCTTCTGCCACTACGCGCTCGCCATCAGTCTGATCTCGATGAGCCAGATTTTCTTTCTCGCCAATTCGGCGTATCCGATGCAGGCCGAACAACGGCTCTCCGGTAGCCAATACGGGCTGATGCTAGGCCTCATCACGGCAGGCTTCGTCATCGGCACGCAACTGACGCGCTTGGGCATGCCGCGCCTGGGACTGCACCGGCTGCTGAAGACGGCAAGCGGGCTGGCCGCCGCGTGTGGCCTGCTGATGATCATCCTCGCCCACCTATGGCCTGATGCTGCCCTCAGCCTTGGCGCACCGATGTTCGGCATCATGCTCTCTGTGGGCATCATCGTGCCGGCCACTCAGGCGGGGCTGCTCAACATCCCCGCCCGCCATCCCGGCATGCTGGCCAGCCTCTTTTTCTTCATGCAGATCGTGGCGAGTACCCTGTATGGCATGAGCGCCAAATTCATCTCGATGGACATCCCCTCGCTGGCCATCGGCACCGCGCTACCCTGTTTGTTGTTAGGCTTGATGGCCAAGTGGCGGCGGGTAGCATAGGCTGTGCCCTGCGACAGGAGACGCCCATGCACACTCTCACCATCCGCCTGCCGGACGACACGGCGCAACGCCTGAAATCACTGGCCAAAAGCCGGGGACTGAGCGTGAACAAGCTGGTCGAAGAATTGAGCGTGCAGGCCATTGCGGCCTTTGATGCCGAGGCGCGCTTTCGGGCGATGGCGGCTCAAGGCGACCCGGCGCTGGCCCTGGCCATTCTGGCTCGCCTGGATGGGCAGACGCCAGCCGCCCCACCTCAATGACTCATCACGCGGCTGAGAAAGCCTTTCACCCGCGCGTTGTCGTGCTGACAGCCGAAGAACTCGGCCGGTGGCGCCTGAAAGGCGATGCGGCCCTCGTCGAAGAACATCACGCGGTCGGCCACTTCGCGGGCAAAGCCCATCTCGTGGGTAACGACGAGCATCGTCATGCCGCTCGCGGCCAGCTGGCGCATCACGTCCAGCACTTCCTGCACCATTTCGGGGTCAAGCGCCGAGGTTGGCTCATCAAAGAGCATCACGCGGGGCTGCATGGCGAGCGCACGGGCAATGGCCACGCGCTGCTGCTGGCCGCCTGAGAGGGCAAACGGGTATTTATGGGCGTGCTCGGCCAAGCCCACGCGCTTGAGCAGGCCCATCGCCCGCGCCTCTGCCTCGGCCTTGGAGAGCTTTCGCACACGGCGCGGGGCAAGCGTCAGGTTTTCCAGCACCGTCAGGTGAGAAAACAGGTTGAACTGCTGAAAGACCATGCCGACTTCCTTTCGCAGCTCATCCAGGTGCTGACGGTTGTCGTCCACCTCGATGCCATCGATGGTGATCCGCCCGCTGTCATGCGTCTCCAGCCGGTTCAGCATCCGCAAGAAGGTGCTCTTGCCCGAACCGGAGCTGCCGACGATCACGGCCACCTCACCCGCCATGAAATCGGCGCTCACGTCCTTCAGCACCTGATGCGCGCCAAAAGCCTTGCAGACATCGCGCACGATGATGAGCGGCTTCTGCTTGCCGCTCGGCTTTTCCCGCTCACTCATGCCCGCCGATCCTCCACATCCATCCGGTGCTCCACCGCCGTCGAAATCTGTGTGAGCACCGTGGTCAGCACCAGGTAGATGACGGCCGCCGTCAACAGCGCCGGAATGGGCTGGAAGGTGGCCGACTGGATGCGATTGGCCACGTTCGTCAGCTCCACCACGCCAATGGCGTAGGCAAGCGAAGAATCCTTCAGGAGCGCAATGAAGTTGTTGACGAGGGCCGGCAGGCTGATCTTGAACGCCTGCGGAAACACCACGTCCTTGAAGGTGTACCACTTCGAGAGGCCCAACGAACGCGCGGCCTCGGTCTGCCCCTTCGGGACGGCCAACAGACCCGCGCGGATGGCCTCGGCGTTGTACGCCCCGGCATTGAAGGCCAGCGCGACGCAGGCCGAGCTGAAATCACTCAGCTTCAGCCACGGCGCCAACTCCGGCAAGGCCAGAAACACGAAGAGCACCTGCACCAGCAGCGGCGTGCCCCGGATCACCCAGATGTAGAAGGAGGCAAGCCAGCGCAGCGGCGGCACGCGGGACAAGCGCCCCAATGCCCCCAGCACCCCCAACAACAGGCCGAACACCCCGGACACCAGCGTCAGCATCACCGTGGTACGGCTGCCCTCGGCAAACTGCTCGGCACTCGACCCGATCGGCTCGGGCAGATGTGCCAGCGGCACGTCGATGAAGGACAGCACCAGCATCAGGAGCGCCATGCCGAGCGCAATCGCAAGCGAGCTGCGCGCCTGACGAGACCAGCCCGCCGGCCATTTCGCAAAGAGATCAATCATGGTGACGGGGGCACGGAATCAGTGCGTGATCAGGGAAGGCACCGCGCCTCACTCGGCCTGGCAACGGATGTCGGCGTCGAAATACTTCTTCGAGATCTTCTCGTAGGTGCCATCGGCCATCACCTCGGCCAGCCCCTTGTTGAAAGCGGCCAGCAGCTCGGTGTTGCCCTTGCCCACGGCAGCCCCCATCCGCTCGACGAAGAGCTGCTCCCCCATCTTCAGCCCGGCCTCGGGCACCAGCTTGATCGCCTCCAGCGCCACGAACTTGTCCGTCACCCAGGCATCGGCCCGGCCACTCACGACGGCGGCACGGGCATCCCGATCCTGCGGGAAATTCTTCACCGAGCCGATCGACTTGTCCTGCTGCATGGCGGCGAGGAAGGTGGTGCCCGTCTGCACCGCCACCGTCTTGCCGGCCAGATCGCTCTTCTTGCTGATGGCCGGGTCTTTGGCCACGATGGTGGCGCCACCACAGTAGTGATTGTCAGAAAAATCGACCACCTTGGCCCGCTCCTCCGTCACGCCATGCGAGGAAATGGCCAGATCCCAACGGTCACGCTGAAGCCCGGCCAGGAGCGAATCGAAACTCAGCACCTTCCAGTCCACCTTCAGACCCATCTTGGCCGCAATGGCCTCGGTCAGCTCCACCTCGAAGCCCGTCAGCTTCTTGCCCTCGAAGTAGTTGAAGGGCTTCAGATCGCCCCCGGTGGCAGCAATCAGCGTGCCACTTTTCTGGATGTCGGCCCAAGGACGGGCATGCACGATGGCCGAAGCCGACAGGGCGACTGCAGCCGCCAGCACAGCAGGAACGAATTT
This sequence comes from Lautropia sp., assembly GCA_030532895.1. Taxonomy (GTDB): domain Bacteria; phylum Pseudomonadota; class Gammaproteobacteria; order Burkholderiales; family Burkholderiaceae_E; genus Lautropia. The sequence continues at coordinate 84,968 of JAUNKF010000009.1, read as the reverse complement.
CATGGTGTGTCTCGTCTCAAGATGAATGATGAAAAGCCGCCTGACCCCTCCTGCCTGGACAAGACACCGGGCACGAGGGGCATCAGGCGCATATATATATGCCTGTGCGCGGCCAAAGAATGTCGGCCACAGGTCGGCCACAAGCCGGCTCCAGCCATGCCGGCTATCGGCGCGTGTCGGAAACCCGACTCGGTGGCGCTGCCACCAAGTCAATCAAACAAGCTTCATGCACGAGTGCAAGGATGACGCGCGCCGGATGATACGCCCGCATTGTACGCCGTGTCTGCCAACAAGAACGGCCTGCATTCGGGCCAAACAGGCGATGGATGAATAGCGCCTGTCGTGGACTTGTGCGTCCCCGTGATGGCCCCGGCACCACCACCTGCCGGGCCAAGCCTCAAATGTCGTTGTAATCCACCACCATGTACTTGGCCGACAACTTCTTCTCGGCATTGCCCTCGTCACTCATCAGGATCAGCCGCGGCTGCCCGTTGAGCTTGACCGAATCCACAGCCTCCACGTTCTTCATGTGCCGCAGGTTGGGCAGCTGCACGGCCCGTGGCGGACTTTTCTCGTCACCGCTCCAGACCCACAGCTGCGAGAACTTCGTGCCATCCTCATCCTTCACCTCATTGGTGAGCACCAGCGCCTTCAGCACTGGGTCGTAGTTGAGCGAACGGATGCCACCGCCCTTGATGTCGATGAAATTCACCGCCACGAAGTCGGGCTTGGCACCATCCTCGAACATCGCCTTCGGATTGCCGATCGAGACGATCATCGATTTCTCGTTGAACTCCGGATCCCGAAAACCCAGCATCAGCCGCTTCGTGCGCGGATCGTAGGCCAGCCCCTCGATGTTGGTGGTCTTGAAGTCAAGCCGGGTGCCCGTCTTCGCCTGGATCAGTGTCGTCAGCTCGGGCGAGTTTTCCAGCGCATCGATCAAGCCCTCGAAAGCCGTCAGCTCGCGCACGTCATTGCCCTGGATCCTGAATCGCAGGAAGCGCTCCCGATCGGGCCGACGCCGCCCCTCACGGGTACGTGAATGGGACGAGATCGCATAGACATAGCCCTCGTCGTCCCGTGTCAGCGCCTCCATGTCGTTGAGCTTTCGCTTGAAGCCTCGAAGCAGCCGTGCATCGACCATCTCGTCCTCCTGCAGCGTGCCCTCGGGCGTGAAGGCAAGCAGCCGCACCGCCCGCACCGGCTCGTCCTCCAGCACCATCAGCCGGCCATCGGCCAGCTGCTGCACCGCCGAGGGTTCATACACCGTCTCGAAGGTGTTGATACCGATCGAACGCAACTGTGCCGCCTGTTTGCCCGCCTGCAAGGCCGGCACGAAGGTAGGCAAGGTCTTCACGCCGATGAAGGCCAGCATGGACAGCAACAATCCCCAGCGGAACACGGCATAGGACATGTTCAGGAACTTGAACTGCTTGTTCGCCATCAGCCCCAGCCAGTACAGCTCGTCACTCATCTTCTGATAGACCTGCTCGCGATCGGCCATCAGATCCTTCATCATCTCCCAATAACGATCCTTGGGGATCTTCACCCGATCCTCATAGATCAGGATGTTGGGCGTGTCGCCAAAAAAGCGTGCCCGCGGGCCACGAATCCGTTGCCCGAAATCCCGCACACGGGCACGCCCCCGCATCACATCGCGCAGCCAGCGCCCGGCCTCCCGCATCCTGCTGGCCCGATCCGGCGAGGCCGAGAGCAGCGCAAACACGATCGACGCCGCCGCCGTCAGCATGAACACCACGGCCGGCACCAGAAACTCGGGCGATGAAGCAAAGATGAAGGCACCGGAAATCATCAGCGCCGACACGATGAAGCCGTTGAGCGAGATCATGATGTTGGCCTTGGTGGCCGCCAGCGCCAGCAACTCCATCTCGGTACGGAAGGCGTTACGGAACATCGTCTCCACGCCCTTGGCCGTGCCCATCAGCACGGTTCCCGCCACAGCGGCCGCAGCCGCTTCTTCCTTCTTGCGCTTCTTCGACTTCTTCTTTTTGGGCTTGACCGCCTCCGCCTGCCCCTCATCCCTCGTGACGGACTCGGGCATCACGGCCGCCGCCGGCGAGCCACCGCCACTCGCCTCGCCCACTGGCAGCCCAGCGCCTGGCCCGCTCCCTGCTTGACCCCGGTTTTCAGTAGCCTGCGGCGTTACATCGGAACAAGCCGCTGGCTCAGGCCGCTCGCCAGCCGATGCAGACCCCACCTCGGACACGACACCGATCACCGATCGGGTGGTGCCCGACACCTGCTGCCCTTCGTGCCCTTCGCGCTTCTTCCCGTCCATGTTTGTCCCCAATACACTTGGACTCCCGAGCCTCAAGCCCTCGGGTTCATTCACCCATCGTAAACTAATGTCTCTTCCCGGTGGCGGAGGATCCCCTAAATTTGAACTCAGGAGGCGACATGACCCTGCTTTCTTCCTATATCAACGGGCAGTACGTGCCGCTTCAAGCCCAGGCCGACACTTTTCAGAGCATCAACCCGGCCAATGGCCAGGTGCTTGCCACCGTACAGGCAGCCACCCAGGCCGACCTCGATGCCGCCATCCGGAGCGCCCAGGCTGCCCAACGGGAATGGGCCGCCCTCACCCCGGTCGAGCGTGCCCGCATCCTCAATCGGGCGGTTGCCCTCCTGCGTGAGCGTAACGACGAACTGGCACGTCTGGAAAGCCAGGACACCGGCAAGCCGCTGTCCGAGACACTTTTCGTCGACATCGTCACGGGCGCCGATGTGATCGAGTATTACGCCGGGCTGGCCGTTGCCATCGAAGGTCGCCAGATTCCGCTTCGCCCCACCAGCTTCGTGTACACCCGACAGGAACCGCTAGGCGTCGTGGCCGGCATCGGCGCCTGGAACTACCCGATCCAGATCGCCATGTGGAAAGCCGCCCCCGCACTGGCCGCCGGCAACGCGATGGTGTTCAAACCCAGCGAGGTCACACCACTGTCGGCGCCCAAACTGGCCGAAATCTTCATCGAGGCGGGTGCGCCGGCCGGCCTCTTCAACGTGGTGCAGGGCGACTGGCGGGTAGGCGAAGCACTGAGCCAGCACCCCGATATCGCCAAGGTCTCCTTCACCGGCGGTGTGGCCACCGGCAAGAAGGTGATGGCCTCGGCCGCCAGCTCATCACTCAAGGACGTGACGATGGAGCTGGGCGGCAAATCACCGCTGATCATTCTCGACGATGCCGACCTGAACCTGGCCGTCGACATCGCGCTGATGGCGAACTTCTACAGCAGCGGCCAGGTCTGCACCAACGGCACCCGTGTGTTCGTGCCCACCTCGCTGAAGGAGCGCTTCGAGAAGGCCGTCGTCGAACGGGCCGGGCGCATCCGCATCGGCGATCCGCTCGACGAGGCCACCAACTTCGGGCCGCTTGTGTCCTTCCCCCACATGGAGAAAGTGATCACTTACATCGAAAGTGGCAAGGATGAAGGTGCCCGCCTGCTCTGCGGTGGCGTGCGGATCGAGGAAGCCCCGTTCCGGCAAGGCGCCTACGTGGCCCCCACCATCTTCACCGACTGCCGCGACGACATGAAGATCGTGCGCGAAGAGATCTTCGGCCCGGTCATGAGCATCCTCGCCTACGAGACCGAAGACGAGGTGATCCGCCGCGCCAACGACACCACCTATGGGCTGGCTGCCGGCGTCGTCACCCCCGACATCAAGCGGGCGCACCGCGTCATCGGCCAGATCCAGGCTGGCATCTGCTGGCTCAACACCTGGGGCGAGTCACCCGCCCAGATGCCGGTGGGGGGCTACAAGCAATCCGGCATCGGACGGGAAAACGGCATCCAGACGCTGATGCACTACACCCAGACCAAATCGGTGCAAGTGGAGATGGGCGACTTCAGCTCGGTTTTCTGAGCACGCCACCCATGCCTGCCAACCTATCCTGATTCGCCATGTCCGATAAAAACACCTACGACTACATCATCATCGGCGCCGGCTCGGCCGGCAACGTGCTGGCCGCCCGGCTCACCGAAGACCCGAACGTCTCGGTGCTGCTCCTGGAGGCGGGACTGCCCGACTATCGCTTCGATTTCCGCACCCAGATGCCGGCTGCGCTGGCCATGCCGTTGCAAGGCACCACCTACAACTGGGGCTACAAAACCGACCCTGAGCCACACATGGACAACCGCCGGATGGACTGCGGGCGTGGCAAGGGACTGGGCGGCTCCTCGCTGATCAACGGCATGTGCTACATCCGCGGCAATGCGATGGACTTCGATCACTGGGCGCTCAAACCGGGGCTGGAGGACTGGCGCTACCTCGACTGCCTGCCCTACTTCAAGAAGGCCGAACACCGCGATGCCGGCCCCAACGACTACCACGGTGCCAATGGCCCCATCCACGTCACCACCGCCAAGCCCGGCGTGAACCCGCTCTTCGAGGCCATGGTGGAAGCCGGCGTACAAGCCGGCTACCCGCGCACCGATGACCTGAACGGCTACCAGCAGGAAGGCTTCGGCCCGATGGATCGCTTCGTCACCCCAAACGGACGGCGCAGCTCCACCGCCCGCGGCTACCTCGACATGGCCCGAGATCGCAGCTCGCTCAACATCCAGACCCGCGCCCTCGTCGACGTGATCCTTTTCGAGGGCACCCGCGCCGTGGGTGTCCGCTACCAGCAAAAGGGCAACACCCACACCGCCCATGCCAGCCGCGAAGTGATCCTCTGCGGCGGCGCCATCGCCTCGCCCACGCTGCTGCAACGCTCAGGCGTCGGCCCTGGCGCCTGGCTGAAGGAAGCAGGCGTGCGAGAAGTGCTGCACCTGCCCGGCGTGGGCAACAACCTGCAGGATCACCTGGAGCTGTACATGCAGTACGAGTGCACGCAGCCAGTGTCGCTCGCCCCCGCCACGAAATGGTGGAACAAACCAGCCATCGGCGCCGAATGGCTCTTCAAGGGCACGGGGCTGGGCGCCAGCAACCACTTCGAGGCGGGCGGCTTCATCCGCAGCCACGCCAAGTTTCTCTGGCCCAACATCCAGTACCACTTCCTGCCCATCGCCGTGCGCTACGACGGCCGCAACGCTGCCAAGGCCCACAGCTTCCAGGCCCATGTCGGCTCGATGCGCTCCTTGAGCCGGGGGCGCGTCAAGCTCCGTTCCACCAACCCGGCCGACGCCCCCAGCATCCTCTTCAACTACATGTCCCACCCACAGGACTGGGAAGAATTCCGCGCCGCCATCCGCATCACACGCGAGATCTTCCGCCAGCCCGCGCTCGACGCCTTCCGTGGCCAGGTCATCACCCCCACCGACAACCTGCAAAGCGATGCCGAGCTGGACGCGTATGTGCGCCAGCACGCCGAAACCGCCTACCACCCCTCCTGCACCTGCGCGATGGGCATGGGCGACGAGGCTGTGGTCGATGGCCAGGGCCGCGTGCACGGGCTTGAAGGCTTGCGCGTCGTCGACGCCTCGATCATGCCCGACATCATCACCGGCAACCTGAACGCCACCACCATCATGCTCGCCGAAAAGATTGCCGACCGCATCCGGGGCCGCCAGCCGCTGCCCGCACTCGATGTGCCCTATCACGTGGCCAACGGCTCACCGGTTCGCGGCCAGCCGGCCCGCCTGTAGCACGGCCCTCCGATCGGTGAAGCCGGCACACAGCGGCGCCCCCGCGGCCAGTGCCCAAAAGCATCTCACGGCTAGCGCAACGGCACCGTCGAATGCCCAACAGGGCGGCACAACAGGACGATCAGGGACGTGACCCGTCACCCAGCCCGTCTCGGTCGTCCCATAACAAACACAGGAGAACCCCATGCACAGCACCCCCTCGGTCAGCCCCGAGGCCCATCGCGAACCGGTGGCCATCAACCGGATCGTCTTCGTCATCTCGGCGGTGGCCACGCTGGCCCTGATCGGCTTCACGCTCTTCTTTCCCGCCGCCAGCGAAGCCGTGCTCGGCAACGCGCTCTCGTGGGTCTCCGACCGCTTCGGCTGGTACTACATGCTGATCGTGGCCGCCTACGGCCTCTTCGCCACCTACGTGGGCCTGTCGAAATACGGCGACATCAAGCTCGGGCAGGATCATGAAAAGCCCGACTTTCCGTTTCTGGCCTGGGCTGCCATGCTGTTCTCCGCCGGCATCGGCATCGACCTGCTGTTCTTCGGCGTGTCGGAGCCGCTCACCCACTACCTGCAACCGCCCGTGGGCGAGGGCAGCACCCCGGCAGCCGCCGAAGCAGCACTTGCACAGACCTTCCTGCACTGGGGGCTGCATGGCTGGGGCATCTACGCGCTGATCGGCATGGCGCTGGCCTATTTCTCCTACCGCCACAACCTCCCACTCGCCCTGCGTTCGGCCCTGATCCCCGTCTTCGGGCAAAAACGGGCCGAAGGCTGGCTCGGTCACAGCGTCGACATCTTCGGTGTCGTCTGCACGCTGCTGGGCCTGGCCACGAGCCTCGGCATCGGCGTGCTGCAGGCCAACGCGGGCCTCTCTCATGTGTTCGGCCTGCCCACCGACAAGCTGATGCAGGCCGCCATCATCATCGTCGTCATCGTGGCAGCGGGCCTCTCGGCCATGTCCGGTGTCGAAAAAGGGGTGCGGCGACTGTCGGAAATCAACATGCTGATGGCCACGCTGCTGATGCTCGGCCTGCTCGTGGCCGGCCCCACCCAGCACCTGCTCAACGCCATGGTGCAGAACATCGGTGACTACTTCCAGACCCTGCCACGCAAGACCTTCGAGGTCTATGCCTATGCAGGCCCGGAAGCAGCCGCCTGGAAAGCCTCCTGGACGATCTTCTTCTGGGCCTGGTGGGTGGCCTGGGCGCCTTTCGTGGGCCTCTTCATCGCCCGAATCTCGCGTGGCCGCACACTGCGCGAATTCGTCTTCGGCGTGATGTTCATCCCGCTCGGCTTCATCTTTGCCTGGTTCTCCATCTTCGGCAACACCGGCATCGTCCTGGTCGGCGCCGACCCGAACCTGGCCCAGATCGCCCTCAATGAGCCGGCGATGGGCCTCTTTGCGCTGTTCGAGCATTACCCGTGGCCAGGCGTCTGGTCGACGGCCGCCGTCATCATTGGCCTGATCTTCTTCATCACCTCGGCCGACTCGGGTGCCCTCGTGCTCGCCAACCTCTCCTCGCGCAACCTCAGCTCCGGCAGCGATGCCCCGGTGTGGCTGCGCCTCTTCTGGGCCGCTGCCACCGGCCTCATCACGCTGGGACTACTGTTTTCAGGGGGGTTCGGTGCACTGCAATCGGTCTCGGTGGCCGCCGGCCTGCCCTTCTCGCTCGTGCTCGTCATCTACATGGTGGCGATGTTCTACAGCCTGCGGCAGGAAGGCAACAAGCGCAAGGCCAGCACCATCGACATCGCCCCGGCCCTGCAACCGGGCCACAGCTGGCGCAACCGCCTCAACCGCATCCTGAACTTCCCCTCACGCCCGCAGGTGCTGCGCTTCATGCAGACCACGCTGATGCCCGCCATGCAGGAAGTAAGCGCCGAGCTGAACCGCCAGGGCATCCAGACGAAGGTGAGTGAAGACCCCGAGAACCATTGCCTCAGCTTTGAAGTGCTGCACGGCGATGAAATGGACTTTCTCTACCAGGTGCATCTGGTCTCGGCCCTGATGCCCGTCTTCGCCCTCGGCCAGGCCACCAACCTCGACCCGGACGAAGAACACGAACGCTACTGGCGAGCCGAAGTCTTCCTGCGCGAAGGCAGCCAGGAATACGACCTCGTCGGCTACAGCAAGGATCAGATCATCAGCGACATCCTGAACCAGTACGAGCGGCACATGCAGTTCTTGCATCTGGAGCGCTAACGCCCAGTCGACACGGCCGGCGCCAGCACCGCCGACACGATCGTCGGACTTTCATAACCGACGACCGCGATCAGCGCAGGCGCCTCACGGCCCTCGATCCAGGGGGGCCTCAACATGAGCGTTTCAGGCTGCACCGTCAGAAACACCACATCCGTGCCCTCGGGCAAGCTCGGCAACGGTGGCCAGGCCACATGCGCATCCACGCCGATGCGCTGCAACTGCTGCATCAGGGCGAGCCGATCGGCATCATCCGGCATCAGCACCACCACCCGCGTCTGCCGCAGATCACGCAGCTGGGGCGAGGTGGTGTGCAAAGCGCCCTGCCGCTGACGGCCCTGTCCGGATGCCATGCCACGCCCGCTGGCTTTCGCTGCCTCCTTTGCTGCCGGTTCGCGCCCCATCCTCAGCCCTCCAGCGTATCGAGCCGGGCCGTCCAGTCACCACACGAATGCGTGACCAGATAGGGATCGGGCACCACGGGCCTTGTCGCCTCACGCACGATCGTGAACCCCCCTTGCCGATTGGCCCGGCCAATGCGGGGATAAAGACAGGTATGGTGATTGGCCGGGTCGATACGAACCCTGCCCTGCGGTGCATCGAACTCGCTGCCCAGCAAGTACGGCAACACATCATTGATATGGTCACTACCGGACTGCCGAAACGCCTCGGCAAACAGATGCATCTGAAAATACGCCGACTCCCAGCACAGGTTCGGCAACGCCTCCGCCCCGAAACGTGCCCGCATCCGTGCCAGACACCGCTGGTTGGCAGCCGACCCAGCGGCATCCAGCCCGAACGACGAGCGTGCGAGACCGCCTGCGCCGACGCCGCCTGCCAGGCCGGCCAGCGCTCCAGCACCGTGCACCAGTCCGGGCGCATCCGCGCCAGCCGCCGATCCCATTCCGGATATTGGTAGCGCGCCAGCACGCCCTCATCCGGCAAGACCGCCTCCACCTGCTGATCTTCGGCGGGCGGTGGCAAGCCCGAGGGCGGCGGCGCCACGGGGGGTGACTGCTGCAACGTCAACGCCTCTTCCGGTGCCTGATGCTGCGCCGGAAACAGCCACAGACAACTGTTGTCATCCCGGTAGGCACTCGGCACCACGAAGTGCTGCGGATCCATCCGCACCCGCATCTGCCCCAGATCATTCCCCAGGATGGAAGCCACCGCCCGAAAAGCCCCGTAGTCAGCCAAGCCTTGCTGCGCCTGCGTCTCCAGAAACAGTCGCCGGGCCTTCTCCACCCAGAAATGCCCATCAGGCCACGAAGGATCCGCCAAGGCCCGATCGAGCCGTGCCATCAAGGCGGTAAAACCCAGATCATCCGGATCGGGCGGGGCCACCCGGCACGCCTCGAACCAGGCACGGGCGCCCGGATACTGCTGCAACAACAAGTGCTCAACGCGCGCATCTTCGATGGCCGACACCACGGCCACCCCCATCGGCTTCAAGCGCTGACTGTCCTGCTTCAGCGGCGAATGGCGCAAATGGGCCACCGCATGCGCCACCATCGCCACAGCCAACACCTCAGACCCCGACACGGCCACCTCAAGCACCGACACCGGCACCATCAGGCTCAGCCCCTCACCCGGCGCATCCTGATCCTGCTGTACACCCAGCACCGCCCGTGCCGGCAACGGCCGCGCGCCCGGCAGCCCGCCGCCCGACCCAGCAGGCACGGACACCAGCGGCTGCACCGTCACCGCTCGCCCGGCCATCGCCGTGGCCAGCATGCCCAAGCGATGACAGGCTCGCGCCTGATCATCCATCAGCCCGGCAGAAGAGGGCAGGCCAGCACGCCGGGCGCCACGCTCAGACACCATCAGGCATCACTCCTTGAAAGGTATGGCAAAAGCCCCCCGATACCAAGGCACCAGGAACATGACACAGGCCACGCCACCATCAATCACCAAAACGCGCCTGCACCAACTGCCGAAGCGTGAGCCCCACATCCGGGTCATCGCTCAGTGCCCGAACGATCGTCATCTCGCAACTGTCACGCGGTGAGATGCCGTCACGGATCAGGAGGCCCGCATAAATCAGCATCCGCGTCGATGCCCCTTCATCCAGGCCACGATGCTTCAGTGCGCGGGTCGCCTCGGCCACCTGCACGATGTCGGCCGCCAGGGCCCGGTCGATACCCGCCTCGTGCGCCACGATCTCGGCCTCCACCGCAGCTGGCGGATAATCGAAATCCAGCGCGGCAAAGCGCTGCCGCGTCGAGGGCTTCATGTCCTTCGCGCTACTCTGATAACCGGGGTTGTAGGACACCACCAACTGAAAATCCGGATGCGCATGAACCACTTCGCCTTTCTTGTCCAGCGGGAGCACACGACGCGCATCGGTGAGCGGATGGATCACCACCGTCGTGTCCTGCCGCGCCTCCACCACCTCGTCCAGGTAACAGATGCCCCCATGACGCACCGCGAGCGTCAGCGGCCCATCATGCCAGGCCGTGCCCTCGGCATCGAGGAGATAACGGCCCACGAGATCCGACGCCGTCATGTCCTCGTTGCACGCCAGTGTCACCAGCGGCTTGCCCAGCCGCCAGGCCATGTACTCGACAAAACGTGTCTTGCCACACCCGGTCGGCCCTTTCAGGATCAGTGGCAGCCGATGTACATAGGCCCGCTCATACAGCATCACCTCGTTGCCGGCCGGCCGATAGAAAGGCTCCTCACGAATCCGGAAGTCTGCCAGCGGATCCTCTCCCGTCCCCCTTGCATCCATACGCCCCCCGCCAGACATGGGCTTACTCATCCTGTCTCCCATCCACTCATTCCCGTTCAACGACCAGCGCCTGTCATCCAGCGCCTGGTTCGGTATCCCTGCCGCGTTTCAAGCAAGATCGATTCCGCCCGAGACAGGGGCTGAAAACAGCCCCATGCCCCAGGTTCGTCATGCATCAAGCCCCGTCACACTCAACGATGGGTCGGTTCCTGATTCGGAATCCCCTCGATCGGGCACTCCGGCGCGCCCACCGTCTTGCGCGTGAAGGATTCGACCATCTCGCGCGTGCCTTCCGGATCATTGACCCACTGGGTATAGAAGCTGTAGGGGCAAGCCGCCACGCCGCGATCGCCTTCGCCTGACATGATGCCGCCGGTATAACCACGATGAACGAGCTTGAACAGATGGTTCTGCGACTGGCCGTTACGCCGCGCATCACGGATCAGGCTCTTCGACAGCTCGGCATACTGGATGCCCATTTCTTCCTCGCCCGTCTCGCCCAACGTGCGGCCATCAAAACCGATGATGGACGAATGGCCAAAGAAGGAATACACCCCATCAAAGCCCGAGGCATTGGCCACCGCCACATAGCAGTTGTTCATGAAGGCCATCGCCTTGGAGACCATGATCTGCTGCTCCTTCGACGGATACATGTAGCCCTGGCAGCGGATGATCAGCTCGGCGCCCCGCATCGCGCAATCCCGCCAGATTTCCGGGTAGCAGCCGTCATCGCAGATGATCAGGCTCACCTTCATGCCCTTCGGCCCTTCGCTCACATAGGTGCTGTCGCCCGGATACCAGCCCTCGATTGGGCACCACGGCATGATCTTGCGATAACGCTGAACGATCTCGCCTTCATCATTCATCAGGATCAGCGTGTTGTACGGCGCCTTGTTCGGATGCTCCTCATGCTGCTCACCCGTCAACGAAAACACGCCCCACACCTTCGCCTTGCGGCAAGCCTCGGCAAAAATCGCCGTTTCCTCCCCCGGAATGGTGCAGGCCGTCTCATACATCTCCTTCGGGTCATACATGATGCCCTGCGTCGAATACTCGGGAAAGATCACCAGATCCATCCCCGGCAAGCCCTGCTTCATGCCCACGATCATGTCGGCAATCTTTCGCGCATTCTCCAGCACCCCGGCCTTGTCATGCAGCCGCGGCATCTTGTAATTGACGACGGCCACCCCCACGCAATCGTTGCTGCTCGAAATGTCTCCATGTCTCATGACAGTCTCCTCCTGGTGTTTCAGAAGGACGGACGACCAATCCGCCCTTTCCCGGCACGTTCTCTCGCGCCAAAACAAAAAAAGCCCGAACGCGCGTCCCTCATCGGGAAACGTGTTCAGGCTTTGCTGCCCGACACCCGTGCTGGCAACGTTGGCAGCCGGTGTCTGTCTGGCTGTCATTGAAGCGCATCAGCCGCGCCAAAAAAATTGGCGATATCCCTAACACGGCCTCATGCCAGCTCATGCCAGCAAACGAGTTTGATGCACATCTCGTCGCAACGAATCATCACCAACGGCCTCAGCGCTGCTACCGATGCCCCAAAAAAAGCCCCCCACAACAAGGCCACGTAGACCAAACCGCTCATCATCATGAAAAGCCGCTACGCCCCTCCAAGACGCCCACCAAAAAACGTCCTGATCGGCGATTTTCCGTGCCAAACTGAAAGCACCAAGCAACAAAACAGCAACACTGACAGAAAACTTTCCATTACACCCGCACATCGACATACACATAACGATGCACAGGCCCGACCATGAGAATTTCTGACTCATCCACTCGGAGGACTCTCATGACCCCACATCAGCTCCGCTACCCACTCAGTGTGCTGGCGTTGGCCGTACTGGCGGCTTGCGGCGGCAGCGGCCAGGACATGGGCGCCAGCCCCCCTGAACAGACATCGCTCACCACCAAAGCCCCCGCCGAGGCTGCAGCCACAACCCCCAACGCACAAGCCGGCACCACGGCCACGCCGCAGCAAACGCCACCGGGAGATGAAGACTTCAGAGATCCCATTAGCAAACCCCATGTGGTTGCACCCATTTCCGAGCAAGGTGTGCGAGGAGACGTGCTGGTGCGAGTACTACACACCAGCATCGGAACAGCCGACAAACCGCTGACACTCCAACCGGTGTCACGGATCAAACTGCCCAACAGCCTGCTGCATCTGTCCACCGTCGATTTCTTCCTGCGCGCCGAAGCGGATGTAGGCCGTACCGGCCAAGCACGTTACGTCGTGGAAAACTTCGTGCGCACCCATGTGCCCAACCGTCGGGGCGAACGTGTCGAGCATGACCGTTACAGCTTCACCTATGGTTTCAACCCGGTCATCAACAATTTCGATCGGCGCCAAGGAAATGTTTATTACCTAACCTCACTTCACTGGCGAGAAGCACGCAAACATGGCACCCCACACTGGGATCAGCCCATTCAACTAGGTGCCATGCCTCCCCCACTAGGTTTCAAGGGCATTCGGGTCATCAACACCCGCCGCCCCTACCCAGCCGGCGACCTCGATAACTGGGAACTCACCGGCGAAGATGGTGTACGACGCGCCGTGCACCTCACCATCGAAAACATTTCGGTACCAAACAACAGCTTCGAGCTGTGCGTGAACACCCACCGGAGCGATGCGGCCGGGCAAAAGGCCAACGCCACCGCGCTGTGGAAACTGTGTTCCGTCTGGAAGGTACCGGCCGGATGGCCAGAGCAGGACAGCGACAATCTGGCGCAAGGCGTTCACCTCACCCGCCACGTCCACGTACCCCTGCGCTGGCACCGCGGCCAGGAAGCCAGGCGTCATGTGTCGGTGAAGCTGCGCTGGGCCGGCCAGGTTGAGGCCAAGCCATAACAAAAAGCGCACGGCAGCCTGCCGTGTACCAGGCCATCCTGTCTCTGCAACACCTTCGCCGGGGCAGGATGACCTTTCCCCCACGACCTCCCCCGCTTCGCCAAATCACACATCCATCGCACCGCCATCACGCCCCTATTCTCACCCGCCAGCGGTCTGCACACACCAACGCCACACCATGCCGTCACGCCAACCCAAAGTACAGATGCCCTCTTTGGCGCACACGACCCAACATTCTTGAAGTCCAGGCCCCCAGAACGTCGCAGCCTCAAGCTTGAAGCCTTCCCACAGGATCGAATCAATACATGACTCGCACCAAGCTCAGACCGGCGGCATCTTGAACGAGCAGTCAAAACAACCGACAAATAAACACTTTATTTCAATTAACCATAAACACTGCCCCCCACGACACATGGCGCCACAACCAAGCTTCTAAGCTGTGAGTCTGTACCAGACTCACAGGAGATAAGTGCCATGTCCTCGCATCTTCCCCTCCCGGCCCGTAGCGTCCTGGCGGTGGCCATCGCCCTGATCGCCGGCCACGCCTTGGCCGATCAGTCCACGCCGCCACAACCTCAACCCCCAGAAAGCGCATCGGGTGCGCCAAGCACACCCGGTGCATCAGGCAGTGACGCTGGCTCAGGACACAACCCGCAACCGCCTGCACAGCCCGGCCAGGACGATGACGCCCAGGGCACCAACCAGGAGGCAGGCAACGCCCCCATCACCCCGGATGGCATCAGCGGCGAATTGCTGCACACGATGCTCGGCCTGTCGATGGAGGAAAGCCCGGAAGGTCATCTCAGCGACGACCTCATCACCGCCTTCCCGGTTGACTGGAAAACCATGCAACCCGATCCGGACTATGACCCGGCCTGGCCGACACTCGCCACCTACCAGACATTCCGGCTCGTCCAGCCTGAGGGCGCACCAGCGCCTGAATACACCCGTACCCCGGATGGCCATTTCTTGCTGGCCAACAGCGATTTCATCTACGGTCTGGAAAGTCATCAAGGCAGCCACAACCCCAATCCGCCCCAACGCCAGAGCGAACATCCACCGGAATACGTGCTGAGTCACCGTGCCCAAATTCCCGTGAAAGTCACGCCGGAGGGCATCATCCTCAGCGCGAAGATGCGCATGATTCAAACGGCCATCATCAATGGCCCGGATGGTCATCATCTGGAAGCACCTGCGCCCAAGGCCATTGCCAAAACGGACACCGTACCCTTCAAGACGACGATCCAGGCCTATACCTATAAAACCAACTTGGGAGAAAACGCCTACTACAGCCTCTCTGTCGAACAAGGCAACGAGGATCGGCAGGTGAAGTTATGCGGCTACGGCAGCTTCGCCCCCATACATCGCAACACCTGCGTCGTCTGGAGCGTGCCCGAGAACTGGCAATTTGGCATGGCCCTGAACTTTGATCGCATCGAGGTCACCGACGAACGCTATTCCTTTCCCTCCGAATTGACGGAAGGCGGCTCCCAAACCTGGGTGACGCGCTCACAACCCTGGCCACGCTTGTAATCGGCACCGCCCGGACGACTGGCTCCGGCTGACGCAATGGCGTGACCGGAGCCAGCGCTTTTCCCACCAACTCGGTTCATGCTGCCGCCAGATCCTGACCAGACTATCGCCCTCCCGTTGACTCAAGCGATTCATGTCACGAAAATACGTGAAGCACGCCTTTTCGTGACATCAACGACCATGACCAACCTCACTGTTACCCTTGATGAGCGTATCGTCAAACTGGCCCGTTTGCGGGCGGTACAGGAAGGCACATCAATCAGTGCTCAGGTTCGAGCCTTTCTGGAGCGTTACGCTCATGGCCAAGACAATGGAGGCAGCACAGCCTCCGTTACTACCCCCATTGAGTTACCCATCTTTGCAGGGAAAAGCGGCCTTCAGACAGGAATAGACCCATGCAGCAACAAGTCCATGCTGACTGCCGCAGAATGAAGCCCTGATCACCAACGACAAGCCGAGCGCTCATCAGGGTTCAGAACGAGTGCCTACTCCCCCGAAAACGCCGCCATCCCCACAACAAGGCGGCTGCACAGATCAGACCCGGCAGCAGCATCTTCACCCTGGTTGAAGCCAACGGCGCCTCTGCGCGCTTCTCGGCGGGCATCTGCCACGGCATGGATGCCGGCATCAGCGTACCGTCAGCTTCATCCCCGGTCTGCATCACCACCGCCTCCAGACCAGCGCCACCCGACAAGGCTTGCACGGCCTTCTGCGCACTGATCACAGCTGTTTGCACCGATGCCTGCGCCACAGTCGACGGCCCTCGAAGCACCGTCGGATTGGCCTGCAGAATGGCTTGCGTCCAGCGTTTCATCAGCGCCTGCGTCCACGCCAGATCGCCAGGCCCCCCATTCACTTGCAGGAACAGGAGCCGATCCGCCACGTACAGCATTGCCAGGGTCTGCGTCTGGATCAGTGTCCGGCCCGCTTGGCCAGTCTCTATCCCGAACGCCCCCGCCTGTGCGGATTCAACGGGTTCAACGGGTTCAACGTGTTCAACGGGTTCACCCGATTTTCCCGCCTTCCCTTCTTTCCCCATCGTCAACCGGTTTTCAGCCGAATAAATCAGCATCCGCTCCTCGTCGACCTGCAGCGGCCACAGCCGCCGCCAAGCCACCGATCCCGATACTGACGATGCCGATAAGCCCGCCTCGGCCTGCCGGGACAACTGCTCGGCATGATCCTCCCGCACATGGTTGCGCAACACCTGAAACGAGGCCAATGACATCGTCTGGCTTTCTTGCAGCTCAGGCGCCTTCACCCACAAATAACGCATCAATCCGAATGCGCCTCGCCCATGCGCCCCGAATACGGATGCGATCCCGGCAGACCCACTTGCCGCAGTCACCCCGGTTTCCGTCGACACGGATGGCATCGAGCTTGACTGAAGCGTCTCTTCGGCCGCCCTGACGGCAGCTTGCACCATCAAGCGCTCATTCCAGGCGTTGGGCACCAATGCCACCAACGGCACCTGTCCTTGCCCCGGCAGAATGCCCAGCGTCTGATAAGTGTTTTGCAGGCGCGCCGGCGTGTTCACGAAGCCGGGCGGTATCGGCAGGCTCACCGCCTTGCCCGCCACGTGGATCACCGCCTCTCTCGCCGGCCAGGGTAACGGCGGCACGGCATCCTCGCCCGCCGATATCGTCACAGGCCACAAGCACCACAACACAGGCACCAGCACGAGCCACTTCCATGGCCCGCCTTCAGGCTTTCGTTGATCGCCTGCACCTCGATCCGCACACCATGCCATGTCATCACGCACAACAGCGGGGCAGCAGGCAGCGATCGTCATGGCAGCAATCCTCATCGACACATGGCAGCGCCGGAATCCGGGACAGTCATTCTGCCGATGTGACCCGAACGCCACAGCCCTCACCCCCCCGGCGGCCACCATCAACCGCCCGGTGGTTTGCCGCCAGCGGGATCATCGACCACAACGCAGCCGAGCTCTCGTATCCCGGAAGGGCTGAACGCGTCCTCAACCCAGAGGCGCTTATCAAGGGGTCGAATAAGTGCATGACACGCTCCTGAAGGCAAACGGCTTAAGCGGGATGGCCAAACAGCGCTACCGAAATCCACACCGCCCCATCAGAATGACCAGCCCCTTCTTCCAAATCAGGGAAATCAGCCATTCTCCCTTGACTCAATAACCAACTTGGTTAATCATGTCGCGGAAAAGCACAGACCTCACTACCCACTCGTTACGGTCAAATCACTTACCTCTGAAGGCAGGGTTCGTGCAACCGTGAGTGCCTTCACCCACGCACAGATGATTGTGCGTCCATGATCTGGCCGACATGTGCTCGGTGATCATGTCATTGGTGCCAGCCAACTTCTACAAAAGCATGACGACACATGCTGACCATCGGATCTGGCAGGATGTCTATCACACTCGCACCCTATCAGGTGATCCAGTTTATTTGAAACTGACCGTGCTGGATGATGTAGTGATCGTTTCCTTCAAGGAGCTGTAACCATGAAATGCCCCGCATGCGGCGCAGCCAACCTCATCCATCAGACCCGTGACATTCCCTACACCTACAAAGGAGAGAACACACTGATCAGAAATGTTGAGGGAGACTTCTGCCCGGCTTGTGATGAGGGCATACTGGATCAGCAGGCTGGCGACGCCTACGGCCTTCAGATCCGACAGTTTCAACAGAAGATCAATGCCACCTTCATTGAGCCTGCCTTCATCACGCAAGTACGAAAGAAACTGGCACTTGACCAGCGACAGGCTGCCGACATTTTCGGCGGAGGTGTCAATGCTTTCTCCCGCTACGAAACAGGCAGAACCAAGCCACCGCTCGCGCTCATCAAACTGCTGAAACTGCTCGACAAGCATCCGGCGCTGCTGGATGACATCCGAAACTGAACAAGCCGATGCGCCCACCCGACTGGCAGGGAAACATCATTCATCCTGACACCCCCTGCCCTCAAAACGTGTCATGAACTTTCATGAACTTATTAGTCCTCGCGAATAAGTGCGTCATACACTCTACCGCTGCGAATACGCCATCGCCGCAAACAGCAACAACAGCCCCAGCACCGCCAGCGCAATCTTGATCCAGCTGTATGGCTGCTCACCCGCCACCTGACCGGTATAGCCATTCACCACCAGCTGATACAGTTTGCTGCCAAACCGGTAATGAACCAGCCATACCGGCACCAGCACATGCTTGAAGGTGCGGCCCTGCCAGGTGGCCTGCACCACCAGATTGCGCTGCGTGTCTCCCGGCACCCGCGCCGCACAAAGCGCCCGCAACTTGTCGGCCATCTGCTGCTGGCCGATCTGGCTCGCCTGCCGCAGGTCGATCTGATAACGCTCCACCGTCCAGCCGCGCACATATTCGGATGAATAGGGCTTCAGATCCGTCGTGGTCGGAAACGGCTCCACACGCCTCAGCAATGGCGCCTGCACACCAACCGTGCCCGGCACCAGCTCATCGTCAAAAAAATGCTGCACCTGCCCGGACGCCGGCACCCATCGCACCTTTTGCACCTGCTGCCACTGCAGCTTGCCATCCGGGCCACGAACCTGCTGGTTTTCGTAGTAGTGATGGCCGGCCTCGGCGCGCCAGACGGCATGGGTCTTGGCGTCGAAAGTCCAGTACGGCAAGTACACCCCGTGCAGACTGTCGGTGAGTGCCGCCGACTTCAACTTGTTCGGCGCAAACCAGCGCGAGCCATACCACTTTTTGATCAGGTCACGAACCTGTTCCTGACTGATCCGAAAAGGCAGCACGCTCTGCGGCACGATCGCATCCTGCAACTGCTCATGCGGCACGATGGCGGGCGAGCCACAAAAATCACACCGGCTCGCCACCTTGCCATCCACGAAAACCGAAATCGCATGGCAGCTCTGGCACTTCACCTCACGCCGATCATGGCCCCAGTCACGGACATTGGCCGGGTCACGCAGCGCCGCTTCCAGATCCTGCTCGCCCGTACCGGCAGCCTCGCGCCCGGACTCATCCCCTTCAGCCGCCACCGGCCACGGCACCACCGTGCCGCAGTAGGGACAAGCCAACGCCTGCTTGGCCGCACTCCACGCCAGGCTCGCCCCACACTCCGGGCACGGCCGGTTGGCCTCGGCCAGAGCATCCGCCGGCGACGCATCGTCGCGCCTTGGCTGATGAGCCGCCGACGACGCCCTGACGCGCTCGCTGTCGGTGCCGAGCTTGCCATCCGGCGTCGAGGAGACGCCTTCACCTGAAACCGCCTCCCGAACCGGCAGTCCATGTCTCGGCCCGCCACGCCCGAACAACGCCTCACCTTCGGCGAACAAGCTGTCCTCTTTGGCATGCACCGATTGACGCTCACGGCCCATGAAGAAAACTTAGCCTCTCAACAAATCATCCAGCGAGGCCCGCGCAATCCGATAGGCTGAACCGATCTTTCTGGCCTTCAGCTCACCGGATTCGATGATCGCCATCACGTCCTCGACCGAGACCGACAGGAATTGCGCGGCCTGCTCGGGGGTGAACACTTCCAGGCCGGCACTCGCGCCCGCGACACCAGACACGCCCGTTGGCCCAACTGGCGCCACACCACCAGCCACTGAAGCAGCGCCCATCGCCGAAACCCCCGCTCCCCCCATCGAAGCACCAGCCACAGGCTGGCCGCCAGGGGCCATGACCACACCCTGCTGCACTGGCATGCCACCAGCGCCTGATGCCTGCGCCCCCGGCATGCCGGCACCAGCCGACTGCCCGGCTGGCACCACACCTTGACCCACCGGCCCAGAAGCCCCACCCGCCGGCGACGAGAGGCCAACTCCCGCCCCCATGCCGCGCATCATCTCCTGCGCCATCGCAAAACCCATCGCCATCTGGGCCGGCATCGCCGCAGCCGCACCAGCTTCGCCGCCCGCGCCCATCGAGGCGCCCACCTGATACTTCACATAATCGTTCAGATTGCCGATCACGCTCATGCTGCTGCGCTTGTCGATGGCCTGCTCCACTTCGGGCGGCACCGACACGTTCTCCAGAATGAAACTCGTGATCTCCAGCCCGTACTTTTCACGCACCGCCGGGTTGATGACAGGCAGCAGCGCCTCGCCCATCTCTGAATAGCGCTGCGCCACATCCAGCACCGGCACATGGGCGCGGGCCAGTGCCTCGGTGAAGACACTGACGATCCGCGAGCGCATCGTGTCGTTGAACTCGTCCAGCCGGAAGTTGTGATCGGTGCCAGCCACCTCCTTCAGAAAACGCGGCGCATCCACGATGCGGAAATCATAGGTGCCGAAAGCACGCAACCGCACCACCCCAAAGTCCGGATCCCGCATCATCACCGGGTTGGACGTGCCCCACTTGTTGCCGGTGAAAAGCCGCGTGTTCAGGTAATAAACATCGCACTTGAAGGGCGACTGAAAGCCATACTTCCACCCCAGAATGGTCGACAGGATCGGGATGTTTTCCGTCGTGAGCGTGTACTTGCCCGGGTTGAACAGATCGGCAAACTGGCCCGCCGCCACGAACTGAACCTGCTGCGATTCGCGCACGATCAGCTGCGCCCCGTTCTTGATCTCCTTGTCTTCATCCGGCCAACGGAAGGACAAGGTGTCGCGCGAGTCATCGACCCACTCGATCACATCGATGAACTGGCTTCTGACGTAATTGAAAATGCGATCCATCGGCACGGTCTCCCTGGGTTCAGCACATGGCTTCCAATCATACCTGCGTGGCGGGGCCACCGATCTGCAACCCTTTCCCCACATCCACCATCGGTCGGCAGGCATCATCCGCTCATCACCGATGTCGACCATTCACCCGCAAGACGATCATACGCACAAGGCAGATCGGCTCCCACGAAGGCGCCAGATTTCAACCCACAGCCAATTGGTGCTATCGTGCAGGGATCAAGCCAACACGCTGTTTGACCGTGACCAAAACACAACATTCTTCCGGCATCGGCCCCCTGCTCGCCACCAATGCACTGGCGGTGGGTGGTGCGCTGCTCGCCATCGCCCAGATCCTCTTTGCCGAGCTGGCTCAGGTGCTCCCCGAGCATGCGGCGCTGGCCATCTGGGCCGATTTCAACCAGCCCGCGCTCGTCTGGGTGGCCCAGCTGCTCACGCTATCGGCCTTCATCCTGGCGCCAGCCTTTCATCTGCTGATCAAAACCTTCAAACGTCATGGTCATCAGCTCACTCACCTGCTGTGGATCGGCATCGGCCCCTTGAGCATCGTCTCGGTGCTGATGGCGAGCCTCTTTGCCGGCAAGCTTGCTTTTGCCCCCTATGACATGGGCCTGTCGGCCGAAGCCGCCGAACTCTCGGTGAGCCTCATCATCATCAGCTTTCATGTCGTCTCGATGGCGCTCGGCGCGGGCATGATCCTGATCGGGCTGGGCTACCGGCATCAGGTCAAAACCCCCTATCCGGAATTTGCCGTCTTGGCCGGCCTCGCCCAGCTCGTGGGTGCCTACCCCTGGCTGCTGCCAGACTGGGCACCCTACCTCAGCAGTCTGCTGCTCTTTGCCTGGGCGGCCACCACCCAACGCTCGTTGCAGGCGCTGGGCCGTCGCCCCCATCATCCCCGTCAGCCCGTCGAGAAAAAGGCCGACAGCAACGCATTGACCCGCGACGACTGATCCATGTGGCACATGTGGCCGGCCTCCTCGATCAGATGAACCTCGGCCCCCGTCGGGGCTGACGTGCGCTGCGCCGGCTCGATCACCTGATCCGCCTCGCCCCACAGAATCATCAAAGGATGCCGTGCCGTGTCGATCTTGCGCACCGGCAACGCCACCTGCCGACCGTCCGGAAACACATGGTCGCGCAGCGCACCCAGCACCACCGTCACGCCGTCCAGACGCTTGTATCGGAGGACATCGTCCACCATCGCCCGCGTCACCTGATCCGGCCTCACCAGCAACAGGGCCAGCACCGGTTTCATCGCCCGCCGGGATGGCGCATCGATGAAGCCATCGATGAAAGCCATGTTGATGCCCGCCGCCAGCCCGCACGGTGAGACGAGTGCCAGTTTGTCGATACGTTGGGGGGCCAGCAGCGCCATCTGCGCCCCAATCGCGCCACCCATCGAATGCGCGAGGATCGACGTGCGCTCGATGCCGATCTCATCCAGAAAACGCAACATGAAAGCGGCCAGCCCCGGCACATCAGGTGCATCCGGCAACGCGATGCCCGAGCCGCCATGCCCTGGCAGATCGACCGCGATCACCCGATGATCCCGCGCCAGCTCATCCAGATTGAAGAGCCACGAGTTCAGATCACCCCCAAAACCATGAATCAGCAGCACGGTGCGATCGCCCTCTCCGAGCTGCTGATAGCGGATCGGGATGCCATCAACCAGCTGCGTCTGAAACTGCGCGCCCGCCTCATCGCCCTCGCTCTCATCAGCCGGCAACTGATAGGCCGCCACATAAGCATCGATCGCTTCGTCCGTCACAGTCGGCTCGGCCATCACGCCCAGTAGCGCCTTCACCGGTCGAACCTCACCCGCCTGCACCACGATGCGCCGTAACAGTCCCGCGTCGGTGGCCTCCACATCATTGGCGAGTTTGTCCGTTTCCACATCCAGGATGGGCATGCCCACCTCGATGCGCGTGCCCTCGGACACGAGCCAGTCGTTGAGCCTCCCTTCCTTCATCGACAAGCCCCATTTGGGCATCACAATCGGTATGATCTCGTTCGTCATGGCGCTCAACCCTCCTTCATCGTGGTGCGGGCCGCATCGGCAATCCGCTCGGCACTCGGGATGTACAAATCCTCCAACACCGGCGAAAACGGCACCGGCACATGCGGGGGCGACACCATCCGGGGGCCGGCCTTCAGCGCACCGAACACGTCCTGGCAGACCTGGGCAGCAATATCGGTGGCGAGGTTGCAGCGCGGGCTGGCCTCGTCGATCACCACCAGGCGGCCCGTCTTTTCCACGGACTCCAGCACCGTGTCCAGATCGAGCGGCGAGAGCGTCCTCAGGTCGATCACTTCTGCCTCGATACCCTCGGCTGCCAGCTGCTGCGCAGCTTCTTGCGCCCGGTGCACCATCAAGCCATAAGCCACCAGCGTCACGTCCTCACCTTCGCGCACGATGTCGGCCTCCCCGAAGGGAATGGCATAGGCCCCCGCCGGCACCTCAGCCTCGGCGGCATACAGGTTCTTGTGCTCACAAAAGATCACCGGATCGTTGTCGCGAATCGACTGGATCAGCAAACCCTTTGCATCATAGGCATTGGACGGGCACACCACCTTCAGCCCCGGCACATGCGTGAAGATCGGCGTCAGCATCTGGCTGTGCTGGGCCGCGGCCCGAAAGCCGGCGCCCACCATCGCGCGGATCACCACCGGTGTCTCGGCCTTGCCACCGAACATGTAGCGAAACTTCGCCGCCTGATTGAAAATCTGGTCGAAGCACACCCCGGCAAAATCGATGAACATCAGCTCGGCAATGGGGCGCATGCCGCAAGCCGCCGCGCCAATGGCCGCCCCGATATAGGCCGACTCGGACAACGGCGTGTCGAGCAGGCGATCACCGTACTTGTCATACAAACCCTTCGTCACACCCAGCACACCACCCCAGGCGTCCATCTCGCCCCCGGCACCCGCGCCACCGACGATATCTTCCCCCATCATGATCACCGTGGGGTCTCGGCTCATTTCCTGGTCGATGGCTTCATTGATCGACTGTTTCATGCTGATCTTTCTGGCCATGATCTCGTCTCCTCTCTCCGTCTGTCTGTCCTGCCACTTGCACACCGATCAATAACGCACATAAACGTCCGTCAACAGATCCCGCTCATCCGGATCCGAGGCCGCCTTGGCATCTGTCACCGACCGCTCGACGAGGGCTTCGGCCTCGGCATCGACCGCATCCAGTTCGGCCTCACTCAGCACGCCAGCCTCCAGCACCCGTTGCCGGAAGATCTTCAGGCAATCACGGTTTTCGCGGATATCGTCCAGCTCGCCCGGCGCCCGATAGCTTTGGGCATCCCCTTCAAAATGCCCATAGAAACGATCGGTTCGGCATTCGAGCAACGATGGCCCGCCCCCTTCGCGCGCACGTCGGATCATTTCACCCGCCGCCTCGTAAACGGCAAAGAAATCATTGCCATCCACCGACACCCCCGGCACCCCGAACCCCACGCCTCGATCCACGAAGCTGTTGGCGGCCGTGGCGTAATCGCGCGAGGTCGATTCGGCATAGCCGTTGTTCTCCACCACGAAAATCACCGGCAGGTTCCAGATGGCCGCCAGATTGAGGCTCTCCAGCACCGTGCCCTGGTTGGCCGCGCCATCCCCGCAAAAGGTGATACCCACTTCGCCCTTGCCACGGTATTTGGCTGCCAGCGCCGCCCCGCAGATCAACGGCGCCCCGGCACCCAGAATGCCGTTGGCACCCATCATGCCCTTGGACAGATCGGCGATGTGCATAGACCCGCCCTTGCCATGACAAACCCCGTCGCGCTTGCCATAGATCTCCTTCATCATGCCGACCACATCCACGCCCGACGCAATGCAATGCCCATGTCCGCGATGCGTGCTGGCGATACGGTCGCCATCGATCAGATGCTGCAGCACGCCCACCCCTGACGCCTCCTCGCCCGCATAAAGGTGAACGAACCCTGGGATGTCTCCCCTCGAAAAATCCACATGCAGACGCTCCTCGAAAGCACGAATGGTGCGCATCTTCCGATAGACATCCAGCAAGCCCGCCTTGTCCAGCGGCAATCGGTTGCTCATCACAGTCTCCTCCTGTTGTTCGACAGGGCCGCCAGCCCTGCCCCTGCCTTCAGACCGCCTCGATGCACGGTCTCGTCCACTCATGGCCGAATCCCTTCGCGCGCCATGAGCACCTGCCTCACGCCTCCAGCAACAGATGCCTGTCCGCCGCCTCACGCAAACAGGCGGGGACATCCAGCGTCCGGAAGGCATCCGACAGCAGCTGTATCACGATCCGGTCTCCCGCCTGAAAACTCATTTCCCGTTCACCATCGAGTGAAATCAACCCGGCCTGCCCATGCAGGCGATAAACCTCGGGCCCCTGAACCCCATGCCACGACAGCACCTGAAGCCGCCCGATCAATCCCGGTGCCAACGCAGCCCGTAGCTGGCGAACAGCGGTACCGGTTTCAGCATAGGGACCAATCTCGGGTTGCAACTCCACCACAAGCGCGCCCGGCTCGGTACGCGCCAGCGGCGCCAACATCGCGACCACGCCCGACAATCCCACCGCCTCGGGCGAGGCTTGACTCACCACGATGGTTCGTAGGCTACCTATTTCACTGATGGCCCGCGCACCCAGAATCTGCTCATTGAAAATCCCCACATCCACCAGCGCCACATCCTCTGCCAGACACCGCCCGGCCTGATCCAGCTTGCGAACCCGCAGCAACTTGTTGGGCTGAAGCACACGTGCTGCCGGCAATTGCCTCTGGGCAAACAGCCCGGCCGCCAAGGCCGTGACCGTGATTTCACGCATCGGCGGAAAGGCATTGTTCGTGCCGGAAGACACGGCCACCATCGGCGTCTGCCCGATATCACGCGCCACCACCCGGTGCGTCCCATCACCGCCCAGCACCACGATGGCCTTGACGCCTTCGGCCACCATCCGTCGCGTCGCCTCACGGCTGTCCTCGATCGTGCCCGTCACCGGCATGTTCAACCAGTGAAGGCGCGGCAACGGCACCGAAGACTGACGCTGGCCCAGCCAGTCGAGCTGCCGCATCAAGAGCGCCCGCAACCCCTCACGCTCCGGCATCATCAACACCTCGGCCACCTCGAAGGCACCCAGCACATGCAACAGGCGCACCAGCATGTTGGCGCGCTCGGCCAAGGTCAGCCCCGCCGCATGCGAAGAAATCCGCCGCACGTCACGCGCCGACACAGGATTGGCCACCACCCCGAGACGAACAGGGGCTGCTGCCAAAACGGACATCCGATCGGCCATCAAAAGTCTCCTCCACCGCTGCCTTCCTGAACGGGTCATCTGCACAGCGATACCACGATGAGCCACACCCATGCGCCCGTCATCACCTGAAGCAGATGCTGCTCATGCTAGGGACACTTCGGTGTCGGCATCCATACTCCGTACATTCCCCGATATGGCTTTTTTGTTCGCCAACAAAAGCGCTGCTACGATTTCTTGTTGGGCCAACCGACGACCCCTACAGCCAGTTCGAGGGCACGGTCTACCATGTAAGCTGATGGAAGACTGTCGTCGAGGAGCAAGTTCGAGGTGAAGGACGGGTTGTCAGGCAATGACATGGAGCGGACATCAGGATGCTCAGGGTTTCAGGGGTCAGCGCTTCAGCGCGCACTGACGATCCTGCTGAACGAGGACGCCATCGATGGTGTGGCCTGCGCTCGCGCCCAGCGGTTGCACGGCATTCGTTCGGTGGAAGTTCCAGCACCACAATTCAGTATCGTGGTGGAAGGCAGAAAGCACCTGCTCGATGAGGGATCTGGCCTTGAGTTCTGGCCAGGCGATGTCCTGGTGATGGCAACGGGTGCACGGATGGATCTGATTCACCATCCGGATGCCCGGCGTGCCCGGTATCAGGCGTTGGTCGTTCCCTTGTGTGAAGAGGTGCTCGCTGCCGCACGCCTCGTGTGGGGCGTACCGGTGACAGGAACAGGCAGACGCATCGGACGGTTCAGATCATTGGATCATGCGCATGTCTTGCGCGCCTGGGCTGAAGCACTGGCTCAGGGAGACTATACCGGTGCACGTGCGGCATTGGTCGCACTGGTGGTGGCCTGGTGCCAGGCCGGCATGACGGCCCTGTTGGCGCCACCTGTACAAACACTGGCTCAGCGAATACGCGGGCTGGTTCGTGAGCGTCCTGCGCATCCGTGGCAATCATCTGATATCGAACAGGCGCTGGGCCTGTCGGGCGCAACCTTGCGTCGTCGTCTGGCCGCGGAAGGGGGCCATTTTCGGCACCTGCTGTCTGAAACCCGCCTTGCCTGTGCGCTGGAGCTACTTTACACGACGAACCTTCCGATCAAGACCGTGGCGGCCCGGGTTGGTTATCAGTCACCGGATGGCTTCGTCCGTGCATTCAAACAGCGTTATGGGCTGAATCCAGCTGACATTGGCAACGTGCCGGATTGATCCTGCGCAGCTTGAGCATCTGAAACGGGTTTTTGAGCATCCGTTTCGGGTTCAGCAGGTTATCGTCAGGTGCTGGTGCAGGAAGGCTCACGACAAGACATTCATGACAGGAGAAAGCGCATGACCCATCCCATCACCCAACCCGAAGCACGGCGGATATCGATGCAACAACGTCTGGCCACCGCAGCCTTGGGCAGCTTGCTGGCCTTGTCGCCAGGGTGGTTGCTGGCCAAGGAGGCCAGACCCGAGGTGGCGCCAGTGGCCGACGTGGTTGGCGCGCCCAATGACGCGGCAGATAAGGCCGACAAGGCGGCTCAGGCCGACAGCGCAACCGGCCAGACCGCATCATCGGCAACGGTCACTGAAAACACCCCACAGCCAGCCAGCGCCTTCGTTCAGGTGCCAGGCGTTTACCGCCAGCAGATCGGGCAATTGCAGGTGACGGCCTTGCTGGATGGCACCTTGTGGCTGCCTGCCGAGGTGATGAAAGGGCTGTCGGGCAAAACCGTGCAGACCATGCTGCGCGAGATGCATGTGCCGAAGCAGGCCGATGGTTCACAGCTGGCCATCAACGTGTTGCTGGTGCGCCGGGGAGATCGCCTGATGCTGGTGGATGCGGGCAGCGGCCGCTGCATGGGCGATGGGGTGGGCAAGTTGCTGGAAAACCTGAAGCATGCCGGTGTCTCACCTGAGCAGATCACCGATGTGCTGCTCACCCATGCACATCCCGACCATGTCTGTGGCCTACTGGGCGAGGGCGATCGCGCCGTGTTCGGCAAAGCCACACTCTGGCTTTCCGATCGTGAGGGCACTTACTGGTTGAGCGACCGCCAGAAGCGCCGCGCGCCCAAAGACGCGCAGCCCTATTTCGACATGGCGGTGAAGGCGCTTCAGCCCTATCAGGCAGCAGGGCGGCTGAAGCTGTTTGCCGAAAAGGATCAACTGCCGCCCGGTGTGACGGCGCTTCAGACGCCAGGACACACACCCGGTCATGTGTCATGGCTGATCGATGGCGCCGAGAAGTCGCCCCCTCGGCCAAGTGTTCGACAGCGGGCCAAGCAAGCCCCCTATCAACTGCTGGTGTGGGGCGACATCGTCCACATGCACGCCGTACAGTTTGCGCAGCCCGGCGCCTGGCTGGCTTTCGATGTCGACCCCGAACAGGCCATCAAGACCCGCAAGCGGATGCTCGCCCGCGCCAGCCAAAACGGTTGGTGGGTGGCCGGCGCGCATCTCCCCTTTCCCGGCATCGGCCATGTCGCCAAGGATCGGCAAGGCTATCGCTGGCTGCCCGCCGAGTTCGGGCCGGTCATCCAGCCCTGAGATGTTTCATGGCAGGCTTCGGGCGGGCCTGGCTTGGCTTGGCTTGGCTTGGCAAAGCATCCTGCAGACCACCCGAACGCCTCCACCGGCACGCGAAGACGGCGCAACGCATCGAGCAAACAGACATCAGCAAGCCTTTCATACGGCAGATCCGCAACAGCAACCATTTGAAACTAACCCGCGCCGCCAAAATCCGCTATAAATAGCGCCCTTTTCGTTCTCGGGCGCTCAGGCCCATCAACCAGGCAGCGTCAGGCCCGCTGCACATGACCATGGCTGCGGTGCCAAATGCCCCGGTCGACAACCGGCTTCAGCGCGTGAACGAAGATGCCTCGACCTTCACTCATGCTCCGGGAGTTTCCGCACCGATGATCATCGCCATCTTCGCGCTGGTTTTTGCAATCCGTCTCTATTCCCTCTCGATCTCGATCCGAAACGAAAAGCGCCTGATCGCGGCAGGCGCCCAGCAGCACGGCGAGAAAAACTCCAAGCTGATGGCGGCTGCCCATATCGTCTATTACTTCTCGGCACTGGCCGAATCCTGGATCCGGGGGGTGAGCTTTGACACCACCTCCGCCATTGGCACCGCCATCATCGCCTTCTCGCTCGTGATGCTCTTTCATGTGATTCACGCGCTGGGCGACGTCTGGACGGTGAAGGTCTACATCGCCCCGCAACACACCATCAACCGTTCGTGGCTCTTCCGGGTCGTTCGGCACCCGAATTATTTTCTCAACGTGGTACCCGAGCTGATCGGCATCGGCCTGCTCTGCCACGCCTGGACGACGATGCTCATCGGATTGCCGATCTATGCCGTGATTCTGGTGGTCCGCATCCGTCAGGAAGAAGCGGCGATGAAACACTTGCTATGATCAAAGCTGCCGGCGTCTCGCGCAAAGAAGGCACAGCGTGCCCACACACAACCTGCCCATTCACCGCACAGGCGCCGGACATGCTGATCTGAGCCTATTCATGCAGCCGCAGTCTCTGATGCGGCTTGCCTCGCGCCATGCCCAAACGCACCTCCCCTTATCTGCAACGGCTGTCCTTCCGTGACGATGTAGCCATCGACTACGACAGCTATCCCTGCAACATCCCCGCCGTGCGGGCCATGGACGAGATCCGCTTTCACCCGAACGTGACCTTCTTCGTCGGTGAAAACGGCAGCGGCAAATCCACCGTGCTCGAAGCCATTGCGATGGCGCTGGGCTTCAGCCCCGAGGGCGGCACGCTGAACGTGCGGCTCAGCACGGTGGATTCGGTCTCATCGCTCTTCGAGGCGATCCGGGTGGCCCGCGCCCCCGGCATCAAGCCTTACGATCAATACTATCTGCGCGCCGAAAGCTTCTTCAACCTCGCCACCTACATGGACGAAACCGGCTATCTGGACGGCTACGGGGGCAAGTCGCTGCACGCCCGATCGCATGGCGAAGCCTTCATGAGCGTGCTCACCGACAAGCTCGTGGGCCACGGCCTTTACCTGATGGACGAACCCGAGGCCGCGCTCTCGCCCACGCGCCAGCTCGCAGCGCTACGCGCCATCGACCAGCTTGTCGATGCCCACTCGCAGTTCATCATCGCCACCCACTCCCCCATCCTGCTCGCCTACCCGCACGCCCGCATCTACCACTTCGATGCCGACGGCGTGCAGGAAATCGCCTATGAAGACACCGAGCACTACTTCGTCACGCGCGATTTCCTGAACCACCACCAGGATCGACTGCGGCGGTTGCTGGCGGATGAGCCGGCGCATCCGGCACCTCGTGGGTGATTTGTCCCCCTAAATTGAAACCTAGAACCCCCGAAAGCCAAGCTGCTCCACAGCCACGCCACTTTGACGGCGAGGCGATTTTGAAAAATAAGCCTCCATCCTGTCGATCTCTTCCGTTGCCGGCAAGACGGCCAGAAATTTGCCCGCCAGCGCCGGCGCTTTCTTGTCATCCCGCGTCTGCCACATCTTCAGGAACTGTGCCTTGCTGAAGGTTCTGTTACCAAGACTCGGATCGGCAAGCCAGACCGTATTGCCACTGATGCCCCGAAGCACACTGAAATGGTCATCCTTGCGATACTTCACATAGACGATGACCGGAAGCTTCAGCTTGACCAACTGATCCCAACTAGCTGCAAAGCCCCTGGCCTTGAAGCCGAATGTCGGCATGGCCCGAGCCATGTCCTCAAAACTGGCCATGCCGTCTTCCTCCCCATGGCCTTCAGAAACTGCTTCTCCGAAATCTTCTGACCATAGAAGCTGTTGAGCAGGGTGGCCGCCGAAGCCGCACCGCAGGAATAGTCCAGATCCTGCTTGACGATGCCGTCATCTCGCAAGGTCTTCCAACTTTTCACCTTCACCTGGCCTGCTGCACTCTGGGTCAGCAACAAGGCCCCCTGATCCATAGGCTTCCTTTCAGGCACCTCTTCCTCATCACCGGTCAAGCGCTTTTCCTCGATACGGTCTCGACCGGCGTTCTGGCCCTTCGCCTTCTCCTTCTGAGAACCAGCCTTTCCATGTCCGCCTTGAGCCGAGGCACTATCAACCCCCTCCAACGCTCCCTCCTTACCTGCCTGCAGGGCAATCTGCAAGGCGGCTTGCGAAGCCCCAGCCTTATCTGACGGTTCCTTGCGCGGATACTCTGCAGCTTGCGCCAGAGACATGAAGGCAGCAACCATGACCCATACAGCTGCCGTCCTTCCGGCAAGACCTGCGCCATGCATGCATGGTTTTCCTGCCATTCAACCTGCTCCTGCAGGCGCTGGCATCGTGGAAGGCAATCCCCCCATCAGAAACAGCCCCATACCGATCGAAGCCACGAATACGATGAGACTCATCAGCACCACACTGATCAACACACCCGCAATCGCATACCCCAGAGAAACCCGAGGAATGGCACTCTCCAGTGCATGAGCGGCAACCCAAACCGAATACAGCCACATCGCCATGCCCACCACGGGCGGGAGACCCAACATCATTCCCCCTGCCGCCAAGGCATCCGGCACCAGCCAGGCTGCCGCCAACAGATTGAAGATGTCGCCATTTCCATCCCAGCGACCGTCCCGCTTCACCCACCAACGTACCACGCCGACGCAGACCAGAAAGCACAGCCAGATCAACACCACCGAAAAGGCGATGGCAAGACCAGGAGACATCACGGCCGTCTCCGGCATGCCCGGCTGCGGCGCCGACACACGCGGATCAAGCCCAGTCAGCACACCCAGCAACGTGACGGCCAGTACCGATTGCCAGCGGGAGAACGAAAAACTTGAGAACGACTGCTCACGCTGAAAGAATGCGGACAAGGATGAAAAAACAATACTCACGAATACCTCTTGCCAAAAATCTTAACAACAAACAAATAAGACAAAAACGTTGCCGACATAGAAAACACGAACTCACTCCATTCCGAGATATTATAATAAGAACTATAAATAACAACAAAAAATATATTTATCAGAAATATTGCAAACTTAGAAGACTCACGACCAGACCCCCTTTGATACAAAGCACCAACGCCCAGTGAAACCCCTAATAAAAACGCAAAAAAATACATATCGACTCTCCGCTACCATCAAAGGAGGAGTTTCTTACCCCTCCTCCGAAGTTACATGCAATTCACGCGCGACCTGCTAGGCCACTTATAGCGTGAAATTAGTAACCATAATGCGAACCGACTCCCAGGGCAGTCCCATTCGCTACCGAGGCATTAAACCCCCAAATAGCCCTTGCCGCTGTGGCAGCTTGCGTCGCAGCCCTAATCGGGCTAATAGCCCCCATACCTGCCGCGGAAGCGGCCCCAAGAAGATTGCACGAACCAGTTCCGATCGTACAAAAGGCCCCGTAACCAGCAAGACCAATCGCAGCTCCTGCAACATTCGCCAGATAAGCCCCCTCTGTCTCCTTCATTTCTTTTGAAGAGAGTGAAGCAACCTCCATCGGCTTCCCCGTCTGCTCGAACAGATCCGAGGCATCAGCTTCCGTGAAAGTCGTCACCTGGACTCATGACCCTCCTGAGACGAACGAGCAAAGCGGTAACTGCTGGTAACGGAGAAGACGACAGGATCAATGGCCTTGTAGACCGTAACCCCAAGCACTGCGGACTTGAATCGGGCATTGTCTTCACGCCGGCGCTCGCCCAGCGCCAACTCGGCAAAACCCAGCACAGCGGGTGTATCGCCGTCTTCCTTGAACTGATAATTGATGCCCGCCCAGAAATCGCTGAAGTGTGACGAACGGCTGGTACGAACGCCATTCACATCCTGTCCACGCTCACTGTTGGCCACCATGCTGGCACGTGCATAGACCTCGGCCTTGGCGGTTGCGCCATAACGCAAGCCGATCGTTGGCACGTAGCTGTCCGTGTTGCCGGTGCTTTCACCCACTCTGCCGGGCACGGCCACGAATGACGTGGCGCCGGTCTGCACCAGTACCGGCTCCCCTGTCGAGACGCCGTGATGATCCCGGTTGGCATAGGCAAAGGAGAGATCGAGCTTGAACTTTCCCTTGTCCGTGATCAGATCTTCCACCGTGAGGGGAAGATCATCAGCCCATGCCGCGCCAGCCAGCCCACACAGAGCCAGAGGAATCCCGCAACCAAACCATTTCATCAACATGCCACCCAAGCCCCTTTCCTTGACAGGAATTACCGGCAACACCACCGTTCAATGAGCACGTGGCAAAAATCTAACAACCCAAAAAGGTGACTTGCAATCCTGCCCCTTCTACCCACTAGGGCATTGTCGTTCTGAAATAATTCCACAACAAAAAGCCATGCACCACCTCAAAAGCATCGGGTGAGTGCATGGCTTGCACAGGGAAAACAGCAGATATCCACACACGAATCACCAACAACAGACTGATGACAAAGGCGCGTTCTCTCGCCATCTCATCCGCTCATTCTTTGTAAAAATTATTTGGCCGAAAGAGCCTTGCTAGAATCCAGCCGCCTTGACGCTGAGGTTCAGCCTCTCAACCCCGCCAACCACTCACCCACCCCGCTGCCAGCAACGGCAGCAGGGGGAGGCAAGCAGGAAGCAGCGTTGTCTTCAAGCCAGCCATCAGCCGTCGTTGGATGTCGGCATCGCAAAAGCCGCACCGCTGGCGATGTTTTCAGGCCAGCGCTGCATCACCGATTTCTGGCGTGTGTAGAAACGGACGCCTTCCTCGCCGTAAGCATGCATGTCGCCAAAGAGGCTGCGCTTCCAGCCGCCAAAGCCCTGCCAAGCCATCGGTACCGGAATGGGCACATTGATGCCCACCATGCCCACTTCCACCTCGTGTGCAAAGCGGTTGGCCGTGTGGCCGTTGCCCGTGAAGCAGGCCGTGCCGTTGGCAAACTCGTGGCTGTTGACGAGCTTCAACGCGCTGTCGAAATCCGGCACCCGCACGCAGGACAGCACCGGGCCGAAGATCTCTTCACGGTAGATGCGCATCTCGGGCGTGACATGATCGAAGAGCGTGGCGCCCAGCCAATACCCCTTCTCGCAGCCCTCACCCGCCGCTGTCGGATCGAAGCCCCGGCCATCGGCAAGCAGACTTGCCCCTTCATCGACCCCTGCCTGAATGTAGCCACGAATACGCGCCAAAGCCGCCTCATTGATGATCGGCCCCATGTCGGCATCGAGCTTTTCACCATCGATGATACGCAGCTTCTTGATACGATCTTGCAGGATCGGCATGATCCGATCCGCCACGTCCCCCACCAGCACCGCCACCGAAATCGCCATGCAGCGCTCACCGGCACTGCCGTAGGCTGCGCCGATCAACGCATCGGCGGCTTTTTCCAGATCAGCATCCGGCATCACGATCATGTGGTTCTTGGCGCCACCCAAAGCCTGCACACGCTTGCCGTGGTGAGCAGCCGTCTCATAGATGTAATTGGCGATCGGGGTGGAGCCGACAAAACTTACGGCCTTCACATCCGGGTGTTCGAGCAGCGCATCCACCGCCACCTTGTCGCCCTGCACGACGTTGAACACCCCATCGGGCAGGCCGGCTTCCTGCAGCAGATCGGCAAGCATCAGACTCGGCGTCGGATCATTCGGGCTGGGCTTCAGCACGAAAGTGTTGCCACAGGCCAGTGCCAGCGGAAACATCCACATCGGCACCATCACCGGAAAATTGAAAGGCGTAATACCGGCCACCACGCCCAGCGGCTGGCGCATCGTCCAGTTGTCGATGTTGGTGCTCACCTGCTCGCTGTAATCACCCTTCAAGAGCTGTGGCACACCGCAGGCAAATTCGACGATCTCGATACCGCGCATCACCTCGCCCTGCGCATCGGTGAAGACCTTGCCATGCTCGCGGGTGATGGCCATCGCCAGTTCATCATGGTGCTGATTGAGCAGGTTCAGAAAGCGCATCAGGATGCGTGCACGACGCACGGGCGGCGTGGCGGCCCAGGCCGGAAAGGCCGCCTTGGCCGCGGCCACGGCCTGATCGACATCGGCCTTCTCGGCGAACAGCACCTCGGCCGTTGGCTGGCCGGTAGCCGGGTTGTAGACCGGCTGACGACGGGTGGAGACGCCATCATGACGCGCGCCGCCCAGATAATGATTGATGATTGTCGACATGTTCTCTCCCGATGACGTGATTGACAGCCCCTGCCTGCGATCACGCAGGCAGCAAAGGCAGAAAAGGTTGCTAGGGATACTTTCTGGACAACGCCAAGCGGACGCCGCGCCTCCCGGGACTAGTTCAGCGCATCCCTAGGCCAATGCAACAGAACCGGCCACACACAGCCCTACAACGACTGCGCCTGACCGCTTCTGAGCGCAGTCGTCAGCGCCACCCCGATCCGTGTCGCCTCGGTGGCATCGTGCAGGCTGAGCGGTGGGGGCACGAGGCCCAGGCAGGCATCGGTGAAAGCCTGCAACTCGATGGCAAATGCCTCTTCAAAACGGGCAAAGAAATCCGGCAGCGCCCGATGACTGACCCCGCTCGCATCGCTCTTGACGACACGATCCCGCGCAGCCCCTGCACCAATCAGCAACTTGCCGGCCGTGGCGATGACTTCGGTGCTCGTTTCATGGCCATGCGCAAAGGTGCGTGAGGCATAGACGGTCGCCAACTTGCCATCGGCAAATTCGATCGTGCCGATGGCATTGTCCACATCCTGATGCTGCACCAGCTCCGGGTGAACGGCACAACAGCCCGAGGCATGGACTTTTGTGGCGCGGGGTGCATGGCCTTCGACATCGCTCAGCAGCCAACGGGCCAGATCGATGTCATGAATGTTGCAATCCATGATGATGCCGCCCGAGGTAGCTGAAAACTGCACGAAAAACCCGTTCGGGTCGAGCTGATCGCAGGTTTGCGAGCGGACATAGAACGGCTCGCCCACCTCGCCCGCCACAATGGCCTCACGCGCATGGGCATAGCTCGGGTCAAAACGACGGACAAAACCTACCATCGCCACCTGCCCCGGATGATGTGCCTGCGTCTGCACATGGGTGGCCTCCACCCGCTCGCAGTCGGCCACATTCAGTGCCAGCGGTTTTTCCACAAAGAGGTGCTTGCCGGCTTCCAGCACCTGAATGCTCTGCTCGGCATGCAACGAGGTGGGTGTGACCAGCACCACGGCCTCGATCCCGTCGACGGCGAGCAAGGCCGTGAGGCTCTCGACCACGGTCGGCACGCCAAGCGTCTGGCTCGCCCACTGACGCTCTTCAGCCACCGGGCTGGCAGCAGCCACCAGCTCGGCATTCGGTATCCGCCGATGCAGGTTTTCTGCATGGCGCTGGCCGAGCCGCCCGAGGCCCACGATGCCGACTTTCAATGTGCGTCCCATCTGAACCCCTCAACCCTGTTCAGCCAGTTGAACGACCTGTCCGGTGCGTGCCGATTCAGTGGCGGCATCAGCCAGACGCTGAGCAGCCACCCCATCTTCGATGCTGGTGCGCGGGCTGCCGCCTTCCTTCAGCACCGAGAGAAAATGCTGCATTTCCAGCCGATAAGCGTCCCGGTAGCGTTCGAGGAAGAAATGCTCGGGCAAATCGATGCTGATGTGCTGGCTGCCCCAATGCACGACTTCGGTCGGGCGGTGGTTGCCACACTGGATCATGCCCCGATCACCCAGCACCTCGAAACGCTGGTCATAGCCGTAAGCCGCGCGCCGGCTCGTGTTGATCTGGCAGAGTCGCCCCTGACGGCTGCGCAGGGTGACGGCCGTCGTATCGAAGTCGCCGGCCTCCTGGGCGATGCTCGGGTCGGTGAGACAACTGGCCGTGGCATGAACGCTCACGATCTCGTCATCCAGAATCCAGCGGCAGATGTCGAAGTCGTGGATCAGCATGTCCCGGAAAATGCCACCCGATCCCTTCAGATAGGACACGGGCGGCGCGCCCGGATCACGGCTCGTGATGATCAAGACTTCGGGCGTGCCGATTTCACCCGCTTCGATACGGGTTTTGGCCGAAAAAAAGGTCGGGTCGAACCGTCGCTGAAAACCCAGCATGCAGGTGATGCCGCTTCTCTGGATGGCATCACGGCACTGCTCGGCGCGGACCAGCGACAGGTCGATGGGTTTTTCGCAAAAAACATGTTTGCGGGCCTCGGCAGCCTTCAGCAGCAACTCACTGTGCGTGTCCGTACTGGACGCGATGACGACCGCATCGATCGTCGGATCGGCAAACACCTGATCAACCGATCCCACCGGCGCATCCGTCTGCTGGGCCAGGGCTTCAGCCTGTGATGTGATCGGATCGCAAATGCAGGCAATCGACACATCCGCCAAGGCACGAAGATTGTTGGCGTGAATCCGACCGATCCGGCCAGCACCCAGAACAGCAATTCTCATGATGTCTCCTTTGGAAGAATCACGCCAACGGCGTGGAAAGTATCTAAACGCTCAATGCAACGGTTCGATACGGGTCAGCTCCGTGCGTGCCGCATACAGCAAAAATAGCGATTGCACGGCCGAGACCGTGCTGGCCAGCGATCGAAAACCAAAACTGCTGTGATCATGGATCTCGATCACCTGGGAGGCATGGTCGGCGATTTCACCCAGATGGCTGTCGGTCATCGCAATGACCTGTGCCCCCTTGGCACGTGCGAGCTGGACGGTCTTGCAACTTGCTTCGGCATAGGGCGCATAGGAAATCACGATCAGCACATCATCCGGACGGATTGCATTCAGTTGACCATCAAGGTTGAAGCACAGGCCGTTGAGCCAATGCACGGGCTTGTCGCTATGGCGTGTCAGATACGTCAGATAGGCCGCCGCCGCAAAGGAGCGGCCCGCTGCCATGATCCACAGCGCATTGGCCTTCGTCATCAGATCCACCGAAGCGTTCAAGGCTTCCATCAACTGGGGGTTGAACATGTCCTCCAGACTCTTGATGTTGTTGTCGATCACCTCCTTCACGATCGTGCTGCCCGGAATGCGCTCGGCCGCCTGCTGCTGCTCGGCCGCCACCCGACGAATCCGCTCCGCGTAATTGTCGGACGTGGAAATCTGCTCGGCCAGGTCATGCCGGAACAGCGCCTTCATCTGACTGTAGCCAGAAAAACCCATGCTCTTCGCAAAGCGCACCATCGCCGATGGCGCCACCCCGATCGCCTCGCTGAGCTGGTTCACGTTCATCAGAGCGATGTGATCGCGGTGCTTTCGCAGCTCTCTGGCAATGGTCTGCAATCGTCGGCTCAGGTCGTTGTAACGCTCGTCCATCGCCGCAAAAAAATCATCAGGAGAACGAAAGGGCATGCCAGCTTCAGTCATCGGTGTTGGGTGGGCAGGCGCTTCAGGCAAAGGCCAGGCCCGATCAGCTCAGTGGTTTGTCGAACAACCACGCATGGTCGGGGTCGTTGAAGAACCGCCACCGCCGTTCCGGCCCCGCCATCGTGTTGAGGTAATAGAGGTCATACCCATGCACCGTGCCGCAGGGGTGATAGCCCTTGGGCACCAGCACGACATCATGATCCTCGACCGCCATTGTTTCATCCAGAGCACGATCGCCGGTGTAGACCCGCTGAAAAGCAAAACCCTGTGACGGATTCAGCCGGTGATAGTAGGTTTCTTCCAACAGTGTCTCAACCTCGCTTTGCTCATCATGCTTGTGTGGCGGATAGCTGGAGGTGTTGCCAGCGGGCGTCAGCACCTCCACCACCAGCAGGCTTTCGGCCTCGGCCGTTTCGGGCAGGATGTCACAGAT
This sequence comes from Lautropia sp., assembly GCA_030532895.1. Classification (GTDB taxonomy): domain Bacteria; phylum Pseudomonadota; class Gammaproteobacteria; order Burkholderiales; family Burkholderiaceae_E; genus Lautropia. The sequence goes on along the minus strand of JAUNKF010000009.1, from coordinate 46,498 downwards.
GTAGCGTGTGTTGCTGCCACTACCCCGCACGCTGCGCTTCATGGCAGATGGTTCGATCAGCCGAGGCGGCAAGCGTCCGGTGGCTGGCGCCGCCGACACGGCCAGCTCGATGGCATCGAGCGCTGTTACCCTTACCTCGGCACGTGGCGGCACGTACACGGCATAGGGAGACTTGTCCTCGAAAACGCTCATGCGCTCGCCAAGGCCCGCATGACGCTGCCCGCTCACCTCGATGTCGGCATGACCGGTGAGCAGTGTGAGGCAATACTCACGATCATCTCGCGCCGTGAACGCATGGGCCTGACCGGCCGACAGCCGGATCACCGAAAAATCGATGTACGTCCAGCCGGCGCTTTCCGTCGTGATGTTCTGGATCACGATCTGATCCAGCCTGGGTTTGATCAGCAAACTCGACATGATGTGCACCCCCTCTAGCCGTTCAACGTGTCGACCAGCCTTCGCAGGGTGTCGTGGCCGAGCTTGCCATAGCGATAGGAAGGGGCCACCTTCGGATCCTGCTCGGCCTCGACCACGAGCCAGCCCCGGTAGCCATGCTCGGCCAACAGCCCCAGCACGGCACCGAAATCGATGGCCCCATCCCCCGGCACGGTGAAGGCACCGGCCAGCACCGCATTCAGAAAGGACTGATCCCGGTTGCGAACGTCGCGAATCACCTCGGGGCGGACATCCTTGCAATGCACATGCACGACGCGGTCGATATGCTTTTTCAGGGTCTTCGTCACATCGATGCGCTTCTCCATATCGTTCGTTGCCTGACCAAACCAGCAGTGGCCAGTATCGAAGAGCAGGCCCACAGCGGCCGGATCAGTCATCGCCATCAGCTGATCGATCTCATCCGGGTGCTCCACATAAGCCCCCATGTGATGGTGATAAGCCAGCGTCAACCCGTAGCGCTCTTTCAGATGGGCGCCAAAGGCATTCAGGCGCTCAGCATAGCGTGCCCAGTCATCGGCCCGGACGAAACGCGGCCGGCGGGACAAGGGTGTATCGATTTGTCCCTGAATGCTGTGACCCACTTCGCCATAGACGACCACCTGGCAACGGTTGTATTGCAGCTTCTCCATGTGCGCCTGGGCGGCGTCTATTTCCTGCGCCACTGACCAGTCATCGAGCCGCCCGAGGTTGGCCGAATACCAGCCCGAGACACAGACCACGCCAAAATCATCGAGTTTCTGCTTCAGCGCCGGGCCGGTTTTCGGAAACTTGTTGCCCAGCTCAAAACCCTGATAACCGATCTCGCTGCCCTCAGCCAACGCCGTGTCCAGCGGCGTTTCTCCACCCAGAGACGGCAAGTCATCATTGCTCCAGCCGATCGGGTTGATACCGATACGAACATCCAGTCTGCTCATGGGAACCCCTCCATCAATGACGTTGACGCTGCTTGGCCTGTTGCCAGCCGGCATATGCCTCGCGAACCGCGTCGTGCACGGACACTGCCGGAATGCCAACCTCCCACCAGTGCCCACCGTCATCGGTGGTTCGCTCGAAGGTGGTGTCGATCACCAGCACCGACACACCCGCACGGGCACGCGCGGCGACCAGCGCGGTTTTCAAGGCGGCGATGTCCGGCACCTGCTCGGCATGGGCACCGAGCGCCGCGGCATGCGCGGCAAAGTCGATCCGGACATCCTCTCCCCCCGCCGGCACGCAATCTTCCAGCATGTTGTTGTAGTTCGGGCTGCCACTTGCACGCTGCAAACGGTTGATGCAGCCAAAGCCACGGTTGTCCAGCACGACGATGATCAGCTTCAGCCCCAGCATCTGCGCCGTGGCGATCTCGCTGTTCATCATCAGGTAGGAGCCATCGCCCACCATGACGACGACCTCCTGCTCGGGCCGAGCAAGCTTCACACCCAGCGCGCCGGCAATTTCATAGCCCATGCAGGAATAGCCATAATCCATGTGGTAGTTGCCGGCGCCCTCGCAGCGCCAGAGCTTGTGCAACTCGGCAGGCAAGGTACCTGCCGCGCACACCACCACATCATTGGCCGGCGAATCACTGGCAGAATCACGCACGGCGCCGATGACCTCGGCGTCATAAGGCAACAGTCCGGGTGGCGTGGCAGCGGTCGTCAGATGCGTCACCCGCTCAACCCAGCGGCTCGCCAGCTCACGGGTGAGCCTGCTCCAGTCAGCTTCGATGCCATCAAATATCGCCGGGGTCTGCGCCCACTGCTGCAACACCGTGCGCGCATCCCCCTGCACGATCTGCGCCCGAGCGCGCGTGGCATCCAGCGGCGAGACATTCACGGCCAGGACATCGGCCTGCCCAAACAGGGCATTCGACCCGCTCGTGAAATCCTGTAAACGCGTGCCGAGCGCGATGATCAGATCGGCCTTGGCCGCCAGCTCGTTGGCCGCTGGCGATCCCAGCACGCCAATGGAGCCGACATTGCACGGGTGTGTCCAGGCCAGCGCACTCTTGCCCGCCTGTGTTTCAGCCACCGGAATCCCGTATTGTTCTGCAAGACTCGACAGCTGCTTGCCGGCACCACTGTAGAGCACTCCTCCACCACTGATGATCAGCGGGCGACGAGCGACCCTAAGCCGTTCGATCGCATCCTGCAGATCACGTTCATCCGGTGTCAAACGACGGATGCGCAGCGGCGCAGGCTCGAAAAAATCCACCGGATAATCATGGGCCAGGGCCTGGACATCCTGCGGCAAGGAAAGCGTGACCGGGCCGCAAGTCACGGGGTCAGTCAGCACGGCAAAGGCACGTGGCAACGCCACCAGCAACTGCTCGGGCGTCATGATCCGGTCGAAATATCGCGATACGGGCCGGAAGCAGTCGTTCACGCTCGTGTCGCCTGCCGCAAAATCCTCGCTTTGTTGCAGCACAGGATCTGGCGCGCGGCTGGCAAAGATGTCGCCCGGCAGCAGCAAAAGCGGCAGGCGGTTCACATAGGCAAGCGCCGCCGCCGTCACCATGTTCGTGGCCCCTGGCCCGATCGAAGACGTAGCCGCCATCACGCGCCGACGGAAATGCGCCTTGCCATAGGCTATGGCCGCATGGGCCATCCCCTGCTCGTTATGCGCCCGAAAAACTGGCAAGCCCTCGGGCCGCCAGGCACGGCCTTCATCTGGTTGCCGCAAATCGGCCAGGGCCTCACCCAGGCCGCAAACATTGCCATGACCAAAGATGGCCCAGACGCCGCCCACGAAGGGGTGCAGGCTGCCATCCTCGTCCTCGATGCGCACAGCCGCCAGATAGCGGGCCAGCGCCTGCGCCATCGTCAGGCGAACGGTAGCGACGCTCATGCTGATTCCTCCGAATTGCGGCTGGCCAGCCAGCCATCGATCAATCGTTCAAAATTGCCGGCCATCCGTTCACGGCAACACGCCTCATCGATCTTGCCCGCCAACAGGGCATCCAGTGGTTCATGCCAGACCGTGCGGCCGATCATGAAGCCCTTCACCACCGGGTTCGTGGCCTGCCGGAAATGTTCGAGCAATTGGGCCTCGGGCTGGTGCAAGCCGAGCAGCACCGCCCCACGGCACCACGGATCATGCTGCCCGATCAGCTCGGCAAGCGTAGCCCAGGACTCGGCCCGCATGCCGGCAAGCTTCCACCACTGCGGCTTCACGCCCAGGTGATAGAAGCGGGCAACCGAGCGCAGGATGATGCTGTCCGGGTCGGTATCGATGGCCGAGGCGGGCATCTGTTTGGGCACGATCAACTCCAGCAACAATTCATGCCCACTGGCACGTGTGGCCTCCCAAAGCGTCAACGCCTGCTGCTCGTGCGCAAGCCGTACTGCGGTCGTGTCCTCGGGGTGATAAAAAAGCAGGCACTTGACCGTGTGTTCGAGCGGATAGTCACGGATCTTGGTCGCCACGCTCCGTGTACCGTCAAAACACAGCGGACGGGAAGCAGGCTGCTCCACCGGCCGACCGATCCACCAGGCAGGCTGCCGTTCGGTGGCGTCGCACAGTACCTGACGCGCATAGGTGTCATCGGCCAGCAAGCCGAGCCGCCCAGCCAGATCAGGCCGCTTCGCCGCCACATGGAGCAGGGCCGAAAAGATCAATTGCTTGAGTCGGGGAATCTCCTCATAGCCCACGCCGTGCGCAGCCACCAATGTCTCGAACTGGCTGCGATGATCAAAGGCGAGCACACACAGCTCGGGCCACGGTGGCCGCCGGATGCTGACCCGGTGCAGGTGCTGCAAATGCTCATCCAGATCAGGCCGCAAGCCAGCCGGTTTCGTCAACCAGTACGCCACCTCATCCGGTGAGGGCATGGCCGGCGCACACCCGTGGCGAGAGACGACGATGGCGCCACAGATGTTGGCGATGCGGGCCGATTCCCGATAGGACTTGCCCTGAATCAGCCCCGACATCAGCCCCGAGGCAAAGGCATCACCCGCCCCCAGCACGTTCAGCACCTCGACGCGCTCACCACTGAAAATTTCCAGCTGATCCAGATCGTCAGGGATCGCGTCATCCAGTACCTGGCAGCCCAACGCACCGCGCTTCAGCACGAAAACCGCATCCGTGTGTTGACGTGCCACCTTCAACGACGCCACGAGATCGTCCACCACACCCCCCGCGATCATGAATTCCTCTTCGGTACCGATGATCAGATCGAACAAGCCGAGCTGCGCCTGCAGGTGTGCACTGACCCGCTCACTGGCGATATAACGAGTTTCACCATCGCCAGTATCGGTCAGTCCCCAGAGCACTGGTCGGTAATCGATGTCGAGCACCGTCACCGTCCGGTTGGCTCTGGCTGCCAGCAACGCCTTGCGCGAGGCGGCCAGCACGCCAGGCGTCGACAGATGCGTGCCTGTCACGAGGAGCGACTTGCAACGAGCCAGAAAGGATTCGTCGATATCGGCCTCCGACAAGGCCATGTCGGCACAATCACGCCGATAAAAGAGAAGCGGGAATGTGTCCTGATCCTTCAATGCCAGAAACACCAGTGCTGTCAGACGCTCAGGATCGATGCTGACCTGAGAAACATCACAACCTTCATTGGCCAGCGTTTGCAGCAGAAAACGCCCCATCTGCTCATTGCCGACACGTGAAATCATGGCGCTCTTCAAACCAAGCCGCGCCGTGCCAAACGCGATGTTGGCCGAACTTCCCCCCAGGTATTTGCGGAAAGCGGCCGTGTTCTCCAGCCCCACGCCGACGCTGTCACCATAAAGATCGACGGCCAGACGCCCGAGACAGGCGATGTCGATGGGCCGCCCGGCGGGAAATTCAAGCTGCTTCATGCAGTGGTCTCCATCCATGCTCAACCGGCAACCAGGGGCAACAGCACATTGCAACCTGCCCGTCCAGATCACCAGCCGATGTGTGTGCCCTTGCGACGCCAGGGCACACTTCACGATTCCTCGCGCCCGATCCTCGACGCGTCAATCCTTGAGCAACAGCACCCAAGTGGCTTACATGGTAGAGCTTTGGAATTAAAATTTCAATTTCCGTTTATGGAAAATACTGTTTGACGCTAGGGATACGCGCTGCTATAGTGCCTCGACGGCGCTGGCAACAGGCCGTATTTCAACGAATCACCACTGAAGCACTGAACGAAACGTTCTTGTGGACCATCTGTCCGCCAGAGCTGCACAAGACAGGTCATTGACAGGTTTTTTGTCAGACAGACCAAACCGTGGGGTGCTTTCCTGAAGGGGCTTGGAGACATGAAAAAACTCGCTTTGATCAGCGCCATGGCCGTTGGCCTGAGCCTGGGCAGCCTGTCGGGCGCTGCCAGCGCCAAAGAACTCGTCATCGGTGCCTCGATGTCGAAATTTGCGGACAAGTGGCTCACCTACCTGATCGATGGGATCAACGACTTCGACAAGCAGCATGACGACGTGAAAGTGGTCATGACGGACGCCAATGACGATCCGGCCCGCATGGTCAACCAGATCGAGAATTTCATCGACCAAGGTGTCGATGCCGTCATCATCCACCCCACCGACCGGCAGACGGTTCGTCCCATCGCCCGCAAACTGAAGCGGGCGGGCATTCCACTCGTGGTGGTCAACCGCCGCCCCAACGACGAAGACATGGACTCAGTCAGCGCCTACGTCGGTTCAGATGAAATCAAGGGCGGACACATGCAGGGCGAAGCCGTGGCCAAACTGCTCGATGGCAAGGAAGGGCGGGTAGGGATCCTGATGGGCATCCTCGGGCTGGAAGGTCAAATCAACCGTACGGCCGGCAACAAGGAAATTTTCGACAAGCACGACAACATCTCGGTACTCGTCGAGCAGGAAGGCAAGTGGGATCGCGCCAAGGGGCTGGAAATCACCGAAGACTGGCTGCAGGGCAAGGAAAAGCTCAACGTCATCGTGTCGAACAACGACGAAATGGCCATTGGCGCCGTGCTGGCCACCCGCAAGGCTGGCTACAAGGATGAAGATTTCATCATCGTGGGCCTCGATGGCACACCCGATGCGCTCGATTATCTCGGCAAGGGGCTGGATGTGACCGTTTTCCAGGATGGCAAAACGCAAGGCCATGACGGCGCCAAGGCCGCTTACGAGCTGGCCAAGGGTCAAACGGTGGAAAAGCTGCAATGGGTACCCTTCAAGCTGATCACGCCGGAAAACAAGGCCGAGTTCATGCCCAAATGATCGGGCCACGGCGGATCCAGATCAGCCATCGGCGATCCGCCCACTGAGCAGGCCGCCTGCCACATCCATGCCATCGCGTGGCAGGCTTTTGTTGGTGTCATCCCCATCAACGTACAACCGATACCGGCTGCCCGGTAGCGGCGGGATTGCTTTTGCCCTGGCGTTCAGGCAAGCCCGTGCCCCGAGCGCTCTCGCAAACCGATCATCTCAGCCGATGGCTTGCAGGAGACCATCATGTCAGCAGCGCAAGACTGCATTCTCGAACTTCAGAACATCAGCAAGACTTTTCCCGGCGTTCGCGCGCTGGATGGCGTCAACCTGAAGATCCGTCGAGGCGAGGTGCATGCCCTGATGGGCGAGAACGGCGCCGGCAAATCGACGCTGATGAAAATCCTCTACGGCATCTACCTGCCCGACAGCGGCGGCAGCATGCGCTTCGACGGCCAGCCCTTCAGCCCATCACAACCGATCGAGGCGATCCGCCGTGGGCTGATCATGGTGCCACAGGAAATCAGCCCGGCCCCAAACCTGACGATTGCCGAGAACTTCTTTCTGGGCCGCGAGATCACCAAAGGCGGCCTGCTCGACAACGAGGCGATGAATGCGCAAACGAGCCGCATCCTCACCGATCTGGGCATTCCGATGGATGTCACCCGGAAAATGGCTGATGTCTCGGTGGCACACGCCCAGCTGGTGGCCATTGCGGCAGCCGTCTCGAACGAAGCCGATGTCATCCTGATGGATGAGCCGTCAACCTCACTGACCGAATCGGAGGTCGAGCAACTCTACCTGATCATCGACCGACTGAAAGCCCGCAACATCGCGATCATCTTCATCTCGCACAAACTGGATGAGGTGTTTCGGGTTGCCGACCGCATTTCGGTGCTGCGCGATGGCTGCCATGTGGGTACCCATGACAAGGCTGACATCACCAAGCAAAAGCTGATCGAGGCAATGGTCGGCCGCAGCATGAGCGACATGTATGCGAAAGAAGCCGTCCAGATTCAGGATGAAAACCTGCTGGAAGTGCGCGGGCTGTGTCGCCAAGGCTGTTTCGAGGACATCAGCTTCAACGTGCGAAAAGGCGAAATCCTCGGTGTGGCGGGCCTTGTGGGCGCCGGGCGAAGCTTCATCGCAGAAAGCCTCTATGGCTACAAGCCGGCCGACCGTGGCGAGATCCGCATGCACGGCAAGCCGATCAGTCTCAGCACCCCCAAAGACGCGCAAACCCATCGCATCGGCTGGGTGACGGAAGACCGCAAGCTCACCGGTCTTTTCCTGAACATGAGCATCACCGACAACATCATCATCCCCGATCTTGGGCCTTATATCCGTCACTTCCTCATCTCGAACGGACTGGCGCGTGATACCGCAGAAAAGCAGAAACGCGACATGCGGATCAAGGCCCCGAGCGTGGATGTGATCACCGGCAACCTATCGGGCGGTAACCAGCAGAAAGTGCTGATCGGCCGAGCGCTGACACTCGACCCCGAAGTACTGATTCTGGACGAACCGACGAAGGGCATCGACGTGGGCGCCAAAGCGGAAATCTACCGGTTGATGGTGGAACTGGCCAAGGCAGGCCGCGCCATCATCATGATCTCATCCGACATGATCGAACTGCTGGCGATGAGCGACCGGATCATGGTGATCGCCGAAGGCAAGGTGAGCGGCATGCTCGATCGCCAGGAAGCCACCCAGGAAAAGATCATGCGTCTGGCCTCGGAAGTCTCCGATGAGATTGCCGCCTGACACCGCCGACCCTGATCCGGAACGAGGAGACTGACATGACCGAGTTGAACCCCACGAAAAAAGACAACACCCAGATCGTCAAACACCTGTTCAACACCTACGGGATGCTGATCATCCTGCTGGCCCTGTTCTTTGGCCTGTCGGCCACGGTCGACGGCTTCATGTCGATGCGCACCGTGCTGTCGATCATGGAGCAGGTCTCGATGTTCGGCATCATCTCGATCGGTGTCACCTTTGCCATCATCACCTGCGGCATCGACCTCTCTTCGGGCGCCGTCGTGGCATTGGCCGCGGTCGTCGCGGCCAGCGTCGTGTCGGCAGCTGATGGGCTGGTGGCGGCTTTTGCCGGTTTTGCCGCTGCCATCGCCGTGGGCGCGCTCTGCGGCGTGATCAATGGCAGCTTCACCGCCATTGGCCGAATTCCGCCTTTCATCGCCACACTCGGCATGATGACGATTGCACGAGGCGCCGCACAAATCGCCTCCGGCGGCCGCCCGATCGATGCGAGCGAAGAAGCCTTCACCTGGATTGCCGACATCAACGTGTTCGGCATTCCCGGGCTGGTCATCATCTACATCCTCGTGGCCTTCGGCTCACACATCCTGCTCAGCCGCTCAAAGTTTGGCCGACACGTCTACGCCATCGGCGGCAACGTGAATGCCGCGCAAATTTCCGGCATCAACGTGCGCAACACGCTGATTCTCGTCTACACCTTTGCCGGTGCGCTCGCTGGCCTGGCCGGTGCGATGCTGACGGCCCGCACCTATGCCGGCAACCCCGCCTACGGCAACATGTGGGAACTGGATGCCATTGCCGCAGCCGTCATCGGTGGCACCTCACTCGCCGGTGGCGTGGGTTCCGTGCCCATGTGCGTGATCGGCGCGCTGATCATCGGCACCACCAACAAGGGACTGAACCTGCTCGGCGTGGATCCCTACTGGCAGCAGATCGTGAAAGGCTGCATCATCATCTTTGCCGTGCTGCTCGATACGCTGAAGCGCCGCAAGGGATAAACACGCAAGCGCAGATCAACAGACGGATGTTCATGCCATCTTCTACGGACTTGTTCTCGCAGCCAGCATTGCGCGGCTAAGATAGTCCGTATCCCGGATGGCAGGCACCCGCCACGGGCAAAGCCTCAGCGCAACAGCCCGGCCTCATCGGCGGCTCAATCCTGCCCTCCCCCATTGCCCGGCCTGCCCCAAGGCAGGCCAAGGAGAGCGCATGAACCTGCTGATCAATCTGTTGAAGTTGCTGGTGCTGGTGGCCGGCGCCCTGCTCGTGGTCGGGCGGCTCACACGCCGCAAGCTGCCCGAACGCCCTGCCGTATTGGCAGGCGAGCACTTCACCGACACGGCTCAAACACTGCTCGGCCAGCATCTGGCCCCGCTGGTCGAGGACAATCCGGGCCTGTCGGGCATCCATCCGCTGCCGGATGGTCATCAGGCATTTGCCGCGCGCGCCCGGCTGGCCGACATCGCCGAACGCTCGATCGATGCGCAGTATTACATCTGGCACAACGACATCAGCGGCCGCTTGCTGATGCAACGCTTGAAGGCTGCGGCCGATCGGGGCGTGCGCGTGCGGCTGCTGCTCGATGACAACAACACGGCCGGCATGGACGGCGTGCTGCAAGGCTTGGACATCCATCCGAACGTCGAAGTGCGGCTCTTCAACCCCTTCATGCAGCGGCAGATGCGGCCATTGGCGTTTCTGAGCGATTTCTTTCGCCTGAACCGCCGCATGCACAACAAGTCGTTCACGGTGGACAACCAGGCCACCATCGTGGGCGGGCGCAACGTGGGTGACGAGTATTTCGGTGCCGGCGATGGCGTGATGTTCGCCGACCTGGACGTGATCGCCGTCGGCCCCGTCGTGGAACAGGTTTCGACCGATTTCGATCGCTACTGGAACAGCGCCTCCACCTACCCACTGCGGGCAGTGTTCACCGATCCGGTCACGCCGGAAGACATCGGCACCGAGCCATCCCCCGATGACACCACCCAAAACTATCTGAAAGTACTGGCCGATTCGCCGCTCGTTCAGCAACTGACCGAACATCAGCTGCATTTCCACTGGGCCAAGGCTGTGCTGGTGAGCGATGACCCGGCCAAGGGCTTGGGTCAGGCAACCGAAGCGAAGCTGCTCCTCGCCCGGCTCAATCGGATCATGGACGAAGCCAGCGAACAATTGATCATCGTCTCCCCCTACTTCGTCCCCACCCGGCCGGGCGCCGATCACCTCTGCGCGCTGGCTCGTCGTGGCATCCAGGTGGCCGTACTGACCAATGCACTCTCGGCCACCGATGTGGCCGTGGTGCATTCCGGCTACGCCAAATACCGAAAGCAACTGCTGGCCGCCGGCGTGAAGCTTTTCGAGCTGAAACGCCATGCCACGGTGGTCGCCAGCCGCGGCCACGGCGGCATCACCGGCAGCTCGGGCGCCAGTCTGCATGCCAAGACCTTCCAGAGCGATGGCAAACAGCTTTTCGTCGGCTCCTTCAACATGGATCCGCGCTCTGCCACGCTGAACACCGAAATGGGTCTGCTGATCGACAGCCCGAAACTCGCTACCGACCTGCAACAGGCGCTCACCAGCCACGGCTGCGACTACGCCTATGAAGTGACGCTCAACAACGGCAAGCTCCGCTGGACGACCGAAGAAAACGGCCAGACCCGCATCTACGACACGGAGCCGCACACGACCCCGGTGCAGCGACTGATCGTCAGAGCGGTCGGGGAATTGCCGATCGAGTGGTTGCTGTAGTGATGACCATGAGCTTAATCGCGGGGACGGACAAGTTCATCACACGCCCTGAGCGCTGACTCCTCGATCCAGGCAGGGTGGGCCAACAGCAGCTCATCACAGTTCGCCCCCTCTCCCTGCCGATCGATGACCAGAAAATCGCTGACTGCCTCCAGCGCCAACAACGGATGATGCCAGACACCTCGTGCGTAATTGACGCCCTGGTTGCCGCTGGCCAGAAAGACCCGAAGCGTGTCGGCCCTCGGGGTTTCATCAGCTGCCGACACCACAACCAGATAGGGCCGGGCTGAAAGCGGCATGAAAGCCTGCGAGCCGAGCGGATGACGCTCCATCATCCGCACCTCGAAAGGCAAGGCACGCGGCTGCCCCCGAAAGATCGAGACAATGGCCCGACCCTGCGGGCCAGGGTCGAGCCTCACCAGATCATGATAACGCTCGGTATTGCCCTCGTTGATGCTGTAGTGATGCACGGCGTCGCTGGCTTCGATCACCTGACCGAAGGGTGCAAAGGCATCTGCCGTGAGCAACGCCACGTGCAGACGCAAAGCGTCGGTTTTCATCATTCGCTCCTCAAGACCACGGGGTTCATGCCCATGTTGTCTTGTCATGAATCATCCGGATACTAGCCAACATGGCAATTGACCGGGGAAAGCGGGTTGAGCTGGTTACCGCCCTCGTCTTCGCCGCTTCGTCGACGCTGCCTTGGCGATCTTAGCGATTCGTCCATTCGGGAAATACCCAATCTCAACGTGTTGCATCCAGACATCAACCGGTGATCATATCGTTAATTCCTGTTTAATATCAAAAATCGAAACATCACGTATCGAAAAATGGGTTTTTTGGCGAAAACTTGGCATTTTCGCACCTAACAGTAGCCATCAACCCCACCTTTATCCTTTGCACGGAGATGCTGACGATGATCAGGACGATCAAGACCTTGGCCCTTTCCTCGGTATCGGCTTGGGCCATGCTGAGCGCACTACCAGCTACGGCGGCTGACTTCAACTTCACCTTCGCCCATGTGCTGGTCGAAAGCACGCCCAATGCCAAGGCAGCCGTGAAGTTCAAGGAGGAGGTCGAGAAAAACTCCAATGGCCGGATCAAGATCAACATCCGTCCTGCTGCCCAGCTTGGCGGAGACGTGGAGATCATCGAGCAGGTTCAGATGGGGCTGGTTCACATCGGCATCCCGCCCACGGGGAATCTGGCCAACTTCGAGCCGAAGATGTACCTCTTCGATTTGCCTTTCCTGATGCCCGATCTGGATGCCGCCAAGCGCGTGCTCGATGGCGAGGTTGGGCGTGAGCTGCTGGATACTTTGGATCGCAGCAACATTTATGGCGTCAACTATTGGGGTGCCGGCTTCCGTCACATGACGAACAATGTGCGCCCGATCACCGGCCCCGATGACCTGAAGAACATCAAGATGCGCACGCTTCAGGCGCCTGCCATCCTCGCCACCTATCGCACCTTCGGTGCCAACCCGACGGCGATGGCTTTCTCGGAGGTGTACAACGGCTTGCAGCAAGGCGTGGTCGAAGGCCAGGAAAATCCCTACGCCAACATCTACTCGATGCGCTTTCAGGAAGTGCAGAAATACATGACCGAAACAGGGCATGCCTATCACGCCTACGCCGCCATCATGAACAAGGCAGCCTGGAACTCGCTGCCCGATGATCTGAAAAAGGTGATGAAGGACGCCTTCGATGCCGGCCGTGACCACGCCCGTGAGCTGACGGTGAGCGAAGACGCCCGCATTCGCAACGAGATCAAGGATCAGATCGAGATTCGCGAGCTGACGCCCGAAGGCCGGGCCGCTTTCGCGGAAAAGTCCCAAGCCATCTACAAGCAATTTGAAAAGCAGGTAACGGCCGAGCTGATCCAGAAGGCCCAGAAGGCAGCCGCGGGCAACTGAGCAGTTCACCCACCGCCACTCGAAAGGGAGGCTTCGTGGATGCCTGACCCCCTCGCCAAGCCTCCTTCACAAAACCGCTGACATCAGGTCTCTTGTGTTGAAGTGAGGGGTGTTGCCACACGCCCCACATCTGAAAAAGATCATCATGATTCTGGCCATCAACAAGCTGATCGACTGGATTGAAAGCACCCTGGTGGTGGTGCTGATGCTGACTGCCACCGTGGTGGCCATCATTCAGGTCATCGCCCGCTATGTCTTCAATCATTCGCTTTACTGGTCTGAAGAGCTGATTCTTTATGCGCTCATCGCGATGACTTTTCTCTCCGCAAGCATGGGGGTTCGTTACGCTGCGCACATTTCGGTGGACATGCTCTATGCCTTTGTCGGCCCACGGCTCACTCGGGTGCTCCGCCATGTCTCGCTGGCGCTGGGCTTCATCTTTGCTGCCTCCTTGCTCTACTTTGGCTGGCGGCTTTTCAGCAACACGCTGAACATGGGGCAACTCTCTCCGGCCATGCAGGTGCCGGTCGGTTACATCTATTTCGCCATTCCGCTGGCGGCCATCTTCATGCTCATCCGTTATTGCCTGATGTTGCAGAACCTGTTGCAAGGCAAGGATTATCAGCCGCTCAGCACGAGCCTGAGCGCCACTTAGCGCAAATCTGAACGCTTTGGCCCGCCCCAAGGCATTTTTCCGGGGCAGGCATGCATCACTCGTACTGAAGGTTTCAAGAAACACAACCGGCATCACCCCACACGCCCAACCCACCGACCGCCATGATTTCAGCCCTGATTCCGATCTTTTTCAGTCTGCTGCTGTTTGGTCTGCCGATCTTCGCCGCGCTGGCCCTGTCGGTGACGGCGGCGCTGCATTTCTTTGGTGGCATCGATCCGCTGGTGGTACCGATGCGGATGTTCTCCGGCGTCAACAATTTCTCGTTGATGGCGGTGCCCTTCTTCATTCTGGCCGCCGAGCTGATGCGCATCGGCGGGCTGTCGAACCGATTGATCGATCTGGCCCAGGCGCTGATCGGCTGGCTGCCCGGCGGTCTGGGCGCTGCCACGGTGCTGGCCTGCCTGTTCTTCGGCTCGATTTCCGGCTCCAGTCCGGCCACCGTGATCGCCATCGGCTCGATCATGTATCCGGTGATGGTCTCGGCTGGCTACAGCAAGCATTTTTCCATCGGTCTGATCGTGACGGCCGGCACGCTCGGCCCCATCGTGCCGCCCAGCATCGCACTGATCATTTATGGTTCGGTCACGGGCACCTCGGTGGGCAAACTGTTTGCGGGCGGCCTGCTGCCGGCGCTACTGATTGGTGGCCTCCTGATCGCCTACAGCTGCTGGTATGCGCTGCGACACCATTATCCACGTGGCCCAGTGCCGTCACTGAAAGACATCCTCGTTGCCATCAAGCGGGCTGCCTGGGGTCTGGGTCTGCCCGTCATCCTGCTGGGCGGCATCTACACGGGGATTTTCACGCCCACCGAATCCGCGGCCACCGCCTGTCTGTACGCCTGGTTCGTGGGTGCGGTCATCTACCGCAACATCGGTTTCAAGAGTCTCTTGACCATTTTGCGCGACACGGGGCTGTTGTCGGGCACGCTGATGCTGATCGCCGCCGGTGCATCGGCCTTTTCCTGGATTCTGGCCTCCACCGGCACGCCCACACAGATTGCGTCGGACGTGCTGGCCAGCACCGATTCGCCGATCCTGATCATGCTGCTCTTCAACCTGATCATGCTGGTGGCCGGCTGTTTTCTGGATAGTGCTTCGGCCATCATCATTCTGGCGCCACTGATGCAGCCCATTGCTGCCCAGGTCGGTGTCGACCCCGTGCATTTCGGCATCATCACGCTGGTGAACCTGTCGGTTGGCATGCTGACGCCGCCCGTTGGCCTGAACCTGTTCGTGGCAATGGGCGTGGCCAAGATGAGCCTCTATGAGGTCTTCCGCGCGGCACTGCCCACCATCTGCCTGATGGCCGTGGCGCTCTTGCTGATCACCTATGTGCCCAGCATCAGCCTGCTGTTGCCGAAGCTGCTGTACTGAGCCAAAGGCTGATTCAGGGCACATCATGCACGCCCGGCGCAACTTTCACGGTAAAAAACTCTCGAGCGCGAATGAGTGCATGACACGCTGCAACCCGGATCACCCTGATCAGGCAAGGGGGTTGACCGACACGGGATTTACGCTGCTGTTGCCCCCATGGCTGAAAGCATGACCCGATGAAGATGAACACGCAAAAGACGATTCACCTGATCTCGACGGGCGGCACGATCGCCAGCGCCCCCGGCGAGGACGGACGCAACATCTCGGGCGCCTTGACGGGTGAAGCCCTGGCGCAATCGCTGGTGCTGGATGCAAGCATCAGCCTGCACGTACATTCGTTACTGCAAAAGCCCAGCAATGCGATCACGCCCGCTGACTGGTTGAAGATCGTGCAACATTGTCAGCAACTGATCCAGCAGCAGGAGACCGACGGCATCGTCATCACCCACGGCACCGACACGCTCGAAGACACTGCCTATTGCCTGCATTGTGTGCTGGACACCGCTCGGGTGCCCATCATCGTCACCGGCTCACAGCGAGTGCCGCATGCGCTGGGGAGCGATGCGCATGCCAACCTGAAAGCCGCCATCGATGCGGCTGCTTCCGGTAGCTGTCGTGACACGGGGGTTTTGGTGGCGTTCAATGAATCGCTGTTCAGCGCCGCCTTCGCGCGCAAGGTCAGCAGCTTTCAGCTCAATGGTTTCGATGCCCCCGGTCTGGGATCTCAGGGGTTCATCGATCAGGGGCAAGTGACGATGCTGCAAAGACCAGCCCGACAAGCCTTGCTGCCTCTGCCGGTCAATGCCCTGCCGCGCGTGGAGATCCTGCCCATCCATGCCGGTGCCTCGATCGAGATGCTGGATGCCATACTATCGACACATCCGGCCGGCTTGGTGATCGACGCAGTAGGCCGTGGACATGTGCCCCCTGACTGGATGCCAAGCCTGCAACACGCCATTGGCACCGATGGACTGCCTGTGCTGATCACGAGCAACACCCTTCATGGCGCCATCCATCCGGTATACCAGTTTGCCGGCTCATTGCATGAACTCATGGCTGCCGGCGCCATTGGGGTTCGTCACCTGTCGGCCCGCAAAGCTCGCATCCGGCTTGCGCTATTGCTCGCCAATGGTCAGCAGGATTCAACCTCGATCCAGCAGGCATTTGAATGGCAGGTACCAGTTTGAGCCTGATCACCCAACCGGCGCACCTGAACGACACGGCATGACACAACGCCAGACCGTGTTCCTGCCCCAAACGACTTTCGCAAAGGCAGGTACGTGACCACGCACCAACGATGACCTCTTTCCGTTTCACCCCACCATGACCCCAGCACACATCGCCATCATCCCCGGCGACGGCATCGGCCAGGAAGTGATGCCCGAAGCCATCCGGGCACTCGATGCCCTCACCGACAAACACGGGCTGCGTCTTCACACCGAGCATTTCGACTGGGCCTGTGCCGACCATTGGCAGCGGCATGGCGACATGTTGCCGCCCGACTGGTTCCAGCGCCTGAAGGGTTTTGATGCGATCCTCTTCGGTGCCGTGGGCTGGCCCGAGGTGGTGCCGGATCACATCTCGCTTTGGGGGTCCTTGCTGAAGTTTCGGCGTGACTTCGATCAGTACATCAACCTTCGGCCTGTACGCCTGATGCCAGGCGTGCCCTGTCCACTGTCTGGCAAACAACCGGGCGACATCGATTTTCTGGTGGTGCGCGAGAACACCGAAGGCGAATACACGAACGTGGGTGGCAAGATGTTTGCCGGCACCGAACGGGAAATCGTCATTCAGGAGTCGGTATTTTCTGCGCACGGCATCGACCGGGTGCTGGACTATGCCTTCCGGCTGGCCGAACGCCGACCTGCCCGCCACCTCAGCTCGGCCACCAAATCGAATGGCATCGCGATCAGCATGCCCTATTGGGATGAACGGCTGGCTGCGATGGCCGCCCGCCATCCCTCGGTACGCTGGGACAAGCACCACATCGACATCATGGCAGCACGCTTCGTGCTGGCACCGGAACAGTTCGACGTGGTAGTCGCCTCGAACCTCTTCGGCGACATCCTGTCCGACCTGGGGCCTGCCTGCACGGGCACGATCGGCATCGCACCTTCGGCCAACCTGAACCCCGAGCGTCGCTTCCCGTCCCTCTTCGAGCCAGTCCACGGTTCGGCCCCCGACATCTTTGGAAAGAACATCGCCAACCCCGTCGGCATGATCTGGTCGACCGCGCTGATGCTGGAGTTTCTGGGCGAGGAAGACCCGGCCTGCCTCATCGCCGCGCAGGATCTGATGCAGGCCATCGAACAGGTGCTGGCCCACGGCCCCCGCACGCCAGATCTGGGCGGCACCGCCAACACGACGGAGATGGGGATGGCGATTGCCAAGGTGCTTCAAGCCTGAAAATCCTGATACCCGTTGTCAAGCGCTGATCCAGGCCGCAACCGGATGCTTCAAATGTGGGATCCAGGAGGGGCTTGTTGAACGCTTGTTGGACGCGCGTGATGAATGGTTGGCATTCATGCAACACTCAGCATGTCAGAAGGATGCTGATAGAGTAGTGCTTGGCCTGTTAGCCTGCTCCATCCGACCACCGACCCATGAACACCCAAAAGCTCAGCGCCCACCGCAAGGATGTGGGCGGCATCCCCGTCGCCCGCCTGTTGCCGAACACCGGCCGCCGCACCATCGGCGCCTGGTGCTTTCTGGATCATGCCGGGCCTGCCACCTTTGAAAACGGGAACCCTGGCATACAAGTGGGCGCTCACCCACATACCAACCTGCAAACCTTCACCTGGATGCTGGCAGGCGAAGTCTGGCATCAGGACAGTCTCGGCTCGCGGCAGCTGATCCGCCCTGGTCAGGTGAACCTGATGACGGCCGGCACCGGCCCGGCTCACGGCATCAGCCACACCGAACAGACCCCGGCAGGTGTGGATCGGCTGCATGCGGTGCAGCTGTGGATCGCGCTACCGATGAATCAGGACATCGGCCCGGCCTTCGAGCACTATCCCGAACTGCCCAGCTGGCAAAAGGATGGCGTGGCCTATGTGCTGACCACCGGCCAGTTTGATGGGCACACGGCCCCCACCACCCAATACAGCCCGCTACTTGGCATGGACATGCAGTGGCAACAAGACGCCACAGCAGCCATCCCCGTGCAAGCCGGCTGGGAATACGGCGCACTCGTCATCTCGGGCAGCCTCAAGGTGGGCAGCGAATGCTTCGGCCCGGATGAACTGGCCTTCATCGACACGGGTGATGCCACCACCTTCAAACTGGAAGCAGAAACTGGCACCCATCTGATGCTGCTCGGCGGCGAGCCGCTTCCTCACCCCACGCTGATGTGGTGGAACTTCGTGGCCGACACCACCGAAGCCCTCACCCAAGCTGTACAGGACTGGAACAGCGGCAGCGCCCGCTTTGGGCCAGAGATCGACCTGAGCGGCACCGGGCTGAAACGCTTGGCTGCGCCGGCAGTACCAGGGCGGTTGCGATGAAAGACAATCTCCACAGATTCGCGAATCCTGTGCTAAGGTACTACTTGTCATTACCTTCGGAGTCAAGTGATGTCCGCCACCACTGCCAGAGCAGTCTCGGTCAAGCTGGGCACAGACATGCATGAGCGAATCAAGCGCTTGGCGGATGCCAAACGCCGAACGCCTCACTGGATGATGCGTGAGGCAATCACTCAATATGTTGATCGTGAAGAGCGCCGTGCAAGCTTCTATCAAGACGCCATGGACGCTTGGCATGAATACGAAAGAACCGGTTTGCACCTGAACGCCCAAGAAGTGGACGACTGGCTCAGCAAGCTGGAAGCGGGTAACGACATTGACCCACCGCCATGTCATCGCTGATCTGGTCTCCACGGGCTACATCCGATATTCAACGCCTTTACCGTTTTCTGCGCCCAAAAAGTCAGCCCGCCGCAAAACGTGCCATTCAAGCCATTCGTAACGGGGTCAAGATCCTCGAATCACAACCCCAGCTAGGTAGACCTATAGAAGAAATGTCTGCTTCCTACCGAGAATGGCTCATTGACTTCGGTGATAGCGGCTATGTAGTGCTATACCGTCTTGATGAAAGAAACATCACTATCCTCGCGATTCGACATCTGAAAGAAGCAGGTTATTAAGCGCCTCCAACGACTCTGATCCGTTCAATCGGCAAGCTCACTTCCCAATACAAAACCGACTGAAGATCACCCCCAGCAACTCATCGGCGCTGACAGCGCCGGTGATGCGACCGAGTGCGCTGTGGGCCAGCCGCAGCTCTTCGGCGAAGAGGTCGAGGCTCTGGTCGCCGTGGGCGACGTGTAGACGAGCATTGTCGAGATGGGCGAGCGCTTCCTGCAAGGCTTGCAGATGGCGCTCACGAGCAATGAAGACACCCTCGGCGCCAGGCTGAAAACCGGCGATGTCGAGCAGCTTCTGGCGGAAGGCGTCGATGCCTTCGCCGGTTTTGGCGGACAAGCACAAACACTCTGCTATAGAAGCAGCAGACGCATCTGGCGGTCTGTCCGTCTTGGCCATCTCAACAGCCTGAATCAACCTATCGGGTTGAGCCAGTGCATCGACATCGGATGCAGCAATCGCTGTTTGACAGTGACCAACGTCCGCCATCTCGCTCGCTTCTGCCGGCAACACGCCCCCCTGCCCCAACAAGTCGATCTTGTTGATGACGGTGAGCCGTCGGGCGCTGGCCGGTACGCGGGCCTCGATGCTTCGGGTCAGTTCAACATCCGCTTTTGGCAGGCTGGCAGAAGCCAAAGCAGGATTCTGAACCGCCATCAGATGCACGACCACATCGGCCTTCTCGATCTCGGCCCACGTGCGCTCGATGCCGATGCGCTCGACCACGTCCTCGGTCTCGCGCAGGCCGGCGGTGTCGATCAGGTTGATGGGCACACCCTCGATGCTGATCTGCTCGATCACGCGATCACGGGTGGTGCCGGCAATGGGGGTGACGATGGCCACCTCGGCGCCAGCCAAGGCATTGAGGAGGCTCGATTTGCCCACGTTGGGCGCGCCCGTCAGCACGACGTTCAGCCCCTGCCGTAGCCGGGCGCCACTGCGCGCGGTGGCAAAGAGCTGTTGCAGCGTGCTGTCGATGGCCTTCAGTTGGCCGCTAGCGTCGGCACGCTCCAGAAACTCGATTTCCTCTTCCGGAAAATCCAGCGTGGCCTCGACCAGCATGCGCAGGTGCAAGAGCTGATCCGCCAGCTGTTCGATCTGGGTGGAGAAAACCCCTTGCAAGGAGCGGGTGGCCGAGCGGGCAGCCTGCTCGGTGCTGGCCTCGATCAGGTCGGCCACGGCTTCGGCCTGCACCAGATCGAGCTTGTCATTCAGAAAGGCGCGCTCGGTGAATTCGCCCGGCTCGGCCAGCCGGATGCCGAAGGGGGCACCCACGGCCAGCACCCGGCGCAGCAGGATCTGCTGCACGACCGGGCCGCCGTGGCCCTGAAGCTCCAGCACATGCTCGCCGGTGTAGGAATGGGGGGCAGGAAACCACAAGGCCAGCCCATAGTCGATGGGCTGAGCGTCTTCGGCCAGAAAGGGGCCGTAGGTGGCATGACGCGGCTTCAACACGCGGCCAGCCTCTGGGGCGGCCTCAGAAACAGCAACGGCTGCCCCTGGGGCAGCCGCCAGCACCTGATCGGCCAGTCGGGCGCCGCAAACGGCCCTGACGATGGCGTCGATCACGCCCGACTCGGGGGCCGAGACACGAACGACGCCAATGGCGCCCTGACCGGGCGCCGTGGCCGTGGCACAGATCGGGCGATTATCCTGCACGGCCGAAGAGCGGTTTGCCTTCGATTCTGCGGGTGATCACCCACTGCTGGGCGATGGAGAAGATGTTCGAGACCACCCAGTACAGCACGAGGCCCGCCGGGAAGAAGAAGAACATCACCGAGAAGATCACCGGCATCCACATCATCATCTTCGCCTGAACCGGGTCGGCCGGGGTCGGATTGAGCTTGGTCTGGATGAACATGGTGACGGCCATCAGCACCGGCAGGATGTACCACGGATCAGGGCTGGACAGATCCTTGATCCAGCCGATCCACGGCGCGTTACGGATCTCGACAGAAGCGAGCAACACCCAGTACAGCGCGATGAAGACCGGAATCTGCACGAGGATCGGCAAGCAACCACCCAGCGGGTTGATCTTCTCCGTCTTGTACAGCTCCATCATGGCCTGGTTCATCTTCATCCGGTCATCGCCATAGCGCTCCCGGATGGCGGTGAGCTTGGGCTGCACCTTGCGCATCTTGGCCATCGAGCGATAGCTCGCGGCCTGAAGCGGGAAGAAGGCAAGCTTCACGATGATGGTGAGCAGCACGATGGCCCAGCCCCAGTTACCGACGATGCCGTGCAGGAAGGTCAGCAGCCAGAAAAGCGGCTTGGCAATGGCGGTGAGCCAACCATAGTCCACGACCAGATCGAGGCCAGGGGCAACCTTTTCGAGCACGTTCTGGTCCTGCGGACCGATGAAGAGCGTCTCACTGACCTCGGCTGTCTGGCCTGCAGCAATCTGCCCCACCGGCTCATAGGCGCCGATCGAATAGACGCCATTGCCCGAACGGCGGGTGTAGTACTCGCGGCTCACGCCCTGCTTGGGCACCCAGGCCGAGACGAAATAATGCTGAATGATGCCGACCCAGCCATCGTTGGCACGCACCGAATGACGGGCCTTGCCCTTTTCGATATCGTCGAAAGCCACCTTCTGGAACTTGTCTTCGTCGGTGTAGACGACAGGGCCGACATAGGTGCTGTAGAAACCCGACTGGCCCGGTGCCGTGTGCGTGTCACGGGTCAGCTGCATGTAGAGCGTGGGAGAGAGCGGCTGCTCACCCACGTTCGTGACCTTGTTGTCGACCTTGATCTCATAAGACCCCGGCTGCAGCTGATAGCTGCGCTCGACACGCAAGCCACCGCCTTCAGCTGCCAGCACCACACCACTCACGACACCATTGGTTTCCATCGTGCGCACGACCGTCATCGGGGTCGTGTGGTTTGGCGCGCCGCTGACACCCACAAGACCGGTCTGGCCCAGAAAGAACTTGTCCTTCTCGGCAGACTGGATGACGAGGTTGCCGCTGTCGGGGTTCGTCGTGTCGTGGACATGTTGCAGCAGCTCGCTACGGCTGATCTGCCCACCCACCGTGTCGATGTCGAGGTTGATCACGTCGTTGGTCAGACGGATGATCTCGCCCTTCTTCGCGGCGGGGACGGCGGGCACATTGGCCACCGTGCCGCTGCTGCCGGCCTCGGTTGTCGGCCCACCGGGCAGGGTGGCGTCTTCTGCGCCTGCCGAGCCGTTCGAGGCGCCATTGGCAGCCTGCTGGGTCTGCTGAGCCGTCTGAGCGGACTGGCCGCCAAACATCGACGGCTGGCCGTTATGTTTTTGCCAGTTGTCCCACAGGAACAACAGCGACATGATGAAAATTACCCAGAGGATGGTCTTTTGGGTCTGCTGCATCTTCGGGACAATGAGCCTGTTGAGTTGACTGAAACCATGAAACCGCGTGGGGCGAACACGCCCACCCGGCAAACCGATTGGCGACGGTGAAGAATACCTGACCTGAGGCCGCCCTGACCGTCTCAGGCGCAGCCAGCCACAAAAAAACCCGGCGGCACCCCGATTCACGGCCACTCACTCGGGTTTTGAGTTGATAATTATGAATCAATCATTCAAATCCATCCTGTTGGGTCGATTTTGCTGGTGGTACCGGGTCGAAGCCATGCCCACCCCAGGGATGGCAGCGGCAGATCCGGCGACAAGCCAGCCAGCTCCCCCGAACAGCACCATGAATGCGCAGCGCTTCCAACGCATAGGATGAGCAGCTCGGTACAAAGCGGCAGCGCGGCGGCAAAAAACCACTCACGCCCACCTGATAGCCACGCACGAGGCCCATCAGGAGACGCGCCAACGGCTTAGGCGCTGGGGCAGACGACAAATCGCTGGCGTCACATCGACCGCTTGGGCCCCGCCTAGACTCGGGTTCCGATGAATTCATGACGAGACCTGCACCCGCCCGTGAGGGCCAGATCGCGCGGATCGTCCCGATTGGCCGGATGAGGTGGATCGCTGTCGAGTGAGTTTTCTGCCTGCATCTGCCAACAACGCATCGGCTTCTGCCCGCAACTGCTGCTTATGACGGGCAAACCCCTGTGCAGCGGCCAAAGGAAATTCTACCGGTCGGGCACCTGAAGCGCGCGCCGAAGCTTTCCTCAATTGCGCCCGCGCATGCTGACTTTTGGCAAGCACCGCACCGCCCGGATGGGCCTTCAGATTGAAGCGCCAGACGAGACCGGTTTGTGCCAGACAGGCAGCGCGCCAAGCCTCACGCAACACGCGCTTGACCGTATTGCGCTTGACAGCAGACCGCACCAAGCGTTTTGGCACGACGATCTGGATATCGGCAGCGACCGGCGCCGATATCGACTTGAGCATGGCCTGAGCCGATGAAGGGGACGACGACGATGACGCATCCCTTACCATGCCCTCTGCCTGGTCGAGCTTCTCTTTCGACACACTTTTTGGCGGCCGAAAACTGCCCGTCAGCGCCAGAAACTGGCCTGACACCCGAATGGGAAGGACGAAAGGACGGCGTTTGGAAGCGCCGGAAGCATGAGGGGCCACAGAAGCACCCGATGAAGAGGCTGTCTCGGCAGAAAATGACGGGAACGCCCTGGGGAGGTCAGCCAAACTGGGCAACCATGCCAGCAGCATCGGCCATCAAAACCAGCAATACCGCACCACCTGAAGTGCGAATGCCTGGCCAAGACCGCATGAGGACTACCAAAGATCCCTGCTCAAGCTGCCACCGGATGGCAGAACGGTACGAACGGACAAGCCAGCAGACGAAGCAAGACACGCGGACACCGCGCGTGATGCCAGAATCGATACGGGCCAGCGCAGCCAGGATGGGCCTGCCTGTTGATCCAACAAAACAAAAGCCAAAGCACCCAAACCGGATGAGAGCTTTTGGCTTATCGGAGAACCTCAGGCCACCCCTGGACGGTGCCTGGCATCACAGGCATCAGACGGCCAGACGCTTGCGGCCCTTGGCGCGGCGGGCACGCAGGACGGCACGGCCACCACGGGTCTTCTGGCGAACCAGAAAGCCATGAGTTCTCTTACGACGGCAGACGGAGGGTTGATAAGTACGCTTCATGATCGATCCGTGCGACGGAAGTCGCAACCAGTTTTCTAGAAAAGCCCTCTATTGGAATGCCAGATCACGGCTTTGTCAATCTTTGAATCCATGGGCGAGGCTGCTATCATCCGTCCCCCGCCAGAGAGGGGGCCCCGACGCCCCGCTCAAAAAAGCATGCGGAGACAGCCATCGGCAACCTGTGGATAAGTTAGAATCACGCCTGTGGATAGATGCGCCGGATGCGCATCAATCAAGCACTGGCGCCCGCTCATGCATTTATCCACAGTTGTGCATCATCCCCCAATCTCACCCAAAGGAATCGAGCCACCATGCAGGAACAGTGGGAAGCGTGCAGCGCAGCCATTGCCACGCGAATGCCAGCGCAGGCTTATCGCACCTGGATTCAGCCACTGACTTTCCTGGCATTCGATGCCGATGCCTGCCTGATCCGGCTGGGTGCGCCCAACCAGATCAAGGTCGATGTGGTGCGCAACCAGTACCTGCCGATGATCAATCAGGTGCTGCGCGATGCGATCGACCCGGCCATGCAGGTGGAGGTGGTGGTTGGGAGCCCCGCCGAGGCACCACATCCTGCTGCGGCCTTCCCTGCCCCCGATGCGGCAGCGAATCCGGCCCAGCCATCGACGGGATTTGCCGCCCCCCAACAGGCTCAGCGGGGACACTTTGGTGGCCGAGCCGCCGCCACGCCGCAACAGCCGATGGGCAGCCCTGCCCTTGCCCCACGCGATACCTCGGGTGCGCCGTACCCATCCTCCGCCGATCCGATCAGCTCGGCAGTGACCAGTACCAGTGCCCGCCCGCTGAGCCAGGAGGAAATCGAGGCCGAAGCCTCGGACGACAGTAGTCCGGAAGAAGACGCCACCGTCAACACAGGGGGCTTCTCGGGCCTCAACAACCAGGCGCCTGATGAAGAAACGCGCCTGAACCCGGCGCTGACCTTTCATACTTTCGTCACCGGCAAGGCCAATGACATGGCCCGAGCCGCCGCCCTGCAAGTGGCCGACCGACCGGGTGTGGCCTACAACCCCCTCTTCATCCTGGGCGGCTCAGGTCTGGGCAAAACGCACCTGATGCAGGCCATCGGCAACGCGCTGCATGATCGGGATGCCCGCGCGAAGATCCGTTACGTGTCAGCCAAGCAATTCGTCGATGACATGGTGTCGGCCGTCCGGCGCGACGCGATGGAGACCTTCCAGCGTTATTACCGCTCCTTCGACATGCTGCTGATCGATGACATCCAGTTTCTGTCGGCCAAGCAGCGGACACAGGAAGAGTTCTTCTACGTGTTTGAAGCGCTCGTCAACAACCGTCGGCAGATCGTCATCACCTGCGACACCTACCCCAAAGAGCTTGAGAACGTCGATGAACGGCTGATCTCGCGACTCAATTCAGGTCTGATCGTGCCTATCGAACCGCCCGAGCTGGAGATGCGAATCGCCATCCTTCAGCGCAAGGCCGAGCAGGTACGGGTCAAGTTACCGGATGATGTGGCCTATTTCATCGCCAAGAACATCCGCCAGAACGTCCGAGAGCTGGAAGGGGCGCTGCAACGCGCCATTCATTATGCAGTATTCAGAAGCCAGCCGGTCTCGATGGAACTGGTGAAGGAAGCGCTGAAGGACATCCTGTCTTTCAACCGGGGCCAGATCTCGATCGAATTCATCCAGAAAACGGTCGCTGATTACTACAAGATCAAGCTGAGCGACATGTATTCGAAGCGCAAGCCCGCCAAGATCGCCCAGCCCCGTCAGATCGCGATGTACCTGTCGAAGGAATTGACGCGAAAGAGCCTGCCGGAGATCGGGGAAGCCTTTGGCGGCAAGGATCACACCACCGTTTTGTATGCAGTACGCAAAATTACAGAATTACGCGCGCACAATCAGGACTTGAACACGCAGATTCACGTCCTGGAACAAACCTTGCGCGAGTATCTGTGAACGGCTCTGTCGAAGCTGGCTGGCCCATGCACCCTGTTGCACAGCCGACAGCACCCTTTTTGCCCATCTCACCCGTTTTACCCGCTTCACCAGTTTTGTCTGTTTGGCCTGTTGCCCCAGCCCCTAGCCTCTTTGACGGTCTTTCAGGCTTGGTCTCAGCTCGACAACAGGCTGCTTCATGCTCCCTGCATGCCTCTGCTGGCATGCCTCGCATTCTTGCCCTTTCATGCCGCTTCTGCTCATGCTTCGTCGCCATCAACAACCTGTGGATAACACGCCTTATCGGCATCAGCCGCGGTTTTCCTGCCCCAAGACGGGTTATTCACAAAACAGTCACAAGCTTGCAGCAAGCCATGATTAAAATTTCATCAACCCTCAGCCCATTGTGAACAACGCATCGACAAAGCTGCGCGATTACTGTCCGCAAGTTGTGCATAACCTGAGCTTTTCGATCACCCCCTGAAGTTGTCCACAAAACCGTGACCGTTCCGTTGTCAAATGTCCACATCGTTCTGTTTCGTGAAGATCCAGCATTCAAGCCAGTCTTCAGGCTTATTCACAGCCGGACGGTTCGACTAAACAACAACAACAGTTAGATATATAGATAAAGTCTTAAACCGGAAGAAATCAGGAGCAGACTGAATGCAGATCATCCACGCCCCCAGGGACGCGATCCTGAAACCGCTGCAGACCGTGGCCGGCATCATTGAAAAACGCCATACGCAAGCGATCCTGGCCAATGTCCTGATTCGTCAGGAAGGCGAGCTGGTCACGTTCACCGGTACCGATGTCGATATTCAGGTTCGTTCAGAAGCCCGGATCGGATCAGGTGATGGCAAGGTGGCCACCACGGTGGCAGCCCGCAAGCTGATCGACATCCTTCGGGCCATGCCGGATCGGGATGTCAGCATCGAGCTGAACGGCACGAAACTGAACCTGAAGTCGGGCAAATCGCGTTATGCACTGCAAACGCTGCCAGCGGACGACTTTCCGGTGATGGTGGCCGATGCCAGTCAGTCGCAAGGTGATCTGAAGGCTGATGTGACGATGTCGCAGAAGCAGTTGCGCCAGGCGCTGCAAATGGTGCATTTCGCGATGGCACAGCAGGACATCCGCTTCTACCTGAACGGACTGCTGTTGGTGATGGGGCCAAGCAGCTTGCGCTCGGTGGCGACCGATGGGC
Source organism: Lautropia sp. (assembly GCA_030532895.1). Taxonomy (GTDB): domain Bacteria; phylum Pseudomonadota; class Gammaproteobacteria; order Burkholderiales; family Burkholderiaceae_E; genus Lautropia. The sequence continues at coordinate 19,095 of JAUNKF010000009.1, read as the reverse complement.
ACCGACTGGCGTTTTTTGAAGACACCGACGTGCATGCAGCCGGCAATGCCAGCATCATTCTGCCCAGGAAGTCGGTGCTGGAGCTGTTGCGGCTGCTGGGCGACAACGAGGAGCCGGTACGGCTGGAAGTGATCGGCCAGCAGATCCGCCTCGGCTTTGGCGACATCGAGTTCATCAGCAAGCTCCTGGAAGGGAAGTTTCCCGACTACCAGCGCGTGATCCCCACCGGCTACCAGAAGGTGGTGGCACTGGAGCGGGAGGTCTTCGCGCAAGCGCTGTCCCGCGCCTCGATTCTGACGAACGAGAAGTTCAAGGGCATCCGGCTCGGTCTGGAGCCAGGGTCGTTGAAAATCCAGAGCAGCAACACCGAGCAGGAAGAGGCGTCGGAAGAGATTGACATCGACTATGGTGGCCCAAACCTTGATATTGGTTTCAATGTTTCCTACTTGCTGGATGTGCTCGGCAACCTGAAGGTTGACACCGTCTCCATGGCCTTTGGTGATGCCAGCTCCAGTGCGTTGCTGTCGCTGCCAGGGCAGGACAGCTTCCGTTATGTGCTGATGCCGATGCGGATCTGAGCCCTGAAACCACCGACCAGCACGACCCCAACCCCGAGTTCTTGAAGGAAAACACGCACACCATGAATGATCAGGCTTCTGATGCCCGCCCCAATGGCGAAGGCCCCGGCTATGACTCTTCCTCGATCCAGATCCTGGAAGGGCTGGAGGCCGTCCGCAAGCGGCCGGGCATGTACATCGGCGACACGTCCGACGGCACGGGCCTGCATCATCTGGTCTTCGAGACGGTCGACAACTCGGTCGACGAGGCGCTGGCCGGGTATTGCGACGAGATCGTCGTGACGATCCACGCCGATGAATCGATCTCGGTGCGGGACAACGGCCGGGGCATTCCCACCGACGTGAAGTGGGATGACAAGCACGAACCGAAGCGCAGTGCGGCCGAGATCGTGATGACCGAGCTGCATGCCGGGGGCAAGTTCGACCAGAACAGCTACAAGGTCTCGGGGGGCCTTCACGGGGTGGGGGTGTCATGCGTGAACGCGCTCTCGCGCTGGCTGCGGCTCACCATCCACCGCAATGGCAAGACGCATTTCATCGAGTTCGAGCGCGGTGTGCCGGCCGCGCGTGAGATCGAGGAAAAGGATGGTGTGACGATCTCGCCGATCAAGGTGACGGGCGAGACCTCGAAGCGCGGCACCGAAGTGCATTTTCTGGCTGACGACACGATCTTCTCCAAGGTCGAGTACCACTATGAAACGCTCTCGAAGCGGCTTCGGGAGCTGTCCTTCCTCAACAATGGCGTGCGCATCCGCTTGCAGGATCTGCGCCACAACAAGGAAGAGGATTTCGCTTTTGCCGGTGGTGTTTCGGGCTTCGTGGAGTTCATCAACCGCGCCAAGAACGTGCTGCACCCGAACATCTTCCATATCCGGGGCGAGAAGGACGGGGTGACGGTGGAAGCCGCGTTGCAGTGGAACGATGGCTACAACGAGCAGGTGCTGTGTTTCACCAACAACATCCCGCAGCGTGATGGCGGCACGCACCTGACCGGGCTTCGGGCCGCCATGACGCGTGTCATCAACAAGTACATCGAAGAAAACGAGATCGCGAAGAAGGCCAAGGTCGATCCCAGTGGCGATGACATGCGCGAGGGGCTGACCTGCGTGCTGTCGGTGAAGGTGCCCGAGCCGAAATTCTCGTCGCAGACGAAGGACAAGCTCGTCTCCAGCGAGGTGAGGGCACCGGTCGAGGACGTGATCGCCCGCGGGTTGGAAACCTTCCTGCTGGAAAAGCCCAACGACGCGAAGATCATCTGCGGCAAGATCGTCGAGGCGGCGCGGGCGCGGGAAGCAGCCCGCAAGGCGCGCGACATGACGCGCCGAAAAGGTGTGCTCGATGGCATCGGTCTGCCGGGCAAGCTGGCCGATTGCCAGGAACGTGATCCGGCCAAGAGCGAGCTGTTCATCGTCGAGGGAGACTCGGCCGGCGGCTCGGCCAAGCAGGGCAGGGATCGCAAGTTCCAGGCCATCCTGCCGCTTCGCGGCAAGGTGCTCAACGTCGAGAAGGCACGCTTCGACAAGCTGCTCGCCTCCGAGCAGGTGGCCACGCTGATCACGGTGCTGGGCACCGGCATCGGCTCGGGGCTGGGATCGGACGATTTCAAGATCGAGAAGCTGCGCTATCACCGCGTCATCATCATGACCGATGCCGACGTCGACGGTGCGCACATTCGCACGCTGCTGCTCACCTTCTTCTATCGTCAGATGCCGGAGCTGATCGAGCGAGGTCATGTCTACATCGCGCAGCCGCCGCTCTACAAGATCAAGCAGGGCCGTGAGGAACGGTACCTGAAGGATGATTTCGAGCTGGATCAGTACATGCTGAACCTGTCGATGCAGCAGGCGGCACTGGTGCCCTCGGAAGGTGCCGATCCGATCAGTGGCGAGGCGCTGGCCAGCATGGCCCGCCAGTACGTGACGGCCGAGGCCGTGGTCGATCGCCTCGGCCGCCAGATCGATACCGACGCCCTGCATGCGTTGACCGACGGGGTATCGCTCGATCTCTCCACGGAGGAAAGCGCCCAGGCGTCCGCAGAACGCCTCCAGGCGGCTTTGCAGCCGGAGGGGCAGGCCAACACCCTGCTGACACCGCCTGTGAGCGTCACGGCCCATTCTGATGAGTCTGGGGAGCATTGGCACCTGCGCATCACCCGTCACCTGCATGGCAACCAGAAGCTCTCGATCATCACCCCTGATTTCCTGCAGTCGGCTGACCACCGGGTGCTGAAGGAGATGTCGCAAACACTGGCCGGCCTGATCGGTGAGGGGGCGATGGTGCGCCGGGGCGAGGGGGAGAAGGCTCGCGTGCAGCGGATCGGCAGCTTCCGTGAGGCCATGAAGTGGCTGCTGGCCGATGCCGAGCGCAGCGTCTCGCGCCAGCGCTACAAGGGGCTGGGTGAGATGAACGCCGAGCAGCTCTGGGAGACGACGATGGACGTGAACGTCCGACGGCTCCTGAAAGTGCAGATCGAGGATGCGATCGCGGCCGACCAGATCTTCACCACGCTGATGGGCGACAACGTCGAACCGCGGCGCGTCTTCATCGAGGAAAACGCCCTGGGCGCACAGAACATCGACGTTTGATCGGGAGCAGCGGGCCGGAGGGCTGGTGCCTGTCATGCGTGTGGGCGGGGGGCCCGGCTGTCACGGGCTGGTCGATCAGGCGCTGTGCGGCGATTGGCGCCCGTTCGTCCTCGTGATGAATCGGATGTCATGGCATCAGAACGGAACGAACAAGGGACAGGGAAACGATGAGTGCTTTGGTCAAACCGGTGGTGCTGGCGGCCAACGGTATCCAACTGGAGCCGCTGGCGCTGTGGCACGAGACCGGACTTCGGGCGGCGGCGGCCGATGGCCAGTTGTGGACGATTCGCATCGCGAGCGTACCCGAGCCGGATCAGACCCGTGCCTACATCGAGCAGGCGCTGGCTGCGCGTGAGGCGGGCAAGCGCTTTGCCTTCGCCGTCATCGAGAAGCCCAGTGGCCGGGTGCTGGGCAGCACCAGCTACCACGACATCGGCCCCGAGGTGCCACGGGTCGAGATCGGCTACACCTGGTATCGGCAGAGCGTGCAGCGCAGCCACGTCAACACGACGGCCAAGCTCCTGCTGTTGCGACATGCCTTCGAGCAACTGAAGTGCCCGGTGGTGGGCTGGCGAACCGATGGGTTGAACCTCGCCAGCCAGCAGGCCATCGAGCGGCTGGGCGCGAAGAAGGATGGTGTCATCCGGCGCCAGACGGTGCGCCGCGATGGCAGCGTGCGTGATACGGTGATGTACAGCCTGCTGGCCGAAGAGTGGCCGGCTGCCGAGGCTCGGCTGAAGGCCAGACTTGCCGAGGCTGGCACACCGTTGGATGAATCATTGGTGAGCACTTACTTCATCGAGGCACCTGAGTGATCGGCATCGTGGTGTGCGACAGGGCTTGGTGAGCCGCGTGGGGACGAATCCGTGAACGACACGCGCCAGGAGCGGGCATGGCATTGAAATCGACGGTGTTCAAGCTGGGACTGAATGTCTCGGACATGGACAGACCCTACTATGGCGAGCATGCCCTGACGGTTGCCCGGCATCCGTCGGAAAATGATGAGCGGATGATGGTGCGGGTGTTGGCCTTTGCGCTTCATGCCGATGAGGATCTTCGTTTCGGGCGGGGTCTCAGCACCGAGGATGAGGCCGATCTGTATGCGATGACACCGGATGGCCGAATCCGTTTGTGGATCGATGTGGGGCAGCCTGATGAGCGGCTGATCCGAAAGGCTGCGGCCAAGGCCGAGCACGTGGTGGTGCTGGCCTATGGGCGAACGGCGCCGATCTGGTGGGAGAAGGTTCAAGCCGATTTGGCCCGTCTGGACAACCTGACGGTTTGGCGGCTGGATGCCGAGGACAGCCGTGCCCTCGGCGCACTCGCCCAGCGTGGCGCCAGCCTGCAATGCATCGTGCAAGATGGGCAGCTGTGGTTTGGGGACGAGGGCAACATGCTGGAGCCGGTATGTCACCGGCTGAAGGCGGCTGCGGGATTCGGCAGGTAGCCACAGTATCGGGGCTGTCGTCGTGGCCAGGGCGTGAATCGGCCCCTGAATGCATCAGGCCATGAAGTGTCCTCCCCAACTTGACCAATATCGACGTGGGTGGGCGGAATCTCGGGTACACTGGCTTTAGGTGTTTACCCAAGGGGCAGCCGTTGCCCGTGGTGGGGCAAGTCATCCGGTGAGCCTTGTCAGGCGTTTCTGCTGTCTGGCGGGGTGTGGTGATGCCGTTTGGCTGCTGTTGGTGTCCGCCCTTCAATTTCCATTCTGATGTCAGGAGAGCTTTATGTTGGCAAAAGGTTTGCTGGTTGGCGCAATGATGGTTGCATCGAGTGCCGTGATGGCCAAGACCTGCGACGTGACGGTCGAGGCAACGGACGCGATGTCTTTCAACACGAAGGAAATCAAGGTGGCAGGTGATTGCACCGAGATCAACCTGGAGCTGAAGCACGTGGGCAAGCTGCCGGCATCGGCAATGGGTCATAACGTGGTCATCACGAAGACGGCCGATTACAAGGACGTGGCCAAGGCTGGCGGCAAGATGACGCTGGCTGACAACTATGTGCCGAAGGATGACGCCCGCGTGCTGGCCGTCACCAAGATCATCGGCGGTGGCGAAAGCACGTCGCTCAAGATCGATGCCAGCAAGTTCAAGGCGGGTGAAGACTACACCTTCTTCTGCTCCTTCCCTGGCCATTGGAGCGTGATGAAGGGCAAGTTCGTCTTCGGTGGCTGATGACCATCCTGGATGAAGAAACGGCGGATGGGGCCATCCCGTCCGCTGGTGCCGACAAGCCCCCTGTGATGGGGGCTTTGTCGTTGGGGGTTCATGTCTGGACAGCGGGCCGGCACCAGCAGGTGAGCGATCACATCGCCGAGGAAGTGCCGGTGGCGCTGATCCTGAACGGCATCTCGCATGCCGTGATGATGGCCACGCCCGATGACCTGGACGATTTTGCCCTTGGGTTCGGGTTGACCGAAGGCTTGTTGCAGGCACCGGCCGAGCTGTATGGGGTTGAGGTGATCCGGACGGTCAACGGCTTCGAAGTGCAGATGGACGTCTCGTCCGAATGCGCGTGGCGGTTGCGGGAGCGTCGGCGCAATCTGGCTGGCCGAACCGGGTGTGGGCTGTGTGGTACCGACAGCCTTTCGCAGGTGCGACAACCCTTGCCCGAGGTGTGTCCCATCCAGCTCGACATCACGTCGTGTTTTGAGGCCGAGCGTGGCCTGCGCCAGGGGCAGCGCTTGCAGCAATTGACGGGGTCTACCCATGCAGCGGCCTGGTGCGGCCTCGATGGCGGGGTTCAACTCCTGCGCGAGGATGTGGGCCGCCATAACGCGCTCGACAAATTGATCGGGGCCATGATCCGCGCCGAGGTTGATGTCCGTCAGGGGTTCGTGGCCATCACGAGCCGGGCGAGTTTCGAGATGGTGCAGAAGGTGGCGATGGCCCGTGTGGGCACGCTGGTGGCGGTGTCGGCACCCACGGCGCTGGCGATTGACACGGCTCGACAGGCAGGGGTGGCGCTGGTAGGGATGATTCGTGGACAGCGGCTCGTGGTCTATGGCTTTGCCGAGCGTTTCGGCTTGGCCGTATCCTCGGATGCCCCTGCCCATGGACGGGGGCATGCCTGAGGATCAGCCGGCCCGGCATGACCGGGTGTCATGCCTCGTGCCAGATGACGGCGCGACAAGCGGGACCTGTGTCCCTTGGGCCAGCCTGTTCAGCCGTGGCGATCGCCCAGTGCCTTCTCGATTTTCTGGTCGGTCTTGTATTGGCTGAGCGCGTAGACTGCCCAGATGGCTGCGGGAATCCAGCCGATCAGCGTGATCTGAAGGATCAGGCAGATGATGCCGGCAAACGGGCGCCCGATGGTGAAGAAGAGCAGCGGCGGCAGGAAGAGGGCAAGCAGCAGGCGCATGGGTCTATCCTTGGGAAGTGAGGAGGAGCGCTGGCTGAGATGGGGCCGTTATGGCCGCTTTCAAGGTTGGAAAGCATGAAACGGCGCTAAATTTGTGTGGGCTGGGCCGGTGGCGCGTCTTCAGCTCGTTATCATTTGGGCATGACATCGGTTGTTGGTCGGGGTCGTGTATCGATCCGGTTTAGCGCCCAGGGCACGGCTGGACGAACCCGATCCCCATGCCGATGACCGATCAACGACTATGCGGCCTCCAGACACCTGCCATCGTCAGCTTGTGGCGTGTCCGGGCGAAGGGTGTGTGCATCTGCCTTCCTGGCCGGCTATATCCATGAGCAGATGCACCCAAAGTGTCCGCTCGTCACGAAGCAGGACAGGGGAGCTTTATCAATGAGTGCAGACGTGGGAATCCTGACGAAGCTGTATGCCGAGTTCCAGGCTGCTGTCGCCACGGTCAATGACGTGCTGTGGGGCTATGTGCTGATCTATGGTCTCCTGGCCGTGGGGATCCTGTTTTCCGTTCGGCTGAAGTTCATTCAGGTCGTGCATTTCGGTGAGCTGGTGCGTTCCATCACTCGTGCGCCTCAGAAGGACAGCCACGGCATCACGCCCTTTCAGGCGTTGACCACGAGCCTTGCTTCGCGCGTGGGTACCGGCAACATTGCCGGGGTGGCCGTGGCCCTCTATACCGGTGGGCCAGGGGCACTTTTCTGGATGTGGGTCGTGGCCTTCCTCGGCATGGCCACGGCCTACGCCGAAAGCACGCTTGCCCAGCTCTACAAGGTGAGCGACGACAAGGGCATGTACCGTGGTGGGCCGGCCTTCTACATCAGCAAGGGCTTGAATGCCCCGTGGGCCGGTAGTGCTTTTGCCATCTGCCTGCTCGTGGTCTTCGGGCTGGTCTTCAATGCCGTGCAGGCCAATGCCATTGCCGAGTCGATGAGCGAATCCTTCGGTTTCGACAAGGTGGGGGTTGGCCTCTTCCTCGCCGTCCTGTCGGGCGTGGTCATCTTTGGTGGCGTGAAAAAAATTGCCCGCGTGGCCGAGGTGATCGTGCCTTTCATGGCCGTGGCCTACCTGGGGGTGGCGCTGTGGATCATGCTGTCGAACTTCGACCGGGTGCCCGAGGCCATCATGATGATTCTGCGCAGCGCCTTCGGACTGGAAGCTGCGGCGGGTGGTTTCGTGGGCGGCATGACGGCCGCCATGCTTCAAGGGGTCAAGCGTGGCCTGTTCTCGAACGAGGCTGGCATGGGGTCGGCACCGAACATTGCCGCTGTGGCCGTGCCCAGCCCGCACCATCCGTCCTCTCAGGGTTTCGTGCAGTCGCTCGGCGTCTGCATCGACACGCTGCTGATCTGTACCGCCACGGGCGTCATGATCCTGCTGTCGGATTCGCTGCAACCCGGCTCGGGCATCAGTGGCACGGTGCTCACGCAACATGCGATGGCCCATCACATCGGCGCCTTCGGCAAGGACTTCGTGGCGATCGCCGTCTTCTTTTTCGCCTTCACCTCGATCATCGGTAACTACTCCTATGCCGAAGGCTCGATGACCTACCTGAAGATCGACACCAAGCTGGGCATGAGCCTGTTGCGGGTGCTGGTGCTGGTCTTCATCGTCTGGGGCGCCTATGAAAAGATCGGCACCGTTTTCGACACGGCCGATGCCGTGATGGGCATCATGGCGAGCATCAACCTCGTGGCCATTGCACTGCTCTCCGGTCTGGTCGTGAAGCTGACGACCGATTATTTCGAGCAGAGTCAGCAGGGCGAGCCGCGTTTCTGCATCGACCGCTTCCCGGAGTTGAAAGGCCAGATCGATGAGCGCATCTGGACTTCGGCTGGTTGTGAAGAGAAGCAGTAAGGCGTGAGCACGGTGGATGCAGTGGCGGGCGGTCAGGCACGCGTGACAGACGGTGCGCGTGCCCGTTTCATGGCCGCCGTCACGGATGCGATTCGCGCGCGCAAGCTTCATCGACTGGTGCTCTCGAAGCCTGTCACGCGGGTGCTGGCCGAGGGCTTCAAGGATGAAGGCCCGGTGCTGAAGCGGCTGCGCATTCAGCCGGTTCGCCTCAAGGAGGGGGTGAAGCTGGGCTTTCACTGGCAGTATGACACCCGTGACCAGCGCAGCAATCTGGATGAGATGGCAGCACTGGCCACCGTGGATCGATTGCTGGGCGCAGTGATGGCCGTGGCCGTGCTGGAGACGTCGGATCGCATCACCGAGCTGGGTTTCAGTAAGCGTGGCCGGCCATTGATCCGATCCAGACGCCAACCGGCGCCGACGCCCACATCCAGCGCATCGATGTCGCAGCCATCGGCTCGGACGCATGTCCCGGCTGCACAAGCTGCCGGGCAAGGATCGTCGCCACGTTCAACACGTGAGCATGAGTTGATGCCCCGGTCTTTGCCGCCTGATGATGCGTTGGGCGAGGGCAGCCCCGAGTCGGTGAGCGACGAGGTGATGCTCACGAACCCCGTGACAGACGATTGGCCGGGGCTGGATCAGCACAACCGTGACAAGCACCATCTGATCCGGATCGACCGGCCTTATCTGGCGGATCTGGGCGTGACGCGACAAGGTGGTGTGCTGGTGCCGGCCATGTCGCGAAAATGGCGTCAGATCAACAAGTTCGTCGAGATTCTGGTGTCGGCCTGGCGCCATAACCCCGCCAGCCAGCAGCTGGGCGGGCCAGGCCAGCCCCCACTGCGTATCCGGGATTTCGGGGCAGGCAAGGGTTATCTGACCTTTGCGCTGCATGATCACCTGACGCACACCTTGGGTCTGACGGTCGAGACGGTGGGCATCGAGCGTCGTGGCGATCTGGTGGTGCTGTGCAATCGCATTGCCGAGCGGCATGGCATGACGGGATTGCGCTTCGAGCAAGGCGACATCGTGCAGGCCAGGCCAGGTGACACCGACTGGATGATTGCGTTGCACGCCTGCGATACCGCCACCGATGAAGCGCTGTACCAGGGGATCAAGCAGCAGGCGGCGATGTTGGTGTGTTCCCCGTGTTGCCATCGGGAGTTGCGGCCGCAATTGCTCAGCCCCAGTCCGCTGGCGCCGATTTTGCGACATGGCATTCACAAGGGGCAGGCAGCCGAGATGCTGACCGATGGCTTGCGAGCCTTGTTGCTGGAGGCTGAAGGCTATGAGGCGCAGGTTTTCGAGTTCATCTCGCTCGAACACACGAGCAAGAACAAGATGATTCTGGCGAGCCGAAACGCGCGGCCTCGTCCTGCCGATCAGGTTCGAGCCGACATCGAGGCGCTGAAGCGTTTTTACGGCATCCGCCACCAGCGGCTCGACCAGTTGTTGACCGGTATCGACTAGCGCCTGTCATGCACTGATTCGTCCCCGCGAAAACCCCTCTGGGCGCGCAGTACCGCGTTGCCAACCCGCTCTTAAGGGCGGGGCTGAGCATGTGGCGCGTGTTGCCCGTGCCATGAGGTGATGCTGGCTGCGCTGACTGCCGGGCACATGGCCCGGCACTTTGGGGCGCTCAGATCGGGCAGAGCATCCGGCCGTTGGCTTTTGCGTCAGGGCTTTGTCTGCGACAGCACCCAGTTGGCCAGCGCTTGCAGCTCATCGGGTTTCAGGCCGGGCTGGGGCGGCATCGGCACCGGCCCCCAGCGGCCCGAGCCGCCATCCCGGATATGGGCGATCAGCTGCGTGGCTGCGTCTTTCTGTCCGGCGTAGCGCTTGGCCACCTCCTGGAAGGCGGGGCCGACCACTTTCTTGTCGACACGGTGACAGGCGGTGCAGGCGTTTTCGGTCATCAGCTTGTCGATGTCGATCTTGCCGGCGGGTTGGCTGGCGACGGCGGTGCTGGTCGGTGCCGTTTTGGCTGCCAGTTGGCTGGCAGCGGGCTTGCCCCGATCTGCACCATAGGTATGGCTCAGATACTCGGCGATCAGTGGCAGGTCGGCTTCGGGGATGTCTGCATGATAGGTTTCACGCATTTTCTTGACGGTGGCATCCCAGAAGGCGCGCTTCATCGTGCCGGGCTGAGTCGACACATATTGTGCCGAATGACAGGTCAGACAGTGGCGCTGAGCCAGGGCAAAACCGGGCAGATCGCTGCCTTCATAGCTTGCGGTTTCGGCAGGTAGCTCGACCTGCAGCGCGTGAACGGGGTTGGCTGCCAGACAGCCAAGGGCGAGCGTGATGGCCGTGAGGGGGCGAATCACGGTGCTGAGGGCTGTGTGTCGGGTTGAAGAAACAGGGTGCATGACAAAAATCCTGGAGCAGGGCGTTGGGGTGAGACCAGGGCACCGGCCGATGGGGTTCAAGGTGCACGGCGCAGGGTCAGACCGGCAGATGTTCAGACAGCGACCAGACGGGTGGTTTCGATCGGGTTGTAGCGATAGCCGGCCGGATTCCAGCGGAAGCCTTCAGGCTGCGTATCGCCGTCCCGGTTGGTGGCACGCACCATCACACGGTACTCACCCGGTTTGCCCGGTTTGAAGGGCAGTGTCCATTCGCGGAAGGAGTAGCGGCCCAGATCCTTGCCGAGCTTGGCTTCCTGCCAGCTTTTGCCTTCATCCGTCGAGATCATCACCGACCGGATGCCCGAGCCACCATCGAAGGCGATGCCTCGCAGCACCGTCGTCCGGGAGGCGGGAATGTGTGCGGCATCCACATGGCTCGTGAGGAAGGAGCGAACCGAGAAACGGGCGATGGGGACGGTCTTCTCCGGTTTGGTGCCGGGGTCGACACAGCCGCAGTCGTTGTCGGGCAGCCGATAGGCTTTGGCCATCCAGAAGCCGTCAAAGGTCTTGTCCAGCACCTGGATGTCGGACAGATGTTTGATCCAGTAGGTGCCATAGTGGCCGGGCACGACGAGTCGCAACGGATAACCGTTGAGCCAGGGCAGATCGGCATCGTTCAGCCCCCAAGCGAGCATCACTTCCCCATCCATCGCCTGATCGACGTCCAGTGCCTTGATGAAATCCGGGCCTGGCCCCACCGGGGGGGCATCCAGGCCATTGAAGCTGACCTGAACGGCACCAGCCCGGATACCGGCTTTTTCCAGCACGGTCTTGAGCGGAATGCCTTGCCAGCGGCCATTGCCCATCAGCCCGTGAGAGACCTGTCCGCCGCCGACACGTGGGGTGAAATGCCCGCGACTGTTGCCGGAACACTGGTGCACGGCCACGATTTCGACCGGTTCGGCCATCTGCTTCAGTTCATCCAGTGAGAGCCGCAGCGGTTTGTCGACATGGCCACCGATGTTGAGCCGGTAGCTGCGCGGATCGATGTCGGTGGGGATGTTGCTCCAGTGATAGCGCACGAAAAAGGCATCGTTCGGTGTGATGATGCCCTCGTTGTAGACATAGAACGGTGTCTCCAGCTGGGGCGGGCGCTGCGTGAGCAGGATCAGCGGGCGCTTTTGCGGAAAGGTCATCAGCTCGCGCGCACCGTTCTCGAAAGGCAGCTCGATGCGTGTGCCTGCTTTCGTGCTGCGCTCGATGGCATCGGATGGCAACGGTTTGGCAGCTGCCGAGCCGGCCTCGGGCTTCGGTTGGGTGGCGTGGGCTACCCGGCCTGACAGCAATGAGGCGGCACCGCCCGCGGCAGCATAGCGCAGCACGCGACGACGCCCGTGTTGACCGGGTTTGACCGAATCCAGGTTGGCCGGGCCATCGGAAGGGGGAAGGGGTGAAGTGGCCAATGCAGTCTCCTTGTGTCCTTGTGGGGGGATGGCTTTTGCCAAGTCGAATCGGTGCATGACAGGTGCCGGGGAGCAACCGAGGGATCAATCAGGCAATCGCTGGCAAGGAGATTAGCAAGAAAAGGGTTTTTGTCAGGGTATGCGCGATGATCGATTTCCCTGATTTTTGAAAGGAAATTGACTATTTTTACATGATTCGTTGTATAGGGTTTTATATAACGATAGTGTGTTTTGGTATTTATTAGTAGTCGTTAATCAAGATATCAGCAGATGATGATGCATGTTCATAACACGCTCTAAAGCTCGATCACATTGAGCTGTTCGCCCAGCACCTGCCGGGCCAGCGGCAGCAGGTGCGCATGGTGGGTGAGGAAGATGATTTGCCGGCTGGCCGACAGTTCGCCCAGCATGCGCAGGCCGGCTGCCGTGCGCGCATCATCAAAGTTGATGAACAGGTCATCCGCAATCAGCGGCACACGCCTGCCCTGATCGTTCTGGTGCGTGAGTGCGGCCAGCCTTAATGCCAGATAAAGCTGATCGCGCGTGCCTTCGCTGAGGCCGGGCACATCCACGGGTGTGCCATCCTGGCGGATGCCGAGCAGGCGGGGCTTGTCATGGTCGTCGGTATCGACGAGCAGCCGGCTGAAGCGGCCCAGCGTCAATTGGCCAAAGAGCGTCGAGGCGGTGGCAAGCATCGGCCCCTGGTGTGTTTCGCGGAATTTTTCGATAGACCAGGCCAAGAGGCGTGAGGCGGTTTTCAGACGCAGATAGCGTTCGGCCGCTTCCGTCATCCGGGCAACGGCTTCCTGCTGGCGGCTGGCAGCCTGAGCTGCGCGATCATCGCCGTTCAAGGCATCAAAGACGCTTTTCTGCTGGCCTTGCTGGGTGCTGAGCTGTTGAATCGTCTCGATCAGGTGCTGCGCATCCAGATCCAGGCTTTGGAGTTGGGCATGCAGCTGATCAGGATCCATGCTCGCGGCTTCTTCACGCAGCTGCTCGATGGGAAGGCCGTCGGCCGCCTGCACCAATTGCTGTTGGTGCTGCGCGATACTCTGTTTGATCTGGCGTCGCTGGTTGGCGTGCTCGATGGCTTGCGCGAGTGCGGGCATGTCGGTGACGCCGGCCTTCAGCATCAAGGGGTGCAGTCGGGCAGCGATCTCTCGCTGCTGTCGTTCTGCCTCATCCAGCGCCTGTTTTTTTTGGGCATGCGCCTTGTCGAGACGTTCGGCTTCTGCTTGTTGCTGCCGTGCTGTTTCCAGCCGCTGGTGCAGGGCCAGTGCCACGGCCTGAGCGCAGGCGGGTGCCTGATCGCTCATCAGTTGAGTTGCCAGCAGCTGCGCATCGCTTTCCCAGCGCTTCAGATCGGCTTGCAGGGCGTCGAGCTGATCACGGCGAAGCGTGCTCATCTCATCCAGTAGTGTCTGTAGCGCCTGCATCAGGCCAAGCTGTGTCTTCAGCCGTTCAACGGGTGTGTCGGGTGAATGGCCCGTGTCTTGAAGCAGTCCGAGCCAACTGCTTTGCCAACGCTGCCATTGTTGTTCGGCGCTGTGCTGCGCGCTTTGGGCGGCAGGTAGTTGCTGGCTGGCTTCATCGAGCTGCTGGTTCAGCGTGTCGATCTTTCCCTGAATCCGGTTCGTTTCGGCAATCCGCGCGCTGGCCATCTGAAGCGCGTCTTCGATCGTGAGCGTGGATGAATCGGAGACCTCGCCACCAAGACGCTCGATCAGCATTTGCCGGAGTTTTTCAACCTGTGCCTGATGCTGTTGGTGAGCCAGCAGGGTCTGTGCTTTTTGCTGGTGAGCGGCCAGTGCCTGTTGGCGCTGCTGCAGCCAGACAGGGGCGAGTGCGAGCGGTAACTGGGGCAGGCCGCAGGCGCTTGCCTGGGCTTGCCACATCAAGTCACGCTGATTGATTTGTTGGCGAATCGCCTCGATCTCGGTCTGGGTGGTGGCAGCTGAGAGCTGGAGCTGTTCGAGCTGATAGGCTTTGGCCTGCCGGTCTGCTTCATGCTGTGCACGTTCGAGCCGGGCATCGGCCAATTCGTCGGCTGTCTGAATCTGAGATTCAAAACCCTGTGCTTCGGTGAGCAGGCTATCCGGGTTGGCCTTGATCTGTTGCCAGTGATCATCGCGCCTTGCACGCGCCTGAAGCAGCTGTTCCTTTGAGACAGGCTGATGGTGGCGAACGAGCTGTTGCAGCGCCAGTTCCTGCTGTTGAATGCGCTGGGTTTGGGTGGCCAGGGATGTTTCGGCGGCCCGTAGCCTGCTCTCATCTTCCTGCTGTTGATCGAGCAGGCGTTGAAGCTGCTGCGTCTCAGGCACCAGCATGGCTTGCAAGGTGTCGATGGGTTGCTGCCAGGGCCCCATCTGTGCCAGCGCCTGATCAATGAGCCCATCGCATTGGGCGATGTTGGCCTGATGGTTGGCTTCGATCTTGTCCAGGTCGCCGAGTTTTCTGGCTTGCTCCAGCAGGGCAGACAGCCGGTTGTCCCGCTGATCAGCGTTCAACGCCTGAACCTGTGCTTGCCATTGGCGGATTTGCTCGTTGAGCTTGTCGAGCTGTTGAGTGGCGTGCTCGCGGGCTTGCTGGATGCCGGCATGTTGATCGATCAGCGCCTGAAGCATCTCACGCAGGTTTGCCGGGGGCAGTTGTCGGGCGAGCTGGCTTTCATCCTCGGCTGACCAGCCCAGTTCATTGGCCAGCTGGCTGGCTTTGAGCCATTTCTCTTCGAGAATGCTTCGGCATTTCTGTATTTGGGCCGGGTGATCATGCAAGCGTAGCCGTGCCTCGTTGAGCGCGATGATCTCGGTTGCCAGACCCAGTACCGCCTGATCGATGACGATGCTGCTCAGCTGTTGTTTCAGCTCGGTAAGCTCAGCGGACAGATGCTGGCTGTTGGCCTCAACGATCAGGCTTTGTTGGCTGGCTTCTTGGTAAATCTGTGCGGCATCTTCAGGCAACGGAAGCGGCTGGTCATCAGCTTTCAACTGCGCTTCTTCCGACAGTGCCGCATCGAGGGCGAGCAACAAGGGTTGAACACGCCGGATACGCTCCAGGCGGCTTTTTTGTTGCTGAAGCTCGGCGTGACGGCGTCTTGCTTCGTCCAGCGCCTGATTGGTACTGACCAGTGCATCATGTTGCGCCTTCCAGTCCTTCGTGCGCAGTTGGGCTTGATTCAGTTCGCGCCGGGCGGCCTCGAAACTTTCCTGGGCCTGATAGAAAAGGCGCTTATCGGATTTTCTGGGCGCCCACAACTGGTCAGCTTCGTCTTCCAGCTGTTTCTGGGCTTCGCCCAGGTGCCCGATGCCGGCTGCAGACTGAAACAGCATGCGTCCGATGTCATCGGAGGCTTGCAGGATGCCTTCACTGCCTTCGACCAGCGTGGTGTGATCCAGCGCATATAGACGATTGAAAGCATCCTCATCGAGCTGCCCAAGCCACGCGGCCAACGTATTGGCGGGCAGCACCTTGTTGTCCTGCCCCCCGTCGACAAGGGTGTCTTTTCGGCCTTTTTTCCGGATGAAATCCAGACGGGCGGATGTGCCCAGTGGCGTGATATCGTTACCAGCACCAGCACCAGCACCAGCACCGGAAATGGCGCTTGTGTCTGGTTCAGGGCCACGACGCATGGCCTCAAGAATGCCGCCGATCCTCAGATCAGCCATCGGATGCAGAAAGCCCATCGTCGTGCGCATCGGGATGCCAAAGAGCCAATCACTGATGGCTTGGCGCACGGTGGATTTTCCGGCCTCATTGGGGCCGACGATCAGGTGGATGTCTTGTGCAGCAGCGGGCAGGGACAGTGTCCGGTCGGTGAATTTGCCGTATCGGATCAGTCGAAGTTCTCGGATGCGCATCAGGCGTTCTCCGCTTTTTCAACCTGATTCATCATCAGCGCCAGGCTTTCGGCCAGTTGTGTCTGGAGGTGCTGACGAGGGTTTCGTCGTAGCTCGGTGAGCTCAACTGAGGCGTTCCGGACTTCTGGTGGCAGCTTTTCAAGGAGCGCCTGCCATTCATTGATCAGTTCACAAACAAATGATTCATCCTCGACCGCCGATTGAGCGAGCCGTGCCAGCTCGATCGCCGCGTCGTTGCGTTGGGCCTCGGCATCGGTGTCGACCACCGGGGGCGCCTGGGTGGCGAGCTTCACCTTTTCGATCCAGATCCGCTCGGGGGCGCGTGCCACGGCCAAGGCGATCACTTCCTGACGCAGCTGGCTGGCCTCTGCCATCAAGGGTTGGTGCGCGTGTGTGGTGCCAGAAAAAACGACCCGAACCGCCAAGGGCTTCGAGCCGGGCACATCTGCCAGCAGTGAATCGAGTGCGGTGCCGGCGTTCTGAAGTGCGCGCTTCATGTCATCCGCTTCGCAGAGCGTGATGTCAAGCTGTTGCCAGCGCAGCACGTCCGTGTCCAGCCGTTCGATGGTCGTGATCTCATGGTCATCAACGTGGATCATCAAGGCGCCGCGTGCGCCGGTTTCACGGATATGGCGCCCCTGGATGTTGCCGGAAAAGGCGATGACGGGCTGGCCGGGCTGGTGGTTCTCCGGGGTGGGCAGAATGGCCTGTTCATGCACATGGCCGAGCGCCCAGTATTGGTAGCCTTTGGCTTGAAGTTCCGCCACCGAGCAGGGCGCATAGCGTGCATGTTCGCTGCGCCCTTCCAGCGCCGTGTGCAATACGCCGATGTTGAACCAGCCTGGCACCGGTTCAGGATAAGCGGGCACCAGGTTCTCGGTGGTGGCTGCGTCTTTGAAGCTGCGGCCATGCAGCGCCACTTTCAGGGCAGGAAGCTGAAAGGTCTCGGCTTTTCGGCTGGAAAACACCCGAACGTTGTCCGGCAACGACAGGCTGCGTGTCATGTCCGCTTCGGCATCGTGGTTGCCATGCAGCAAAAAGACGGGAATCCCCGCTTGTTTGAGCCGACCCATTTGCCCCACGAAAAACAGCCCGGTATTGAAGTCCCGCCAGTCGCCATCATAGATGTCACCGGCAATCACCATGAAATCGACCTCTTCCTCGATCGCCTGCTCCACCAGCGCCTGAAAGGCTTCTCGGGTGGCGTTGCGCAGCCGTTCGGCAGGCGCATCGGGATAAGCGGCCAGGCCACGCAAGGGACTGTCGATGTGCAGGTCAGCGGTGTGGATGAACTTCATCGGCACAGGGCTTGTTCGGGGATGAACAGGTATGAGTGACAAGTGCATGGCCCACGGACATGCTCGTGTCATTATAGGCGCCAGCTTGCCCTCCGCCGCTGCTGAACAGGCAAGACTCAGCTGGCGCGCTGAAGCGTGTCAGCCTCGGTGATGGATGAGCGTGGGGCTTCAGTGCCCAGCTCGCCGGATTTTTCACGGCGACGACGCAGCTTCAAGATGGGCAATTGAGTCGGGTAGTTGAGCGCCATCGCCATCGGATACGGGCTTTGACGGGTGGCGGGAGTGGTGAGGCTTGGCTGGCTGGACATCATGGCGTGTGGCTAGGAAGAGGGGTCAAAACCCGCCACTATGTGCTGTCCGATACCTTCATGCCTAGCCTTGGCTGACCAGGGGTCGTTCAACTGCGATGAATGTCGTCCTGCTTCAAGACGGTTGCCATCAGACTTGCGCAGACGTTTGCGCGGATTCAGTGCGCGACGATATCCCGTGGTGCCCGCCGCGCGGATGGGTCGACCGGCAAGTGATCAGGATTTGCCGCCAAAGAGAAAATAAAAAAACAGCCCACACACGATGACGGCAAAGATCAGCTTGCCCAGTTTGGGCAGCACCCAGGCCGCGCCGACGATGCCCGTGGCCTTGACCCAGTCCGCCGTGTTGCCGCCCGTGATGCCCTGCGTGCTGTTTGAGGCGTTCTGAATCGGACGGCCGCAGCCGGGGCAGGTTGGTGCCTGATCGGACACTTGACGTTGGCATTCGGGGCAGGTGATGAGTGCCATCGGTTGCTCTCCAGCGTGCAGATTGATGATTCGATTGTAAGCAGTTTGCTCCCCATTCAGGATGAATGGCCCCAGGTGCTGGCTTGTTCCCATGCAATCGCTTCCGAGTGGGTATGCCCGGCATGCTGATGGCAATTTGCCACATTCACCCATCGTCTGTCCCATGCGGCAAGCCACTGGGGCAAGGCAGGGCGCGTGACGCCCAGCCTTTGGCCAGTATCGGTGGATGACAAAGTCGCGCTTTCTTTGCCCACGGTCGGGTGGAGAGCATGGTTTTACTGGATGGCGTGTATGAAAACCCCTCGCACAGACTTGGTTTCACGGTTTGATGATTCTTTGGCAGCTCGACCGAGGTCTGCGGACGTGCGTTCGGGCAGGACAGTGATGGCGGGGAAGTTGCTGCAGGCTCGATTCCCGGTGATGGATGAAGCACGGCAGGACGGCGTGTCTCTGCCGACGGCTCAGCCGGGACATGGAGGGGGGGAAGCGCCTGAACCACAGGGGGTGGCCGCCCACGCCGAGGAAGCTCATGTGCTTCAGACGGCCATGCTGCCGGTGTCCGACCCGACAGAGGGGTTGTCATCGCCATCGGTGGGTACAGCTGCGTCGGGTGTTGAAGTGGCCCGCGGCGTCCAGACCGTAGCGACGGTGTCGGCAACCTCAGCTGTTCATCCGTGGCTGGGTGCCCTGGCGACACAGGTATTGGTGAGCAATCAGTACAGCAGCAGCGACACGGCATCGGCCGGCCGTCTCCATGACAACCTGGCTAAAGTCGGTAAGCCCGCTGAGGATGCGAATGATCGCCGGCAACCGGGGCATGCCGGACAGACGCCGACCGAACCTTCAGATGCATCGACTGGCCAGCCGACGCCTGCACCATCCGATGTGCCTGGTGGTGTCGGAAAGCCGAATGATTCAGGCGTGCCATCCCTGCCCGGCCAGCCGGGCGGGGCGGGTG
>JAUNKF010000034.1 GCA_030532895.1 Lautropia sp. | reverse complement strand
TGACGATGGGTGTGCCGATGATCTCGCTGGCCATCATCATCACGCTCGGCACGATGTTCGGTTCGTTCTGAGCACGTTCGGTTCGGCGGCGTGCGCCGGGAAACATCCCGGTGGCGCCTCCCACAAAAAAGCCCGGCAATCGCCGGGCTTTTTTGTGGGGGCACCCCTTGGGATGCCCCGCGCTATGCTGTCCTGTCATGGCATCAGTGCCAGAGAAGATCATGCAGCACGCGCCATGCTGCAAATGCCCCTGGTTCACACCAGACAACCCGGATGAACCGGAGAAAAGCGCGAAGGCTCAGGGCCGATCAACCCTCGCCGTCGACCTTCTTCAGAATGGCATACAGGTCGTCCTTGATCTTCAGCTTCTCCTTCTTCAGCACCTCGATTTCCATCGACGTGCCTGGCTCGATGTGGGACTCCATATTCTTGATCTTCTGATCCAGCTCATTGTGCTTGTCGAACAGGCGGGAAAAATGAGCATCTTCCGTCTTCAGCTTGGTGATCAATCCACGAAATTCTGGAAACATGCGGTGCACACCTCGGGTGGGGATGAAATTCGGTGCCTGCCCTACAGGCTTGCTTTGATACTAGCACAAGACCGGTTACCTTCAGAAACGCCTGATTGCATGGCGTCAACATGGACGACATCCCATCGACCAGTGGTCGTCGCCGGCTGATCAGGATCAGGACTTGTATCGGGTATCGAGCACCGCCTTGACTGCCTACAATCGCCCCATGAGGATCCTTTCCACGCCCTCGCGCCGCATCGCCCATCTGGACATGGATGCCTTCTTTGCGTCCGTGAGCCTGCTGCAGTTTCCGCAGCTGAAAGGCTTGCCACTGGTGATCGGTGGCCCAAGGCTGTCGCCCGAGGCACTGCTGGCCCGGTTGAAAGCCGCCGGGGCCGACCCCTCCTTCACGGTGGATCAGCTGCACGCCGTGCCTGCCCGCTTCTTCCCTCGCCTGGGGCAATACCGGGGGCGCGGCGTGATCACGACAGCCACCTATGAAGCCCGCCAATTTGGCCTGCATTCGGCCATGGGGATGGCCAGAGCGGCACCGCTGTGCCCGGATGCGATCCTGTTGCCGGCTGATTTCGACACCTACCGGCAGGTATCGCGCACCTTCAAACGGATCATCACCGACATCTCCCCCACGATGGAAGACCGGGGCATCGACGAGGTTTACATCGACCTGAGCCATGAACCCGACGGGCAACTGGAGGGCGGTCGGGTGCTGGCGGCCCGACTGCAGTCGGCCATCCTGGCAGGCACGGGCCTCAGCTGCTCGATCGGCGTGGCGCCCAACAAGCTGCTGGCCAAGATGGCGAGCGAGTTTCAGAAACCGGCCGGCATCAGCATCCTGCACGAGGCCGATCTGGCTGGCCTGATCTGGCCGCTGCCTTGCCACAAGATCAATGGCATCGGCCCCAAAACGCGCCAAAAACTGGAAGGGCTGGGTATCCGGCACATCGGAGAACTGGCCGCCTGCAGCCTCGACTGGCTGACCGGGCATTTTGGGCCACGTCAGGCCCGTTGGCTGCACGACAGCGCCTGGGGGCGTGACGAACGGCCAGTCACGACACACAGCGAACCGGTCAGCCTGAGCCGGGAAACCACCTTCGAGCGCGATCTGCACCCGGTGCATGACCGGGCAGAACTGGGGCGAATCTTCACCCGTCTGGCCGAACGGGTGGCCGCTGATCTTCAACGCAAGGGCTATGCTGGGCGCACGATCGGCATCAAGTTGCGGCATGCCGATTTCCGGATCGTGACGCGGGATCAGACGATCGACATCCCCACGCAGGATGCCCACCGCATCCGGGCC
This sequence comes from Lautropia sp., assembly GCA_030532895.1. Taxonomy (GTDB): domain Bacteria; phylum Pseudomonadota; class Gammaproteobacteria; order Burkholderiales; family Burkholderiaceae_E; genus Lautropia. Next base: position 34,613 of record JAUNKF010000034.1, on the reverse strand, counting down.
GTGGCCGGACAATGCCTGAAGCGCGTGGAGCTGAAGCAGCGGCTGCGGCTGTTGGGGATTCGGGTGGCGCATTTGAGCCGGGCGATCGAGGCCCATGCCAGCAACGCATCCGGACAGGATCTGGCAAGCCCTGCGTCCGTGGCGAAGGTGGACGCCGCCAGTCCCTCATTCGACACACCGGGCCTTCCCGCTCAACTGAGCCTGTTTTGATCGGTGTGACAGGAGCCTCTTGATCAATACTTGACAAAAGGCTGGCCATTATCCAAAATCTCGTCTTCTTCGGAAGCAGTTTTTTCAGAAGACTTCACCTGATCAGGTCGTTTCAGGCTGATCACGGCATCCTGGCGGTTTGCAGTTGGTTTCAGCAGACGGCCTGTCAAGATGGCGGGGTGGCAGAGTGGTTATGCAGCGGCCTGCAAAGCCGTGGACGCCGGTTCGATTCCGACCCCCGCCTCCATCTTTTTCCCAGACCAAACGATAGTCGACCCTCGGTATCGGCGTCCGGCCTGCGTCATTCCTTCCAGCTTGCGTCCCGTTGGCGACAAGCCCTCCCTCGCGCAGTGCGCTGCCGGGCGGTGCTGACGAATGAGATCCTGTTGGCCGATCACCCGAGCTTCACCGAGCTTCACCGAGCTTCAACGCGATGGATCAGCGTTGAAACGGCAAAGTTCAAGGGCAAAGATCAAGATGCGACGAGAAAGCTGTCAGGCTCGCTTCGACACGAGCTGCGGCCATGCCTGCTTCAGGTAGTACATCATCGAGACGAAGGTGAGCACGGCCGCGATGAAGATCAGCCAGGTACCCAGCTGGTGGGCGTCCACCTTGCCATCGAAAAGCGGCCCGTTGTAGAGCAGTAGCGGGATGGCCGTCATCTGGGTGGCGGTCTTGATCTTGCCCATCGAATTGACGGCGACACTGGCACGTGCACCGATGCTGGCCATCCACTCGCGCAGCGCCGAGATCGTGATCTCGCGGCCAATGATGATGATGGCAATGCCTGCATGGATACGATGCATGTCGAGCAGCATGACGAGCGTGACGCAAACCAGCAGCTTGTCGGCCACGGGGTCGAGGAAGGCGCCGAGCTGTGTCTGCTGGCCGAGGCGTCGCGCGAGCCAGCCATCGAGCCAGTCGGTGACGGCCGCCAGGATGAACAGCGCGGTGGCCGTGAGGTTGCGACTGGCCTCGCTCCACCCCTCCGCCGGCAACGCGAAGACAAGAACCATCAGCGGAAGGACGATGATACGCTGCCAGGTGAGCAGGTTGGGCAGATTGAGGGCCATGTGTTCGGGCAAAGGCGGGCGTTGAAGCAACACAGGTTGCCTGACGGACACCAAGCAATGAGGCAGGTGATGGTCAGGCCCAATAACCACGTGGGTGACGCCAGTGTCAAGGCATCGTGTTCAAAAGCTTGCTACACCTGCAATGCTATCAGCCAGCGTGAACTCTGTTCAGGGATGAATCGCTGCGAATTGTTGCAAAAACCTTGAAAGCGCTGTTGCCACGCTGACGGGCCTGCTTCGGCCTGGTTTTGACATGGGGAGGCGCGGTGACGCGATCAAGCCCCGTGGCGAGGGCGGCCCAGACGACGGCTTGCCTGAACGGGACTGCCAGCCCTCTCGACGCTGCTATTGATGAAGCTGCTGGTAGATGCTCTCGGCCAACGCCATCGAGATGCCCTCGACGCTGGCCAGATCCTCGATGCTGGCCGCCATGATGCCGCGCAAGCCGCCGAATCGCGCCAGCAGACGCTGACGGCGCTTCGCGCCGACGCCACTGATCTCTTCCAGCGCCGACACTTTCCGGGTCTTGGCACGACGCGCGCGCATGCCGGTGATCGCGAAGCGGTGTGCCTCATCACGAATCTGGGCGATCAGCATCAGTGCGGCAGACTCCGCCCCCAGCACCAGGGGTTCGCGCCCATCGGCAAAGACCAGCGTCTCCAGCCCGACCTTGCGCCCTTCCCCCTTGGCCACACCCACCAGCAGGCCGATGTCCAGGCCGAGCGATTCGAAGACCTCGCGCGCCACACTGATCTGGCCTTTGCCACCGTCGACGAGCACCACATCCGGCAGCGGCGTGCCCTCCTGTCGCTCGGCCCACCTGCTGTAACGACGGGTCAGCACCTGACGCATGGCGGCATAATCGTCGCCCGCCTCGATGCCACTGATGTTGAAGCGCCGGTAGTCCGAGGATTGCATCCGGTGATTCTGGTAGACGACGCAGGATGCCTGCGTCGCCTCCCCCATCGTGTGACTGATGTCGAAACACTCGATGCGCAATTGGGCCGGATCGTCCACGGCGAGGCCCAGCGTTTCGATCAACGCATCGGTGCGTTTCTGCTGGGCGCCGTCGATGGCCAGATGCCGGGTGAGCGAGATGCGGGCATTGGCCTGCGCCTGTTCCAGCCAGCGACGCCGAATCTGGTTCGGGTTCCGAACCCAGGCCACGGGGTGTCCGGCTTGCGCGCGCAGCATGGCCAGACTCTCGGGATTGGCCGGTGCCAGCGCACAGATGATGAGGGCCGGCACCATGCTGCCCGCATAATGCTGGGCCAGAAAGGCATCCAGCACACGGCCCGGCGTGTCCTCGTCCAGCGCCCCCACATGGGTCGGGAAATAGGCTTTGTCCCCCAGATGGCGCCCCCCCCGTACCATCGCGAGGTTCAGGCAGATCTGCCCCTCAGCCACCTCGATGGCGATGATGTCGGCATCGGTGTCGTTCGTGGTGATCATCGACTGCTGGTGCAGCACGCCTGAAAGCGCACTGATCCGGTCACGCAGCACGGCCGCCTCTTCAAAGCGCAACGCATCAGCCGCCTCGTGCATGCCAGCCTCCAGCTCGCGCAGGATCTGCTTGTGCCCCCCCCTCAGGAAGGTGATGGCCGAGCGGACATCCCGTCGATACTGCGCCTCGTCGATCAAACCCACACAAGGCGCGCTGCAACGACGAATCTGGTGCAACAGGCAGGGCCGGGAACGGTTGGCAAACACCGTGTCCTCGCAGCTGCGCAGATGAAAGATTTTCTGAAGGATCTGGATGCCTTCACGCACCGCCCACGAATTGGGATAAGGGCCAAAATACTGGGCACGCCGATCGAGGCCCCCCCGGTAATAGGCAATCTGCGGAAATGCATGCGCGCTGATCTTCAGATAGGGATAGGTCGCGTCGTCACGAAAGACGATGTTGAAACGCGGTTTCAGCGACTTGATCAGGTTGTTTTCGAGGAGCAGCGCTTCAGCCTCGGAGGCGGTCGTGGTCGTGTCGATGCGCACGATGCGTGAGACCATCTGCTCGATACGCGGGCTGGGCAGGTTCTTGTTGAAGTAGGAGCGCACCCGCTTGCTGAGATCGCGCGCCTTGCCCACGTACATGACGGTATCGCTGGCATCCACCATCCGGTAAACCCCCGGCAAGGCGGGCAGGGTCTTCAGGAACTGCTTCAGTGCATCGGGCCGCTGCTTGAGCGGCAACGCTTCTTCCGGGATCTGATGGGATGTCACAGCGATCGGTTCCAACGCGCTAAACCACCTGCCGTGGCCGCAAGGCAGCCAGACGACGCGCAAGATCCGGGTTGGCAGGCGGTTTCAGCGTGGCAAGCAAGTGGTCGGCCAGGTCGGGGCGATTGCACACCAGCACCATGTCACAACCGGCCTTCAGCGCCGCGGTGGCGCGCGCCGTGATGTCGCCGGCCACCGAGGCAGCCTCCATCGTCAGGTCATCGGAGAAAATCAGCCCATCGAAGCCCAGCTGCTTGCGCAACACGGTTTTGAGCCAACGGCGCGAGAAACCGGCCGGCTTCGCATCGACTTTCGGATAGATCACGTGCGCCGGCATCACGGCCGTGATCGTCTGGCCAAGCCAGGCATAAGGCGCGGCGTCATCGGCCAGGATGGCCTTCAGGCTGCGCTCATCCACCGGCATGGCCACGTGCGAATCGGCATCGGCAAAGCCATGCCCCGGAAAATGCTTGGCGCAATTGGCCATGCCGGCCAACAGCAAGCCATGCGTGAGGCAACGCGCAAGCATCGCCACCACCCGAGGATCGGCATGAAAGGCCCGGTTGCCGATCACGCTCGAATGCCCATGATCGATGTCCAGCACGGGGGTGAAACTCAGATCGACACCGGCCTCGCGAAGCTCCCGGCCGATCATCTCGCCCACGCGCGTGGCTTCACGACAGGCGGCCAGCACATCCTGATCCCACAGCTCACCCAGCGTGCGCATGGCAGGAATCGGCGTGAAGCCCTGTCGAAAACGCTGCACCCGCCCCCCTTCCTGGTCGGCCGTGATCAGGAGCGAGGGGCTGCGGCAGGCATGGATCTCGTCGGTCAGTGCCCTCAGTTGCCTGGGCGACGCGTAATTGCGGGCAAAGAGGATCACCCCACCCACGAGCGGGTGCTGCAGGCGCTCACGCTCGCGCTCGGTGAGCGAATGGCCTTCCACATCGACGATGACGGGGCCAAAAGGAGAAAAGGATGCATGCCGGCGAGTGCGGGTTGGGTTTGGATGGGGGCTGACAGCAGCCGGTTGCGCAGCACGCTGCCCCACACGGCTCCTGGCAAGCGCCCGTCGATAAGCCGTCTGGTCTGCACCATCCAGCGACGACCGATCAGAAGAAGAAATCTGGCTGCGTTTTCTGCCTGCCATCTGCTTGCCCCTCCTCTTGCGCCTCAGGATGCCTGCCGGCGGTTGGCAGCAAAGGCGGCGGCCTCGCGAATCAGGGCCTTCATGTTGGCCACGGCCTCGCGCATGCCGACGAAAACGGCACGCGAGACGATGGCGTGGCCGATGTGCAGCTCCCGGATGCCTGCCAGGGCGGCGATAGGCTGCACGTTGAAATAGTTGAGACCATGGCCGGCGTTGAAGCGCATGCCAGCCTGCTGGATCAGCGCCCCGGCCTCGGCGATGCGGGCCAGTTCGGCTCGAACGGCCGGTGCCTCGGCATCTCGACCATCACCGTGAAAGACTTCGGCATAAGGCCCGGTATGGATTTCGCAGACGGCAGCCCCTGCCTTGGCCGCCGCCTCCACCTGACGCGGGTCGGCATCGATGAAGACGCTGCTCGTGATGCCGCTGTCGGCCAGTTGCCGGATGGCGTCCGTGATCATCGCCTGCTGCGACACGATGTCGAGGCCACCTTCGGTCGTGATCTCATGCCGCCCCTCAGGCACCAGCATCGCCATCTCGGGCTTGAGCGACACGGCCAGCTCGATCATGTCGGGGGTGGCCGCCATTTCGAGGTTCAGCTTGATCTGGGTCTGATCACGCAGCCGGCGCACATCCTCGTCCTGGATGTGGCGACGGTCTTCACGCAGATGCACGGTGATGCCATCGGCACCGCCCAGGTGGGCCTCCACCGCCGCCCAGACCGGGTCTGGCTCATAGGTACGACGTGCCTGCCGGATGGTGGCGACATGATCGATGTTGACGCCGAGTTCTATCATGGGCGGAAAGACGAAAAAGGTCGGAGACAAGGCGAGGATATTAACAGCGCCCAGCCATTCCCGCCCCTGGCAGCATCAAGCAACCCAAAGCCGGGCGACAAGCGGACACCTGGGCTGGCGCGTGTCATGCACGCCCAGAGGGGCTGTCGCATGGACTTGCTCAGCGTATCGTTAACGCTCGTAGAACTCCAGCGGCAACCCGTCCGGGTCTTTGAAAAAGGTGAACCGCTTGCCTGTCAGCTCGTCCACGCGGATGCCCTCGTGCTCGATACCATGCTGCTCAAGAAACTGCAGTGCGGCTGGCAAATCATCCACCTTGAAAGCCAGATGCCGCAACCCGCATGCCTCGGGTGAGGTGGGCCGCGCCGGCGGGTTCGGAAAGGAAAACAGCTCGATCTGCGAGCCATCGTCAAAGCGCAGGTCGAGCTTGTGGCTGTCGCGTGCGGCCCGATAGGTTTCGGCGATGATCTCGGCGCCCAGGATACGGGTGTAAAAATCGCGTGAACGCGCGTAATCCGAGGCGATGACGGCAATGTGGTGAAAGCCGATGATGGGTGATCTCAAGCTCATGCTCCAATGACCGGGATGGCACGATACGACTTGCTGGTCACAGCCGCTGCAGATCCATCAGGATCCGTCGGGTGTTCAGGGATGCACCTTCAAGCGGCGTGCCGAGCATCTGGCGAGACAGCCGCTTGGCCTGCAGCAGCACGCCGGGCTGATCATAATGCCCTGCCGCGATGTGCTTCAGCGTTCGGCCACTGAAGCAGCGGTGATCGGTTCGCTCATCGGTCGGGTGCCACTGGCCCTCGTTCAGCCGGTAAAAGCGTGTCTCGACGAGCGGCAGGCCCTGGTGATCGGCCAGCAGGTCAGGCGCATAGCCGATTTCCTGCAGCAACTGCCATTCAAAGCGGCGCAAGACCGCTTCCTGCGCGCCCTCCCGCCCGAAGGCATCGAGCGCCGCCACATAGGCATCGAAAAGGCCGGGGTGAGGGTCTTCACGGGCCAAGAGGCGCATCAGCAACTCATTCAGGTAAAACCCGCAAAGCAGTGCGCGGCCGGCCGGCATGGCCAACCCCCCTTGCCACTCGGCATGGGTCAGCGTGCGCAGCTCGCGTTTGCCGCTCAGGCGGAAAGCCACCGGCTGAAACTGCAGCAGCACCGGCCTGAGCGCCGAGTGCGGGCGCCTTGCGCCCTTGGCCACGACCGACACCCGCCCCCGTTCGCGCAGGAACAGCTCGACGATCAGGCTGGTTTCCTTGTACGGATGGCTGTGCAGGACGAAGCCCAGCTCATCATTCATAGCCATAGGTACGCAGGTGGGCGCTGTCCTTGGCCCAGCCGCTACGAACCTGTACCCAGAGCGTCAGGAAGACCTTGCCGTCGAACATCTTCTCCATGTCCTGGCGAGCCTCGGAGGCGATCCGCTTGATGCGCTCACCGCCCTGTCCGAGGATGATCGGCTTGTGGGCACGGCGCTCGACGATGATGGTGGCCGCGATGTGTCGAACCGCTTCCTTCATCTCGAAGCGGTCGATGACGACCGTACTTTCGTAGGGCAGCTCCTCGCCCAGCAGCCGGAAGATCTTCTCCCGGATGATCTCGGCCGCAAAGAAGCGCTCGGAACGATCGGTGAGCGTGTCCTCGTCATAGATGGCCTCCCCTTCGGGCAATGTCCCGACGATGGCATCGATCAGCGTCTCGACGCCCTGTCCGTTTTTGGCGGACAGCGGCACGATGGCGGCCAGCTCAGGATGCTTCTGGTGCAACTCGGCAATGAGCGGCAGCGCCTCGTTGACGGAGCCAAGGCGGTCGATCTTGTTCAGCACCACGATGACGGGCGTGCCCTTCGGGATCAGCGACAGCACCTGCTCGTCGGCCTGTTTCCAGCGCCCGGCCTCGGTCACCATCACGACCACCTCGGCCTGTTGCGCCACCGACTGTGCGGTGCGGTTCAGGATCTTGTTGAGCGGGTTCATCCGCTGCGTCTGGTAGCCGGGCGAGTCGATCAGCACGAGCTGGGCATCGGGTCGACTCAGCACGCCCAGAATCTGGTGGCGCGTGGTCTGCGCCCGGTCTGCCGTGATCGACAGGGACTGTCCCACCAGACGGTTGAGCAGCGTGGACTTGCCGGTGTTCGGACGGCCGACGAGTGCGACGTGACCGCAACGGAAAACGGAAGAATCAGAAGACATGAGTGCTTATCGATACATCACACGCGCAGCCTCAAGCAGGCGACAACAGCGTCTCCAGCGCCAGCCGGGCGGCTTCCTGCTCGGCCTTGCGACGGCTCTCGCCGCTGCCACGAAAGCGCTGACGGGGCTTGTCCAGCACGCATTCCACATCGAAGCGCTGGTGATGAGCCTGCCCGTGTGTGTTGATGACCTGGTAGACCGGCAATGGTAGCCGACGCCCCTGCAGATATTCCTGCAAACGGGTTTTGGCGTCCTTGCCCAACTCGGTCGGGTTGATGTTTTGAAGGAGCGGCTGATAAAGGCGCTCGATGATGGCGGCCGCCTGTTCAAAACCCGCTTCGAGGTAAATCGCCCCCAGGATCGCTTCGACGGTATCGGCCAGAATGGAGGGACGGGTAGTGCCGCCGCTGCGCCGCTCGCCTTCACCGAGAATCAGCGCATCGGAAAGCGAGAGCATCTGGCTGATGTCGTGGAGCGGCTGCTGCTTGACGAGATTGGCCCGCAGACGGGAGAGATCCCCCTCGCTCGAATCGGCATAACGCGCATAGAGCAGCGAGGCGACGGCACAGTTCAGCACGCTGTCGCCGAGAAATTCGAGCCGCTCGTTGTGTGCCCGGCCGTGGCTGCGATGGGTGAGCGCCTGAATGAGCAGTGCTTCCGATTTGAACCGGTAACCGAGCCGCGTTTGCAGGCGTTCACGTATGGCCGTGTGTGCTGCGCCTGTCATCTCTCTCCTGTCTAGACGGCTTACCTGGCCCCCGCATCACCCTGGTAATCGATCACCAGACTGACCGGGCCAAGCAAGGGGATGCGTTTCTCATACGCAAAGGATACATGAGTCTGGTCGTTCGGGCGTTTCTCGATCAGCAGATCCTTGCCGCTGATGGCCGAAAAGTCGTCGATGGCCTGGGAACGATCGAAAGCATTGCGAATGGCATCCGGATTGCCGTTGGCCGTGGAACTGACCGCCCGCACCAGCGCTTTCCTGATGTTCTGGTACTCGACGATGGTGGGCACGACGCGCATGCCGACCAGGGCCAGCGCGCCCACCACCACGGAGGCGGCGAGCAGCCCCGTGAGACTCACGCCGCGCTGGGACTTGAACCGCGAGGAAGAAACGAAAGAGATCATGATGGTGTCGGTACAGGAATGAATGTCAGCGGAAACTGCCAATTCTCTTCAGATCGTTGAAATTCATCCAGATGAAAAACGCCCGTCCAACCAGGTTGTTCTCGGGAACGAAGCCCCAGCTACGACTGTCAAGACTGTTGTCGCGATTGTCCCCCATCACGAAGTAGCTTTTGTCGGGCACCTTGCACGTCAGCTCCATCGGCGTGTAACGGCAATGCTGCTCCATCGAGGTGCCCGGCATCGGCTTGATGTTGGCCGGGTTGTCGAGGTCGATCAGCATCCGGTGGGTGGCCTCGCCCAGGAGCGTCTCGGCATAACGGGGCAGGTAACGACCACGCTCGGCATCGTAGTATTCGCCGGCCTCGCGCAGCAGCGATTCTTCGCCATTGATGAAGACACGGCCGTGGCGGATGGTGACGGTATCACCCGGCAAGCCGATCACCCGTTTGATGTAATCGACCGAGGTGTCGAGCGGGTAGCGGAAAACGACCGTGTCGCCTCGCTGCGGCTCGCCCACGTCGATGATCTTCGTGTTCAGCACCGGCAACCGCACGCCATAACTGTACTTGTTGACGAGAATCAGATCCCCCACCTGCAACGTGGGCAGCATCGAGCCGGATGGAATCTTGAACGGTTCGAACAGGAAGGAGCGCAGCACGAAGACCACGAAGAGCACCGGGAAAAGACCCGCCGTGTAATCCAGCCAGGCCGGGCGACGCTTCAAGCTGTTTTCAAGCTGCTGACGCGCCTGCGCATTGAGGCGCCCTCCTCGGGACTGCTGCTCCCGATCCCAGGCTTGCAGGCGCTCCTCGGCCGCCCGCCGCCGTCCGGGCGCCAGCACGAGCAGGTCGAGCAGCCAGATGCACAGCGTGAAGGCGGTCAGAAGAAAAAGGATCAGCGGAAAATTCATGATGGCTCACCAGGGATCAAGGGGATCAGGGGAACGTGGCCAGAAACACGCCCCTGCTCTTCTTGGGGGCAATACTATCGGCAGTCAGGCCAGCAACCGACCAACGGCAGACAGTGCCCGAAGGACGGTTCGTGCCACTGGCACCTGTCATGCCATTTGCGCCCGACGGCACCGCCAGGACGTGTCGCTGCCTGACACGTGCCAGCCGCTTGGCCAGCAGGATCAACGATCCTCGGCCTGCAGCACGGCGAGGAATGCCTCCTGCGGAATCTCGACCGAGCCGACCTGCTTCATCCGCTTCTTGCCGGCCTTCTGTTTCTCCAGCAGTTTGCGCTTTCGCGTGATGTCGCCACCATAACACTTGGCCAGCACGTTCTTGCGCATGGCCTTGATCGTCTCGCGGGCGATGATGTTGCTGCCGATGGCCGCCTGAACCGCCACGTCGAACATCTGCCGAGGGATCAGTTCACGCATCCGACTGGCCACCTCGCGGCCACGGGACTGCGCATTCGAGCGGTGCACGATGACCGACAATGCATCCACCTTGTCGCCATTGATCAGCAGATCCATCTTGACGACATCGGAGGCGCGATATTCGAGAAACTCATAGTCCATCGAGGCATAACCGCGGGAGACGGACTTCAGTCGGTCGAAGAAATCGAGCACGATCTCGCTCATGGGCAGCTCGTAGGTCAGATGCACATGGCGACCGTGGTAAGACAGATCACGCTGCACGCCACGCTTGCTCGTGCACAGCGTGATGACCGGGCCGACGTATTCCTGTGGCACGAAAACGACGACCTTGACGATCGGCTCACGGATCTCGGCGATGCGGGCCTGCTCGGGCATCCGTGCCGGATTCTCGACCCGCTCGATCGTGCCATCGGTCATCAGCACTTCGTAGATCACCGTGGGCGCGGTGGTGATCAGATCCATGTCGTATTCGCGCTCAAGCCGCTCCTGCACGATGTCCATGTGCAGCATGCCGAGAAAGCCGCAGCGAAAACCGAAGCCCAATGCCTGCGACACCTCCGGCTCGAACTGCAAGGAGGCATCGTTGAGCTTGAGCTTTTCGAGCGCCTCGCGCAAGGCATCGTATTCGCTGGCTTCCACCGGGTAGAGGCCGGCGAAGACCGATGGCTTGATTTCCTTGAAGCCGGGCAACGGCTCCTTGGCCGCCGGCGAAACATGGGTGATCGTGTCGCCGACCTTCGCCTGCTTCAGATCCTTCATGCCGGTGATGATGAAACCGACCTGACCGGCCGACAGCGTCTCGCGCGGCGAGGAACGCGGCGTGAAGACACCGAGCTGATCGCAGATCTGGTTGGCATCGACCGCCATCAACTTGATACGATCGCGAACTTTCAACGTGCCGTTGACCACCCGAACCAGCATGACCACGCCCACGTAGTTGTCGAACCACGAATCGATGATCAGCGCCTGCAGTGGCGCATCCGGGTCGCCCTTGGGCGGCGGAATGCGGGTGACGATCGCATCGAGAATCTCCTCGATGCCCAGCCCCGTCTTCGCGCTGGCCGGAATGGCATCCGTCGCATCGATGCCGATCACATCCTCGATCTCCGAACGGGCATTGTCCGGATCGGCCGAGGGCAGATCCATCTTGTTCAGCACCGGCACCACTTCCACGCCCAGATCGATGGCCGTGTAGCAGTTGGCCACCGTCTGCGCCTCAACCCCCTGCGAGGCGTCCACCACGAGCAACGCCCCCTCGCAGGCGGACAGCGAACGGCTCACCTCATACGAAAAATCGACGTGCCCCGGCGTGTCGATCAGGTTGAACTGGTATTCGATGCCATCGGCCGCCTTGTAACGCAGCGAGGCCGTCTGGGCCTTGATGGTGATGCCACGCTCACGCTCCAGATCCATCGAGTCGAGCACCTGACTGTCCATCTCACGATCGGACAGGCCACCCAGCTTCTGGATCAGACGGTCGGCCAAGGTCGATTTGCCGTGGTCGATGTGGGCGATGATGGAGAAATTTCGGATATGCTGCATGTCGAGGATGAAGAGGCGCCGGGTGCTCACCACCCAAAACGGTCTATTGTAGTAGGGTCTGCCTGTCGTGACAGGGCACGTCTCAATTTTGTTTGCCCTGCTGCGCCAACCCCTTCTTGCCCCCTCGCACAGGGCAAGTCGGGCGGACGCTACCGCCCGTCCCCAACGAACACGCCAGCGGCCCACCACTCAAACCATGTCGCTTGAGCAGCAGGCCGCTGGCGCGAACGGACACCTGGCTGGCGCGCCGGGTCAGACGCGCCAGGTTTGCCGCCTCAAGGCCGGATCGGCACGTAAGAGGCGTCAGCCCCGCGCTTGACCAGCAACACCATCGTGCGCTTGCGATCGAGCTTGGCCACCAGCGCCTCGAACTGACTGGCCGAAGTGATGTGGCGGCTGTTGAGCTGCAGGAGCACGTCCCCTTCACGCAAACCGGCCTGGGCTGCGATGCCCCCCGGCTCCAGTGCGGTGATCAACACCCCGCCTTTCTGCACGCCCTGCTCCTTGCGCTGGGCGGCCGTCAGGTCGGCGGCCACGATACCCAGCCAGTTGGCAGGCGATGTTGCGCCCTTCTCCTGTTGCTTGCCCTGGTCGTGACGCGCCTGCTCCGAGGGAATTTCACCCACGACCACACTCAGCCGTTGGGGCTGACCCTGACGCCAGACCTCGATATCGACCTTGGTGCCCGGCTGCGTGTTGCCGACCAGACGTGGCAGATCGCTCGAACGCTCGACCGGCTTGCCGTCGAACTTCAGGATGATGTCACCCGGCTCGATACCGCCCTTGCCGGCTGGCCCACCTTGCTCGACGCTGCTGACCTGGGCACCCATCGGTTTGTCCAGACCCAACGGCTCGGCAATGTCCTTCGTCACCTCGGTGATCGCCACACCAATCCGCCCACGGACCACACGGCCCTTGGCCTTCAGCTGGTCTGAAACACGGATCGCCTCGTCGATCGGAATCGCAAAGGAAATGCCCATGAAGCCACCGGTGCGGCTGTAGATCTGCGAGTTGATCCCGATGACCTGGCCGTTCATGTTGATGAGCGGGCCACCCGAGTTGCCAGGGTTGACCGCCACGTCGGTCTGAATGAAAGGCAGGTAGTCGCCTGTTTCACGCGCCTTGGCCGAGACGATGCCGGCCGTGACGGTGTTGTCCAGCCCGAAGGGCGAACCAATGGCCAGCACCCATTCACCCACCCGAACCTGATTCGGATCACCGATGCTGAGCACCGGCAGATTGGTGGCATCGATCTTGATCAAGGCCACGTCGGTATTCTTGTCCGAGCCGATCAGCTTGCCCTTGAACTCACGCTTGTCGGTGAGCGTCACATAGATCTCGTCAGCCCCTTCGACCACGTGGTGGTTGGTGAGCAGATAACCATCCTGCGAGATGATGAAACCCGAACCAAGGCCCCGCGGAATTTCCTGGTTCGACTGCGGTGGCGCCTGACGGCCTTGGGGCCCCTGGGGCACGCCTGGCACGGCGCCCGGTGGGAAGAAGCGGCGGAAGAACTCGTAGAACGGGTCATTGGGATCCAGCAGCTCGTTCAGCCCCTGAGGCTGCTGGCGGTTGCCGGCGCGCTCGGTGGTGCGGATGTTGACGACGGCGCCCCCTGTCTGCTCGACCAGTTGGGTAAAGTCCGGCAGTTGACGGGCTGCCACCTGCGCCTCGACCACCGTCGGCGCACTCATCAACGCAAGCGGCGTCAGCACGGCTGCCACCGCCAGCAGGCCGCCCGCCAGCGAAGCACGACAGGCGCCCCGCACACGGGCTGCCAACGGGCTGCGCTTGAAGCGAGCAGAAAATTCCGGGGTATTCCTCATCGATCAATCACCTCACAAGAAATCAGTGTCCACCGCGCTGGCGCCAAAGCAGCCAGCGTCGCAACGCCGCTGCCTCTTCGGCCGGCAGGCGGGGCATCCACAACAGGCAGGACGCATGACGCCGCAACGCCTCACCCGCCGGCTGCGGTGATGCTGTGGCCATCAACGCGTCAGCTGCCGATTCGGTGGACGTGGGCGCAGCATAAGGGATGGGATCGATCCGGCCGGATTCAACCCCGCCCGCTGGGGGGACGTTCCCGCTCACGGACAGCGGTTCGGCTATGTCCGAGGCCGGACAGGTTGCGGACTCGCCCTGGCCACCGGCACGCTCTGCCAGCGAAGCATGCGCCATCTGCCGGCCGCACGCCCCAGCCGGTGTCCGCGGCCCCGCCGGAGATGCCGGCACGGGCGTCTCATCGAAGGGTGCCTGAAAGCGCAGATGCACGAGCGGGCCAAGCCAAAGCGATTGCACCCCAAATGCCACCACCCACGGCGCATCGGCCGTCCAGCGGCAAGCAAGCTGACCGTTCGTTGAAAACCGCAACGCCCACGGCTTGTGCAGCATCGGACTTCTGGCCTGCGCGCACAAACTGGCCGGGTCATGGCGCCTTGATCGGCCGCTGGCGGCATCGACCGCCTGCATGGCCTGGTGCCTGAGCCGGGCGGCCTCGGCCGCACGCTGAGGGCCATGAAGCCAACGGGGCACGCCCCAGGCCAGCGCCGCAAACACGCCCACCCACACCAGGTTGTAGGGTGTCTCCAGCCACCAGGCCGCGGCCATCAGCACGAGCACGAGCAACACCAGCAGGCGATCGAACCAGACACCCACCTCGACGGCTTCGACGGAGATGATCAAAGGATTGGACATCAGCAGGCTCGGATCAGTGAGGCGGCGCCTTGTTCTGCTCACCCGACGGGGCTTTCGTGGAAAAACGGATCGGCGCATGAGGCGCGCCACACCCGAAAAACGCGCCACGCCCGAAAAAAAAACCGGCCATTGAAAAGGCCGGTTCAGGTAGACAAGCTGCTTCAGTTGAAACGACTGAAGATCAGCGTGCCGTTGGTACCCCCAAAGCCGAAGGAGTTGGACATCGCATACTGGATGTCCATCTGCCGGGCCTCGTTGGCGCAATAATCCAGATCACACTCGGGATCCTGATTCTGGATGTTGATGGTGGGCGGCGACACCTGATGGTGCACGGCCAACGCACTGAAGACGGCCTCGATGCCACCCGCGGCCCCCAACAGATGGCCTGTCATCGACTTCGTGGAGTTGATGACGAGCTTCCGGGCGTGATCACCAAAGGCCAGCTTGATCGCATTGGTTTCGTTCAGATCCCCCAATGGCGTGGACGTGCCATGCGCATTGACGTAACTGATCGCCGTCTTGTCGATACCGGCATCGCGCAAGGCATTGGTCATGCCGCGGGCCGGGCCCTTCATGTCGGGTGCCGTGATGTGGTGCGCATCCGAACTCATGCCAAAGCCCACCAGCTCGGCATAAATACGGGCTCCCCGCTTCCTGGCATGCTCCAGCTCTTCGAGCACCAGTACGCCAGCGCCCTCGCCCAGCACGAAACCGTCACGATCCCGATCCCAGGGCCGGCTGGCTGTCTGCGGGTCGTCGTTGCGCAAGGACAGCGCGCGCATCGACGAAAACCCGCCGACGCCCAGCGGAGACAGGTTCGACTCTGCACCACCGGCCAGCATCACGTCAGCATCGCCATAGGCGATCAGACGCCCGGCATCGCCGATGCAATGCAGACCCGTGGTGCAGGCGCTGACGACGGCATAGCTTGGGCCTTGCAGCCCCAGCATGATCGACAGCTGCCCGGCCAGCAGGTTGATGATCGAACCCGGCACGAAGAACGGCGAGATGCGTCGTACCCCGCGTGCGAGGTATTCGGCATGCGTCGACTCGATCAGCGGCAGGCCGCCAATGCCGGAGCCGACGAAGGCACCGAAGCGCTCGGCGTTCTGTTCGGTGATCTCCAGGCCACTGTCACGGAAGGCTTGCAGGCCGGCTGCGACACCATAATGGATGAAGGTGTCGAAGTGACGCAGCTCCTTCGGGTTCATCCAATCGGCGGGGTTGAAGTCCCGCACCTCACCGGCGATACGCACCGGCAGGGACGAGGCATCAAAGCGGGTGATCTGGCCGATGCCGGATTTCCCTGCCACCAGATTGGCCCACCCCGTCTCGATGTCGTTGCCGACCGGCGAGACGAGGCCCAGACCCGTGATGACGACGCGCCGCTTGCTCATCAGCTCTTCGAGTGAGCCGTCACGAAATCGATGGCTTGCTGAACGGTGGTGATCTTTTCAGCTTCCTCATCGGGGATTTCGGTGCCGAACTCGTCTTCCAGTGCCATGACCAGCTCGACGTTGTCCAGCGAATCGGCACCCAGGTCGTCCACGAACGAGGAAGCGTTCTTCACTTCTGCTTCGTTGACGCCCAACTGCTCGGCCACAATCTTCTTGACCCGTGCCTCAATATCCGACATTTCAATACTCTCCTGATGACTGACTACTGCACCGGTGCAATGCTACCGGCTTTCTGTTTGATCTGTTACCGATAACCGGTAAAGCACGCGTGCTGTCTCGGTCTGGCAATCAGCCGGCACTGATTTGACCAGATACCGGCAGCAAAAACAATCGGCGATTGTATCCTCAAACCATGTACATGCCGCCATTGACGGGCAAGGTCACGCCCGTCACATAGCCTGCACCGGGCGAGGCCAGATACAGCACGGCCGAGGCAATGTCATCGACCTGCCCCAGACGACCGCTAGGAATCTGCTGTTTCAGCGAATTTACCTGATCTTCGGACAAGGCGCGGGTCATGTCCGTGTCAATGAAACCGGGCGCCACACAATTGACGGTGATGCCACGGCTGCCCACTTCACGAGCCAGCGCACGCGACATTCCTGCAACACCTGCCTTGGCCGCGGCGTAATTGGCCTGCCCGGCATTGCCCGACTGCCCCACCACCGAGGTGATGTTGATGATGCGGCCATACCGGGCTTTCATCATCGGCTTGATGGCCAGACGCGCCATCCGGAAGACGGCCGTCAGGTTCGTGTCGATGACCGCGGCCCAATCCTCGTCCTTCATCCGCATGGCAAGCGTGTCACGCGTGATGCCGGCGTTGTTGACGAGAATCGACAGCTTGCCATGCTCGGACACGATCTTGTCGACCAGCGCCTCGCAAGCGGCAGCGTCATTGACGTTCAGCGCCACCCCCTGGTGCGAGCCGCCCAGGTGCGCGGCGATGGCCTCGGCCCCCTTGTCGGTGGTGGCCGTGCCGATGACGAGCGCACCCGCACGGGCCAGCATGGCCGCCGTGGCTTGCCCGATGCCACGTGAAGCACCGGTGACGAGGGCTACCTGGCCGCTCAGATTGCCCAGCGGCAGAGATTCGGTTTGGGTCATTGGAATTTTGCCAAAGTGGTTTGAAGGGATGCGGCATCGCTCACGTTGTCCAGGCGAGCCTGCGGGGCGATGCGCTTGATCAGGCCGGTCAGCACCTTGCCGGGGCCGAATTCGACGAAATGATCGACGCCCTTGTCGGCCAGCGCCTGGATCAGCTCGACCCAGCGAACCGGATGCCAAGCCTGACGCACGAGCGCATCACGGATACGATCCGGCTCGGTCTCGAAAGCGACATCGACGTTGTTGATGAGCGGGATGGTGGGCGACTTCAACTCGATGTCGGCCAGCGCGCCTTTGAGCACCTCGCCCGCCGGCTGCAGCAGCACCGAATGAAACGGCGCCGACACGGGCAGCATGACGGCCCGACGGGCACCCTTGGCCTGCGCAGCCTCGCAGGCGCGCTGCACGGCGCCCGAATGGCCGGCGATGACGACCTGCGACGGGGCGTTGAAATTGACTGGCGCCACCTCTTCCAGCCGATCGGTGCCCGGTACGGGACGCGCCGACTCACAGGCAGCCATCACATCGGCGTCGGAGAGACCCAGAATGGCAGCCATGCCACCAGTGCCCACCGGCACGGCTTCCTGCATGGCCTGGGCGCGCAGCCGCACGAGGCGAATGGCGGTTTCCAGATCCAGCGAACCGGCCGCCACCAGCGCCGTGTATTCGCCCAAGCTGTGGCCGGCCACGAAGTCCGGCTCGGGGCCACCGGCTGCACGCCAGGCTGCCAGGTTCGCCATGCCGGCCAACAGCATGGCCGGCTGCGTCCAGGTGGTCAGCGCCAGTTCGTCGGCCGGGCCATTGGCGATCACGGCCGACAGCGGTTCACCGAGCGCCTGGTCGGCCCGCTGCTGCAGCTGCGCCACCTCAGGCTGACCGGCATAACTGGCCAGCATGCCGACGGCCTGCGAGCCTTGGCCGGGAAAAACGAAAGCAACACTCATGAAAAAAACTCCAAACGGCTATTCAAGGCTTGGCGTGTGCCTGCACTCATCTTCGCCGTGAAAGCCCCGCCGGGCTGACGGCTGGCCCCCACGCCGTGCGCTGACGGCCTGCCACGCTGCGACCTTGGCGGTGCGTGGCGCCTTGTCAGCCACGGTGTGGGGCCAGCGCGATGACGAATCAGTGCATGACACGCGCTAGAAGCGAATCAGGTTGGCTGCCCAGGTGAAGCCCCCGCCCACGCCTTCGAGCAGTACGAGTTGGCCCGGCTTGATGCGGCCATCTCCTACGGCCGTGGCCAGCGCGAGAGGCACCGAGGCGGCCGAGGTGTTGGCATGATCGGCCACGGTCGAGACGACCTTGTCCGGCGACAGCCCCAGGCGCGTGGCCGTGGCGGCCAGAATGCGGACATTGGCCTGATGCGGCACAAGCCAGTCCAGCTCATCCAGCGTGAGGCCCGCGGCATCGAGCACTTCATGCGCCGTGTCGGCCAGCACCCGCACGGCCAGCTTGAAGACGGCCTGCCCATCCATGCGCAGGAACGGATCGCCCGTGACGGCCCCGCAGCGCACGCTGCCGGGCGTGGACAGGATGTTGGCATGACGGCCATCGGCATGCAGCCGCGAGGCCAACACACCGGGCTGCGCATCCGCGGACAGCAGCACGGCCCCGGCACCATCACCGAACAGCACGCAGGTGGTTCGGTCGTTCCAGTCGAGGATGCGCGAGAACACATCGGCACCGATGACAAGCGCACGATTGGCCACACCGGCCCGGATCAGCGCATCAGCGTTGGCCACGGCATAGGCAAAACCGCTACAGACGGCCTGCACATCGAAGGCACCACCCCGCTGCACACCCAGCGCCTGCTGGATCAGACAGGCCGTGCTCGGAAAAATCTGATCCGGCGTGGACGTGGCACATACGACCAGATCGATGCTGTCGGCAGATACGCCTGCCATCGTCATCGCTTCTCGCGCGGCACGTGCGCCCAGCGTGGTCGTCGTTTCATCCGGGCCAGCCAGCCAGCGCTGACGGATGCCGGTTCGGGTCACGATCCATTCGTCCGACGTCTCGATGCCTCGGGTGGCCAGATCCGCTGCAAGATCGGCATTCGTCACCCGACGGGCAGGCAGGGCCGCCCCCACACCGATGACGCGCGAAAAACGTGCGCCCTGAGGGGCCACGGTATTGGCAGAAGGATCTGTCATGGACATGATTGAGCCGGTTCAGCGAAAAAGGTCGAAAGCCCCCGGGCCGAATGCACGCGAACGGCATGCGGACGGGCGCAACAGGCAGGCCGCGCCGACATTTGTGTGACAAACATCATGAACGGCGGAAAACCGCCATGATACGGCATAGATCGGCAACATTTTCGACACACACAGCAGATAAATGCTGCACATTCGGCGACATCGGCTGCCGAAACATCAGGACGGGAAGACGCGGGCAGGCCACCAGCGTGTCAGGCGCGCCACCCGGTAAGAAGCCGAGGCCCACCAAAATGGGCGCGGTGATTCAGGCTGCCTCTGCAGCAGAATCGGGCGCCATCGACATGGCCGCCGCGATTCGCCCGATCAGGCCACGGCGGGCGGCGTCATAGGCACGTTGCAAGGCCGATTCATAGGCCAGGATGTCGGCCGCCCCATGACTCTTGAACACGATGCCACGCAGACCGATGAGGGCTGCGCCGTTGTAACGGCGATGATCGACCTTGTCCTTGAAGCGCCTGAGCACGGGCATCGCACACAGGCCCACGAGTTTCGTCAACCAGTTACGCGAAAACTCCTGCTTCATCATCGCGCCGATCATCTGGGCCACGCCCTCAGAAGTTTTGAGCGCGACATTACCGACGAAACCGTCGCAGACGACCACATCGGCCTTGCCGAAGTAGACATCATTGCCTTCGACGTTGCCGACGAAGTTGAGCGGGGTCTCACGGATCAGCCGGGCGGCCTCCTTGACGACATCATTGCCCTTGATCAGCTCTTCGCCGATATTGAGCAAGCCCACCGACGGGCGCTCATTGCCACTGAGCACCGATGACAGCGCACTGCCCATGACGGCAAACTGCATCAGGTGCGCCGGCTCACAATCGACGTTGGCCCCCAGATCGAGCATCGTGACATAACCGCCCTGCCGCGTGGGCAACTGGGTGGCAATGGCTGGCCGGTCGATGCCGGGCAACGTCTTCAGCACGAAACGCGAAATGGCCATCAGCGCACCGGTGTTGCCAGCGCTGACACACGCATCAGCCTCGCCGGCCTTCACCTGTTCGATGGCAATGCGCATGGACGAACCACGACGGTTGCGCAGTGCCTGCACCGGGTTGTCATCCATGCGGATCACCTCGGTGGCCGGCACGACACGGTAGCGCTGCATCAGGCCCTGCGCAACCGTGCCATTTGCACCACCGGGCAACTGGGCAATCTGCGCCTGCACGGCCGCCTCGACTTCGTCGGACAAGCCCACCAGCAACAGCTGGGCATCAGGGTGGGACTGCAGGAAGGACAGCGCCGCAGGCACCGTCACGCTCAGCCCGTGATCACCCCCCATCGCATCGATGGCCAAGCGAACGCTCATGGCGTGGAGAAAATGTGCGTCTCAAACATGCTGCCGACGAATCGGCAGATTACTCGTCAGCCTTGGTCTTGACGACTTTGCGGCCCCGGTAAAAACCGTTGGGGCTGATGTGATGACGCAGGTGCACCTCGCCCGTGGTGGGTTCGATGGCAACCGGCGGGTTGCTGAGGTGATCGTGCGAACGATGCATGCCGCGCTTGGACGGCGTCTTTTTGTTTTGCTGAACGGCCATTGAATATTCTCCCTGCCCTATATGTGTATTCGCCGGGCAATCCGGGATTATAGCGGGTTATTGGATAAAAGGTCGAGAGCTTGACGTGAGGCACTTCAATTTTTGATGCGGTACGTGAGGTGGGCGATGCCAGGGGCGATGCAATGAACACCCCAGCCAGGGTGCCCCAGCCAACGCGTACCCTGCCCAACGAGGCACTTCCGCCTCAATTCAGGGTAGCCGGTGTGGGGCAGACGTCATGATGCACCGCCATCGGCAAGGCCAGCATGGCCTCGTCCTCGATCAGCTCGGCCAGCGACAGCTTTGGCTGCACCGCGATCACATCCACATCACTGCCGGCTTCCGGGTCTTCCAGATCGGCCTGCCGCTCGGAGGCGGCCAGCCGAAAACGCCGCGTGTTCTCGATGGCATCGACCGGCACCGGCCCCAGGCAGCGCCCGCAGGCCAGCACCGGGGAAAAACGGATCTGCACCTCAAGAAACTGGCGCACCCGATCCAGCTCGTCCCGACCGATATCACCACGCACCACCCAATGCACCACGGCCTGGTCATCGAGCAGGCCCGAGGCCAGCAGGCGCGGCATGAGCGACACGGACGTACTGCCCGCCAATTGCTCATGCTGCCTGGCGAAGCGGACGGGGTCGATGTCGGGCGCCAAGCCTTCGATCGGGGGGTGCTCGGAGGAAGACGGGGGAACAGCGTTCATCTGGTTCGGAAGCGTTGTATTGGGTAGATGGCCCGACACCGGCCTGCCCGTGCACGGCGGCCGACAAGCTCGGCGCACTATCATAGCACCCATGAAATTGATCCTAGCCTCCAGCTCGCCCTACCGGCGGGCGTTGCTCGAACGCCTGCAGCGCCCCTTCGAGATTCAGCACGCCGACGTGGACGAGCGCCCGCTGCCCGACGAAGCGCCCCGCGCGCAAGCCATCCGACTGGCCGCCCTCAAGGCCGACACCGTGTTCGCCCGTCACCCGGATGCCGTCGTGATCGGCTCCGATCAGGTGGGCACGCTCGACGACATCCACCCGATCGGCAAGCCCGGTACCACCGAGCGCGCCCGCGAGCAGCTCCGGCAAGCCTCGGGCCGCGAGCTGCGCTTTCACACGGCGCTCGCGCTACGTGCGCCCGGCCATGCGCCCATCGACGATTGCATGGATCTGAGCGTCGTGTTCCGGCCACTCAGCGATGCGGACATCGAGGATTATCTGCAGCGCGAAGACGCGCTCCAATGCGCCGGCTCGGCCCGCTGTGAAGGGCTGGGCATCAGCCTGCTCGACGCGATCCGAACCGACGATCCGACGGCACTGATCGGCCTGCCGCTGATCCGCCTGAGCGCGCACCTGAGGCAGCTCGGCCTGCTATGAACGGCGCTGCGCCGACACAGTTCAACAGCCTGCCGACCTGCCGCATCTGGCAGCATCCCCACACAGCGCCAGAAAAAAGCAGCGCATGGCATGTGCTGACGACGCCCTACCGACACACCACCTCTGATGCCTCCGACACCGCCCCCAGATCACCCCGCAGCCCGTGCCAACAACAACGACTCGGGCACAGGCACAGCCAGACGAACGCCCGGCCGCCTCTTCCTGATCCCCACGCCACTGATGCAGCCCGAAGACGTGAGCGGCGCCTGGCTGCTGGAGGCCGAGCGGCTTCAGCTCACCGGGATCACGCACTTTTATGTCGAAACCCCCAAGACGGCGCGCCGCTGGCTGGGCAAGCTCGGGCTGGATCACCCGATCCAGCAACTGAATCTGTACCCGCTACCGCCGGCCAAGGCAGGCAAGGGACGCCACCAGCCCGATGCCGAGTGGCTGGCCCCACTGATGGCGGGCAACGATGCGGGTTTGCTGTCGGATGCGGGCTGCCCAGGGGTGGCCGATCCGGGCGCGCTGCTGGTGGCAGCAGCCCATCGGCTGGGCATCGAGGCATGCCCGCTCGTGGGGCCGTCATCGATTCTGCTGGGCCTCATGGCGAGTGGCTTCAACGGCCAGCAATTCGCCTTTCATGGCTATCTGCCCACGGGCGCCGATGAACGTGCCGCCGCCATCGACAAGCTGGCCCGACGCTCGGCCAGCCTGCAGGAAACGCAGTTGCTGATCGAGACGCCCTATCGCAACCAGGCGATGGCCGAGGCGCTGATCCGGCATCTGCCCGACAAAGCCAGGCTCTGCATCGCCACCGATCTGACAGGCCGCGAGCAACGGATCGACACCCGCAGCATCCCGCAATGGCGCCAAAACCCGCCCCAGATGCCGACGAAGAAGCCAGCACTGTTTCTCTTTCAAATCTAGACGCTCAAACGCCCGGCGGCCGACAAGGCATCCCGTGGATGCAAATGCCTTGTCCGACGGATCGCCATCAAAACCCCGCCACGTGCTGCACCAGACAAACTGGCTGCACGGGTGGGCACGACGGGGCGTTGAGCTTGCCTTGAGCCTTGCTCAACGAAGTGCCGGACGATCGCCCTGGGCTTGCAGATGCCCCCAGACGCCGGCACTGACGGCTGCGCCCACCTGACGCATCCACAGCTCGAAGGGGGAGTATTCGGTGAAGTCCACCACGTCCTCGGTATCGGCCATGTCGCGCGCCACCGAATCGACCGTGCCAAGCCCGTCGACCAGCCCCAGTTCGATGCTGCGCTCTCCTGTCCAGAAGAGGCCACTGAACATGTCCGGCGTTTCCTTCAGACGCTGGCCACGCCCCTCTTTCACCACCTCGATGAATTGCTGGTGAATCTCGTCGAGCATGGCCTGGGTGTGCGCCTTCTGCTCCGGTGACACCGGCTCGAAAGGACTGAGAAATGCCTTGTTCTTGCCGGCGGTGATCGTGCGGCTTTCAACGCCAAGCTTGTTCATCAGCTCCTGCACACCGAAATTGCTGATGATGACGCCAATCGAGCCCACGAGGCTCGCCTTGTCGACATAGATCCGGTCGGCCGCCGCCGCGATGTAATAACCGCCTGACAGCCCCATCTCTTCCACCACGGCATAGAGCGCCTTCTCGGGATTGTTGCGCCGCAGCCGACGCATCTCGTCCACGATGATGCCAGCCTGCACCGGGCTGCCACCAGGGCTGTTGATCCGCAGAATCACAGCGAGCGTTTTCGGGTCACGGAAGGCGCGACGCATCGCCGTGTTGACCTTGTCGGCGCTGACCGCCTCGGGATGATCGGCAATCACTCCCTTGATGTCGATCGAGGCCACATAAGACTCCCCCTTGCCCGTCGACGGACCTGCCCCACCCGAACACTGCACGATCGAGAAGGCCACCAGCCCGAAGAACAGCAGCAAGAAGAAAATGCGCCACCGGCGTCTGGCCCGGCGCTCTTTCAGCGATTCCCTCGCCAGCTCTTCGATGAGGTTTCTCCCCCAATCCGGGCTGAGCGAGGACGACGGGTTGTTCTCAGGCATGCGTGACTCCCATGTTGCAGAAACGATCGAGATCCTGGGCAATGTGTGCGGCAACAGGCTCACCTGCCCCATGCGTCATGCACCCGGGCACGCGCACCGAGCAGCGCCGTTTTGTGCCTGACCGGCCGTGCCCGACATGACGATGGCTACCGAATGTGTCATGCGCACCCAGGGGTTTTCGCGCGAGCGAACAACGCACGACACATGCCAATTATCCCCCGCCAAAGCCCCACACTCTTTTACACACCGGCCCAAAACCCACCACCCGGCATCGCATATCGACCGTTCGTCACCTTCAAACGACGAAAACGGCAGAAACAATCGCAGCAAGACGCGCGCTCCGCGCCAGACGAGCGCAAGACCGCCAAATCATGGACCACACATTCTGCTGCACCACTCACTTGGTGCGGATTTGCAACGCCGTGCGGCACGCCTGTAGGGACTGTCGCAGGGACGAAGCCGCAGGCAACACGCTCTAGACACCGAGCAGTGCCGCCAGCTCTGCCACCGAAGCCGCCAGCGCATCGGGCTGAGCCCGTTTCAGCACACCCGGTGCTTCCACCTCGTAGTGCACCCCGATGCTCGCGCAGCCAAAGGCACGGGCCATGTCGATGTCATGGATCGTGTCACCCACCATCACCATCTGTGAGGCCGACACCCCCATTTCATCGGCCAGACTTTTCAACATCCACGGGTCAGGCTTCGAGAGCCCTTCTTCCGAGCAGCGCGAGGTCTCGAACCAGCGCCCCAGGCCCGTGCTTTTGAGCGCGCGATCCAGCCCCATGCGCGACTTGCCGGTGGCCACCGCCAACCGGCGCCCCTGCCCGGCCAGCCGTGCCACCAGCTCAGGAATACCGGCAAAGGGCACATCGGTCTGGTGACGCTGCCCGAAATAGAAGCGGCGATACAAATCGGTGAACTCGGCGTAATGCGTGGCCGGCAGATCGGGCAGCAACTTCTCCAAGAGCTCGTTCAGCCCCAGCCCCACCGACTGACGGGCGAGCACCTCGTCCATCAGCGGCAACCCCATCGTTTTGGCAGCCTGCTGCAAAGCATTGACGACCAGAGCCACCGAATCCGCAATCGTGCCATCCCAATCAAAAACGACCACCTCACACGCGCTGAATCGCCGGTTTCCAGTCATCACCAGGCGCCCCTCCCTGGGCATCGAACTCGATAAACACATTCTGTCACGTTATAGGTACGGCTCAACGCCCCGTCCTGATATGAATCCCATCATGGGTGCGAATCACCAAACGCCTGGATGAAGCGCTCGAAAGCCTCAGGCATCGGCGCTTGGAACTGCAGCTCAGCCCCGGTGACAGGGTGTTTCATTTCCAGATAAAAAGCGTGAAGAAACATTCGGTTATGCCCAGAAACATCAAGTTGTTTATTTAAAGTGAAATCTCCGTATTTTTCATCCCCCAGAATAGGGTGGCCTGCGTGCGCCAGATGCACCCGTATCTGGTGTGTCCGGCCTGTGAGCAATTCACAACGCAACAAGCTGCAATGCGGCGGCATGCCTGGCACGCCGCCCGTATCGATCAGCCCCTGCCGACTGACCCTGGTGGCCGATGGCTGCCCCTCGGCCACCACCTTCACCCGACGCTCGCCTTCTGGCGTCAGATAGCGCAAGAGCGGAAACTGCAGCAGCCTCGGTTCACGCCGCCCCCAATGGCCCTTGACCAAGGCCAGATACTGTTTGTGAACCTCGCCCTCGGCAAACATCCGGTGCAGCGCCACGAGCGCAGCCCGGCGCTTGGCGATGATCAACAGGCCGGAAGTATCACGATCGAGCCGGTGAGCCAGCTCCAGAAACGCCCCTTCCGGGCGGGAAGCACGCAAGCGCTCGATCAGCCCGGCCGAAATGCCGCTACCACCATGCACCGCCAGACCGGCCGACTTCTCGACCACCAACAGGTGCTCATCCTCGAACACGATGCGGATGTGACGCGCATCGAGCCGCTGCCCACCGCGAGCCGGGCCAGGCCGGCGAGCCGTCTCAGGCAGGTGCGACAAGGGCGGCACCCGGATCCGGTCACCGGCAAGCACCCGCTGCTCCGCCTTGCAGCGCCCCCCGTTGACCCTCACCTCACCCTTGCGAATCATCCGGTAGATGCGGGTTTTGGGTAGCCCCCGCAAAACGGCCAGCAGGTAGTTGTCCAGGCGCTGACCGGCATGAGCCTCATCAACCGACAGCCACTGAACCCCCGCCTGCGCCCCTGACGCACCGGTTGCACCACCACCACCCTTGCTGCTCGTTCGTCGGCCAGGCGATTGGCCTGTTGTTTGACCTGTTGTTTGCCATCTCGGGGCTTTTGTATCCAGCGCAGTCATCCGGCTATAATCCACGGCGGTTGTCAGTCACGCAAGTGAGTAACCGTCAATGAACTTGAAGGCGCCCCGCGACGCTGTCCCAGCGGCTCTGAAGCGCCCCCTGGTACCGGCATGTCGCCGGGCCTCACTCAGCCGCCAGTGTACGAAAAACCTCAAGGTTTTTCCCCAAGGCAGACTCGGTGGGCAATACCCAAGGACAAAGCCGTTTGCCGTGCAAGACTGTTGCCAGACAGACACACGGATGTCAATCAGCCTCAGGAGCTGATCAAGGGATTGCCGCCTCGTTTCACCCGAGCTCCGTCCCGGCACAAGCCGGTTTCAAGACGGCCGAAGGCGTCGGGATACACACTCAGTGCCGCCCCCTTTGTCAGCTCCAGATGCCCGGACGATCGTCGCCCAGGCGTCTGACGCATCGCACGGCCACGCCCACGACGCGCTGCCCGCTGAACGACAGGCCCGCCGCCATCCAGGCGCGTGGGTGTCTGGCCGATCATGGCAACCATTGGATTCAAAACGCGGCGTCGAAAGGTTCGACGCGCGGGCAGGATTTGACGCGGATGAGCCAGCCTTTGGCTCGTCTGGCATGGAAACCCAACCGGAAGCAAAGGCCACCACACATTCACAGGCCCAGATGACCCACACGCAACCCACCGTACAGTGCCTTGCCGGTATTTGCCTGGATGGCCGGACGCCCCTGTCCAGCTGCCAGCGCGCCGGCCTGTTGCGCACCTGTGCCCGTATTGCGTCTGACATCCGTTCCCGTTTGGATGAGGCCGGCCCATCTCTGGCGCCTCCGCGTCTTGCCACGCCCGCTGGACATACACACCACGCCCCAGTGTGCATGGAGTCATGGCATGAAGCGCATGCTGTTCAACGCAACCCACTCGGAAGAATTGCGGGTTGCCATCGTCGACGGCCAGCGGCTGATCGACATCGACATCGAGTCCGCCGGACGCGAGAGTCGCAAAAGCAACATCTATAAAGGCGTCGTCACCCGCGTCGAGCCATCGCTCGAAGCCTGCTTCGTCAACTACGGTGAAGACCGCCACGGCTTTCTGCCGTTCAAGGAGATCTCGCGCGCCTACTTCAAGGCCGATGTCGAGGGCGGCCGTGCCCTGCGCATCCAGGACGTGATCTCCGAAGGCCAGGAGCTGATCGTCCAGGTCGAAAAGGAAGAGCGTGGCAACAAGGGCGCCGCACTCACCACGATGATCTCGCTGGCCGGCCGCTATGTCGTGCTGATGCCCAACAACCCCCGCGGGGGAGGTGTCTCTCGCCGTATCGAAGGCGAAGACCGCCAGGAACTTCGCGAGGCGATGGAGAAGCTGCAGGTGCCCACCGGCATGAGCCTGATCGCCCGCACGGCCGGCATCGGCCGCTCGGTCGAAGAGCTGCAGTGGGACTTGAACTACCTGCTGCAACTGTGGGGCGCCATCGAATCGGCCGCCAAATCGGCCGCTGGCGCCTTCCTGATCTATCAGGAATCGAGTCTCGTCATCCGCGCCATTCGCGACTACTTCACCGCCGACATCGGCGAAGTGCTGATCGACACCGAAGACATCCACCAGCAAGCCACGCAGTTCATGGGCTATGTGATGCCCGACTATGTGGCGCGGGTCAAGCACTACCGCGATGCCACGCCGCTCTTCTCCCGCTTTCAGATCGAGCACCAGATCGAAACGGCCTATTCCCGCGTCGTGCCCCTGCCCTCGGGTGGCGCCATCGTCATCGACCACACCGAAGCACTGGTGGCCATCGATGTGAACTCGGCCCGCGCCACCCGTGGCTCGGACATCGAGGAGACGGCCTTTCGCACCAACATGGAAGCGGCCGAGGAAGTGGCCCGCCAGATGCGGCTGCGCGACCTGGGTGGGCTGATCGTCATCGACTTCATCGACATGGAGAGCAGCCGCAACCAGCGTGACGTCGAGCAGTGCCTGAAAGAGGCTCTGAGCTTGGATCGCGCCCGCGTGCAAACCGGCAAGATCTCCCGCTTCGGCCTGATGGAGCTGTCGCGCCAGCGGCTGCGCCCGGCACTCAACGAAGGCACACACATCACCTGCCCGCGCTGCAACGGCACCGGCGTGATCCGCGACATCGAATCGTCGGCCCTGCACGTGCTTCGTGTGCTGCAGGAAGAAGCGATGAAGGAAAACAGCGCGGCCGTCCACGCGCAAGTGCCGGTGGAAGTCGCCACCTACCTGCTGAACGAAAAGCGCACCGAAATCGCCACGCTCGAAGCGCGGCTGAAGGTCGAAATCCTCCTGATTCCGAACAAATCGATCGAAACGCCGCACTACAAACTGGAGCGGCTCAAGCATGACGACGAGCGCCTGCTCTCCTATCGCGCCAGCTACTCGATCGCCGAAATCAAGGAAGAAGAAGACACCTACCTGGCCACCAAGTTCAAGCAACAGGGCAACCGTCAGGAAGCTGTCGTCAAGGGCATCACCCCCGATCAGCCGGCACCCGCACCAGCCCCCCGACCCACGGCTGCCGCACCGGCCGCCACGCCGCACGGCGGCATTCTGGACAAGATCCTCGGCCTCTTCGGCTGGGGGGGGCATGGCCAGGAACCCACCGCCAAAGCGCCTGCCCCGGCTGCCGTGCCAGCCGCCAGCCGTTCACGCGGCAGCCGTGCCTCGGATGCCGCGCAGGGCGGACGCCAGGAACGCAACAGCCGTCGTGACGGCTCAGCCAGCGGCAATGGTCGAAACGGCCGCCGCCAGGAGCGTGGCGAACGGGCCGAGCGCGGTGAACGCCAGGAACGCCCCGATCGCAACGAACGTGCGGAGCGTCAGGAGCAGACCGAGCGCCCAAGCGGCCGTCAGCGGGCCGAGCGTGCACCGCGCGAAGGCCGTGAGGGACGTGACAACCGGGAGACGCGCGACGCCCGTGAGAACCGTGAATCGGCTCGCGACTCGGGACGTGAAGCTGGCCGTCAGCCAGTCGAGCGCCAAGAGGCAGGCGCCCAGCCCGGTCCCGAGGCCACGTCCACCCGCACCCGCCATGCCGAACGGGGCAACCGCCGTCGCCGCCAGGCTGAAGGCAGCGAGCAGGCCGAGCTGAACATCGCCCAGCCGCTTTCCCCCGCCGCAGACATGGCTGACGAACGTCCGGCCCGCCCGGC
Organism: Lautropia sp.; assembly: GCA_030532895.1. Classification (GTDB taxonomy): domain Bacteria; phylum Pseudomonadota; class Gammaproteobacteria; order Burkholderiales; family Burkholderiaceae_E; genus Lautropia. The sequence continues at coordinate 5,016 of JAUNKF010000034.1, read as the reverse complement.
ACGAGGTGCGGCTTCGGCAACCGCCGCTGCGCTCGTCGCAGGCGCCGAAGCCGGCACCGAACCGCATGACGGCGCCACGGCTCAGGCCGAGGATGGCGAGCGCCGCCGGCGACGCCGCAGTCGGCGTGACCGCAACGAGGCCGTGCCAGCCGATGCGGCACCAGTCACGGCCAAGGCCGACCCGATCGAGGCAAACAACGCCCAACCGGTCGCCGGCGAAGCTAGCGCTGCGCCTGCCGTCCCCCATGCCCAGGAGGCCGTGCCCACCCAGTCGCCTGCCCGCACACGCCGTGCGCAGGGCAGCCGGCGGGACAACACGTCCGCGCCCGTGGCCGAGCGTGCCGAGGCATCGCCAGCCGACGCCGGTCACGAGGCGGCCCGTCCGGCGCACAAAGATCAGGCGGTAGCGCTCGCCCCCTCACCGGTAGCCACACCGCTGCCCGACACATCGGCCGCGGTGCCGGTCGCCGAGCAAGTTCGCCCGGCAGCACGACCGGCCCCCACCACCGAGCAGGCTGCAGCACAGGCTGCCGTAGCCGAGCAACCGGCAGCTCCGACCCCTCGGCCTGCGCCCCGTGCCGAAGCCAACGCCCCCGTGCTGACCGAGTCAGCCACGCCGGGCAAGGCAGCCACCGAGCCTGCCATCGTGGCGCCTCAACCGTCGTCGGCGCCTGCCCCGACGCAGGCGGCAGCCCCAGCCGAGCGCCCTGCACCAGCCCACGCCGAGCGCAACGTCAAGGCCGACGAAACCGTCATGACGAAAGCCGCCGAAACCAGGCCCGTCAAGCCGACGCCAGCCGCGCCGGTTCAGACGAAGGCACTGGAAGACGTGGTTCAGTCGGCGGGCCTGGAGTGGGTTCAGACTACCAGCTCCGCCACGACACCATTGGCCGCGCCCACGCCGCCCGCGGCCCCACGGCCACGACGTCAACGCAAGCCCAAGGTGAGAATCGAGGCCGAACCACTCCAACAGGTCGAGACGCAGGCCACCAAGCCTGCCGCCGGCAGCGCCGACGAGCAGGGCTGAAACAGCTGGCACTTCAGGCCCCTGCCCTGAGAACAGAATGCCGGCCAACAGGCCGGCACAAGGGGCCAGAAACGACACCTGGCTCCACGGCACTGGTTGCCCCCGATGGGGGCGCCAGCGCCGTTTTTTTTTGCGCCTGTCATGCTCGCCCGGCGCACTGACTCACCCCCACCAATTCCCGCCAAGCCGCTTCCGAGACCACGCGCTGTCGGCATTGCCACGCTTCATCGCATCGTGCAGGGGCATATCGTTCACCGAAACGCAATCTTGGCGTAGGATGTTCTCCTAGCCTGCCTTTTCTCCTCGCTCATGTCGGAACGTGTGATTCCCATCCTCGATGTTCGTGGCCATCCCGCACGTCGGCCCGGTGCGCCCGTCGCTGCGCCCCTGCCCGACGTGCTGGCCTCGATGCCGCTTGCTGACGGTGCCCTGCCAGACGCCCTGGGGCGGCCACTTCACGATCTGAGGATTTCCGTCACCGACCGCTGCAATTTCCGATGTTCGTACTGCATGCCACGCGAAGTGTTCGGCAAGGATCATCCCTTCCTGCCCCACGACGCGCTGCTGAGTTTCGAGGAAATCGCCGAGCTGGCCGCTCTCTTCGTGGCGCTTGGTGTGAGAAAGATCCGCCTCACGGGGGGCGAGCCGCTATTGCGTCGCAACATCGAAAGACTGATCGAACAGCTGGCCCGTCTGCGTCGTCCCGATGGCCAAGCCGTCGAGCTGACGCTGACCACCAACGGCTCATTGCTGGCTCGCAAGGCCGAGGCCCTCAAGGCGGCCGGCCTGAGCCGGATCACGGTCAGCCTCGACAGCCTGGACGACGCGCTCTTCCGACGGTTGAACGATGCCGATTACCCGGTTGCCCGCGTCCTCGATGGCATCGAGGCTGCCCGAGTCGCCGGATTCAGCGCCATCAAGGTCAACATGGTGGTGCGGCGCGGCCTCAACGATGGCGACATTCTGCCGATGGTGGAGCACTTCCGCGGCAGCGGCCATATCCTGCGCTTCATCGAATACATGGACGTGGGCGCCACCAATGGCTGGCGAATGGACGAGGTACTGCCAAGCCGTGAGGTACTCGCGCGCATCCAGGCTGTTCACCCGCTCGAAGCGCTCGAAGCCAACTACCCCGGTGAAGTGGCCTCACGCTGGCGCTTCAAGGATGGAGCCGGTGAAATTGGTCTCATCTCCTCCGTCACCCAACCCTTCTGCGGTGATTGCACCCGGCTGCGGCTGTCCACCGAAGGGCAGCTCTATACCTGCCTGTTCGCCCACAGCGGCTACGACCTCAAAGCCTTGTTGCGCGGCGGCCGAAGCACGGCCGAGATGGCCACTGCCCTGAGCGCCCTCTGGCAAGGACGACAGGATCGCTACTCCGAGCTGCGCAGTGCAGAGGGCGCCAGTTCCGTTGGCACGGCACCACGCCGGATCGAGATGAGCTATATCGGCGGCTGACCCCCGACACGCCAATGCCGCCGTACCCCTGCCCAAACAGTCCCGGCACGGAGCCTGCACGGCAGGCCGTCGCCAACACGAGCATGAGCACGTTCAGCCAATCTCCACCCGCCATTGTCCCCCTGACCGGCCTCGTCCTGGCCGGTGGTGCCGCGCGCCGGATGCAAACGGGCGGCCATGCCATCGACAAGGGCTTGCTGCGGCTGGGCAGCCATCCACTCGTGCTGTGGCAGACCCGAACCCTGGCCCCACAGGTCAGCCGTCTGCTGATCAGTGCCAATCGCCATCTGGCCTGGTATCGGCGATGGGGCTACCCCGTGATCCCCGATCATTTTCCCGATCAGCCCGGCCCACTGGCCGGCATCCACGCGGGCCTGCTCGCCACCAAGACCGACTGGCTCGCCGTCACCGCCTGTGACACCCCCTTTCTGCCACCCGGCTGGGCCACTCGCCTGCTCGCCGCAGCTCGGCAGGCAGCGCGACCACTCGCCTTTGCCGTCGATGCCAACGGCCAGGAACACCCGCTCGTGGCCGTCATGCACCGCTCGCTGTTGCCTGGGCTGAGCGAGTCACTCAACCAAAGCCAGCACCGTGTCCGCGCCTTTTACCAGCAACACGACGCGCTCGTCGTGCCCTTCGAGGACGACACCGCTTTCTTCAACATCAACACGCCAGATGCCTGGCAGGAAGCAACCCGCATCATCATGAGCGCTGCGTCCTCCAACCCCGCTGAAAAGCCTGAAAACACTCAACACGGCCAGACCGCTCAAACCCCGGTCAGCCTGATCGCACTGGAAGCGGCCGAAGCCGGTTTCAATCCTCAAGCCGTACCCGTCGCGCTGGCCCGTGCGCTGATCGCCCGATACGTGCCGACCCCCGTTGAAGCCGAAACGGTTTGCCTCGCCGATGCCGTGGGTCGCATCCTCGCCAGCACGATCGACGCCCCTTTCGACGTGCCCTCGCAAGACAACGCGGCGATGGACGGCTATGCCCTACGCCATGCCGACCTGTGCCCAACCGGCGAGACCCGCTTGCAGGTGGCCGGCCGCACACTGGCCGGCGACGCACCTGCACCAACCCTGGCCGCCGGGCACGCCCAGCGCATCATGACCGGTGCGCCGATGCCGATGGGTGCCGATACGGTGGTGATGCAGGAAGATGTCCGGCTGATCGACAGGGCAAACGAAGCCTGTCTGGCTGGCACCAATGCCAATGCCAATGCCAATGGAGCCGGCACGGTCGCTGCGGCGGGGGCAGGGCGCGAAGCAGAGGACGCTGGTCGCGCTACATCGCGCATGAATCAGCCCGCGCAGGTTGCCGATGGCACGATGCCGGCCGTGCCTGAATTGCCCGAAACACTCTCCATCGACCTGCTGCGCCGTCGCCCTGACGTGCGCGCGGCTGAGCGGCGGGTGGCGGCTGCCAATGCCAACCTGGGTATTGCGCAGGGTGCATGGCTGCCGGATCTGAGTTTCAACAGCGCGTTGGCACTGGGCGCCGATACGCTCTCGGATCTGATCGCGTCGCCCTTGCGTACCTGGTCACTCGGCAGCCAGTTGGCCGCCGTCATTTTCGATGGCGGGACGAGACGTGCCGAGCTGTCGCGGCAGGAGGCGGCTTATGACGAAACGGTGGCCGCCTACCGGCAGCAGGTACTGACAGCCGTGCAGGAGATCGAGGATTATTTGCTCGCCCATCGCACGCTGGCCCTGCAACTGGCCGACCAGGCGCGGCTGGTGTCATTGGCCGAAGCCTCCGAGCGTGTCGTGCGCAACCGTTATCGGAGTGGTCTGGTCAATTACCTGGAGCTGGCCACGGCCCAACGGCTCACCATCAACAGTCAGGAGGCACTGCTGAACCTGCAAGCCGAGCGGTTGGCGGTGCATGCGGGGCTGCTGGCGGCGCTAGGTGGTCGGTGGTAGGGGGAAGAGATTTGTCGATATTTAACTGACGGTATGCCGGCCCACGAAGAGTCTTTTTCGATCGTGTTAGTCAGAGTTCGAGGGGTTCACCTTGAGCGAGGTCAAGCTCTTCATCGATCAAAGCGAGATCGGCACTGGATAGTTGGCCGATAGCTGCCTTCAGGCGCAACTGACTCAAGAGCGCATCATATCGTGCTTTACTCAGCTTCTGCCTGATGTCAAAAAGTTGCTGCTGTGCGTTCAGAACATCGACGTTCATGCGAAGCCCCGCCTGGTAAGCTGTACTATTGGAATCCAGTGAAAGTGCGCTTGAACGAATGGCTGCTTGAAGTGCGAGCGTTTGTTGAGAGTTGCTGAGAAAACTGAAGTAGTTTTCACGAACTTCCTGTACGGCTGTGCGTCGAGCAGATTCAAGGTCGCTTTCCGTCTGGTGCAGGACGGCCATACTGGCCCGCTCTTGTGCAGCCAGTCCCCCGCCTGAATATAGCGGCACTCTGACTTGAAGTATGGCCGCAGCGTCCTGGTGGGGTAATCCCCCCTGAAATACAGCGATCTCAGAAGTAGAATTTTTCCAAGGAGAAGTTCTATGAAGAAGTCGAAGTTCAGCGA
>JAUNKF010000033.1 GCA_030532895.1 Lautropia sp. | reverse complement strand
TCTACATCACGGCGCTGAACCTGCTGTCCAGCTCCCCCGAGTGGCTGACGCAGCTTCGCGCACTGCCCATGTACCTGGGCCTGGACTTGCGGGGGGGCGTGCATTTCCTGATGCAGATCGACACCACCGAGGCGCTGAACAAGCGGCTCGACAGCGCGATCTCGGACGTGCGCACCCTGCTGCGTGATCGAAAGATCCGTCATGGCGTCATCCAGCGCAATGGCAATCAGCTGATCGTGGCTTTCGCCGACGAAGCCACCCGCAACCGCGCCGAAGGCGTGCTGCGTGACAACCAGACCGATCTCAGCGTCACTGCCCGAGGTAGCGGCGCCGATTCGCGCCTGGTGCTCGTGATGACCGAAAACGCCATGCGCACCTTCCTCGACAACTCGGTGCAGCAGAACATCACGACGCTGAACAACCGGATCAACGAGCTGGGCGTGGCCGAACCCGTCATCCAGCGCCAGGGCGCCGACCGCATCGTCGTGCAGCTGCCCGGCGTGCAGGACACGGCCCGTGCCAAGGACATCCTCGGCCGCACCGCCACGCTCGAAGCCCGCCTGGTGGATCTCAGCCCTGAAGCCCAGCGTGCCCTCAACAACGAGAACGCTGTCGTGCCCTTCGGCTCGGATCTGTTCCGACAAGGCCGTGGCGCCCCTGTCGTGCTGAAGCGCGAGCCGATCTTCACCGGTCAGCAGCTCACCAGCGCCTCGGCCGCCTTCGACGAGAACAACCAGCCGGCCGTGGCGATCTCGCTGAACGAAGCCGGTGGCCGTCATCTGCGCGAAGTTTCTCGCAAGAACATCCGCAAACCGATGGCCGTGGTGCTCTTCGAGAAAGGCAAGGGTGAGGTGCTGACGGTGGCCACCATCCAGTCGGAGCTGGGCAGCCGCTTCCAGATCACCGGCATGGGATCGCAGAAGAACGCCACCGATCTGGCGCTGCTGCTGCGTGCCGGTGCGCTGGCCGCACCGATGGACATCATCGAGGAGCGCACGATCGGCCCTTCGCTGGGCGCCGAAAACATCCAGATGGGCTTTGCCTCGGTCACCTGGGGCTTTCTGGCCATCGCGATCTTCATGATCGTCTATTACATGCTCTTCGGCCTGTTCTCGACGATCGCGCTGGCTTTCAACCTGCTGATGCTGGTGGCCGTGCTGTCGCTGCTGCAGGCCACGCTGACGCTGCCGGGCATGGCCGCCATCGCACTCACGCTCGGCATGGCCATCGACGCCAACGTGCTGATCAACGAGCGGATTCGTGAAGAGCTGCGTGCCGGTGCCACGCCACATGCCGCCATCGCCGCCGGCTATGACCGTGCCTGGGCCACCATTCTGGACGCCAACATCACGACATTGATCGCTGGTCTCGCACTGCTCGCCTTCGGCTCAGGCCCCATCAAGGGCTTTGCGGTCGTGCACTGCCTAGGCATCCTGACCTCCATGTTCTCGGCCGTGTTCGTCTCTCGCGGCTTGGTGAACCTCTGGTATGGGAGCCAGAAACGCATCAAGCGCCTGTCACTCGGCCAAAGTGACTGGCAGCCCGAAAAACCCGCCAAGCGCTGATACGGAGCAACGACGATGGAATTGTTCAAGATCCGACGTGACATCCCGTTCATGCGCCGCGCTGGCGTGCTGAACGGCATCTCGATCGCCGCCTTCATCCTGGCCGTCTTCTTTCTGGTGACGCGCGGGCTGAACCTGTCGGTGGAATTCACCGGCGGCACGGTGATGGAGTTCAACTACAGCACCACTGCCGACCTCACCCAAACCCGCGCCAAGCTCGAAGAACTGGGCTTTGGTGAGCCACAGGTGCAAAACTTCGGCACCTCGCGGGACGTGATGGTGCGCCTGCCGCTGCGCGAAGGCGTCTCGGCTGCCCAACAGGCTGAGCAGGTCGTGGCCGCGCTGAAGGACATCGACCCCAAAGTCGAGCTGCGGCGCAACGAGTTCGTCGGCCCACAGGTCGGCAAGGAGCTGGCCACGGGTGGCGCCATGGCGCTCCTGATGGTGATCATCGGCATCGTGATCTACCTCGCCATCCGCTTCGAGTGGAAATTTGGCGTGGCCGGCATCATCGCCAACTTGCACGACGTGGTGATCATCCTGGGCTTTTTTGCCGCCTTCCAGTGGGAGTTCTCTCTCTCGGTGCTGGCCGCCATCCTGGCCGTGCTCGGCTACTCGGTCAACGAGTCGGTGATCATCTTCGACCGGGTGCGCGAGAAGTTCCGCGAGCGTCAGGCCAAGAACATGACGACCTCGCAGGTGCTCGACCATGCCATCACCACCACCATCTCACGAACCGTCATCACGCACACCTCGACGCTGATGATGGTGCTGTCGATGCTGTTCTTCGGTGGCCCCACCCTCTTCTACTTCGCGCTGGCACTGTCGATCGGCATCCTCTTCGGCGTGTATTCGTCGATCTTCGTGGCCGCCGCCATCCTGATGCGCCTCGGCCTGAAGCGCGAGGATCTGGTCAAGCCCGTGAAGAAGAAGGATGAGATGGAGGTGGAGCTGCCCTGACAAGGCACGCTGCCTGATCCTTCTGCCAACGCCGCGCATCACAAGATCGCGGCGTTTTTTTCAATCAAAATCCGGTATCTGACGATCCCCTTGATCCCTGAGATCCTTGAAGGGATCATCCTCCGCTTCATCCCAAAGCCCCACTTCTTCAGCTTTCCTGCGCCAGATAGCCCAAGCTTCTACAAACGCTGATCCGCCATGCTGAAAACGCTCATGTTCTACGCAAGGACGGGATAGGTCTTTCGACACTCGTCGCTCAAAAACCTGTATCTCCCCAACAGATTCACGGGCCTGAGTGGCACAGGGACGAAGATTTCCAGAACCATCCATCGTGAGCCCCTTCGACATACTGTCTCCCTCCAACTACTGTGCGCCAAACACCTGAACCAACGAACATCAGCCCTCTTCAAAGGCAGGCAAGGGAAACTGTCTAACGCAACAAACCTTGCATGGACATGGCAGCATCCTGCAACAACGGTAATGCCTCCTTGGCCTTATCGAGTGACATTCTTGCCGACGGCGCATGCACGGCAATCGCAGCCCTGCACGCTTGCCCTTCTGTGTGAACCGGCACGGCCAACGCGATCAAGCCTGCCAGAAATTCCTCCCGGTCACAGGCATAGCCCAGTTCACGAATCTGCCGACTTTCTGCATCCAACGCTTCGATACTGGTCAACGTGTGCGGTGTCAATGGGCACAGATCAACCGCCTCCAGCAACGCCCGGCGAGCTGGGGCCGACATGAACGCCAAAAACAACTTGCCACTGGCGGTTGCATGGATGGGTACATGAGAGCCTGCGTCCAGCACCATCCTCAAGGGCCAGTGCGTTTCAACCCGATCCAGATACAGAACCTCATTGCCATCCAGCATGGTCAGATTGCAAGTTTCACCGATACGTTCCACCAACCGGGTCAATATCTGATGTCTCAGCATTTTGAACCGATCTTCCTGATTCAGGTTGAAACACAAAGCATGTAAACGCGACCCAGGTCGATAAGCCCTTTCCTCCGTCTTGGACAACCAGCGCTGCGCGACCAATTGGGTGCAAAGACGAAACACTGTCGCCTTGGGCAAGGCGAGTGCATCAGCAATGTCCATCAGCGTAGGAGCTGGGTCTGCTTGAGACACAAATTCAAGCACGGCCAATGAACGCTGAGAGGACGATGCAAGCTGCGGTTCCTCGCCGGACAACTTGGCGGCATCTTCCTCATCTGGCTCGCTATCCCTCATTCCTGCATCAGACATGGTCACAGGCTCCCCTGAACATGATTGCGTTGAACGATAGGGTTATTGCCCATTCTATCGACAGCCTTAAAAGCCGGACAATAAAAGTGAAACCGTGGTTTCATCAAACGAAACCCACGAGAAGGATTCGCTGCCATGAAGACAACACCTCCCCCCGCCTACGATTACATCATCGTCGGCGCCGGATCGGCGGGCTGCGTGCTGGCCGGCCGCTTGAGCGAAGATCCTGGCACCCGTGTGCTGCTGCTCGAAGCCGGGCCGCCCGATCGCTCCCTGTGGCTGCACCTGCCCATCGGCTATGGCAAAACGATGTGGAGCGATCGCTACAACTGGCGATTTCAGACCGAGCCAGACCCCGGCATGCACGATCGTCGCATCTACTGGCCCCGTGGCAAGACGCTGGGCGGCTCCAGCGCCATCAACGGGCTGATCTACATTCGAGGACAGCGCGAAGACTATGATCACTGGGCCGCGCTCGGCAACCGTGGCTGGGCTTACGACGACGTGTTGCCTTACTTCATTCAGAGCGAACACAATCAGCGCGGCGCCAACGCCTTTCATGGGCATGCGGGGCCACTGAAAGTGTCCGACATCGGCAACCAGCACCCGTTGATCGAGGCTTTCATCACGGGCGCGGCCGAGCTGGGCGTACCGCGCAACGAGGATTTCAACGGCGCGCATCAGGAAGGCGCCGGTTATTACCAACTGACCACCTGGCGCGGCTGGCGATGCAGCACGGCCACCGCCTACCTCAAACCGCACCGGCACCGCCCCAACCTGCATATTGTCACCGAAGCGCAAGCCACGCAGATCCTCATCGACAAGGGTCGCGCCGTGGGCATCCAGTTCATGCGAGGCGGCAAGGTGCAACAAGCCCACTGCACGGCCGAAGTCATTCTCTCGGCCGGCGCCCTGCAATCGCCCCAGCTGCTGCAACTCTCCGGTATCGGCCCACCCGAATTGCTACAGGCCCACGGCATCGAGGTGCAACACGCGCTACCCGGCGTGGGCGAAAACCTCCAAGACCATCTGCAATTGCGGCTCGTCTATGAATGCCGCCAACCGATCACCACCAATGATCAGCTCAAATCCCTGCCCGGACGCATCCGCATGGGCTGGGATTGGCTCAGCAAACGCTCCGGGCCGCTGGCAGTTGGCATCAACCAGGGCGGCTGCTTCATGCGCGTCGATCCGAACGCCACACGGCCCGACATCCAGTTTCATGTGGCCACACTCTCGGCCGACATGGCGGGCGGCAAGGTACATCCCTTCTCTGGTTTCACGCTATCGGTCTGTCAGCTACGGCCCGAATCACGCGGGCATGTGCGCATCCGATCAAGCGACCCGCTCGTGCCGCCCGCCATGCAGCCCCATTACCTTTCGACCGACACCGACCGACGCATGGCCGTGGCCGCCATCCAGGCCGCGCGCCGCATCGCCAACAGCCGCGCCATGCAAGCCTTCACGGCACGCGAGCACCGGCCGGGGCCGGAAGCCATCGATGAAGCGGCGCTCCTGGATTTTGCCCGCCATCATGGCGCCACGATCTTTCATCCCAGCGGCACCTGCCGCATGGGGCACGACCCGATGGCCGTCGTGGACGAGCGATTGCGCGTGCATGGCGTGAGCGGCTTGCGCGTCGTCGATTGCTCGGCCATGCCCACGCTGGTCTCAGGCAACACCAATGCACCTGTGGTGATGATGGCGGAGAAAGCCGTGGACATGATTCGGGAAGACGCTCGGCTACCCATTTGAACAAATCGCCAACACCTTTTGAAGCACAGAAAACACCTTGAACCCCTTTCCTTCTTTCACCCGGAACACCGTGAGCCAACATCATGAACACCCCACACGCCCCCACATCCGCCCCGGCCAGCGTGCCGGCCCAAGCCACCCTGCGCCGTGTCGTCACCTCGGCACTGATCGGTGCCACCATCGAGTGGTATGACTTCTTCCTGTACGGTGTCGTGGCGGGCATCGTGTTTGCCAAAGCATATTTTCCGGCGGGCGATCCCCTGGTTGCCACCCTGCTCGCCTACACCACCTTTGCCGTCGGCTTCGTCACACGCCCTTTGGGTGGGCTGATTTTCGGGCACTTCGGCGACAAGATCGGACGCAAGAGCATGCTGGTGCTCACGCTGATGATCATGGGTGTCTCCACCTTTCTGATCGGTCTTGTCCCAACCTATGAGCAGATCGGTATCTGGGCGCCCATCCTCTTGTTGCTGCTTCGCGTTGCTCAAGGCATCGGGCTGGGCGGTGAATGGGGCGGAGCCGTCCTGATGGCCTATGAATATGCGCCAAAGCACCAACGGGGGTTTTACGCCTCCCTGCCACAAATCGGCCTGGCGCTGGGTTTGTGCCTTGCCTCGGGCATCGTGGGCCTGTTGTCATTGCTGCTATCCGAAGAACAGTTCATGAGCTGGGGATGGCGCATCGCCTTCCTGCTGTCGGCGGCGATGGTCTTTGTCGGCATGTACATCCGGCTGAACGTGAAGGAAACGCCCGAGTTCACGCAAGTGAAGGCCCGCAATGACGCCACACGCATTCCCTTCATGGAGATGCTTCAACGCTATCCCCGCAACACGCTGAAAGGCATGGGTGCGCGTTATATCGATGGCGTGTTCTTCAACATCTTCGGTGTGTTCTCGATCACTTATCTGACCACCTCACTGAATCTGCCCCGCACCGATGCGCTGCTCGGCGTGATGGCGGCCTCGCTGGTCATGGTGTTCACCATCCCGTTTTTCGGCTACCTCTCAGACCGTTGGGGCCGAACCGTGGTGTTTGGATGGGGATCCGTGATCACCGCCTTGTCGGCTTTTCCGGCCTTCTGGCTGATGCAGGAAGGCGCCGACACCCGCACGATCTGGTTGGCGATCATCATTCCCTTCGGAATCTTGTATGCCAGTGTCTACGGCCCGGAAGCAGCCCTCTTTTGCGACCTGTTTGACGCCAAGGTTCGTTATACCGGCATTTCCTTCGTCTACCAGTTCTCGGGTATCTTTGCCTCTGGCATCACCCCCATCATCGCCACCGCGCTGCTTCAGCAAGCAGGCGGTGAACCCTGGCTCGTCTGCGCCTATGTCCTCTTCGCTGGACTCGTCTCGGCCTGGAGTGCCTGGTTGATCGGGCGGGAAAAGACAAGACGGCCGGTTGACTGATGCCTCAACAAGTCCACCCCGTCATCCGGATACCATCCCTCCTGCTATCAACTACATCCATGCACCTGCGGTCAGGATGAGCACGAAGGTTCTGGACATGACCCACGCCCCCAGAAGACATCATTCAGTCAAAAACGTCTGAGCTGCCCCATACATCAAGGAGACCAGCATGATGCCCCCTGCCGCCACAGAATTTTGCCAACGCCTTGGCATCCGCCATCCGATCATTCAGGCGCCGATGGCGGGGGTGGCCACGCCCGCGTTGGCAGCGGCCGTCTCCCGTGCAGGCGGACTGGGATCTCTGGGCTTGGGGGCCAGCAGTGCCACACAGGCACGGGCTATGGTGAAAGCAACATGGTCTGAAGACCAGTTGCCGAAGACATTGCCACTGAACCTGAACGTGTTCTGCCATCAGCCCCCGATACCCGATCCAACAGCCGATGCTGCCTGGTTGAATCGTCTGGCCCCACTGTTTGGGCAGTTTTCAGCGACGGCCCCCAGCGAGCTGAAAGAAATCTATCCCTCCTTTTTGAGAGATGGCGACATGCAGGCGCTGCTCCTGGAAATGCGCCCTACGGTCGTGAGCTTTCATTTTGGCCTGCCGGATGCCGACTATCTGAACGCGCTGAAAACGGCCGGCATTTTTCTGATGGCCTCGGCCACCAACCTGTCTGAAGCCCAAGCCATCGAAGCGGCAGGGCTGGATGCCATCATCGCCCAAGGGATCGAAGCGGGCGGACATCGGGGCATGTTCAACCCAGCGGCAGCAGATGAACGCTTGCCCGCGCATGTGCTGCTGTCACAACTGCGGGCGCAGACAAAGCTGCCGATCGTGGCGGCCGGCGGCATCATGAACGGACAAGGCATTCGTTCGGCCCTGGATCTGGGCGCCGCAGCCGTTCAGATGGGCACGGCCTTCATCCTGTGTCCGGAATCATCGGCCAGCCCCGCTTACCGGGTACAATTAGGCAGCGAACGTGCCCGGCATACCCGCCTGACAGCAGCCCTCTCGGGCCGGCCTGCCCGCGGGCTGCTCAATGATTTCATCCAGCAGATTGAAACAAGCGACGGTGCGCCACCGGCCGCCTACCCTCGGGCCTATGATGCCTTCAAGCAGTTGAGCACAGCGGCCACGCGTGCCGGCAGCGACGAATACAACGCGCACTGGGCAGGCCAAGGTGCACCGCTGGCGCGTGCGCTTCCGGCCGCCGAGCTGATGACGCTCTTGGTGCAAGAAGCCGGTTTGATATCCAGTTGACACAAACGGAAAATAAGGAGGCAGACTGGCTGACTGAACTGCACCGCCCACTGAATTCGCATGAACAAGGCGTCTCGGGCAGGCAAAGAGGATCATGCCTTGCCTGCCCCGCCGCCCAACGTCAACACGCTCAAAAACGGTATTTGAGTGACAGCAGATAGCGACGCGGCTCGCCATAGGTATACCGGTTGAAGAAACCGACCGAACTGTAGTACTTCTTGTCAAGCACATTGTCGATGTTCAACTGGGCCGTCCATCGGTTGTCGATGCGGTACTGGGCCATCAGATCAAGCAACAGGAACGCAGGTTGTGCCAGTTGCTCCGATGCGGATGTCACCGGGTTTCTCACATCCGCATAGGTGCGCCCCTCCCAACTGATGCCGCCCCCCAGAGTCAAGCCTTGCCACTCACCCGGTAAACGATATTTCGTGAAAAGCTTCAACACTTTTCGGGGATGACGCGTACTGACCTCCTTGCCTGCTGCGTCCTTGGCCTTGTATTGCGTCCAGCCCAGGCTCAGATCCCACTGCGGCGCAAGCTGGCCCACGATCTCTATCTCATAACCCGTGGTACGGGTACCCTTGGCAGCACGATAAGCCTGATTGTCGGTACCCATCACCTTGTTGTCCGCATCCGGCTCCGCCAGGTTGTCCTGCTCAAGACGGAACAAGGCGAGTGAGGCATTGAGTTTGCCCTCCAGCCACGCCCCTTTCAGGCCAACCTCATGGCTGTTGCCGGCCAGCGGTTCCAGATAGTTGGCCTGAACATCCTGCTCTTCCTGTGGCTTGAAAATGGTCGTGTAACTGGCATAGGCCGACAACTCGGGCTGGATGTCATACACCAGCCCCGCATAAGGCGTGAGTTTTCGACGGTGCCTGATCGTGTAGGCTGCGTCGTCTTGCGTTGCTGCCTCATCACGCTGCCAATTGCTCAAACGCGCCCCGAGAATGATTTTCAGTGGATCCGTGAGCTGAAGTCGCGTCACCGCATACAACGCACTTTGCACACTCTTGTTGCCTGCACTCAGGTAGCTGGGGCCAAATGTACCCGGATAGGGGTAGCTTCCATCCCATGCGTTGAAATCACCTATGGGCGCCACCTCGCTTTCCTGATCACGGGTCATTGCGGTGAAGTCCAGCTTGCCATGACTCCCCCCCAGCATGACCTCATGTTCGTGACCAAACCACTCAAAGGGGCGACTGGCCTCCACACGCACCTGACGCTGCTTCCGATCATTGTCATACCAGGCAAGTCCTTCGGTTTCGAGTCCCAACCCGGTCACGCGATTGGGTGTCCCGACCGCCCACAACAACCGCGCCTCACCTTTACGCCGAATCTGGCTCAGGTCTGCCCGCCATTGCCAGGCCCCTTGCTGGTGCGTCAACGACGCAAACCATGTCTGTTCCGTGGATCCCCAACGTCCCCAACGAGCCGCAGTGTTCTTCGATACGGGCCAATCAATACGGCTGCCATCATCGTACCAGGCCGGCAGCCCGCCCCACATGCCTGCCACGGGCGTATCCTTCTGATAACTCACCCCGACGCTGAGCTGCGTATTCGACAACAGATCGGCATCGACCACACCATACAACACCTGCCGCTTGTTCTCATGAAAGTCGATGAACGACTCATGCTGATCATGCTCGGCCACCAGACGCCCCCGAATACTGCCATCCTGAGCAAGTGGTGCACTCAGGTCGACTGCCATCCCATATTGGCTCCAGCGACCTGCTCGCAGCGCCACCTCACCCCGGAACACCTTGCTGTCGGCCCGCTTCCGTATCTGGTTGATGGCAGCAGATGGCTGCCCACTGCCGGTCAGCAGCCCGGTGGCGCCCCGCACCACTTCGATCCGGTCATAGATGACGGTGCCATCGCGCGTTTCCCCCGTGGACCAAGGACCAGACCATTCCATCGGCACACCATCGATCTGGATGTTGTCGACCGGAAATCCTCTCACCTGAAAGTTTTTCCCCCGAGAATCGGTCGTCTTGACACTCACGCCTGGCACATGCTTGATGACATCACTGAGCGTGGCAGCCCCCTGATCTTGAATCCGCTCACGCGTCATGACGGACACGGACTGCGGAATTTCCCTGGGTGTCAACGTCAAACCGGTGGACGAGCGGCTTTGGGGAACGACATAGCCTCCCAGGGCTTCACTGGATGGCGCCTGCCGCTTGGCACGTTCCCGGATCTCCGGCAAGGTGACATCAGCCCCTGTCTGGGCAAGCCGTACCGGATGGTACGGTTGCACCGGCGCCATGATCACGGCTGCTGCCGCACCCGAAAGACCGGATGATGGTTTTTCATGCCTGCTCGCCGGCTCTTTTCCCCCCTCGGGCGCCCCTCCCTCATCGGCCCGTACCACGGCATGATGTCCTCCCAAAGCCAGCAAGGCCCACGTTACCAACATGGCAACCGGGATTCGCAACGGCTCGATATCACCCTGTTGTCTAGCGGATTGCACGGCGGCCGAAACAGTTGCCATCTTGTCAGGTGCCATGTCGTCTGTCTCCTCGGGTTCATTGACAATAGCCCATATCTTAATACATTCGATAATGAAAACTATACGTATTAGTAGCCATGAAAGGAACAGGGCCATGCGGTCAGGACAGAAAAGGGTGCCCGATGTCTGAGGGGCGTGTGCTCGCCCCGATCAGGCCAAGGGGAAGCACGGAACAAGTCCAGGTGCCCCCTCGGAACGGGATGCAGGACAAGGCGGCCAGCCCCCGAATGGGCAGTCTGGCCGTCATCAGGCGTCATCAGGCGCCGCTCAGCAACCCGACTTTCCGGTGCGATGATTGATTGCCCCGTGCGAGATCAGCAACTTCTGCATCTCGGGGTGGTTACGCGTGCAGGCGTAGGACAAGGCACTCTGGTTATAGGAGCCCGCGCTGCGGTCGGTCTGCGTCGTGACGAGGTTCAGGTCAGCGCCCTGGGAGATCAGGTATTCGACGATCTCCAGCCGGTTGTTGCTGGCCGCCACCATCAGGAGCGTCTCGCCGTCGCTTTCCACCGACTGATCATTCAGATCAGTACTGTCCTTCAAGAGCGCATGCACCTTCTTCACGATGTTGACGTTCTTGCCCAGCACGGCCGATTTCAGCACGTTGTAGACATCGCCCTCATCGGTGGCCTTCAGGTCGGCCCCCTGGGCGATCAGATAATCCACCATGTCCTCATAGCCGATGAACGCGGCCCAGCCCAAGGCGGTTTGCCCCAGCGAATCCCTGTCTTTGGCTTCAAGGTTCTGGCCAGCAGCCACCATGCGCTTGACGGTATCCAGATCGCCCCGTTTGACCGCGTCGAACCAGACGGCATCCGGGCCAGTGGAGGGCTTGTCGTAAAAGATCCGCCACGACAGCTTGTTCGGGTTGGCGATGTCTTCCATCTCCGTCCGCGAGAAGCGGAACGGTGCCGGCTCGACCGAACCTTGAGCGGCCTTGGCCGCAACCACCGGCGCGGCCGACTCAGAAGCCACCGTTTCGGTCTGATACGCCGCGCAGCCAGAGAGCGCCATGCCTGCCACCAGCAGGCCGGCCCACACGAGGGGTTTCGAGCTTGTCATGTTCGATCCTTGGAAAGAGAAGGGAAAACATGATTCTAAAGACATCCGTACTATCCTCCGCAGATCCCCCTTGCCAACGCCGGAAAGCATCGGCTTTCATTGCCCCGACGACTTACTGCGTTGATGCATGATGTAGCGGCTGCGCGGCAAGCAGGCTATTCCACCTGAGTCACTACAGATTGGTACCAAACGGGCCATGCATGCGTGTTTCTGCACGCATGGAGAAACGTTCCCGGCAACGAATCGGCATGACACGGCTAATCCGTCATGCGGAACACGTCCCCTCGCGGCGAGAAAGGCAAGCGCGCCCCCGGCGGCATCAGGAAGGCATGACTGCGACGAACCTGGAGCACATCACATGCACCGTCGGTGATGATCAGGATTGGCCCATCCGGCGGGAAATCCACCGCCCCCTGCAACAAGTCGATGCCCGGTTGCAGCACGGTACCACCCCGCCCATGCACACGCACCCGCCCCGCGATATCCTGTGCCGCCAGGTAGCCAGCATCATGCGCGCGCGCATCGCAAAAAACCACACGCACGGCCGAGACTTCCTTCGCCTCGGCATAGCTCGCAATGGCGCCCAGCGCACGAGCCAGCATCTGCCGCGACATCGAGCCGGAGGTATCAAGCACCACGCCAAAAGTCCGCCCTTCACGCCGGCTTTCATCCACGCCCAGATGCGGGCGCGGAATGTCAGGCGTGGCCGACTGGCGCCGTGATAGCCGCGTATAGGTTCGCCGCGTCTCCAACGGCGGAAAATGATGATCGAACCAGCGCGCGAGCTTCACCTCCCACGGAATGGGCGGCTGCAACAGCGCGTTGATCTCTTCGATCAGCCCGGCCGGCAACAACCCGCGCCCCTGCTGCTGATGCAGGAGCAAGCCCTTGCCCAGCTGCTCACGGCAGAAAGCATCCAGATCGGTGAAAGGCACGCCCCCAGTGCCAAGCCGGCGCTCCAGCATGTCGCACTGACCGCCCGCCAGCGTGCGCAGTTTGCGCATCCGACGAAGATCACGCGCGATGCGATCATAAACCTCTTCGGCCGACAGGCCACGCAGGCTCTCATCAAAAAGTAGCCCCAAGGCCGGCGGTGTGCCCACCTGCATCTGAATCAGCCAATCATTGATGACGAAATCGCAAGCCACATTCCACAACCACGGCTCGCGCCCCTGGCGGCGCGGCAGGTGCCTAAGCGCCACATGCAGCACCTCGTGCGCGATGACGAAGCGGCTTTCTTCCTCGTTCAGCCCTGCGGCCGGGTTCAGGTAAATGGTGCGCAGACTTTCATCGACGGCCGCCACGAGGATCTCTTCTCTTCGGCACAACTCGGCGTTTTCCACCAGCTCGAAAGAGGCGACCATTGCGCCCAACAAGGGGAAACTGCTGATGAACCAGTCTCGTGCTTGCCGGGTAACGGCTCGCAGTACGTTGCGCCCTCCTGCCTGGCCCGCCTGAGATGAAGCATCCAGTTCGCCCCCTAAAGACGTGCGCAAACCCGCCACCACCTCCACCGCCTGCTTGACGGATTCGGCAATGCCCCCGGCAAAGGCTTCGGCCCATGTCTGCCGATACTGATCGGACGGAATCCTGTCCCATTCTGCCGGTGGTTGCATCGTGCTGCGACCAGGGCCGGCGAGCGACAACGCCGCCGCCCAGGCAGGGATGCCGTCCTCACAAAATTTTCGATACCAGCGCTCTTCATCCCAGGCCGGCAAATCTTCTGGCAGACGCATGCCGGATGGGCCACGATGAAACTTGATGCTGTGCAGAAAGCGCGCTGTGACCACATCGCAGGCCGCGCTCCAGGCGGCCCAGTTGCCGCGATCCGCCTGCCAGAGTTCCAACGCGTGGCAAAGCAGCCCCCGCGCCATCACGTACGCCCAGGCGCTCGGTTCGGCCAGGCGTTTCGGGTGTGCATGCAGGTATTCGTCACGTGACAACCACAGCCAGGCATCGGCAGGCCAATCGTCCGACGGCCACGGAAAACCAGCCCGGTATACCGCCGTGCTGCGAATCCAGTTCACCCGACGATCCAAGGGCTGGAAAACCGGATGCGCCATCAGTAGCAGCCGCCCTTCATGATGCTGCTGAGATGCCGGGTTGGAAGCCTTGGCCTTGCTGCTGCCCCGGCTCATCACTTCACCTCGGTTTTTTTCTCGACCAAGCGCGGCAGGTCTCGCACAACCTCCACCATGTACCAGGCCGGCAACACCTCGCCACCTTCATCGGCCACCACGATCTGCGCCATCTCCAGGCTGATCTGGGCAATCTCCTTCAACATCGCCTTGCTGCGATGAACGAAAGCCTGCTCCTCGCTGCTGACCAGATTCTTCTCATGGGGAAGCACCTTCAGCAATCGCGCCCGGAACGCCTGCACCAGAAAATACAGCAGATCCCGATCAGCCGGCTCATGCGGCCAGCGGGCATCCCCCTTGATGATGGCATCGAGCCGGTGTCGATCACCCGCGAGCTTGCCAAAGGCCCGAAACTGCGCCGCATGCTGTGGTGTGAGGCAACCGCTTGCAAGCGCCTCCATCATCACGGGCGACAAGTCTTCACCAAAGCCGTGCAACGCATCGCTCAACATGTGCCAGGCACGCGGCGTGGAAAACGGCTCTTCATGCCGTGGCGGCTGGCTCCAGAGGTGGTCGGGACGCTGCGTCAGATAATCGATGACGAGCGGATGCAGACCGGCCGAGGTGGCCCACTGCAACCATTCACTCGCCGACACGCGCAGATGCACGTGCACCATGCGGTTCATCAGCGCCGAGGACATCGGCTTGACGATGGCCGAATCCTGCGCCCGGTTGCCCGCGCCGATCACGATGGAGCCTTCTGGCAGCTCGTACTCCCCCACCCGCCGGTCGTGGATCAGGCTGTAAAAAGCCTTCTGCACATCTTGCGAGCAGGCATTCAGCTCATCCAGAAACAGGCAATAAGGCGCCTCACGGGCGATCAGGGCTGGCGGGCAGAAGCGCGTGATGCCATCGCGGATTTGCGGCACGCCCATCAGGTCTTCCGGTGCGAGCTGGCTGCCCAGCAGCGACACGCAGGGCAGCCCCACGCTCTCGGCAAACTGCGTGACCAAGGCCGACTTGCCAATACCCGGCGGCCCCCAGATGAACACGGGACGCACGGTGGCAACGTTGAGAAGAAACTCGGCAAGTTGGGAGGGCGTGAGGGAGATGGTGGCTTGCATGCTGTGTTTTTTTTGCAACAGAGGTTCAGGGTGCCGCTCGGCCGGACTCGGGCGTCACCAGTCTGACGGTTGGAAAATACGCACGATAACGCCGCGCATCGCGCGTGAGAATCGGCCGGCCTTCCACCGCAGCCTGTGCGCCGATGAAGAAATCCGCCAAAACGTTGTTTCGTGTGCCACCTTGGCGACGACACTGAACGAAAGCCTTGCCCGCCAGAAACAAGGCATCCCTGGAAATCTGGCGCATCTCCAACTGCATCTGCTCAAGCACCTGATCCAGCGCTTCAACGCTCGAAAAGGTCAATGACAGCTCGGCATAAATCACCGGGTTGATGCAGAGCTGATGCACGCGGGACTGATGACCCAATTGCCGGATCGACCAATCCGCCCAGACCGGGTCATTCTCAAGCACATCAATCAGGACGTTGGTATCAACCAGCATCCGCCTCTCCACGTAGCAGCGCCATCAGGGCATCGGTGCGCCACTTGATATCGGCCTTTCCTCGAACCGCCTCAAAACGATCAGACGCCAATGGGGTGTCTGAATTTTCCTCAGCGGCCACTTTCCGCAACACCACGTCTCCGTCCTCCCGGACAGAAAACTCCACCTTGGCCCCTGGCAGCAGCCCCAACGCCAGGCGAATATGTTGCGGAATGGTGACTTGGCCTTTACGAGTGAGCGTGGTTTGCATGGGGTGTTCATCCAATCGTGGAGGTGCGCCAACATGCGGCACCTGCCCGCATCAGTATTACCGATAATGATACGGTAATACCAGGCACCCGACCAGATGCCAGACCAAGCTCACCCCTTCACACACACCACCTGCTTCAACGTGTAAACCACATCCACCAGATCGCGCTGGGCGGCCATCACGGCGTCGATGTCCTTGTAGGCCATCGGGATCTCGTCGATCACATCGGCATCCTTTCGGCACTCCACCCCTTCGGTGGCCTTGATCTGGTCAGCCACCGTGAAGCGCTTCTTGGCCTGGCTGCGGCTCATCCGTCGGCCGGCACCGTGGCTGCAACTCATGAAGCTCTCCGGGTTGCCTTTACCGCGCACGATGTAACTGCGCGCGCCCATGCTGCCGGGGATGATGCCCAACTCACCTTCTCGGGCCGACACGGCGCCCTTTCGGGTCACGAACACGTCCTCACCAAAATGCCGCTCCTGCTGCACATAGTTGTGGTGACAGTTGACAGCTTCCAGATGCGTTTCAAAAGGCTTCGTGATGATCCGTCGCATCGCGCTGATCACCCGCTGCATCATCACCTCGCGGTTGGCACGGGCAAAACGCTGCGCCCAGCCCACGGCCTGCACATAATCACCAAAGTAGCGGCTACCCTCTTCAAAATAGGCCAGATCCCTATCCGGCAGGTTTCGCTGATGCTGCTCGGCATCCTTTTTGGCCAGCTCGATGAAGTGCGTACCGATGGCATTACCCACCCCGCGTGAACCGCTGTGCAGCATGATCCACACCACCGCATCCTGATCCAGACAGATCTCGATGAAATGATTGCCCGTACCCAGCGTACCCAACTGCGTGTAGTTGTTGGTTTTTTCCAGGCGCGGGTATTTGTCGCAAATCTGCTTGAACTCATCCACCAGGCCCGACCAGGCGGCATCGGTTTCAGCCGGCGGGGTTTCCCACGAGCCTTTGTCTCGCCCCCAACGACGGGGCGACAACCCGTGCGGCACGGCCTTCTCGATCTCGGCACGCAACGGCCCGAGGTTGTCTGGCAGATCCTGCGCACGCAACGTCGTCTTGCAGGCGATCATACCGCAGCCGATATCCACCCCCACCGCGGCCGGAATGATGGCCTTGAAGGTGGGAATCACCGACCCCACGGTTGCGCCGATACCGTAATGCACATCTGGCATGGCCGCCACATGCTTGAACACGATTGGCAGACGGGCCACGTTTTCCAGTTGCTTGCGGGCTTCATCCTCCACCGGCACGCCCTTCGTCCACATTTTTACCGGCACGGCGTCCGGCTGACTGATCACATCATACGTATCCATATCATTTTTCCTGAAAAGCCTTGGTATTCGCCCCCAAGGCGGATTTTCCTTATTGTTCAGATTGTGGGCTGAAGCACAGGGCCATCATCACCGAGTGGCGCGAGCAGGCAATCGAGGGACTCAGGGCGAGCAAGGCACGTCGGGGCCAAGCCTGCCTTCTGGTCTTACCCAAGGCGTCCACGAAACGAGCGTAGCCTCTTACGTTGGTAGGCTCTTCACCCAGACGCTCCGCCCTGCCTCCCCCTGTACTCTTCGCCACACCTCATCTTGCCGGCCGAAGCTTCACCAGGCCATCCAACACCTGATCCAGCCCGCCCACCACCGAAATGCGGTCGATACGCTCGGCCACACGCTCCAGCGTTTCCAGCTCCTTCATCCGAAGCGCCACCGGGTTGTCTTCCATCACCTTGGCCGTGTTCAACAGCGAACGGGTGGCCGCTGTTTCTTCACGGCGCCGGATCAGGTTGGCCTGGGCAAACTTTTCAGCCTCCACCACCTTGGCGAGCAAGCTGCGCATTTCACCCGGCAGGATGATGTCCTTCACCCCGACGTTTTCGAGCACAATGCCATGCTGGGCCAGCCGGGGTGCCACCTGCGCCATCAGCGCCATATCCATCTGCGACTTGTCCGACAGCAGCGCATCCAGCGTCTGGCCGCCCACCACCGCGCGCAACGCAAATTGCAGCTCACGATAGACCTGATCGGCCGGCTGCGGCCATTGTGAGAAGGCACGGGTCACATCCTGATAGCGCCAGCCGGCCGAAAGATTGAGGCGCAGACTCACCTTGTCACGTGACAGGATTTCCTGTCCGCTCACCTCCAGCGTCTGCGTGCGCAAATCCACCACCGTCACCGACACATCGCGACCATGACGCCAGAAGGCATGCACGCCTGTTGGCAGCAACGGTTGCAACACACCGTCGATCCACAGCAGGCCCGCATGATGCTGAGGCACCTGCGCCAACAAGACAGAAGATGCCAACTCAGCCGGCTGACGGGCCATCAAGGCTTGCAGCCTTGCCACCAGCGCCGGCTCGATCTGCGCACCGGCCGCGAGCGACAAGCGTTCCACCTTGAGCGGCCGCGGCGCCTTCAGAAAAGCCGGCGCGTGCCCGGCGGCAAGATGGCCGTCAGCAAAGCATCTTCAATCACCAGGCCCACCTCATCATCCGCCAGCTTCACCGCGAACAGATGCTGCGACCAGCCCGCCATGCCCGAGGCATCATTGGCCACGGCATCCAGAACCTGCTCGGCCAACGGATGATCAAAAGCGGATTCAACCCCAGACAGGCGAAGCACGCTCAACTCATCCCCCCAAGCCGTCACCCGATGCCGGCCAGCCGGCAGCAGACGCTCCAGGTCGCCATTTCGCACCAGCAGTGCGCGCTCATGCTTGCTGACTTGAATGCTTTTCCAGCCGTAGGTTTTCATCGTGTATTCCTTGATCTCAACAGTTTTCCATGCCTCGGGTTTGGCGTGTGTCATGCATGAATTCGTCCCCGTACAGCCCCCAAATAGCGGGCAGACAAGACGCCACGCACAGCCAAGGCTTGATGCCTTCGCAAGCATCTCAACGCCCCTGATCTGCGAGGCGCACACAACACATCCAGAGAGGCACTTTCAGAAACGCCTCCTTGCATCACACGCTCTCGATGATCTGGTCTAGACCCGCATCAGCGACGGGCGCAACGGGGTTCGTGATGTGCGCGACCGGCCTGCTGCCACACCGTCGCGTATCCCCAGGAACCGTGCGTCACGCACAAGGTCGCTGATGCGGTGGCCGGTATCGGCCTCACGCGCTGCACCTTCAAAAAAGATGCTTTGCGTGGCGACCCATCCCTGCCTGTCCAGCCAGCGTTGCTGCCAGTACAACCGGTCTTGCGACCGGTTTGACCAAGGCGGGAATCGAACCCGCCAGACGCCTTATCAGGACGTTGCTCCAACCCGAGCGGAGCCACCCGATGGTGTTGCCAGACAGCAACCAGCCGTTTTTTACGGACTGATCTTTGCCCTGCCTTCCGGCCCGTTTTCACAAGCCAGGCGGAACACCATCCTCTTCCATCACTGCCTGGCGGCATGGCGGCCATCCACATCGCAGCCCCAACAAGAAGCAGACGACGGATACCGGCACCGCTGGGGCGGGCCTCTTTGCCCAAACCCCAAGCTTTCTGCCCGGGTGGCGTGGCAGCAAGCGTTGCTGTCAGCCAGGCAGTCATGGTCGATGAGCATTACCAAGCAAATCCCGTGCCAACTTGGCCAAAACGGGCCGCTCCGTGCTTAAAACCCCCTTCAACATAAATATTTGACATTTTGAAAACATTAAGGCGATCACATGGCGAACAGATCCACGGTTTATTGCAGTCCCCTAGCTTCGAGTTATAGATACATGGATACTAAAATAGAAAAATATATCGCCCTCTATCTCACATGAACAAACGCACCGTCATCATCGGCTATCTCGGCACCCAGCTCGACAGCGGTCAGCGCGCCGGGCGCTGGAAAAAATGGCGCCCCACCCTGTCGATGGTTCAGCAGGCACACCCCATCGACCGGCTGGAACTCTTCTACGCCCCCAAGTACGAAGCCCTGCTGAATACCGTCGTGGCCGACATCGCCGAGATGTCACCCAACACCGTGGTGAACCCGATCCCGATGCCCCTTGATGATCCCTGGGACTTTGGCGAGGTGTATGCCAACCTCTACGACTGGGCCAAACGCCAGCACTTCGACACCGAGCACGAAGATTATTGGGTACACATCACCACCGGCACCCACGTTGCCCAAATCTGCCTCTTTCTGATGGTGGAGGCCCGATTCATTCCTGGCGTGCTGCTGCAAAGCTCGCCGCCTCGCAAGCGCCTGCCATCGAACATCAACACAGCACAAGATGAGGCAGACCTGCACGACGAACACGACGAAGCTCAGGCAGACAAGATATCCCGACACAGGCGCTGGTCATCCGTCGGCACCTACACGCTGATCGATCTGGATCTCTCACGTTACGACGGATTGGCCCAGCGCTTCGAGCACGCACGACAGCAGGCGCAGGAGTATCTGAAAAACGGGATCCCCACGCGAAACCTGCGCTTCAACCAGCTGATCGACGAGATCGAGCAAGTGGCCATCCGCTCGCAGGCGCCCATTTTGCTTTCTGGCCCCACGGGCGCTGGCAAATCGCATCTGGCCCGGCGGATTTTTGAGCTGAAGAAGGCTCGCCACCAGATCAAGGGCGCTTTCATCGAAGTGAATTGCGCCACCCTTCGCGGTGACACGGCCAGCGCCACCCTATTCGGCCACAAGAAAGGCGCCTTCACTGGCGCTGCCACCGAACGTGCCGGCCTGCTTCGCAGCGCCCATCAGGGCATTCTCTTTCTGGATGAAATCGGCGAACTCGGGCTGGACGAGCAAGCGATGCTGCTGAAAGCCGTCGAAGAAAAACGCTTCTACCCGCTCGGCAGTGATCAGGAGGCTTATAGTGATTTTCAGCTGATGGCCGGCACCAATCGTGACTTGCGAACAGAAGTGCTGGCAGGCCGATTCCGGGAAGACCTGTTTGCCCGTATCAACCTGTGGACATATCACCTGCCGGGCCTGGCCGAACGCCCCGAAGACATCGAGCCGAACATCGACCACCTGCTCGCCCGCATGCCCACCGAGGGTGGCAAGGCCGCACACTTCAATCGGGAAGCCAAGACACGCTATCTGGATTTTGCACAAAGCGATGAAGCGCTCTGGCGAGGCAATTTCCGGGACCTGTCAGCCAGCATCACCCGGCTTGCCACACTCGCCGAAGGCGGCCGCATCACGACGACGCTGGTCGAGGCGGAGATCAGCCGGCTTCGGTGGTTGTGGCAGCAGCCCGGCGACGAGAGCGCCAAGTGGCCCGTCTCCATGCCAGCCTCATCGCGATCCGAAGAAATCAATAACCGGCCAGCTTCCTCCGTGTTGGCCTCACTGCTGTCCGAGGAAACACTCGCCAACCTCGACCTCTTCGATCGCCTGCAATTGGAAACCGTCCTCCACGTCTGCCAGCAAAGCAACACGCTGGCCGAAGCCGGGCGCCGCCTTTTCTCCCAATCCCGCACCCAACGCCGTGCCGTCAACGACAGCGACCGGCTGCGAAAGTATCTGATGAAGTTTGGGCTGAGCTGGCAGCAGGTTCGGGGCATCTAAAAACACGAAAGCGATAAAGACAAGAGAAGAAAAGCCCACCCCAAATTCAAACTTCGATCAGACGAGTCGAACAGAAAGCCCTTTCTTCTCGAATAGGAAAGAATTACCCCAAACAAGAACAGGCCATAAGGCCACGCATAGGATCTCGTATAAAGAATAAAAAACAAGCACAGCAAAGCAAAAGCGGCCGACAGAAGAAAAGCAGCCACAGGCGAGTACGAAACCCTGAACACCAAAGAAACACCTCCCCCAATCGTCTATTGAAAGACATCGTCGCTCACCATCCATCCAAGACGCAACACCGAAAGTCACTGACTTCAAGACATGATTTCCGAACGAGGCCACAACGTCCATCGAGTGAGCGCCATGTCAGCAATCGACAAACCTCTGCCAGCCCAAACCCAGAACCGAGCAGACACGAAGTCGTCAAAAGAAGCGCCAGACAAAACCACCGCTGAGCGCAATACCAAGCCTATTGAAATCACTCGCCCAAGAATGGTGACCATCTCCGGCATTTAAGCTCAATCACCATCACAGCCCTGCTTATCGCCCCTTTTCTGCTTCTCCAAAACACGCTGCATGACAACAGAGCAGATCACCCCGACAAGACCGCCAAACAAGCCAATACCTGTAGAAAACACAAAGACCCTCGGCACACCAACGTCGGGGCGCGCAACCAGCGATGACGCAAAGAACAGGACAAAAGCGGCTAAAAAAGCATAAAGAAACGTCTTCCAGACTGACCACCTTTGCCGCCCAGACCTATCAACAATCAAGCCCATCAGGAAGCCGGCAATACCAACCATAACAACTCGATCCAACCCCATATAGCTTCACCAGCCTCCTCAGCGCCCTCAGAGGAAGAGCCACTCTACACCCTGAATTTAGCCATTTAGCCGGCATGCCCTACCAAGATCCGCACGTTTGAAAGGCCGTTTCGGCACAGCAGCCCCTCAACGGACATAGGGATAAATCTAACAGCCCAAAACAGTAGCATGTCCCCCTGCCCCTTCTTCATACCAGGGCATTACCATTCTGATAACGCCCTGCATGCAGTACAACACCACCATCACCTAAAAGTCTCGCCCCGGAACCTGCCCAGAGCAAGATAGGCAGTAGACTTCCCCGCACGAGACACAAATCACAGGGGACGGCTTTACACCCCTTCCCTGCCACCGCTATCTGGACTAAGCAACCTCCGCCCCCTCAGAAACCACAACGCCCTATCGGCAATACGTAAATTTTGAGGCAAACGCTTTCATTGACTAAGATGCAGTCATTGACAGCAACCTAGAGAGGTGAAATTTGTGGCCGTCATCACCATTCGCAACCTGGAAGAAGAAACGAAAGCTCGCCTGCGGCTTCAGGCAACCATGAACGGTCGTTCCATGCAAGAAGAGGCTCGAACCATTCCGGAATCGGCGTGTGTCGATACCGACTCTGAAAGCGGCGCAACCCTGATCGAGTCCATTCGCCGAAGGGCGGCACCAGTTGGCGGTATCGAGCTGGACATCCCAAAGCGGGACGCCCTTCCCCTGGCACCAGATCTCACGATATGGTCATCCTCGAGCCGTGGACAACAAACAGTACTCTTGAGGTTGTTTCAATGACTTTCTGCTACTGCGCAGAACCCGAAATACAAACCGATAAAGATGCAGCAGGTTTAGCTTGGATCGTTTTGCTCGTCGAGCGGCCTGACTGACAGCTATTTGCGACAGCGAGCATGTTTGATGATCGCACTTTGAGCAATTTGATAGGTGACCCCTCGAAAACTGCCCTCCTCCTGCTCTCGCTTCCAATCATCAAGCAGACGAACATATAAAGTTGAAGACGAAGCATACAAAACCCGAAGTCCTTTGCTGTACACCTCTTGTCCTTCATGCGCCACACCTCCCACGATATCAGGTGACACCTTCATATCACCAGACCAGCCCAACTCCACACAGTCTGCCCCACCCATAACCTGGCGAGAAAAAACGACAGAAACAAAGAGGCGACTGGCATCAGGAAAAACGCTAACAGCCGTCACCAAAATCGCCCCCAAAACAAAATAAAAGCTCAAAGGCAACTCCTGCCTAATCAGAAAAATGCAAACCATGGAAAGTAAAACCTGAGCAAAAAACAACACAACAAGAAATGCAGCCCCACCCTCACGATCATACGAGTAAAAATAAAACGACACAGAAACAACCACAATAAATTGATAACAAGAAACCGCGAACAAAATAAGCAAACGATCCACAGAGAAGAGACCCCCAAACCCCTCTTTATCAATCATAAAAACAAACAAAACCCCTCCAATAAAAATAAAAAAATACATAGAAAATAATGTCAACCACACACCCCACCCCCCATCAAGCCCCAATTGAAATAAAAAACCACAAACAACGACACCCAAAAAATAGTAAAGACAACAAGCCAGACCAACGCGACACCAGCCAACCGGATCCACGAGCCGATCATAAACACAAACACGAGAATTAGTTTTTCTATTTAAAACAGGATAATAACAAACCCCTTTTTCCACCTTCTTGCGCTTACACGTAGAATTGGCATCACTAAGCAGAGAAGGAACAGGAAACACCAACCCTCCGACAACCAGTGCAACACCAAAAACAATAGAAATAAACACAGCAGGCAGAGCGCCAAGTACATCAGGCGATGTATAACTCAAAGGAATCCTCTCGACAATGAAGTAATTAGCCACAGCCACCAGGGACAGAATAAACACCCAAAGCGACAATATCGCCCAGCGTTTCTGAATCCGAGATAGCAAAACCTTCCCTTCCTCAACAAGGCACTGATCTCTTGCGCTTGAACCAACTCCTCGCATCGCACTTTCTTTTATCTGTTTTCTCCCATTAGCACGGGACTGTTCTTTACTAGGCTGACGTTCATTTCTACCACACATCCGATGAATCTCCTTGTTTTTTGCTGTCGAGCCCCCTCACCCCACCTTCCACCCACCCCAAACCGCCACCAGCCCCAGCAGCAGGCTGAGGCCAACATACAGCAAGGCCGTGGCGGATTCGCCCCGGCGGATCAGCTCGAAAGTTTCGATGCCGAAGGTGGAGAAGGTGGTGAAGCCGCCGAGGATGCCGGTGATGAGTAAGGGCCGCAGGGTCTGGTCGGCGGGGGCGTGACGCTGGAGGATGGCGGCCAAAAGACCCATAAAAAAGCACCCGAGCACGTTGATGGCCAGGGTGCCGAGGGGAAAACGGTGTTGGGTGGACAAGGGCAACAGCCAGGCCCCCAACAGATGGCGGGAAACGGCGCCGATGGCGCCGCCCAGTGCAACCATTAGCAGGGTCTTCATGCACACCATGGCCTGGGCGGCCGGCTTGGCAGGCCAGGTAGCTGCCGTCGATGTCGGGCGGCATCCCACCGATCTCGCAGCAGCATGCCCTCCATCACTGGTTACACGCTGCGCGCCAGTGCCGCAGCCTGCCCAATATAAGAGGCCGGCGTCATCGCCCGCAGCTGCTGCTTGGCGGCCTCGGGCAGTGCCAGCCCGTCGATGAAGGTGGCCAGCTCGGCGGCGCCGATCGAGCGGCCCCGGGTCAGTTCCTTCAGTTTTTCATAGGGTTTTTCGATGCCGTAGCGGCGCATGACGGTCTGAATCGGCTCGGCCAGCACTTCCCAGTTGGCGTCGAGGTCTTCTGCCAGGCGCTCGGCGTTGACTTCGAGCTTGCCGAGGCCACGCAGGGCAGCATCCAGCGCCAGCAGGCTGTAGCCGAGGGCCACACCCACATTGCGCAGCACGGTGGAGTCGGTCAGGTCGCGCTGCCAGCGGCTCACGGGCAGTTTCTGCGCGAGGTGTGCGAGCAGGGCGGTGGCCAGACCCAGGTTGCCTTCGGCGTTCTCGAAGTCGATAGGGTTGACCTTGTGCGGCATGGTCGAGGAGCCGACTTCACCAGCCTTCAGGCGCTGTTTGAAGTAGCCGATGGAGATGTAGCTCCAGATGTCGCGGCACAGATCGAGCAGGATCGTGTTGAAGCCGATCAACGCATGGAACAGCTCGGCCATGTAATCGTGGGGCTCGATCTGGGTGGTGAGCGGGTTGAAGACGAGGTCCAGGTCTTCTTCGATCAACCGTTTGGAGAAAGCCGGCCAATCCACATCCGGGTAGGCCGAGAGGTGGGCGTTGTAGTTGCCGACGGCGCCGTTCATCTTGCCCAGGATGGCAACCGCGGCAATCCGATCACGCGCATTCTTCATGCGCAGCACGACGTTGGCCATTTCCTTGCCCAGGGTGGTGGGTGAGGCAGGCTGGCCGTGGGTGCGCGAGAGCATGGGCAGCTCGGCATGTTGGTGGGCCATCTGACGCAGCGCGTCGATCACGTGGTCGATGGCGGGCAGCAGCACCTGATCACGGCTGCCTTTCAGCATCAGGCCGTGGGAGGTGTTGTTGATGTCTTCCGAGGTGCAGGCAAAGTGGATGAACTCGCTGGCAGCGGCCAGTTCCGGGTCATCCGCCACTTTCGACTTCAGGAAATATTCAACGGCCTTCACGTCGTGGTTGGTGGTACGCTCGAAGCGCTTGATGGCTTCGGCCTCGGCATCGCCAAATTGTTCGACGATGGCGTTGAGGCGAGCGCGTGCCTCGGCGCTGAAGGGCTCAAGCTCGGGCAGGCCGGCATCCGAGAGGGCGATCAGCCAGGCCACTTCAACCTGCACGCGGTGGCGCATGAAGCCGGCTTCCGACCAGTAAGCACGAAGGGGAGCCACCTTTGCGGCATAGCGGCCGTCCAGCGGTGACAAGGCATTGAGGGCGTGGATATCAGTCATGCCGGGATTTTACGGCAGACTCTAAACAAGCTTCTCCAGGCGCTCACAAACCGCCATCATCGTGTGGGCAGCATCCGGCAGGCAATCGCCATTGGGCAGCGGCAAGGCGCTGGTGAAGAGGTTCCACTGGGCGCGCAGACGCACCCCGTCGATGCCCTGCCCGGCGCGAGCTTCCAGCCAGCGAGCAAGCGTTTCACGCTGACGCAGCATCTCGTCGGCGGGCGCCAGACTCGGATCCCAGCAGATGGCCACGCCCGACAGCAGCAATTGCTGCAACAGCAGCACGCGCCGCGAACGCCCTTCCCGGCTGGTGATGATCTGCTCTGGCACCTCCGGCAACAAGGCGGCCAGCGTGGCGTTGATCTCGGCGGCCATCGGCATCATCAGATGGGCGATGTCCTTCGAAGGGCGGGTACGTGTGGCATCGGCCACCGTTTCCCACTGCGCCCTGATGCGCTTCAGATCCCGTGGTTCGACATGGCGCCCCAGCTCATGACGGATTCGGCTCATCAGCTGATCCACCTGCTTGCGCGCCTGCATGAGTCTCGCCATCAAGCCAGCCTCTGCCTGATCGATGCCGGCGTGAATGTAGGCAATTTCAAGCTGGGCCAGTGCCGTCATGGCTTGAATGACCAATGCCTGCTGGGCGCGCGAGAGCGGACGCCGGGCACCAGGCCCTGCCTGTCGACGCGCAAACACAAGGGCATTAGACGACAAGCCCAAGCCCAGCACCAACAGCCCGAGCAACAGGGAACGGCGCCTCAAAGCCGATGGCCGCGAAGCCGAGCAGACTGGCCTCGCCGCCGCAAACATCGGCCTCACCGCCCCAGCACCCACACCACGGATAAGATCCACCTCGCGCATTGGCTTGGCCACGCCCTCCGAGACTGGCTCATCAGGCGTGACCCGCCCAAAAGCAGTCCACACCGGGCACGAAGGATGCCCGGTTTGACTCTCACGCACCCCAAGGCCCGCCGCCTCAGGGTGTGTGTTGATGAACGGATCGGGGGAGTCTGCTCGCATGCGCCGATCCTATGCGGGACGACGCCTGCCTGCCGCACGCAACAAGATTAACGGCGTGCTTCGGCCGCTATCAGGCAGCCCCCGAGGCAAACCTGTCCATCATAGAACACGGCCGACTGGCCAGGGGTGACGGCCCATTGGGGCTGGTCGAACGCCACACGAATGAAGCCATCCCCAAGCGGATCGAGCAGGCGCCCCACGGCATCTGCCTGCCTGTACCGGCACTTGATGCCATAGTTTTGCCCTGGCACTGGCGCGGGGCCGATCCAGTGAACATCGCGCCCGCTCAGTTCACTGGACAGCAGCCAAGGATGATCATGGCCGCGCACCACGGTGAGCGTGTTGGTGGCCAAATCCTTGGCCGCCACGAACCAGGGGATACCATCGCTGTTGTCCTTGCGCCCCCCGATGCCGATGCCCTTGCGTTGGCCAATCGTGTAGAAGGACAGCCCGATGTGCTCGCCCACGATCACGCCCCGATCATCGACCATCGGCCCCGGCTCGGTGGGCAGATAACGTGACAGAAACGCCCGAAACGGTCGCTCGCCGATGAAGCAGATGCCGGTGGAGTCTTTCTTGCCGGCGTTCGGCAAGCCCAGGCGCTGCGCGATGTCTCGCACTTCGGGCTTGGTGAGGTTGGCAAGCGGAAAGACCGCATGCGAGAGCTGTTTCTGGTTGAGCCGATGCAGGAAATAGCTCTGATCCTTGTTGGCATCGGCACCACGCAGCAGCGCCACATGCCCCGCTTCGGCTCGGTGCACCCCGGCATAGTGGCCGGTGGCGATATGTTCGGCGCCCAGCTCGATGGCATGATCGAGGAAAGCCTTGAACTTGATCTCGGCGTTGCAGAGCACGTCGGGGTTGGGTGTCAGCCCCGCTTGATGGGCCTCCAGAAAGAGCCGGAACACACGATCGCGGTAGTCGGCCGCAAAATTGACCGCTTCGAGGTCGATGCCGATGACATCGGCCACACTGGCGGCATCCAGCCAGTCTTGCCGGGTGGAGCAGTATTCGCCGTCGTCATCGTCCTCCCAGTTCTTCATGAAGAGGCCCAGCACATCCCAGCCTGCTTCTTTCAACAGCCAGGCGCTGACAGCAGAATCCACGCCGCCAGACAGGCCGACGACGATTCGACGGCCTTCGCCGTCCGGTATGCCATGTTTCATGCCCGGATTGTAGAGCGGTTGGCCGCGCCGTGCTGAACGCCCGGAGAGGCGCTCACGCCCCCATCGAGGCATGACCTGAGCGGGCCAGCCGTGACGCCTCGTGCCAACAGCCAAGCAGCTCACGCCTGCCCGGTCGACATCGATGCTCAATCCGCCAAGGCAGCCAGGTGCTTCTGATCAATATGCCGATGCTGCATTACTGTATGCATGGCTGGATTGTCAATCTCTGCAAATACCAAGGCCCCAGCTCGTCTACAATCGGACAGCGTTTCATCACGCAAAGCTTGGCCAGTCCGTCAGGCGGCTGCCATCCGCCCGGACGAATGCCCGTGCGCACGGCTCATGCGTGCCAAAGCGGAACAGGCGCCAGCCGCCCAAGCTTCGGCACGCTTCAAGCCGGTGCCATGCATGTCATCAACTGCCCCCTCCTCCTCCGCACGACCGCTCGCAAGCGGCCTGCGGCTGGTGGTTGTGCAGCCATCAGAAACCCAACAAGCTCAACCAAGGTCAGAACATGAAAATCGGGATCCCCAGAGAGCGCCGACCAGGAGAAACTCGTGTCGCTGCCACACCAGAGACGGTCAAGAAGCTGGTGAAGGCAGGCCATGAAGTGCTGGTCGAACGAGAAGCCGGTAGCAGCGCCGATATTCCTGACGCCGCCTATGAAGAGGCCGGCGCCACACTGGTCTCGGCCAAGGACGCCTTCGGTGCCGAGCTGATCGCCAAGGTTCGCGCCCCGGAAGACGGCGAGATCGCGATGATGAAGCCGGGCAGCGTGCTGTTGGGCATGTTGAACCCCTTCGATGCCGAAGGGCTGGCCAAGCTGGCCGAAGCCGGCGTGCATGCCTTCGCCTTGGAGGCAGCCCCCCGCACGACGCGCGCGCAGAGCCTGGATGTGCTGTCCTCACAGGCCAATATCGCGGGCTACAAGGCCGTGCTGGTGGCGGCCAACCTGTATCAGCGCTTCTTCCCGATGATGATGACGGCGGCCGGTACGGCCAAGGCAGCCCGCGTCGTGATCCTGGGTGCCGGCGTGGCCGGCCTGCAGGCCATCGCCACCGCCAAGCGCCTGGGTGCGGTCATCGAAGCCTCGGACGTGCGCCCGGCCGTGAAGGAGCAGATCGAATCGCTGGGCGCGAAGTTCATCGACGTGCCCTATGAAACGGACGAGGAGCGCGAAGCCGCGGCCGGCGTGGGAGGCTATGCCCGCCCGATGCCAGCCTCCTGGCTGGAACGGCAGGCCAAAGCCGTGGCCGAGCGGATCAAGCAGGCTGATGTCGTCATCACCACTGCGCTGATCCCCGGCCGCCGTGCCCCGGTGCTCGTCACGACCGAGATGGTCGAATCGATGCGCCCCGGCTCGGTCATCGTCGACATGGCCGTGGAGCAAGGCGGCAACTGCGAGCTGTCCCAAGCCGACACGGTGGTCAAGCACAACGGCGTCAGCATCGCCGGTGTGAGCAACCTGCCCGCCCTGGTGCCCGCTGATGCCTCGGCCTTCTATGCCCGCAACGTGCTCGACTTCCTGAAGCTGATCATCGATGAGGAACAGAAGTTCCACATCAATCTGGAAGACGACATCGTGAAAGCCTGCCTGGTTGCCTCGGAAGGCCAGGTGTTGCGGCAGCCCTGAAGACGCTCTCCCGCCCCAGGCCGCTGCCACGGTGGCCTGAGGCAAGGCCGCCGGTCGATACCGACCAGAAAGACCGGCGTTTCAGTATCCGAAGTTTCGTTGTCTGCCCCTTGTCCCCGCGCTGGATGAGGGCGCCCCTGCCCGAAGGGGCGCACTTTTTCAGCGCCATGTTTCGGAGGAATCCTGTGGAAGCCATCTCTCCAACCATTCTCAACCTGATCATTCTGGTGCTGGCCATTTACGTCGGCTATCACGTCGTCTGGAACGTCACGCCAGCCCTGCACACCCCGCTGATGGCCGTCACCAACGCCATCTCGGCCATCGTCATCGTCGGCGCCATGCTGGCGGCCGCCCTCACCGAAACCGGCCTGGGCAGGACGATGGGCTTTCTGGCCGTGGTGCTCGCAGCCGTCAACGTGTTCGGCGGCTTTCTAGTCACCCGGCGCATGCTGGAAATGTTCAAGAAAAAGGAGCCTAAAAAGGCAGAAGCCGACGCCGCCTGATCGGTGATGGCAGGCCGCACCGCGGCCCGCTGAATGGGTGATCCCTGCACTGTCGCTGCCCCTGTGCCCGCTTGAGGGCACACCAGGCACCTTTTACATTCAAGCGCTGGAGTTTTCTGATGAGTATGAATCTCGTCGTTCTGTTTTATCTGGTGGCCTCCGTCTGTTTCATTCAGGCGTTGAAAGGTCTCTCACACCCCACCACCTCCCGCCGAGGGAACCTCTTCGGCATGGTAGGGATGGGCATTGCCGCGCTCACCACCATCGCCCTGATCCTGAAGCTGCAGGGGGAGATGGGCACCCACGGTGATGGCGGCGGCGTCTCGCTCGTCATCCTGGGTCTGCTGATCGGCGGCACGGCCGGCACGATCATGGCCCGTCGGGTCGAGATGACGAAGATGCCCGAGCTGGTGGCCTTCATGCACTCGATGATCGGCCTGTCGGCCGTGTTTATCGCCATTGCCTGTGTGGCCGAGCCTTGGGCCTTCAACATCGTGCAGCACGGCGAGGCCATTCCGGTGGGCAACCGTCTGGAGCTGTTCATCGGCACGGCGGTGGGTGCCATCACCTTCTCCGGCTCGGTGATCGCTTTCGGCAAGCTGTCGGGCAAGTACAAGTTCCGCCTGTTCCAGGGCGCCCCAGTGATCTTCTCGGGCCAGCATGCGCTGAATCTGGCGCTCGCCATCCTGATGATCGTCTTCGGCATCTGGTTCACCGTCACGCAGGGCTGGACGCCGTTCTGGCTGATGATGATCATCGCCTTCGTGCTGGGTGTACTGATCATCATCCCGATCGGCGGTGCCGACATGCCTGTGGTCGTCTCGATGCTGAACAGCTACTCGGGCTGGGCGGCCGCCGGCATCGGCTTCTCGCTCAACAACCCGATGCTGATCATCGCCGGTTCGCTGGTCGGCTCCAGCGGCGCCATCCTCTCGTACATCATGTGCAAGGCGATGAACCGCTCGTTCCTGAACGTGATTCTGGGTGGTTTCGGCACCGATCCGAGCAGCGCAGCCCAGGGCGGCGCGCAGGAGCAGCGCCCGGTCAAGTCCGGTTCGGCGGATGATGCGGCCTTCATGCTGGCCAATGCCGATTCGGTCATCATCGTGCCGGGTTATGGTCTGGCGGTGGCCCGTGCCCAGCATCCGCTCAAGGAGCTGACCGACAAGCTGATCGAGAAAGGCGTGCAGGTTCGTTATGCGATCCACCCGGTGGCTGGCAGGATGCCAGGTCACATGAACGTGCTGTTGGCCGAGGCTGAAGTGCCCTATGACCAGGTGTTCGAGATGGAGGACATCAACCCCGACTTTGGCGAAACCGATGTGGTGCTGGTGCTGGGCGCCAATGACGTGGTGAACCCGGCCGCCAAGGATCCGAACTCACCGATCGCGGGCATGCCGATCCTGGATGCCTTCAAGGCCGGCCAGGTCATCGTGAACAAGCGCTCGATGGCCTCGGGCTACGCCGGCCTCGACAACGAACTCTTCTACATGCCGAAGACGATGATGGTCTTTGGCGATGCCAAGAAAGTGGTCGAGGACATGGTGAAAGCCATCGACTGATGGTGATGTCCTTCTGAAGAGGGTGACGCCCTTTCTCTGTAAGGGCGTCACCCTTCCGATGAGAAAAGCCCCTTGCCGATGAAAACCGGCAAGGGGCTTTTTCTTTGGTTTTGGGCGCCAAGGCGATACGACTCTGCTCCTACCTTTGATTGACCCCAAACACCATCAACGCATCACGTCATTCTGAATGCAGAATGCATGCTGCACGCGCCCACCTAAACAGCAGAGAGTATGCTCATGCTTCTTTCAGCTGCCCGGTCACATACTTGTGCAGGACGCTGGCCATCAAGGTCTGATAAGGCATACCTTCTCGCAGCGCCTGGGCCTGAATCTCATGCAGGTCAACCGCAGAAAGGCGAATGTTGACCCGACGATCCTTTTTGGCTGTGGCATGCGCAGCATCCTTCAGGCGCAGGATATTCTCCCGCGAGGCCACAGACTTCAATTCTCCAGCCTCGAAAGCCGCCAGCACCTCTACTTCTTCCCGATCCAATTCAATCATCGGTATCTCTCTTGCCTAAAAAATCACGAGTGGCCTTCCGACTCGGGATCAACGTTTTCAAGAACAGATACTCTGATTCCTCAACGAAGGGAACCAGATAAGCATAACCAAACAGATCAACCACCATGATCTGTTGGTCGGGATAACGTGCTTTGTTCGGATGCTCCACCACATCCAGCAGGCGCCCCGATTCAATGGCGACAACAACATCCTCAAACGAGACGCCGCGTTCCTGCCTCAAACGATGATTTTTCTCGACAGACCACTGAAAAGGTTTCATGGTTCATGTTCGCACCATGTGTGCCTAATGTCAACAGCCCTCTTGATCAGGCATAAATGGGCATCGGCCGAAGATCGCTGAGACGCAGCAAGCCTTTGACCATGCGGTACAGATACCAGATGGCCGGGATGAAGTAGAGGAAGCTCAGCGCGCCGAAGGTGATCAGCACCGGCAGCGAAAGCACGGCCACCCAAAAGAGTGTCCACCAGCAGGTGCGGATCATCCAGGTGAAGTGGCTTTCATAAATGGTGCCGCGGGAGGCTGGCCGCTGGATGTAGTTGATGATCAGCGCCACGATCGACAAGGTGCCGAGCGAGAAGACCATGCCGCAGATGTGCAGGATGTAATCCAGCATGGCGGTTCGCCGATAGTTGGACTCACGCTCGGCCTCAACCGTGCGGACATCTTCGTAATCGAAATCGTAAGGACGGGGCATGACGTATCCTCTCCTGAAAGTACCTTGCGACTGCGGGTAAATACATGGTAGCGCCGGCCCCTGGTTTCAAGCCCCAGAAACCATGATTCACACATCGACCTTTCAACTCTGGGTTTTCACCAAGACAGGGAACACAACAGCGTCGTCTCGTTACAACCTCAATACACCTATCACCGATAGATCATGAAGTCTCTCATAGACCAACAAACCTATGGAGCATTCAGACTATGCGTTCCTATCTGATTGGCATCATGCTTGCCACCATGTCTCTATCTATTCAAGCCGCTGAATATCGAATTAAAAAAGAGGCAGCCCCTTCTCAAGTTTTGATACTGAACAGCACAAAACAAGGCATGGGAACAAGCCGTCACTCCTTGCAATCAATCAATTTCCCCAAGGGCACTCTTTCAAGAATGAAAACCCTAAAAGCCATTGAGTGGAAAACAACCTACTTCCCGCGAAACACTGGGGAGAAAGTTCAACTTTGCTACATGAGGCCCTATTCGACCAAAGAAGTAGGCTGCGCCGAGATTGCCCCCAACGGGTCAGGAGCTGTGTACTCCTTCAATAACGAGCGATTTGGAAATGGAGCCACCGTTAACATACGTCACTATGTATCAGGTGGCGACAAACATGGGAGAGCTGCCGGTAAGGATGTGGTCATTTTCCATTACTACGATAAGTAGTGATATTTTCACGGCTAGCCGAGGATAGTTCCTTCATCGCAGCCTTTGATCCACCTAAAGAAGGGGACAAAACATCCCCTTCCAAAAGCGCCTTCACCATCATCTCCTTGGCATCTCCCATGGCATTTTCAGCCAGCTTTTTGGCCTGAAGCATGAGGGTGTCTTGCCTCATGATCTTCTCAAGAGCCGGGCCGCCCTCCATCACCTGAGCGATCGTCAAACCAGCCGCCTTGCCGCGCTCAGTAATCACCCACCGATCATTCACGTTCATGAAGAGCGGCTCTTCATCCGGCGGCAGGCGGCCTTCCTCATGAGCCGTGATCACCGCCCGCTCACTCACCTCTCTAACCCGATACGGCCCCACGACCTGATTCAACGGCTCAGTCTGCCCGGCACTGGCTGAAAAACGCTGAACGATATTTTCCAAAAAAGAAAAATCAACACCAAAGCCCAATGCGCTCTTGCCGGGATCGAGCAGATGACGCACAAAGCCCTGGTCAAGTGTTGTCGTGCCCAATGCGGCACTATCCTTGATGCGAGAAGCCAGCGCGGCATCTTCGGGCGTGAACGCAACAGTCAACGGCCTGCCCTCCCCATCATACATCCCCCCGTCATTGAAGCTGATTAACCTTTTCCCATCATCCAATTCCCGATAGTTACCCAACGCCCAGGCCAGCGTATCCACATATTCGATATCCACCTGCTGCTCTTCGGCGTATTGGTAAATTTCGGCCAACTTGAGTCTGTCTGCCTTGGTCAGAAAGTCAGTCGGGAAGCGCTGGATATTGCCCATACCCTGGGCGGCCGAGACATCGAAGTCCGACGGCTCTTTCCCACCATAAAAGCGATCAAGCAAGCGCTGATACGCCCCGGAAGCCTCCTTCGGTGCCGATACGCGGGAACCCAGCGCAGCATAGCGCGCCATCGCCTCATCACCGTGCTCCCCTTCGGTTGCCGGAACAGCGTCTCCCGCCGCTAACCCAGCCTGCCGCCGGGATGCTTCAGACAGACTCACACGATCGGCCTCAGCAGCCGGCGTGGCCGGCAAACCAGACGCCGTTGTTTGCTGCGGCAGAGAAACCTCGGCACGCGGCAAACGGGACTGGGTTGCCACATGAGCTGTGGGGTTGAGGGTTGCGTGGCCAAGCATGAGCCGTCTCCTACGAGGGTGGTATCGGCTATATCGACCTTGATGCACCAGACTTTAGCGGCCTGCTGACAAGACTGTCGTACTCACCCCGCCTGATTCAACGACACATACAGCGTTTGCACGCCGGAGGCGACGAGCTGTACGCCGACGCAGATCAGCAGGAAGCCGCTCAGACGGGTGATGACCTCGATGCCGGTGCGGCCCAGGCGGGCCATGACGGGGCGGGCGCTGCGCAGCAGCACGAATTCGACGGCGCACACCAGCGCCATGGCTGCCAGCACGGCCAGGTAGGCGCTGATGCGGTTCTGAAAGGTATCCAGCTCCCGAATCTGGGTTTCCAGACCGATCACGACGGCGATGGAGCCAGGGCCGGTGATGCCGGGCAGCGCGAGCGGAAAGAAGGCCGGGTTGCTGTACTGCACCTTGGCCACCTCGGAGACTTCGGCCTTGCCGTAGAGCATGCTGTGCCCCAGAAGGCCGACGACCATGCCGCCCGCCACCCGCATGGCTCCGTAAGAAATACCAAACGCCTTCATGATCATGCTGCCCACGAAGAGGCTGCCAACCAGAATGCAGAAACAGTAAATGGAGGCCGAGGTGGCCGTGCGGCGCGTCGCATCCCCATCCATGCCGCCCGTGACCGACGAGAAGATCGGCAGCGTGGCGGGTGGATTGATGATGGTGATCAGACTGATGAAGCTGCCGAGCAGAAAGGCGGCAAAACTCTCACCCGCCATGAACAGACTCCTGACGACAAAACAAACAAGGGGGCTGACGCATTGTGCGCCGCACACACCAACACCGCCAGCCCTGGCAGCCCGTTGTTGTACAAACGCCATCCCTGATTTGCACCTGGCCGACCAACGGTCATGTCAGCAGATTCAAACCTCGGCACAACGCTCACCCGCCCTCGACGATCAGAGGGCAGACCTCCCGAACGAACATTCAAGCCGGGCACCCTTGTACCTGTAAGACTCGGCTCCCGGTGATGATCCGGCTTCCCACACCACCTGTACGTTTGGCATCAAGCCGCGGCGAGCCGCGTCTCGATCCACTCGATCCAGTGCATGACAGGCGTGCTGGTGCCGCCTGCCAGATGGGCAATGCAGCCGACGTTGGCCGACAGGATCACCTCGGGCTGGTTGCTCTCCAGATGGCCAAGCTTGCGATCCCGCAGGTTTTTGGAAATGGTCGGCTCCAGCACCGAATAGACACCGGCCGAGCCACAGCACAGGTTCGATTCATTGAAAGGCAGCAACTCGGCCCCCCAGACCGTCAGCAGTTTCTCGACCTGGCCCCGGATCTTCTGGCCATGCTGCAAGGTGCAAGGGGGATGGAAAACGAGCTTCTGCGTGCGCAGCGGCGCTTCGGGCTTGCGCTCGGCAAGCCGCACGGCCAGCCACTCGATCACGTCCTGCGTGA
This sequence comes from Lautropia sp., assembly GCA_030532895.1. Classification (GTDB taxonomy): domain Bacteria; phylum Pseudomonadota; class Gammaproteobacteria; order Burkholderiales; family Burkholderiaceae_E; genus Lautropia. Next base: position 903 of record JAUNKF010000033.1, on the reverse strand, counting down.
TGGCAGAGATCTTGGCGGCCTTCTCGGCATAGACCGGATCGTTGCGCAGCAGGTGACCGTAATCCTTCACCATCGCGCCACAGCCCGAGGCGTTCATCAGCAGCACATCGACGCCCCGTGCCACATGAGGCCACCAGGCATCGATGTTGCGCTTGACCTCGGCCAGTGCGCCTTCATGCTCGTTCAGATGGTGCTTGAGCGAGCCGCAGCAACCCGAAGCCGGGTCGATGATGACCTCGACGCCCAGGCGATCAAGCACACGGGCCGTGGCACGATCCACGCCCGGCAGCATGGCGCCCTGCACACAACTGTTGAGCATCAGTACCTTCTCGGCATGGTGACGCTTGGGCCAATGACCCACCTCGCGCACCACGGGCACCTTGGCCTGAATGGCGGCCGGTAGCACCGGACGCAGCCATCGGGCGGTTTTCATCAGGCCATGAAACAGAGGGCGCTTGCCGATCAGCCAGATGAGAAAGCCGCGAGAGAAACGCTGCGCCAGTGGTCGCTCGACCTGTGCCTCAACCACCTTCCGGCCGATGTCCAACAGATGCGAATACTTGACACCAGACGGACAGGTGCTTTCGCAGTTGCGACAGGTGAGACAGCGATCCAGATGGGTCATCGTCGCCATCGTGGGGGTGGCGCCCTCGAGGACCTGTTTCATCAGGTAAATGCGCCCACGGGGGCCGTCCTTTTCATCGCCCATCACCTGATAGGTGGGACAGGTGGCCGTGCAGAAGCCACAATGCACGCAAGTGCGCAAAATCTGCTCAGCCTCGATGCCATCAGGCGTGTGGCGGAAGCGTTCGACAAGTCGGGTTTCCATGATCTATTCGTTCTGACTCACAACCAGTCATACCAGCGGCCGGGGTTGATCAACCCGGCCGGATCGAAAGCCTG
>JAUNKF010000032.1 GCA_030532895.1 Lautropia sp. | reverse complement strand
CGCTTGCATGGCATGCAAGAGGTCAGCGGTTCGATCCCGCTTACCTCCACCATTTAAAGGTGATCAAGTTTCTGATTGGGTTGGTTCAAGGTCGGAAGCTTGGTTGTCTTGAATGAGGCGAAGGTTGTTTTGGTTTGGCAGTCGTTTTCAAGAAGATGCTTCAGTAACTAACTTGTTAGTTGCAGAAGAAAATAAAACCAGTTATACTGCAAAGCTTCTTGCGAGGCAGTTAACTCAGCAGCAAGCAGTTGGTTGTATCAGGTCCCGTTCGTCTAGAGGCCTAGGACATCACCCTTTCACGGTGAGTACAGGGGTTCGAATCCCCTACGGGACGCCATCTCAAGTCACTGTTCTGTGGCTTTCTCAGGGCAACAGGCCCGCGCTTCGAAAATTCCCCTTCATTTTCCAAAGCTTTTGCTTTGCTGTTTGCTTTTGTCGTTTGGGCAGCAGCGCTGGCGGCGTGCGTGATGGCTTATGTGCCTTGGCCCAAGCTTTTTGGGTGTGTTGCGCTGTGCTCAAGCTCCAAGAGTTTCCAAGAGTTCTTTGGGTATGGCAGACGGGGGGCTGGCATAAAAAAACCAGCCATGCGGTGAGCAGGCTGGCTTTTGTGGTTGGCGCCGGTTGTTGGGCAACCGGCGCAGGGCAGGGCGTTCAATCGTTGTTGCCGCCGAAGATGCCGAGGATCGACAGCAGGTTGCTGAACACGTTGTAGATGCTCAGGTAAACCGACAGCGTGGCCGTGATGTAGTTCGTTTCACCGCCGTTGACGATGCGGTTCAGGTCGAACAGGATGAAAAGCGAGAAGATCACGATGGCCAGGGCCGAGATCGTCAGCATCAGCGCCGGAATCTTCAGCCAGATGTTGGCCACTGCGGCCAGCAGGATCACGACGAAGCCGATCGTCAGCCACTTGCCCATGCTGGAGAAGTCGCGCTTCGAGACCGTGGCGATCGAGGCCATGATGCCAAAGATGGCCGCCGTGCCGCCGAAGGCCATCATGATCAGCGAGGCGCCGTTGCTCATGCCGAGCACGTAGCCGATCAGCCGTGACAGCATCAGGCCCATGAAGAAGGTGAAGGCCAGCAGCAGCACGACGCCCATGCCACTGTTCTTCGTGCGTTCGATGGCGAACATGAAACCGAAGGCAATGGCCATGAAGGCGATGAAGCCGATGAGGGGGTTGCCGGCAAAGAAGCTGAAGCCGGTTGAGACGCCGACCCAGGCGCCGATCACGGTCGGAATCATCGACAGTGCCAGCAGGCCATAGGTGTTGCGCAGCACGCGGTTGCGTGTGGCCGCAACCGCGCCGGATTGTTCATAGGGGGAGGTGTAGTGGTCAATCGCCATTGGATGGTCTCCAGATGAAAGAAAGGGGGCCAAAGTCAGACAATGGGCCAACGGGCATTATACGGATTTGGGGGGCGCAGGCGGGTTTTTCTTCAAAAAAATCAGGGTGATGCGAAATCCCTCCCGCCAGGCGGCGTGCTGCACTGCACCTGTGGTTGGCGGCTGGATGCCGCGAGTGGTGACAGGGTGAGCGAGCGGGTTCACGCCCTGGACTCACCCCTTCATGTTGTGCATGCCTTCATCCCGTGCTTCAGCGTGCCAGATGCGGGAGCGGGCGGGTTTTTTCAAGCCGGCCGCGCGCTGTCTGGTGGGCGGGGGGATACGGGAGGGGCGGGTTGATGGCGGGATGGGCATCGCGAGCGCGTCGCCTGCCTGCCAACAGGTGTTCGTTGCTATAATCTAGGGCTAACCCCAACAAATATGTCCGGCCCGTTTCCTCTGTGGCCGGCTCTCAGGAGCTTTTCATGGCTGTCGAACGTACCCTCTCGATCATCAAACCCGATGCCGTTGCCAAGAATGTCATCGGCCAGATCCTCGCCCGCTTCGAGTCCGCCGGCCTGAAGGTCGTGGCTGCTCGCATGATGCAACTGTCGCAGGCAGAAGCCGAGGCTTTCTATGCCGTTCACAAGGATCGTCCTTTCTTCAAGGATCTGGTCGCATTCATGATCTCCGGCCCCGTCATGGTTCAGGTGCTCGAAGGTGAAAACGCCATCCTGCGCAACCGTGAGCTGATGGGGGCCACCGACCCGAAGAAGGCCGAGAAAGGCTCGATCCGCGCCGACTTTGCCGAGAGCATCGACGCCAACGCCGTGCATGGCTCCGACGCGCCTGAAACTGCCGCGGTCGAGATCGCCTTCTTCTTCCCCTCGATGCAGATCTGCTCGCGTTGATGCGCGAGTGGCCCGAGCTGCGTGCCGGCTTGACCGGCAGGCTTCGGGTCATCCGTTCGTTCAGAGCCTGCCATGCCCCTGCCGCTTATGTCGGCAAACTGTTTGAGGGGCGATGGCAGGCTTCAGCGTGTCTCATGTACTCATATGCCCGGAGAACCCCCTCGGGCGAGCATGAATGCGCTTCAGATGCGCGCTGTCACGCAGTCTGGCGATGTCGCCGGTTTCGTGGCCCGCGCCTGATCGGGCAGAGCAATTCTGCCCGTTCGTCTTTCAGGACGCTTGCACCATGATGTCTTCCGAGCCGACACCAGTCAATCTGCTGGGCCTCGATCGGGCCGGTTTCCAGTCTTTTTGCGCCGAGCTGGGGCAGAAGCCTTTTCGTGCCACGCAGCTGATGCGCTGGGTGCATCACCGCGGGGTGGCCAACTGGGCTGACATGACCGATCTGGCCAAGGCGTTTCGGGAGAAGCTTGAAAGCCAGGCCGAGATCAGGCCGCCCGCCATCATCGCCGATCATACGGCCGCCGATGCCACCCGCAAGTGGTTGTTCGATGTAGGTGCCGGTAATGCGGTTGAAGCGGTGTTCATCCCTGAGGCACGTCGCGGTACGCTGTGTGTCTCGACGCAGGCAGGCTGTGCCGTCAACTGTCGTTTCTGTTCCACCGGCAAGCAGGGGTTCTCTCGCAACCTGAACACGGCCGAGGTGCTCGGCCAGATCTGGCTGGCCAATCAGCTGCTGCGCGAACCGGGCGCCCAGCCCCGATGGCGTGGTAACGGGGCCAATGATGCCAATGCCATGCTCGATGATGACATCGAGGACACGCAAGCCGAGTTTCGCCCGATCAGCAACATCGTGTTCATGGGCATGGGGGAACCCTTGCTCAATTACGGGGCTTTACTGCCGGCCCTTCGGGCCTTGCTGGATGATCATGGCTATGGTCTGTCACGCCGGCGGGTGACGGTTTCCACCTCGGGTGTGGTGCCGCTGATCGACCGCTTGTCGGCCGATTGCCCCGTTGCACTGGCTGTTTCGCTGCATGCCAGCAACGATCGGCTTCGGGATGAGCTGGTGCCACTCAATCGCAAGTATCCTTTGGCTGAATTGCTGGCTGCCTGCCGTCGTTACCTGACGGTGGCGCCGCGCGATTTCATCACCTTTGAATATGTGATGCTGCGCGACATCAACGACTCGGTGCGTCATGCCCAGGAGCTGGTGTCACTGGTGGCCGACGTGCCGTGCAAGTTCAACCTGATTCCGTTCAACCCGTTCCCGGAATCGGGCCTGCACCGCTCGACCGATCGCTCGATCCGGCTGTTTTCGGATGTGCTGCAGCGTGCCGGCATCGTCACCACGATCCGGCGCACGCGAGGTGACGAGATCGATGCTGCCTGTGGTCAGCTGGCTGGTGAAGTGGTCGATCGCACGCGCCTGAAGGAGCGCAGCATCCGCATTCACCGTCCAGCCGGACGCCCGGTGGCCACAACGGGTTGAGCACGCTTGACGAAGGATCACGGACAACACGATGAGGCAGGAAGGGATGAAAGCTTTGATGACTCCGACAGGCTGGCGTTGGAAGACGCGCTCGTCGGCACTGGTGATGGCATGGGCCTTGGGGCTGGCGGGGTGCGTCACGACCGAAACCGTCAAGAACGGCAGTGGTTCGGAGACGGCGGCCACACCAGTCACGAGCCGTGGTTCACCTGCTGAAGAGAAGCGCCGTCGTGCCAAGATCCGGTTGGAGCTGGCCGTGGCACATTATCAACAGGGCAATCTGCCGCTGGCCTTGCAGGAGGCCGAGGCTGCCCTGAAGGTCGATTCGGGCTTTGCCGCGGCTTATGGCATGAAGGGGCTGATCTATGCTGCCATGTCGGATGCGCAGAAAACCGAGGAGAGCTTCCAGCAGGCGCTGAAACTCAGTCCCAAGGATGCGGAGCTGAACAACAACTATGGCTGGTACCTGTGCCAGACGAGGCGTCAGCGCGAGGCCATTCCCCATTTCGAGGTGGCCTCGCAAGATCGTCAGTACGTGACACCGGCCAAGCCGCTTCACAACGCCGGTATCTGCCTGATGCAGTTGGGCGACGACTCGGGGGCCGAAGGCTACCTGTTGCGTTCCTTCAAGCTCGATCCCTCCAACGCGGTGGCCATGTACAACCTGGGCGAGCTGTACCTGAAGCAGGGCAACAACGAGCAGGCCAAGTTCTATGCCGACCGTCTGTTGGCCACCTATCAGCCAACCGCTGAAACGCTCTGGCTCGGCATCCGTGTGGCGCGTGAAGCCAAGGATCACACCTATGAGGAGCGCCTGTCCGAGCAGTTGCGTCGCCGCTTCCCCCGGTCACCGGAGGCGACCCGACTGGATCAGCGCGGCAGCACCTATCATGGTGGCCAGTGAGGATGGTGGCCCGGTGAGGCGTGAGCCGATTGCCTCACCGGCTGCGCTGCAGGCCGCCCGAGAGGCCAGAGGCTGGAGTCGCCTGGATGTGGCGCGCCAGATCAAGTTCCAGGTTCGTCAGATCGCCGCCCTTGAAAATGGCCGTTTCGACGAGTTGCCCGGTCATGCCTTCGTGCGCGGCGCGCTGCGCAGCTATGCCAACCTGCTGGCGGTGGATGTCTCGCCGTTGCTGGCGGTGCTGGGTGGCCATGCGCAGCCGGCCGAGCTGAAGGGGCCTCTGCGGCAGTCTGCCGCGGCCCGGTTGGCTGAGATGGATGTGGAGTTCGAGCCTGCCGTCACCCATAGCCGTCGAATGAACATGGCCTGGGGAGTAGGGGGCGTGGCCGTCGTCGTGCTGCTGCTGGGTGTGTTTGGTGGTGGTGCTTCGTTCGGGCCGGCCGAACGCTGGCTCAGTCAGGTTCGGCAGGATGCGAGGACGGCGCAGCCGTCCAGCCCACAAGCGCCGGGTGGCGACGCTGGGCAAGTCGTCGAGCAGGTGCGCTGGCCTGTATCCGGCACCAAGGCCGCGCCTGTGTCACAATCCGTGGCGTCCCGCCTGGATGTCCCGGCCGTGGTGCCGACGCCATCAGGCGTGACGCCCGCCCGTGGCGATGATGCCTCCTCGCCCAAGGCCGGGGCGCCGGTGTCGCGTTGACGCCTGCGTGCCCGGCGCGGGTGCCGGCACGCACTTTCGTATCCGATTGATTGATTGACCCATGACAGTAGAACCCGGTTTGGCCAGGACGAAGGCCGATTCGATGCACACCACACCGATGCCCGTTGGCCCCGGCAAGCGCCGTCCGACCCGACAGGTCGTGATCCGTTGTGGAGAGCATCGGGTCGTGGTGGGCAGCGAGGCGCCTGTCGTGGTGCAATCGATGACGAACACCGACACGGCTGAAGCCATTGCCACGGCGGTGCAGGTCAAAGCCTTGGCGCAGGCTGGCTCGGAGCTGGTGCGGATCACGGTCAACACGCCGGCCGCGGCGGCCGAGGTGCCCGCCATTCGCGAGCAGCTCGACCGGATGGGCGTGTCGGTGCCGCTCGTGGGCGATTTCCATTACAACGGCCACAAGCTGCTCACGGATTTTCCGGCGTGTGCGCAGGCCCTGTCGAAGTACCGGATCAACCCTGGCAACATCGGCAGCAGCTCGCGACGGGATGACAACTACCGCCAGATGATCGAAGTGGCGGCCAAACATGGCAAGCCGGTTCGCATCGGCGTCAACTGGGGGTCGCTCGACCAGAGCGTGCTGGCCAGGCTCATGGATGCCAACTCGCGTCGTGCGCAGCCTTGGGATGCCCAGGCCGTCATGCGCGAGGCACTGGTCACCTCGGCCATCGAGAGCGCGCTTGAAGCCGAGCGGATCGGGCTGCCGGGCGACGCCATCGTGCTGTCGGCCAAGGTGTCGAATGTGCAGGACGTGGTGGCGGTCTACACCGAGCTGTCTCGCCGCTGTGATTATCCGCTGCATGTGGGTCTGACCGAAGCCGGCATGGGCAGCAAGGGCATCGTGGCCTCGTCGGCCGCGCTGTCGCTGCTGCTGCAACAGGGCATCGGTGACACGATCCGCATCTCGCTCACGCCTGAACCGGGGGGGGATCGCAGCAAGGAAGTGGTCGTGGCGCAGGAAATCCTGCAGACGATGGGGCTTCGCTCCTTTGCACCGATGGTCGTCGCCTGTCCGGGCTGCGGGCGCACGAGCAGCACCTTCTTTCAGGAGCTGGCCGATCGCATCCAGCGCTATCTGCGTGACCAGATGCCAGTGTGGCGTGAGCGCTATCCGGGGGTCGAGACGATGCAGGTGGCCGTCATGGGCTGTATCGTCAACGGGCCGGGTGAGTCGAAGCATGCCGACATCGGCATCTCGTTGCCTGGGGCCGATGAAGCCCCGGTGGCTCCCGTCTACATCGATGGTGAGCGCACCGTCACGTTGAAGGGTGAGCGCATCGCCGAAGAGTTTCAGGATATCGTCAACGAGTACGTGCTGCGCCGCTATGGTTCGGCTGCCACCCAAGTGGTGGTCGAGGCGGGCTGATCGCCCGAGGGTGCGGTACGATGAAGCACCTGCCACCGTGCAGATGACGAGGCACCGGCGGGGGTCGGTGCTGTTTCAAGCAATTCACACGAGAGAATATGGCCGCAAACAAACTGGCCGGCGTCAAGGGCATGAACGATCTGTTGCCTGGCGCTTCGCCCCGTTGGCAACGTTTTGACGAGATCGTCGCGAACTGGGCGCGCAGCTACGGCTACACCCAGATTCGCACCCCCATCGTGGAACCCACGCCGCTCTTTGCTCGTGGTCTTGGCACCGTCACCGACATCGTCGAGAAGGAGATGTATTCCTTCACCGATTCGCTCAATGGCGAGGCGCTCACGCTGCGTCCCGAAGGCACGGCGGGCGTCGTGCGGGCCGTCATCGAGCACAACCTGCTCTACGACGGGCCGAAACGGCTCTGGTACAGTGGGCCGATGTTCCGTCATGAGCGCCCGCAGCGCGGCCGCTATCGCCAGTTTCACCAGGTGGGCATCGAGGCACTGGGCTTTGCCGGCCCGGACGTGGATGCCGAGGTGATCGCGATGGGCCAGCGCCTCTGGGATGATCTGGGTCTCAGTGGCTTGCAGCTCCAGATCAACTCGATCGGGGATGCGGCCGAACGGGCGGCCCACCGCCAGGATCTGATCGCGCACTTCGAGCGCCATGCCGAGCTGCTGGACGAAGACGGCAAGCGCCGCCTGCACAGCAACCCGCTGCGCATTCTGGACACGAAAAATCCGGCCATGCAGGAAGTGGTGGCCACCGCGCCCAAACTGCTCGATTATCTGCAAGCGCCGGCCCGAGAGCACTTCGAGCAGTTGCAGGCATATCTGGCCGACCTCGGCATCCCGGCCACCATCAACCCCAGGCTCGTGCGTGGCATGGATTACTACAACCGCACGGTCTTCGAGTGGGTGACGGACAAGCTTGGCGCGCAGGCCACCGTGTGCGGCGGCGGCCGCTACGATCCGCTGATCGAGATGCTGGGCGGAAAACCCGCGCCGGCATGTGGTTTTGCCATCGGGGTCGAACGGCTGCTGGATCTGGTCGAGCAGGCGGGCGGGCTGGCCGGGCCGGAGCCGCTGGATGTCTACATCATCAGCAGTGGCGCGGGCACGACGGCGGCAGCGCTTCGGGCGGCTGAAGCACTGCGTGCCCACGGTTTCAACGTGCTGATGCACGCCGGGGGCGGCAGTTTCAAATCCCAATTCAAGCGGGCGGGCGCCAGTGCGGCACAATTTGCGTTGATCATCGGAGATGATGAGCTGAGTCGCGGCGAAGCCACGCTCAAGTGGTTGCGCGAATCTTCCGAGGGGCATGGTGGCCGTCAGACGCGCATCAGCTTGGCCGGGGTGGCCGAAGCGTTTGCACGGGCGGCCTTCGGCTGATCGTGATGCTTTACCGGCTCATGTCGTGGCCGGTGCAGGGTTTTGGGGCCGGCGCGGGAAGCAATCAGTTTCAACACGCGCAGGCAGGTACCGGTCTGGCGCCGGTGTCCAGCGTTTTTAGGGATAGGAAAAGAGATGGCATACAACCTTCAGGATCAGGAACAAATCGACGAGCTGAAGGCGTTCTGGGCGCGTCATGGCAACAAGATTCTTGGTCTTCTGGTCATTGCGGCAGCCGTGTTCGCCGGCTGGCGGGCTTGGAACTGGTATCAGGCCGACCGTGCCGCTGAGGCCGCCAAAGCCTATGCCGGGCTGATCAACGTGATCGACGCCGGCAAGGAGGCCCAGATCCGTGAGCGCTACCAGGTCATTCTGGATGATCACGGTGACAGCAGCTATGTGGGCATGGCCGGGCTTCGGGTGGCCGATGCTTATGTGAAGGCCGGCAAGGCCGAGGATGCCGCCAAGGTGCTCGACGGCGTCGTCCGGCAGAGCCAGGAACAGGGCTTCAGGCAGATTGCGGGCATCCGGCTCGCGGGCCTGCTGCTCGACCAGAAAAAGTACGATGAAGCGCTGAAGGCGCTCGATCCGGGGCGCATCGGGCAGGCACAGGGTGAAATGGCTGGTAATGTGGCCGATCGGCGCGGAGACGTGCTGACGGCTCAGGGCAAGAAGGGCGAGGCGAAGGCCGAATACCAGAAAGCGCTCGATCAGTTGCCGGCTTCCGCCCCGCTGCGTCCGCTCGTTCAGCTCAAGCTCGACATGGTGGACAACTGATGCGAACCGTCTCTTCGAGGAATCCGGCCTTGACCCGGGGGCAGGGCGCTCGGCTGCGTCGCGGGCTTGTCGGTGCGGCGCTGGCCGCCGCGCTCGTGTCGATGACGGGTTGTGCCCTGTTTGGCGATGATGCCGCTGCACCGCCGCCCTATCCGGCCGCCCAGCAGCCCGACACGGCGCGTGTGCGCTGGAAGAACACGCGGGGCGGCAAGGCGTTGGCCGGCTTTCAGCCAGCGATCACCAGTCGTGGCCTGTGGGTGGTGGATGAGAAGGGCCGGGTTCGTCTGCTCTCACGTGACGAGGGCAAGGAGCTGGCGGCCTTCCGGATCGATGGCAAGGCCGCTGCCGGCCTCGATGCCGACGAGGATCTGATCGTCGTCGTCAATCGCGATGGCACGGTCATCGGGCTGGACACGGAGGGCAAGCAGCGCTGGACGACCCCGCTTCATGGGGAGGTGACGACCGCGCCCGTCATCACCGAGGCGGTCGTGCTGGTGCGCACGGTGGAAGGCCGAGTCGTTGCGCTGGAGCGTGGCGGTGGCACCGTGCGCTGGAGCTGGCAGGCGCCCAATGCCCTGCTCACACTCCGTCAGAGCAGCCCGATGCTCGTCGATGGCGACACGGTCTATCTGGGTCTGCCGCAGGCGCGCCTCGTCGCGCTCGATGTGCGTCTGGGTGCACCGCGCTGGGAAACGACCATCGCGTCTTCGCTGGGGGCCACCGAGCTGGAACGCCTGATCGACGTGGTGGGCGCGCCGGTGCTGATGGAGGACAAGCTCTGTGCTGTGGCCTATCAAGGCCGCGTGGCCTGTGTGAGCGCCTATGATGGTGAAACGGGCTGGAGCCGTGCGCTCAGCTCGTCCAGCGGTGTGGCGGCCACCTCCGATGCCTTGGTGCTGGTCGATGCGGGCGAGGTCGTGCAGCTGATCCGCCCTGGTGGTGGTACTGCCTGGCGGCAGGAGGGCTACGTGCGCCGTCGATTGACTGCGCCGGTCGTGGCCGATCAGGATCGTGTGCTCTTTGGCGACTCGTACGGGCGCCTGACGGTGCTGTCGCTGGCCGATGGCCGCACGCTGGCAGGTATCGATCTCGATGATTCGGCCTTTGCCACGCCCCCTCGGGTGGATGACGGCATGGCCTATGTTCAAACTCTGGATGGCACGGTAGCGGCCGTCACCCTTCGCTGACATGAATCAAACGGTACCGGTCATTGCGCTGGTTGGACGCCCCAATGTGGGCAAATCGACGCTCTTCAACCGCCTGACCCGCTCGCGCGATGCGCTCGTGGCCAACATTCCGGGCCTCACGCGGGATCGTCACTACGGCCCGGCCACCATCGGTGGGCGTCGGGTCGTGCTGATCGACACCGGTGGCTTCGAGCCGGTGGCCGCCTCGGGGGTGGCCGAGCAGATGGCGCGTCAGACACGCCAGGCCGTCATCGAGGCAGATGTGGTCATCTTCGTCGTCGATGGTCGTCAGGGGTTGACGGCGCGTGACGAGGAAATCGCCAAGGAGCTGCGACGCACGGCGCGCCAGGTGCTGCTGGTGGTGAACAAGACCGAAGGCATCTCGCGGCCGATGGCGGCCGCCGAGTTCCACGCGCTCGGGCTGGGGCAGCCGATGGCGATCTCGGCCACGCACGGCGATGGCGTGCACGCGATGATCGAGGCTTGCCTCGATGATCTGGCCGAGCGGGGCTTCGACGACGGCGAAGAAACGCCGGAAGAAGAAGGCTTCGACACCGACACCCGGCGGGACCGGCGGCGGCGCCAGCAGGCGGCGCTGAAGGCGGCCAAGGCGGCTGAAAAGCAGCATGCCGCCGGCAAGCTCGTGCGCAAGGCCGACGCGGCCACCGAAGGCGGGTTGACCGGCGCCGAGATCGACGCCCAACAGGCCGACCGGCAGGTGAGGGTGGCGATCGTCGGACGTCCGAACAGCGGCAAATCCACGCTGATCAACGCCTTGCTGGGCGAGGAGCGCCTGATCGCCTTCAATGAGCCGGGCACCACCCGCGATTCGATCGCGGTCGATTTCCGCTTTGGCGAGCGTGATTACCAGCTGATCGACACGGCCGGCCTGCGTCGTCGGGGCAAGGTTTTCGACACCGTCGAGAAATTCTCGGTCGTCAAAACCCTGCAGTCCATCGAGGACTGCAACGTGGCCGTGCTGATGATCGATGCAGTCGAAGGTGTCTCGGAGCAGGATGCCGCCATTGCCGGCTACATCCTCGAGGCGGGCCGGGCGCTCGTCATCGCGCTGAACAAATGGGATGCGGTGCCGGCCGACGAGCGCCGGGATGTAGTACGCGAGTTCGAGCGCAAGCTGTATTTTCTGGATTGGGCGCCGATGCTGACGATCTCGGCCTTGAAGCGTCGCTCGCTCGACCGGCTGATGAAGGCCGTGGACGATGCGCGTGCTGCTGCCACCCGCAAGCTTTCCACACCCAAGCTCACGCGCATGATGCAGGCTGCCGTTCAGCATCAGCCGCCACCGCGCCAGGGGCCGTTCCGGCCCAAGATGCGCTATGCGCACCAGGGCGGGCAGAATCCGCCGGTCATCGTGATCCATGGCAGCGCGCTGGACAAAGTCACCGACAGCTATCGGCGGTATCTGGAGGGGTGGTTTCGTGAGCGTCTCGATCTGCAGGGCACGCCGCTGCGCATCGAGTTTCGCGCCAGCCTCAACCCCTATGCGCCCAAAAAATGATTTCACCTGCCTGAAACCAGGGGCCAAGGCATTGCAAAGCGGGCCTTTGCCCCTATTTGGAACGCAGGTGTCATCCATGCAACCGAGTCGGTCAAACTGTCCCAGGTACCGGATCTCCGGCTTGCCGAAGGCGGTTTCGTACCAGAAAACAGACGGTTGGTACCAATTTGAGTTAAAGTGAGCGTTCTCGACGCTCAAAACACGGGTTCCGACGCGCGTTGCGCGGTGACCCGCTGACCCTTATCACTAGAAGAATCATGAGCAACAAAGGCCAACAACTACAAGACCCGTTTCTCAACCAGCTGCGCAAGGAGCATGTGCCGGTCTCGATCTATCTCGTCAATGGCATCAAGCTGCAGGGCCAGATCGAATCCTTCGACCAGTACGTGGTGCTATTGCGCAACACCGTGACGCAGATGGTCTACAAGCATGCCATCTCCACGGTGGTGCCTGGTCGTCCGATCGACTTCCAGCCAGACGGTGGCGCACACTGAAAACGCAGTTCACGGCCCAGAAGGCCAGCGAGCAGGGGCCGAAACCTGACCAGGTCGCCTTGTTGTCCGTGGCCACCCAGGGCCAGCGGATCACCGCCGACGACCTCGATGAGCTGGACGCGCTCGCCCGCTCTGCCGGGCTGACGCCCGTGCTGCGCGAGGTGCTGCGCCGTCCCAAGCCAGACCCTGCCTATTACCTGGGGGCGGGGGCAGCCGAGCGGCTGGGCGAGCAACTGAAGGCGGCCAAGATCGGTCTTGTCCTCTTCGATCACCCGATCAGTGCCATCCAGCAGCGCAACCTCGAACGCCTGTGGCGCCTGCAGGTGGCCGACCGTACCGAGCTGATCATCGAGATCTTCTCGCAGCGCGCCCGCAGCAACGAAGGCAAGCTGCAGGTCGAGCTGGCACGCCTTCAGCATCAGGCGTCGCGCCTGGTGCGGATGTGGTCGCACCTGGAACGCCAGCGCGGCGGCATCGGCGTGCGTGGCGGCCCCGGTGAAACCCAGCTGGAGCTGGATCGGCGGATGATCGATGACAAGATTCGCCGCTTGCGTGCCAGGCTGCAGAAAGTCGAGCGCCAACGCCGCACGCGGCGGCGGGCGCGTCAGCGCGGTGAGGCGTTGCGGGTTTCGCTCGTGGGTTACACCAATGCGGGCAAGTCCACGCTCTTCAATCGGCTGACCCGTGCCGGTGCCCTGGCGGCCGATCAGCTCTTTGCCACGCTTGATCCGCTCACGCGTCGGCTCAACCTGGGCGGTCATGGCCAGGACATCGTGCTGTCCGACACCGTGGGCTTCATCCGGGATTTGCCACACGGTCTCGTGGCGGCTTTCCGTGCCACTCTCGAAGAAACGGCTGAAGCCGATCTGCTCCTGCATGTGGTCGATGCCGGCTCGGCCGATCGGGACATTCAGATCGAGGCCGTCAATGAGGTCATCGCTGAAATCGGCGCGGGTGACATCGAGCAGATACTGGTCTTCAACAAGATCGACCAGACAGGCACCGAACCCGGTCTGCGGCACGATGCCTATGGTAGGATCAGCAGTTTGTCATTGAGCGCCCAAACAGGGGAGGGCGTTGATCTGTTGCGCGAGGTGCTACGGGCACAGGCGCTGCATAACGCATTCCCGACACCGGATGACGAATCCTTCGCATCCGGGCTGGACGGTGTCGATCCCTTCGGCGAGCTGGCTGAATCGGCCGAAGAGCACGATTCGGATGCCGTTTAACCCTGCCTTTCCTCTTCAACAGGTTCTTGCATGCAGATGTCTTCCAATGATGATTCGGGCTGGGGGCGTAGTGCCGGTTCCCCCGGTGGCGCACATGATCAGACACCCGCACCATCGGCCGATCGCCCCCCGGTTGAGCCAGCCAATGAGGCGCCCAAGCCGCAGCCTGCGCCGCCTGCGCTGGGCGGTGGCCACACGCCTGCTGGCAACCAGCCACCCGCGGCTCGTCCGCCCGAGCGGCTCCCACAGCAGCGCCCGCCCGAAGGGCCGCCTGATCTGGATGAGTTCTGGCAGGATCTGAGCGGCAAGCTCAACGGCCTTTTTGGCAACAAGCGCGGCGGGCGCGGCAATGGCGGTGGCATGTTGCCGCCGGGGCGCAAGCCGCCCACCCCCATGTCCGGGCGCGGTGCGCTCACGGGATTGGGCATCATCGGTGCCGTGGCGGGCCTGCTGTGGCTTGGTAGCGGCTTTTACATCGTGCAGGAAGGGCAGGTGGCCGCCGTGCTGCGCTTCGGTCAGTTCAAGTACATGACGACCGAGGCCGGCATCCAGTGGCGCATGCCGTATCCCATCGACACCGCCGAAATCGTCGACCGTTCGCGCCTGCGCCAGATCGAGATCGGTTATCGCAACTCGGTGCGCAACAAGGTGCTGAAGGAGTCGCTGATCCTCACCGGTGACCAGAGCATCGTCGATTTGCAGTTTGCCGTGCAGTACCGCATCGGCAACCCCGATGACTTCCTCTTTCAGAACAACCTCTCGGCCGGCTCCGAGGAGCTGATCCGGCAGGTGGCCGAATCCGCCATCCGTGAGGTGGTGGGGCGGCGGCGCACCGATGAGGTGCTCTATGAAGAGAAGGCGCAAGTTGCCGAAGATGCGCAGGAGCTGACCCAGGCCATTCTGGATCGCTACAAGCTCGGGATCACCGTGGTCGACCTCACGATCCAGCAGGCCCAGCCGCCCGAGCAGGTGCAAGCGGCTTTTGAGGATGCCAACAAGGCCGACCAGGATCGTCAGCGCCTCATCAACGAAGGCCAGGCTTATGCCAACGACATCATCCCGCGTGCCCGTGGTACGGCAGACCGGTTGGTGCTGGAGGCTCAGGGTTATCGGGCTCGTGTCATCGCGCAGGCCCAGGGTGATGCGTTGCGCTTCGACCAGGTGCTGTCGCAATATGCGAAAGCGCCGGCGGTCACGCGCGAGCGGATGTATCTGGAGACGATGCAGCAAATTTTCTCCAACACCACCAAGGTCTACATGGACGCCAAGAGCAATGGCAGCCTCTTGTATTTGCCGCTCGACAAGTTGATGGAAAAAGCGGGGGCCGGCAGTGCGCCGAAGGCCGCAGCCAGCCGCAACGAGGCAGCGATGGAGCAGGCGCCTGTCAGCACCCACACCCCACAGCCTGCCAACATGGGCAACCGGGTCGACAACACCGGCAGCGTCAATGCGCTCAGAAGTCGTGAACGGAGTTACAGCCGATGATCCGCCGCCACGTGTTGAGAATTGACCCTGCCGCTGCCGGGAGAAAGCAATGAATCGTTTCATGGTTTTGTTGACCACGATCGGCATCCTGATCGTGCTGGCCTTTTCTTGCCTGTTCGTCGTCGATCAGCGCCAGTCGGCCGTCGTGTTCGCGCTGGGTGAAATCAAGCGCGTCATCGGGGAGTCGGGGCTGTATTTCAAGCTGCCGCCGCCGTTTCAGGAGGTGCGCTATTTCGACAAACGCACGCTCACCTACGATAGCGACGAGATCGACCGCTTCATCACCTCCGAGAAGATCAACATTCAGGTCGATTCCTATGTGAAGTGGCGCATCAGTGATCCGCGTCAGTTCTTCGTGTCGGTGGGTTCCAACCCGGTGCTGGCCGAAGACCGGATCGGTCGTCAGCTGCGCTCGGCGCTCAACAACGAGATTGCCCGTCTCACGGTGAAAGAGGTGATTTCCGACGCACGTGACCAGCTCGTCGTGAAGGTTTCCAAAGCGGTGGCCAGCGAGCTGTCGAAGATCGGTGTCACCATCGTGGACGTGCGCCTGAAGCGGGTGGATTTTGCGCCGGATGTGGCCGAACGCGTGTTCGAGCGGATGCAGTCCGAACGCAAGCGCGTGGCCAACGAGCGTCGCGCCAAGGGGGCTGCCGATGGCGAGAAGATCCGCGCCGATGCCGACCGCCAGCGCGAGGTGCTGATGGCCGATGCCTATCGTGACGCGCAGAAGGAGCGCGGTGCGGGCGACGCCGAAGCGAGCCGCATCTATGCCGAAGCCTTTGGGAAGAACCCCGAGTTCGCGAGCTTCTACCGAAGCCTTGAAGCCTATCGCGCGTCTTTTGCCGATCGGGCCGACATGCTCGTGCTCGATCCTGAAGCCGATTTCTTCAAGTATTTCCGTGGCGCACGGGCCGAGAAGCAGACCAACCCCGGTTCGGCTGTGCTCAGTCCGGCTTCCCGATAGAATCAGCGTGGTGTGAGGGCCGCACCTGAGGTGCGGCCGATGGATTCGTTTGCGGCGTCTTGTGTGCCTGCGGTTTGGGGGCCAGCGCGGAGACGAATCCGTGCATGACACGCTCCATTCCTGTCTGATCTGAATTTCGTCGATGGACGACATGGCCGTCTCGCCCTGGGTACTGGGTTTTGGTTTGGCGTTGCTGCTGGAAGGCATCGTGCTCTTTGTGGCACCTGCCGCTTGGCGCGAAACCGTTCAGCACCTGCTCAGGCTACGTGACGGCCAATTGCGTTTCTTCGGCCTCAGCCTGCTGCTTGCGGGCCTGTTGGTGATGTGGCTTTCATGAAAAACCGTTGGCAGTTGCCGGAAGGCATCTCTGATCTGTTGCCCCAGCAGGCACAGGATTTTGAATCGCTACGGCGAGCACTCTTCGATTGCTACCGGCGTCATGGCTTCGAGCCTGTGCTGCCGCCGCTCGTCGAATACCTCGATTCGCTGCAGATCGGTCGGGCTGGTGACCTCGACCTGAAAACCTTCAAGCTGATCGACCAGCTCACCGGTCAGAGCCTCGGCGTGCGTGCCGACATCACGCCGCAGGTGGCCCGTATCGACGCCCACCTCCTTCAGGGCCGCGATGTCACGCGCCTCTGTTACTGTGCTTCGGTGCTGCGCACGCGTCCGAGTGGGCTGGCCGGCTCGCGCGAGCCGGTACAGATTGGCGCCGAAATTTACGGTCACGCCGGTATCGAGGCCGACATCGAGGTGATCGACCTCTTTCTGCGTTCGCTCGATTTGGCCGATCTTGGCCCCGTGCGCCTGGATGTCTGCCACCTGGGCCTGGCCAATCTGCTCCTGGCAGAACTACCCGAGGTGGATGAAGAAACCGTGCTGGGCCTTCTGCTCGCCCGAAATCTGCCTGCACTGGCGTCGCTGCTTGCGCCTTATGCCGACTCGGCCGCCGCCCGCGCGCTGATGGCGTTGCCCGAGTGCTTCGGCCCGGTGGATGACGCGATGACGCGCGCTCGCGAAGTGTTTGCGCCCTGGCCAGCCGCCATCAGCCTGCTCGACGAGCTGGAAGCGCTGCTGCGCGCCCCGCGCCTGACACGCCATGCCTGCGAGGGACGCGTGCAGCTGGCCCTTGATCTGGCCGACGTGCAGGGCTTTCGTTATCACACGGGGCTGACCTTTGCCGGTTACGTGGCCGGTCATGCACGCGTGCTGGGCCGTGGTGGCCGCTATGACGGCATCGGTGCCGCCTTCGGCCGAGCCCGCCCCGCCACCGGATTTTCGCTCGATCTGCGTGAACTGGTCGAATTACGCCGCCATCAGGCCGCCTCAGCCATTATCATCGCCCCTTGGTCTGAAGACCCGGCGCTGTTGGCTTTGATCGAGCAGTTGCGTGACGCCGGCGAATGCGTATTGCAGTTGTTACCCGGTCAGGACATCAGCCGACTTGGCAGCGTGTCCTTCGATCGACGAATCGAATGCCTGGATGGTCAATGGCAGGTTTTGGGGAAAAAGGGATGAGCAAGAATCTGGTGATTGTGGGCACCCAGTGGGGTGATGAAGGCAAGGGCAAGGTCGTCGATCTGCTGACCGATGAGGTCAAGGGCGTCGTGCGCTTCCAGGGCGGCCACAACGCCGGCCACACGCTGGTGGTCGATGGCCGCAAACAGGTGCTGCGGCTGATTCCCTCGGGCATCCTGCGCGCCGATGTCACCTGTTATATCGGTAATGGCGTCGTGCTGTCGCCCTCGGCACTGTTCACCGAAATCACCGAGCTGGAAAATGCCGGCGTCGATGTCTGCAGCCGCCTGCGCATCAGCCCGGCCTGTCCGCTGATCCTCCCCTATCACGTCGCGCTCGATCAGGCCCGCGAAGCCAAGCGTGGCGACGCCAAGATCGGCACCACCGGTCGTGGCATTGGCCCGGCCTATGAAGACAAGGTGGCCCGCCGCGCCGTTCGTGTCGAAGATCTTTATATTCCTGAGCAGGCGCGCGAACGCATCCGCGAAGCGCTCGACCTGCACAACTTCACGCTGGCCAACTACTACCAGGCGCCCACGCTCGACTGGCAGCAGGTGGCCGATGAGGCCATCGCCTATGGCGAGCGGATGAAACCGATGGTGGCCGACGTGGCGGGCCTGTTGGCCGATGCCTTGAAGCGTGGTGAACACCTGATGTTCGAGGGCGCGCAGGGAGCACTGCTCGACATCGACCACGGCACCTATCCTTTCGTCACCAGCAGCAACTGCATCGCAGGTGCGGCGGCAGCCGGCGCGGGCATCGGCCCGAGCAACCTGCATTTCGTGCTTGGCATCGCCAAGGCTTACACCACCCGTGTGGGCAGCGGGCCGTTCCCCACCGAGTTGAATGACGCCATCGGCGAACATCTGGCCAAGCAGGGCAACGAATTTGGTTCGGTCACCGGCCGTCCGCGCCGTTGCGGCTGGTTCGATGCCGTCATCATGCGTCGCTCGATCGAGCTGAACGGCGTGGCCGCGCTGTGCCTCACGAAGCTCGACGTGCTCGATGGTCTGGAGACGGTCAAGATCTGCACGCACTACGAGATGACGAAGCCCGATGGCACGGTCTGCCGCGTCGACCGGCTGCCCACCGGGGCGCCGGCCGTCGGCCGTTGCCAGGCCGTCTACGAAGAGATGCCGGGCTGGCAGCAGAGCACGAAGGGTGCCCGTCGCTGGGAAGACCTGCCCGAGGCTGCCCAGCGTTACGTGAAGCGTCTGGCCGAACTCTCGGGCGCGCCGATCGACATCGTCTCCACCGGCCCGGATCGGGATGAAACGATCGTGCTGAAGCACCCGGCCAAATAAGAAATTGACAAGCAGCAGACAAGCATCAAGAGGCTGAACATGAGCAAGGGACATCTGTTTTGTGACTGGGCCGAGTATCACCGCCTGATCGAGCGCCTCGCCTTGCAGATTCATGATTCGGGCTGGCAGTTCGACTCGGTCATCGCGCTCGCGCGTGGCGGGCTTCGGGTGGGGGATGTGCTGTCACGGATTTTCGAGAAACCCTTGGGGGTGATGACAACCAGCTCGTATCGCACGACCGGTAATGTGGTGGGGCAGGGCGAGCTGAAGATCGGCTCCACGATCAGCTCGGCCGAAGACGTGACGACAGGCCGCATCCTGCTCGCCGACGATCTGGTGGATTCGGGCGAAACCTTGCGCCAGTTGATTCCGTTCTTGCAAGAGCGTCACGCGGGCATCATCGAGATTCGCACGGCAGTGTTGTGGAAAAAACCGATTTCGGTGTTCGAGCCGGAGTACTGTGTGGAGCGGATGTCGGAAAGCCCCTGGATTCATCAGCCGTTTGAGCTGTATGAGGGGTGTGACATCGAGGCGTTGCGGACGGGGTCGCCTACGATGGCGGCTTATCAGGTGGATGCCAAGCACGCTTGATGTTGGGTTTTGCGTGCGGATTGATGGGGCTGGCGGGATGCTGGCCCTTTTTGCTGTTGGAGGCCAAGATTTTTGCTGATTTGCTGATTTGTGGGTTTTAGGGCGGGCGGTGCTTCGAGTGGGGCCGCCGTACCGGGTACATACCTCCTCACAACCTGACGGTAATGGATTCGTCGGCATGCACCCGGTACGGCGGCTGTGGCTTACTTGGGCGTGTAGCTTCGGCTGCCGGCTTTGGGGGCGCCGCTGCACAGGGTACATACTTCGTCACAATGAGGCTGGGATTCCTCTGGATGATCACGGTACAGCGGCTGTGTGTTTCCACTGCGGAGTACGCACTTGTCACGGGAGTGTGCCGTTGATCACCTGTGGCTCCGTGGCGAATAGGCATCCGGTTGGTTTCATGACGACGATTTTCACCCTCTTGGTTCCGGGAACCTGGATGTGTCCATAAACGATGACGCATCGATCACGAGTGCCAGTCACTTGAACAGCCCCTGCAATCTGTTTATATCGCCTGCCGATGTCTTCATGAAAAGCGTCGGTATGAGCGCATCCATTAGAACCGGGTTTGGGGGGAGCAGCGCAGCGCCAGATCTTGACCGCAGTATGAAGAGGGACGTTGTAGGCAATACCCTCGTGAGTGAGACATGCAATATTGGTTCCCTTGTATACAGAGCTGTAATACAGGGATAGTTTGCCGATGAGTGTGTTCCCGATGCCCGGAACATTGCCGTAAATAAGCTGCTCTTGGAATTTGGTGCCTGGGTCATAATAGCCGCAACCTCCGGCATGAGAGGTTGGTGAATATCCCACTAGGGCTGCGAACAGAAGCATCGCAATTGCCAAGGCAGAAATTCGATGAGTAATCGTTTTCATCACAGTCTCCTTTTGTAGAGGGTATTGGCATGAACTTTGGTATCCGTTTTTGACCAAGCCATTTTTTGAATGGCTACCAAACATCCGAATATGCGTTGTGTCTGTCTCCTTGCAATACGGATGAGGTGATTGATGACGTTCTGTCATGTCCTCGATGCATGGCTGCTTCCAAGTGTCGGAAAAGTTTCCATGTAACGAGGCTGCAACTTTATGATCAGATTAGGCCGGGGGACGTAGGGTGTAAAGTGGATTTAACGTTGGATATATCATCGGGTTTTATGAAACCATTTGTGTTTTTTTGAAAAACATTAGCCTTGTTTTTCGCTGAGTTGTCCGTGTGGCTGTTTTGCTCGTTTGATTGGCTAATTGGTTTGGGGGGAAGCTTCATCCGGCTCAAGCTGCTCAAGCCAGCTTGAGGAGGCCGCAGCAGGATAACGTCGGCATCGTCTGCTGTGCCTTGTTACCGAGGTCGCCAAAAGTTGGCTCAGACTGAACGGGCAGGAGCCATCGACACAACCGGAGTGCAGCACAGCGATGATCGATAGGATCAGGTGTAGTGACGCGAAGTTGTGCTGACGCGATTCGGAGACCCTGTTTTGCTTTCACTATCAGGGACTACGTGTATACATTTTGGCGTTTTCTATACACGTTCCAGCCGATGTGTATGGAAAACGGCTATTTCTGATCATGTCGGTTGAAGATATCTCTCAGGTATCTGCCAGTCGAGCGTGGTGAGAGACTCGCTGTTGCGCAGGCGGTTAGAGTTCATTGTTTTTAACAATTAGTTTTTTCTTATTGATAAAAACAATTAGAGTTGATGGCGTAACCTCTTGGCTGTATCTTTTTATTACGTATGAAACAATTTGTTGGGAGGCATCATGTTTCGAGACGTGAGTCAACGCGGCGCGCAATGGAAAGTTTGGGCGAAGAGGTGCTTGTTCGTGGCGTCAATCTGCCTTCCCATGATGCAGGCACAAGCCCAGCAGTCGACTTCCTCGCAAGAAGAGGGGGTCTCTGTTCTTCAAAAACACCATCTGGAGTCGAATAAGGAGCTGAATCCGCTGGACTTCCTTGAAAAGGGGGAAAGCGAATCTTCCCGTAAGGAAATGGAAGATATCGTCCGGGCAGGCCCGAGCTTTGAAGAGGCAACGGTTGAGGTCTATGTCACAGGGCTGGATCGTAAACCACTGGATTTGAAGGAGGTCACGAAGATTGAGCTTTGTGCTCAAAAGCTATGTGTGCCTGCTGATCTGACGGGGCGAGTACGAGCGGTTTCCAGTGAAGGAATGGAGACAGCTGTCCTTCTGGGGACAAACCATATGCCGGCTGGCACATTAACCCATGTTCGGTTGTATGCACAAAATCGACAAGGAGACGTAGTGGTCTCCGAAGCTAGACTGCCTGAGCCTTGGTTTCTTCAGTACATGGCCAATCGTGCCAAGTTGCTGTTAGGTCTGCAGGGGAACGAACCATCGCCCTCTGAAGCAGATTCTCAGAAGAGAGCGGCCTTGGTCAGCCTTAAAACGGTGTCGGCATCTTACGTCTATGAGGATCCCTCTGCCAGCTATTTGTTCTACAACCCGTTGATGGGCGTGTCGCATCAATTGAATCATGGCGTTCAATTGGAAATGCCAGCAGGGGCATTGAAGAGGCCGCACGTTTTCGTGGTTATGGTCGATGATACGGGAGGATTGTATCCCGATGTGGTAATTGCTCCTACTGTCAAGTTAAAAAAACCTTTCCAATTAAGGGTTCCGCCGTTTGCCGATCATAAGCTGAGACTTGAAAACCGTTTGGGCGATCCTGATGCGGCCAGCTTGGCTAATGTGGATTTCAAGACGGTGAGTATTTCGATTTGGGATACAGAAGATGCTTCTCGTCTGAATTTTGAGGCAATGTTCCGGCCTGGTCAGAAAACAGGAAGGGATTTTGGTAGCACCTTTCGTGCTCAACGGGCAGGTCTTTCATCATGCCTCAACTTGATTAAGGATGTTGATTTTCAGGAGAAGATGGATTTGTCGTTGAAGACGGGAGGTATGTTTCATCTTCCATCGGCTTGTACGGATGTTCCCCCTTTCGTGCATATGGTGGTGACAAATGCTTGGTCAATGGGAGGAGGGGGATCCTATGACGTTGTATATCGATCGCTTACTTACAGGCCGTTGGAAAATGAATGGGTTTTGACTCTGTCGCGCCTAAATTCATACCAGGGGTTTCGGGTTTTGATTAATGGATTTACATGGAGAGGAGATAAAGGGGTTTTCATAAACAGTGCTGGGATTGCTGATGGATTCGTTAAAGGATATAACTATGAAACTGGTCACCGTTTCACGATTGGTTCCAATGAGGATGAGAATGGTCAGCCAGCGGGCAGAAAATTTGTAGCTGTGTTTCATTCGTCTACGGGGCGATCAAGGTGGTCAAATGATTGGCGCTTGATGAGTGGTCACCTAAGGGGATGGGCGAACGATATTCCTGTAGTGATCAGTTCATCCACCTCTATACTAAGAGATGGAGTTTGCTCTGGCGGCAATGATCGAAATCGATGGTCTGCGGTAGGTGAGACACCAGAAGGTAAGATGGTCTTTCTGTCTTCCACTAGTACAGGAGAAACAACGGGGGCAGAGTTGTGTCAGGTTTTTATCGCTTTGGGTGTAAGGAACGCCATACGCCTGGATGGCGGCTCAGCAGCTGGCATGATTGTCAATGGCCAGCTATTGAATCGTCTTAGAAGGGTAAGAGATTTGATCTTTGCTCCAACTCGTCGTATTGCCTGGGCCTTCGTGTATCGGTGACAGGTATATAGCCCCATGCGGCTAAGGGCTTTTGGCTTGCGGCTACAATCGCGGCGTTGGTGCTCGCGCCTCTGGTTCTCGGGGGCGCGGTTAAACGGGAAGCAGGAGGAACCAGGGCCGGTGTGGCGCTGGGGCTGACCTGCGCTGCCCCCGCAACGGTCGTGCGGCAGGGTGGGCGCTCTTGTCGGGTGCCTGCCGCCACAGAGGGTCTTCGACGCCACTGGCTGTTCACCTGTCATGTTCGCCACTATCCGGTGGCAATACGGCAGGCGCAAAGGCCGGGAAGGTGATCCATCTGTTTGTGCCGCCAGCCCGGATACCGGCCAACACGCGGTGTGTTCGCATTTCATCTGAGCGATTGATCTGAGCGGTTGGCCCGAGGCTTGTTTCGGCCTTGTGTCGATACGGTTTGAGTGATGTCCTGAGGCCGAAAGGCTGCTGGCTGGCTCATCAGGCCGGTCAGACCAAGCGGTTCGGATGATTCGATGCAGACGCGCCAGTCAGCCCACTGTCGGCGGGGAGGCCGGCGCGAGGGCGTCTCTTCGAGTGTTCGATGTCATCCCCAGATTCCCGTTCTGAAGCCGCTTCGGTGTCGGCTTTTCCTGTGTCGGTTCAAGACTCACCGGCTGCGTGCGCGCAGCAGGGGGTGCGTCGTGTGCCGGCGGTGCTGGTGAGTGCGCCGGCCTCTGGGCATGGGAAGACGACGGTGGTGGCGGCGCTGGCGCGTCTGCTGACACGGCAGGGCCGGCGGGTGCGGGTGTTCAAGTATGGGCCGGATTTTCTGGATCCGGGCTGGCACACGATGGCCTCGGGGGCCACGGTTAACAACCTGGATTTGTGGATGACGGGGGAGGCCGATATCCGCCAGCGCCTTTATGAGGCGGCGGCGGAGGCCGATCTGATCATCGTGGAAGGGGTGATGGGCCTGTATGACGGCACACCGTCGGCGGCGGAATTGGCACAGCGCCTTGGCATGCCGGTGATGGCGGTGATCGACGCGGGCAAGATGGTGGGCACCTTCGGGGCGCTGGCGCATGGGCTGGCAACCTGGATGCCGGGCCTGCGGTGGGCCGGTGCGCTGGCCAACCGGGTGGCCAGCCCGCGGCATGCACAACTGTTGGCCGATGCGATCCGGCAGCGGCCGGGGGCTTTGGCAGAAACGAAGGGGGCGGCTCACAAGCCGCTGGAGCATGAAGGCGCCGTGGCCAAGGTGGCATCATCGCTGGCGACACCGACACCGACACCGACACCGGCTGCCGTTCCGTCGTCAAGGGCAGGTGGGTCGGGCGCTGGTTACGCGGCGCCGGTTCAGGCTGGTGCGGCGGGTGGCCGTGATGATGACGATGATCGACGGAGCGGGACTTTTCTGGGGGCCGTCTTGCGTGATGAGCGCTTTGGCCTGCCTTCCCGTCATCTGGGCCTGATTGCGGGCAGTGAACTGCCGGATGCACTTGCACGGCTCGACGCGGCGGCCGATGCGCTGGTCGATACGGTGCTGGGGCAGCTCGATGAAGCGCGGCTGGTGGCGTGGCAGACGGATTTTCTGCCGCCGGATGTTGCGCTGCCGTCATTTGAGCCGGGGAAGCTCGGTTCATCCTGGGTGATGGGGGTTATCCAGCCCCTTCCGGCCCTGCTGGCTGGCCGGCGCATTGCCGTCGCCCGCGATGCGGCCTTTTCCTTCATCTATCCGGCCAATCTCGACACCTTGCAGGCTTTGGGGGCCGAACTCGTTTTCTTCAGTCCGCTGGCGGGTGATTCGCTGCCGGCCTGCGATGCGCTGTGGCTGCCGGGCGGCTATCCGGAGTTGCATGCCGAGGCGCTGGGCCGATGTCAGACCTTGGCGGAGCAGATCCGTCAGCATGTGGCAGCAGACAAACCAGTCTGGGCCGAATGTGGGGGCATGCTGCCCTTGTTCGAGCAGATGAGCTTTGAAGGCCAGCACTGGCCGATGTGGGGCCTGCTGCCGGGCCAGATCGTCTTTCAGTCGCGCGTGGCGGGCCTGGGCATGCAACAATTGGCCTGGCCGCAACCGCAACCTAACCCGGATCAACTGGATCGCCCGCTACGGGGTCACACCTTCCATTATTCGCTGTGCGATACCCCGCTTGTGCCGGTGGCGCGCAGCAGTCGGCCCGATCAGC
Source organism: Lautropia sp. (assembly GCA_030532895.1). GTDB lineage: Bacteria > Pseudomonadota > Gammaproteobacteria > Burkholderiales > Burkholderiaceae_E > Lautropia. The sequence continues at coordinate 12,359 of JAUNKF010000032.1, read as the reverse complement.
CGGTGTCGCCCGACAAAGGTGAGGCGGTCTATCGGTATCGGCAATTGCAGGCCAGTTATTTTCATGCGTGGTTTGCCAGCAATCCGTGGCGTGCAGCGGCCCTGTTTTTGCCGGCGCCTGAAACGGATGAAGGTGATGGGGGTTGATGTTGTTGTGTGCTTATCATCTCCGGCTCAGGTATCAGGGGCTGATGTCACACACCCGGTGGCCTGTTGCTGATGTCTGAGGCTTGTTGATCCCTGATACCAGCCTGATATCCGGTGTACGAAGCGCTTATATCAATGCCGGTTTCTTCCCGAATCCGATTTTCTTTTCCTCTTTGACTTCTTCCGCGTCATCATCCATGTCACCCTCGGTTCCTTCTCCATCATCAGCCGCGCCATCCCCCGTCTTTCGGGAGCTGATTCTGGGCGGCCAGCGCAGTGGCAAGTCGCGGCGGGCCGAAGCCTTGGCGCAAGCTTGGCTGGGGGCAGGCGTGCCGGGACGGCGTGCCGTATTCATTGCAACGGGCACGGCGCAGGATGATGAGATGCGTGCGCGCATCGAGCGGCATCGGGCCGACCGGGCAGCTCGTCTGCCGTCGATGCAGACGGTGGAGGCGCCGCTGGCCTTGGCCGATGCGTTGCAACAGCATCTGTCGCCGGACTGTCTGGTCGTGGTCGATTGCCTCACGCTCTGGCTGGTCAATCAGGCTCTGCAGCTGGAAGGCTTTGCCGAGGCGGAGGGCACGCAGGCTTTTCTGAAGGCGATCGAAGAGGTGCGCGGCCCGGTTGTGATGGTGAGCAATGAAATCGGTCTGGGCGTGGTGCCGCTGGGGCGCGAGGTGCGCGCCTATGTGGATGCGCTCGGGTGGCTCAATCAGCAGGTGGCGGCCCGTTGTGATCGCGTCTGCCTGATGGCGGCTGGCTTGCCATTGTGGCTGAAACCGGCGGGTGGGTTGATGGCTGGGGCGGGCATGGTGAACGCGGTCGAAGGCATGGACGCGGCGATGGCTCATGATCCCCTTGCGGTGCAAGTGGATGGCGCTGTTTTGCCCGAGACCGCAGGCCATGTGGCGGGTCACGGCTTGGCGGGCCAGCCGGTGCCCGGTGTGGCCGCTGCGCCCACCAAGGCCCGCAAATTCATCAAGAACGCCAAGGGTGAGCGCATCGAATGGCAGGATTGAAGACAGACACGGCCGCCGTTACGCTCGCTGGCAACGGCAACGGCAACGGCAACGGTCATGTCGCCGAGCGCGCGGCCGCTGCCGACAGGGCCGTGGGGGTGGACAAGCACACAGCCTTGCAGGCAGGCAGGGATACAGGCGGTAGCCAGCGTCGGCAGCAGGCTGTCGTGGGCACCGTCTGGTTCGTGGGCGCCGGCCCTGGTGACCCGGATCTGATCACGGTGAAGGGCCGAGACTTGATCGCGCGGGCGGGAGCGATCCTCTTTGCCGGTTCGCTCGTGAGTGAAGCGGCCACGCGCTGGGCGCCGGCCAATTGCGAGATTGCCGACAGCAAGGGCATGACGCTCGAAGAGATCTGTGCCTGGCTGATCGACAGGGCCGCCCGGCACGAGGTCGTCATCCGGCTTCAGACAGGTGATCCGTCGCTTTATGGCGCGCTGATCGAGATGGTGCAGCCGCTCGACCGTGCCGGGGTGCCGGTGGCCGTGGTGCCGGGCGTCAGCTCGGCTTTTGCCTCGGCGGCGGCTGCCGTCGAGAGCCTGACGCTGCCCGAAGTGAGCCAGACCGTGATCCTGACCCGTGTGGCAGGGCGCACACCGATGCCCGAGGGCGAGGATCTGGTGAGCCTTGCCCGGCATCGCTCAACCTTGTGCCTGTTCCTCTCGATCACGCTGTTGGGTCAGGTGCAGCGTGATCTGCGCGAAGCTGGCTGGCCCGAGGATTCGCCGATCGTCGTCGTGCACAAAGCCAGCTGGCCCGGCGAGGAAAAGATCATCCGCGCCACGCTTGCCACCGTGAAGGAAGCTTGCCGGCAGGCGAAAATCGTCAGCCAGAGCATGATCATCGCCAGCCCCACACTCGGCGCACGTGAGTGGCCGACACTGGCAAAATCCAAACTCTACGATGCGAGTTTCACGCATCGATTCCGTCGGGCCAGCCAGCCCGTCGGCCTGGAGACAACCGTTTTCACCCAGGACGTTCAAGACGCATCAGAAGACGTACAGCGTACCCCGGCATCATCGCGCCCCGAGGGTGATCAACCGGCAGACAAGCTGCCGGTTGCGGGCGCCCAACCTGATCACGCTATGCGAGGAAAATCCTGATGAAAGACACGATTCTCTTGGTCGGTCACGGATCGAGGGCCGTCGAAGGCAATGAAGAAATCCTGAAATTCGCCGAACAATGGCGAGCACGGCAGCCCGGTTGGCGCATCGAGGTCTGTTTCATCGAGTTTGCCGATGTGCTGTTGTCGGCGGGGCTCAACAAGGCGGCTGAGGGTAGCGAGCGGGTGCTCGTGGTGCCCCTGATCCTGAATGCGGCCGGCCATGTGCGGGTGGACGTGCCACTGGCGATCAAGGCCGCCCAAAAGCGTCATCCGTCCGTGAGCTTTTTGTATGCTCCCCATCTGGGCGCAGGTGATCCGTTTTTGCGCATCCTGAAGCGCAACCTTCGCCGCACGATGTTGTCGATGGACATGCCAGACCCTGAAAGCACGGGCGTCATCCTGCTGGGCCGTGGGTCGAGTGATCGTTTGGCCAACGGTGAAGTGGCAAAAATGGCCCGCTGGCTGTGGGAGCTGGGCGATCATCAACTGGTGGATATCGCGTTTACCGGCATCACCTTTCCCCGCCTGGAAAAGGCCGTGCAGCGTCAGGTGCAGTTGGGCATGACGCAGATCATCGTGCTGCCTTTTTACCTCTTCACCGGCACGCTGATCCAGCGCATCGAGCGGCAGATGGCCCATCTTGCACGTCAATATCCGCAGGTGCGTTTTGCGCATGCCGGTTATCTGGGCTTCGAGTCGGAGGTGTTCGAGCTGGTGACCCGGCGCGTGCTCGACATGCAGCAGGGCCTGCCCGGTGCCGTGATGGATCTGGATGATCTGATGAAACCCGATCCTTTCAAGGGCGATTCGGGGCATCACCACCACCACCACCACCATCACGGGCATGACCATGGCGAAGGGCACCATCATCACCACGACCACGGGGATGAACACGGCCATCATCATGGGCATCACCACCATCATGGGCATGCTCACGGTGAAGGGCATCATCACTATCATGGTGCAGGGTGTCAGGATCATCATGGACAGGGTGAGCACCAGCATCAGGATGATCACGCGCATCCTCATCATGCCCATTCGCATGATGATCATAGCCACAGCCACAGCCACAGCCACTCTTATGGCCACGAACCGGCGCATGCGTATGGTCACACACACGCTCACGTACAGGAACACACGCATGAGCATCCTCCTGTTGAGCATGCACACGTTGCCCGGCAGCAGGCACCGGTTGCCATGAGTGGGGCCGTCGTTCATGAGCATGTGGTGCATGACCGTCATCAGGCACGTGATGATTCGCATGCCAATCATCGACCGTACCGTGAAGACCGTCAGCACCGCCATGATCACGAGCACGGCCGGGATCGTCAGCCTGAACGCAAGCAGCCGTTGCCGGACGAGCGGCATGATCATCCGCGCGAGGGCGATGGCGATCATCCCAAATCGCACGCCCGTTTCTGAATGGCCGAGCAACAACCCTGTTCTGAACCCCAATCTTGTCAGGCTTTGTCATGAGCACCATCAACACCGTCACCGAACAGCTGACCCGCGTCGGTCAGGCGATCGAACACGACAGTTTTGCCATCATCGACCAGGAGGTGGGCAGCCACGCCTATACCGACGAGCAATGGCCGATCGTGCGCCGGATGATTCATGCCAATGCCGATTTCGATTTCAACGGCTTGACCCGCTTTCATCCCGATGCCGTCGAGGCGGGCCGACAGATGATGCTGGGTGCCAAGGCCAAAGGGGGCGGCCGGATCGTGGCCGATGTCGAGATGATCTGTGTGGGGCTGTCGAAGCCGCGTCTGGCGCACTTCGGGGTCGAGACGCACCAGTTCATCAGTGACGAAGACGTGATCGAGCAGGCCAAGATCGAAGACACGACACGCGCCGTTCAGGCCATGCGCAAGGCGCATCGGCTGGGGTTGATGGATGGCGCGATCGTGGCCATCGGCAATGCACCCACGGCACTGATCGAGGTGGTGCGCCTGATCCGGGAGGAGGGCGCGCGCCCGGCGCTGGTGGTCGGCATGCCGGTGGGCTTCGTGTCGGCGGCTGAGAGCAAAGCGCTGATGGCAGAGGTTGATGAAGTGCCCTGGATCGTCATCGACGGTCGCAAGGGCGGCTCCACACTGGTGGTGGCGGCATTGCATGCGCTGCTGGCGTTGGCCGAGTCGGCGCAGAAGCGAGCGCAGGCTGGCGCGGCAGGTGCCTGAGTGGGGTTGAACCCATGAGGAGTCAGATGTCTGAGAAGACCGACCCGATCCCGATGACACCCGAGTCTCCGGCAGCACCTGCCGCAGAACCGCGTCAGCTGTCGGCGCAGCCTGTCACCGAGCCTTCGTTGATGGCTGATAGCGGGCATGGATCATCAGCTGCCGACAAGCGGGCTTTCGCCGACGGTGGCAGCTCACCGGCTGTTGCGGACAAGCCTGCCCGACACAGCATGCGGGCGCGTGTGCCGAAGGCAGAACGGGGCACGCGCACCGGGTTCTCCACCGGTGCCTGTTCGGCCGCGGCCGCTCGCGCTTGCGCGGTCGGTTTGCTAACTGGTAAGGTGCCTGATCAAATTGAGAGCCTGTTGCCCAATGGGGATCGGGTACGCTTTGCCGTGGGGGATGGGCAAGTCAGTGGTGAAGGGAACAGCCGGCAGGCCCATGCCTATGTGCAGAAATTTGCCGGTGATGACCCGGACTGCACCGATGGGGCGCATCTGACGGTTGATCTGGCCCTGCTGCCTGACGCGCCAGGGCAGATCGTCTTCAAGGCGGGCGAGGGCGTGGGTACCGTCACGATGCCGGGGCTGGGGCTGGAGATTGGTGGGCCGGCCATCAACCCGGTGCCCCGTCGCAACATCGCCGAGAACCTGCACGAGGTGGCGCCCGAGCTGCTGGCTGAACACGGCATCGAGGTGACGATCAGCGTGCCGACCGGGGTCGAGATGGCCAAAAAAACCACCAATGCCCGCTTGGGCATTCTGGGTGGCATCAGCATTCTGGGTACCAGCGGCATCGTGCGCCCTTATTCCACCAGCGCGTGGCGCGCCAGCGTCGTGCAGGGGGTTCAGGTGGCGGCCACCACGGGCCACAATCTGGTGGCGCTCACCACGGGTGGGCGCACCGAATCTTTTGCGATGGGCGTGCTGCGCGCGGAACGGCCCGAACTGCCGAATGCCTGCTTCGTGCAGATGGGGGATTTTCTGCGTTATGCCCTGGATGAAGTCGTGGCCCAAGGCATCACGCAAGTCGTCTTCGGCGTGATGGTGGGCAAGCTTACCAAAATTGCCCAGGGCGAAACCATCACCCATGCCAACCGGAATGTGGTCGATACCGAGCTGGTGGCTGAAGTGGGCCGCAAGATCGGCGCCTCGGCTGAGGATTGTCAGGCGATGCGCGCGGCCAAAACCGCACGATTCGGCGCCGAACTGATGGTCGAGCGTGGCTTGGGTGAGGCGTTTCACCGGCAGCTGGCGCAGGAGGCCATCGACACGCTGACCGCGCCCGAACGCTATGGGCGGGCCTTTCAGCTGCGGGTGCTCGTGTGCGATCCGGAAGGCAATCTGGCGGCCGACGTGTGGTCTGCGCCTGCCGAGGATCGTCCGAAGCCTGCCACGGCGGGGCGCACCGGCATCACGCACACGCATAGCCCTGATTTCGACACGGATTGATATGAACGAACTGTTGCCCGACCCGAACCGTTGCCGTGTGATCGGCGTGCTGGATGATGGCGTGGCAAGCCTCACGCCCACGGCACTGGCTTACCTGCGGCAGGCCGACGTGGTGATCGGCGCAGCGCGCACCCTGACCTTGTTCGAGGCCGAACTGAAGCCGACCTCGGTTCGACACGATCTCACCGGACAGATGAAGCAGGTGCCGGTCTGGGTGTCCGAAGCCCGCGAGGCTGGCAAAAGCTGCGTCGTGCTCGCCACGGGCGATCCGCTTTGCCATGGCATTGCCCCTTATCTGGCAAGCCGCCTCTGCGTCGAGGCGATCGAGGTGCTGCCGAACGTGTCCACCTTGCAATTGGCTTGCGCACGCATCGGACTGGCCTGGCAGTCAGCTCGTATCGTCTCGATTCATGCGAAGGATGCGGGCGAATGGCAGCCGGGCGCCGGCCCCGAGCATGGTCTGCATGGGCTCGCGCAGGCGTTGCGTGCGCATGACCGGTTGATGGTCTTCACCAGCCCTGAGAATACGCCGAACCGGATTGCGCAGCTCTTGCAGCGTGAAGGCATGGGTGAGCAATTCCAGATGGCGGTGGCCGAAAACCTGTTGCAGCCCGATGAAAAGATTCATGCTCAACTGACGGTGGCTGAAGCCCTCGATCAGGTGTTTGCACCCACCAATGTCGTGGTGCTCTGGCGGGTGCAGCCTCGGCAGAATCCGGTGCTGCTGGGGCTGGCCGATAGCGCCTATCAGCAGCGTCAGCCCAAGGGCGATGGCAGTGGTGGGCTGATCACCAAGCAGGAGGTGCGGGCCGTGTCGCTTGCGCGTCTGCAATTGCGTGAGGACAGCATCGTCTGGGACATTGGCGCGGGCAGTGGTTCGGTAGGTCTGGAAGCGGCACGACTATGCCGTGCCGGCCATGTGTATGCCGTGGAAAAGAATGCGGCCGACATGACCAACATCCGGGCCAATGCCGCGGCCTTTCAAGTCTCCAATTACACGGTGCTGCATGCAAAGGCGCCCGAGGGGCTGGAGAATTGGCCTGATCCGGATGCCGTGTTCATCGGTGGTTCCGGCGGTGAGCTGGCCGAGCTGATCCGCCTGATTGTGCGGCGCCTGAAGCCCGGCGGCACACTCGTGATGAATTTCGTCACGCTTCAGAACCTGTCCACGGCGGTTGAGACTTTGCAGCAGATTCAACAAGAGGCGAGCGAGCCTGCCAGCGGGGATGCCGGGTTGGGAGATGCTCAGCGCCAGCCCATCCCATCCGATCCGGGGCGCCAAGGGACGGGATCCGCAGCGGAAAGCCATGCTGACAAAGCGGGCGCGGATATCGGCACGGCTGATCAAGGCAAAGGAGGCGTGATCCCGGCCATTGATTGGGACGTGCTGCAATTGCAGGCTTCACGCAGCAAGCCGATTCTGCACATGCACCGGCTGGCCGCTGAAAACCCCGTGTGGCTCGTCAACGCCTGGCGGGTGGATTCGACGGATGGAGAGCCATCGGTTTGAGCTGGTGCGTGTGATGGTGATTGTGCATGATACGCGCCAGGTATCTGTCTGCAAGGACAGCTCGCATGAAAGAAGCGGGTGGTTTGGTTATGAATCATGGGAACAAGACCGGGATGGACGAGATGGACGCCTCGGATGGAAATCAGTACCGCATGGATCAGTTTGAGCGGAACGACGCCGATGGCGCTGCCTCTGAGGTGAGGCCATCAGTCGGACTGGGGCGTCTTTTTGGCGTCTCGCTCGGGCCGGGCGATCCGGGACTGATGACGCGCGCGGCCTGGGCCGCGCTGGCGCGGCGCGATGCCGTCTGGGTGTACCCGGTGCGCAGCGGCAAGACGCCCAGCTATGCGCTCGCCATCGCCGAGCGTGCGGGTATCGAGCCGGTGGCGGAGCACCGCTCGCTCGTCTTTCCGATGACGCACGACGCCGAAAAGCTCGCACGCGCCTGGATGAATGGCGCCCAAGCCGTGCTGCCGTGGTTGCAGGCCGGCCAGGACGTGATGTTCCTCGTGGAAGGCGATGCCAGCACCTATGCCACCTTCGGCCATCTGGCCCGTACCGTGAAGACGCTCGACGCTCGCGTCGAGACGCCGATCCTTTCCGGGGTCAACGCCTTCACGGCCGCGTGTGCCGCAGTGGGCGAGCCAGTGGCCGAGCAGGACGATACGGTGGCGGTGGTGCCGGCTGCTTACGGGGTGAAGGTGCTGGATCGCCTGCTGCCCGAGTTCGACACGCTGGTGCTGATGAAGATCAAGCCCCTGATCGACGATCTGCTCGACTGGCTTTCTGCGCGCGAGCTGCTGGATCGGGCGCATTTCATCGAGCGGGTGGGCGCGCCGGATGAACGCAAGCTGAGCGGGCAGGCGCTGCTTGCGCTGCGTGGCACGAAGGTCAATTACCTGTCGCTGATGATCATCAAGAGCCATCATCGCGTGCGGGGTGAGCGGATCAAGGGGTGTTTGAAGAAGTCGGGGGCTCAGCCTGCTCAGTCAAGCACGGCTGATGCCTCATCAGTGGTTGCCAAAAATTTTCTCTGATCAAGATATCGTGAGCGAAGCATTTACATCATCCACGGGCGACAGCCCAGCCGTTCGCATCTGCCTGTTGGCCATCACCAAACATGGCACGCAAATGGCGCGCCGGCTGGCGGAAGCCTTGCCGCAGGCTGCCATCATCACCTCGGCCAAATTCACCGACGTGTTTGCCGGGCTGCCCAATCCGGTGCAGGCTTATCAGGGCGCGCTGAAGGACAGCGTGGGCGGCGTGATGGCCAATTTTGATCAGATCGTCTGCTTCGTGTCGCTGGGCGCCGTCGTGCGCCTGATCGCACCACACCTGAAGAGCAAGGAAGAAGATCCGGGCGTGATCGTCGTCGACGATGTGGGCCGTTATGTGATCCCGATGCTGTCGGGCCACGTGGGCGGTGCCAACGAATGGGCCGAGCGTGTCGCCGCCATTCTGGGGGCCACGCCCGTGTTGACGACCGCTTCGGACGTGGGCAAGACGGTGGCGGTGGACATTCTTGGCCGCCATCTGGGCTGGCAGGTGGAGGCACCCAAAGTCAACATCACGCGTGTCTCGGCCGCGGTCGTCAATGCCGAGCCGATTGCCCTGGTGCAGGAGGTGGGCAGCCGCTACTGGTGGTTGCACGCCACGCCGGTGCCCGCCAACATCGAGCTGCTGGAACGCTTCGATCAGGTTCGCCCTGAACATCACAAAGCCGTGCTCTGGATTACGCACACGCCGGTGGATGAGGCCATGTGGCAGCAGTGGGCCGAGCGGTTGGTCGTCTATCGGCCGCCTGTTGGTCAGGCTGCTGATCAAGAAGGGCAGGGCGACATCAAGGGTGGCTTGCCGATTGTGAGCAAGCCGGCGGCCTCGTCCGCGTCAAAGTCTTGATCCGTATCAGGGCGTGGAAGACATGAGCAATAACCGATCGCCAGTGTCCCTCGGTTTGCGCGCCTTGGCTGCTGTCGATGCAGCGGGTGTGGTGGCTAGCGTGGCAACGGATGCAGGGGAGTGCCCGATGGTGCAGGATGGTATTGCCTGGACGAGGGGACATGCAATCGGTACCAGGAAAACGTCAGAGAGCATACAGCGCGCTCGTCATGGATCAGCTTGACACTGCAAAAAGTCAGAAAGCTCGGTCGGGAGAGCGTTCTCGTCTCGTACTCGGCTTGGGCTGCGACCGTGGCACGCCGCTCACCACGCTGTTGGAGGCCATCGACCAGGCGCTGGGTAGCCTTGATGCCGATTGGTCGGCCGTGGCGGCGATGGCCAGCATCGACCTGAAGGCCGATGAGGTCGCCATGCGGCAGCTGATGCAGGACAAGAACCTCCCCATCCGCTTTTTTGCCGCGGCCCAACTCGCCGAGGTGGCCGTCCCCAACCCGAGCGAAGTCGTGCGCAAGTACACTGGCACGCCATCGGTGAGCGAGGCCGCAGCCTTGTTGATGGCGGGGCAGTTGGAAAGGGGGGGAGTCTGGGCGACGAAGCCCGCAGGGGTTGAGCGCCTGGCAGACGACCCGGCTAGCCTGCGTGCTCGCCTGGCGAACGGTGCGAGCTTTGTGGCTGAACAGGAAGAAGGCGTGTCAGGCATGTCGAGAGCGTTGCCAAGTGGCGAGGTTGAAGGGCCTGGCTCACGCTCCGGTAAGCCGTTATATCCGTCTGCTCCGATATCCGCCTTGCTGATCGAAAAACACAAGTTGCGCGGCCCGGATGGTCGCAACGCGACCGTATCGGTTGCCCGTGTGCCTGGTGGCGTGAACATGAGCAGCATAGGACCCGGCCAGTACAGACCGCTATCCTCGGGGCATGAGGGATCGTGCTGAGGTTTGATCGTCGAGCGGATGGCTGGACGCGATCGTGAACCAGCGCACCGCCATGGATCGAGCATTGATTCAACAAGGCGTGGCCCTATCGGGAATGTGTTTTCCAAGGGGCCACCTTTCAGGAGTTTTTACTGCATGTCATCTGGAAAAATCATGCTGGTCGGCATCGGCCCCGGCAGTGTCGAACACATGACCCAACGTGCCCGCGAAGCCATCGCCGAGGCCGACACCATCATTGGTTATGTCACCTACATCAAGCTCGTGGCGGATCTGATCGAAGGCAAGGAGATCATCCGCAAGAGCATGACCGAAGAGCTGGATCGGGCCATCGAAGCGCTGGACCGCGCCAAACAGGGCAAGAAGGTGGCGCTGGTTTCATCGGGCGATGCCGGCGTTTACGGCATGGCCGGCCCCACCTTCGAGGTGCTGTTTCAGGCCGGCTGGACGCCACCCGAGGTGCGTGTCGAGGTCGATGAGGAGGGCAACGAGACGCGCACGGTGGGCGAGGGCATCCAGGTGGAAGTGATTCCCGGTGCTTCGGCCATCAACGCCTGCGCGGCACTGGTTGGTGCGCCACTCACGCACGATTTCTGCTCGATTTCGCTCTCTGACCTGCTCACGCCGTGGCCCACCATCGCCCGGCGGCTGGATGCGGCCGCAGCGGCTGATTTCGTCGTGGCGCTCTACAACCCGAAGAGCGGCCGCCGCACCCGGCAGATCGTCGAGGCACAGCGGCTGTTCCTGCGGCATCGTGACCCGAAAACGCCCGTGGCCATTGTGAAAAGTGCTTACCGGCGGCGCGAGCGCATCGAGTTCACCACGCTCGACCGCATGGCCGAGGCCGATATCGGCATGCTCTCCACCGTGCTGATCGGCAACAGCAACACCGTCTTCCGTGATGGCCTGATGGTGACGCCGCGCGGTTATGCCAACAAGTATGAGGTGCAGGCCGGCAAAGGCGGCTTGCGCGAAGGCGAGCGCTCGGGCCGTTCACTCAGCACCGGGCTGAACGGCTGGCTGCAAAGCCTGCACGCCGAGGTGGCCGCCGGGGTCAGCATCGAGACACTGGCCCAACAACATGGTTTGCCGGTCGATTATGTGGCGGCAACCCTTGCCGAGCCGCTCGTGGACGAGGCCGAAGAAAAGGCCGCTCGCAAGGCGAAGCGGAAGCCTGCTTCCAGTGATGAGGTGCAGCAGGAGGGTTGACCGGTTTTGCCGGATGCCTCACGGTCTGACAGCCTTTCTGAACACTTTTCAGGTCGTGAAATGCCGTCACTATCTGCACTGCATCGCAGGCCAGGATTGGCCCCGTAGAATTTTTGATGATTTTTTATGTCAGACAACAATCTTTCTTCTTCACCGGTCAATGCCTCGGCCGATGGTGCCTCAGTGGTGCCTGTCGCTGAGGCAGTCGCTTCGGCCCCCGTCAAACCTCGCATCGGCCCATACCGTCGTCATCTCCTGCTCTGCACCGGCCCGCGCTGCACCCCCAATGGCGAATCCGAAAGCCTCTTCGATAGCCTCGGCGCCATGCTGAAGGAAGCCGGCCTCACCACGGGCGAGCTGCGCGTGAAACGCACCCGCACCAGCTGCTTTGCCGCCTGCAAGGGCGGCCCCATCCTCTGCGTGCAGCCCGACGGCACCTGGTACTACAACGTCACCCCCGACAACATGAAACGCATCATCGACGAGCACCTGCTCGGTGGCAAGCCCGTTGAATCGCTCGTTTTTCATCAGGGGCCGGTGGTGGCGGTGGATGCGGCGGTTTGAGGGGGGCGAATGTCATGATTCGGCATCGAATAGTTCGCTGAGTTTGTCTGCCAATGCTGCCGCGTCTTTCAGGTAGGCGGGCAGGATGGTCAGAGTCTCATTGGCAAAACCTTCGCCGTAGTCATGGGCGGTGATATTGCGGTTGGCCCGGTAGGCAAACCATCGTTCCACCGCGTCCGTATCCATGATGTCATGAAGATTGGCGTGCCGAAACAGATCCTTGAATACCAGCCTGTCCACGTCGCGTGGGCTGCCACCATAGAGTTTCAATGCCTTTTTCAGTAGCTTGGCACTAGTGTGATGTTCCATATGTAACTTATCATATATTCCTATCATCCGAAGCGTAC
>JAUNKF010000031.1 GCA_030532895.1 Lautropia sp. | reverse complement strand
AGCTCCAACAACGCCACCAACGGCTCTTCGCCATCGCCACAGGTGCCGATAGGCGTCGGGCGCTTCCAGTCAGCCAGCCATTCACTCATGCCTCGGCCTCCTTCATCGCCACGCCATTGGCCGCCAGGAACACCCGCTCCTGCCCGCTCACATCCAACGCCCAGGTGCGCCGCACCCAGCGGTTTCGCACCAGCCGCTCCACCGCCCGGCCCACGGCCGCCTCATCCAAGCTCAATACCCGTGCCAGCAGCGACGCCTCGATGGCCGGTTTCTCGTTCAGCGGCCGGCCTGGCGCCGCGCAAACCTGCGTGCGCAGCAGCGCCGAGAACACCAGCGCGTCCTCGTCGTGCATGCCTTCCTTCAATTCGTGGCTCATTTCTTCCTCGTTCTCGTTATTCCCCGTGCCACCCTTCTTTCGGGTGAGTCAACATGCGCGCTTAGCCTCGGGCAGCCAGACGCTGAACGAGCGTTGCCAGTACCTTGATCTGCAACAGCCTGTCGTATGGTGTGATACGCGCCCGGCGCCTCACAGGGCCGAACCACTCTGGCCGCAAGGTGCGCAAGTCCTGCTCGTACCGCTTGGGCAGGTTCCCTTCCCATTTCTTGATCGTGGCGGTACTCACGCCCAGAATGCGCGACAGGCTGGCGAACGATCCGGCGTGCTGCACGGCCTCATCTCTTGTCATGGTTTTCTCCTCTAAATCCAATAACCCTGAATTTATCGGTGCTTGAGGCATCTCCCTAACGGCCTTCGAAGTAGATAAGCTGGCTAATTATCTGCAGCGCGATCGAAACTCACCGAAACACCGTGTCCCACGGTGTGACGCGGTGTCCACTGGTGGCATCGTGAGTTTCGCGTGTAACTAAGCAGAAAATCATCAGAAACCCAACGGTTCATGAAATTTTCTGATGATTGGCGTTTTAGCAACGCCAGCCTCCTCGCCTAGCCTCCTTTGACTGGTAACTTTCTGCCTGCTTACCAGCAAAACGAGGTTTTCATGAACAGACAACGAAATTCGAGACCAAGAGCCGTGACCACGGCCCTGCCCTCGCACGCCGCCCACTCGGGGGGGGGTAACAGAAACACCCTGACCACGCCATACGCGGAAACCCTAGGTAGCCCGTTTTTCCTTGGCCGTAAGGCTGGTGCTGATGATTGGAGACCACATCGCAGGCGCATTGCTCACGCATAGCGCCCGCCATGTGGTCTCCCCGAGATCATCGCCCTGCACCAGCCCGCGCCATGCGGGCTGTTTCGTTTCCGCGTGCCGAACAACACCAACAACCGCGCGGCTTGAAACAGACGATTGACCAGGCAGCGCTCGTCCGAGCGTTGCAGCGCGGCCCGTACCAAGGCGTCCCCGATCACATCGTGCTGACCATCCTTCGATACTGCCAGGGGGCTGACCTGGATCCGTTCAGTCGGCCCCTGGATGTCATCGAGGCAGGCGACAGTCGGCATGGCAGGATGCGCACGCTCTTGGTCCCCAGGCAGAAGGAACGAACATGAAGAAACATGCTGAACAACGAGGCAGATTCGTCGACCTGTTCGACGGCGCCAAGGCGAAGTTCAAAACACCAGAACAGGCGACGAATTTCTTGAAGCTCATTGCCGCAGGCTACGCTCAAACAGACCGGCTCCTTGTCATCCCTCGGCCAAACATGCCAAGGCACACTGCCTTTCTCTTCAGCGTGCGGGCCTCCGAGGAGTACATGCTCGTCCATCAACAGGGCGACGACGCCTTCTTGATAAGACTCACCGCTGACGAGTTGCGTCGCCTTGATCCCGGAGTCTTCGCGGAAGCCCAAAAGCTCTCCGGGGCACCCGAAGAGGCCCCTTCCGAGCGCTCAGTACCACCCGAAGCAAACAAGCCTGTCCACCAGGATGCAAACCCCAAGAGGGCAGCCCGCGGCCTGCAGTTCATCGCCACCCTGAAGGACAACACCATCACTTTCAGTCCCGCCAGCTTCCCCACCCCCAGCGAGAAGGCCGGGCAAGTGACCCTGACCAAGATCGCCTCCGCGGTGCTTGGCACCCAAATTGATCATCGCCAGATCCCGGACGAGATCCCCGACCTGGTGTTCATCCACACACCAACCCCGCACTACGTCGTGCTGATGCCTGAACCAACCGAAGGGCTGATGCTCGGGATCGGGTCATGGTCGGCACTGGAGTCCGACGAGCCGGAAGCAGCGGCAGAGCTGCAACGCATGATCCAGACCGCCATGACTGGCGGCAAGCAGCACTGAGGAGGATCTGTCATGCTCAACCAGGTACAACTGATCGGCCACCTGGGCCGAGACCCCGTGGTCAGATACTCGACGGACGGCAGCGCCTTCGCTCACATATCGCTCGCCACCAGCGAGCACTGGACAGACAAGACAAGCGGCGAGCGTCGCGAAGCGACCGAATGGCATCGCGTCACCTTCTTTGGGCGGCTGGCCGAGGTCGTGAGCCAGTACCTCAACAAGGGCAGCCTGGTCTACGTCTCGGGCCGCCTGCGTACCCGGAAGTACGCCGACAACGACGGCGTTGACCGATACGCGACCGAGGTCATGGCCGACAGCCTGAAGATGCTCGGCCGCCGAGGTGGCACCAGCGACGCCGGCGCCGATCCTGAGCTGCCCGCTGGCCGCTCGGCACCAGCCGCGCCCCGCCGGTCATCGCAGCCCCCTCCCGACGACATCGACAGCGACATCCCGTTCTGAGCGGCGCCTGGCACCAGTTAATCAGCTGGTGCTCAGCCCCTCCCCGTAAGCCCCGGTGCTGTGATGGTGCCGGGGCTTTTTCATGCCCTCGGCCAGGGCAAAGGGTCATGAAAGGATCAGGAGCGCCCCAAATCACTTTGTTTCATCTGTTACAAACAGCACTGCTAATTCGTGACATTGGAAATAACGAAAAACTCAAAAACGCCTGTAAACTGGCGTCCCACGGTGTTTTGGTGAGTTAAACCGGCCTTCACACGGCAGGGGTCACTGGTTCGAACCCAGTATCGCCCACCAGATTCCAACAGCAGCGCACCTTCGGGTCGCTGCTGTTTTCGTTTGTAACACTTGGGCCACCCAACACCCGTCTTTCATGCCAGCTCAGCCATCGCCGATCGCCCAAGCCGGGTCTGTTCCCCTCGCCCCGCCAACAAGCCGGGCACCGAGATATCCTCGTCGATGGCCTCCCAGTGCAGGCCATACCCGCTGACTCTCACCGCCATTCGCTGCTCAGGCGTGGCGTTCAACAACCGGGGAAACCAGGCCAACGGCACACCCAGGGTTCGACCATCCGACAGGTCGACCCACATCGTATCCTCATCCATGACACAGCTCACCCCCCAAGACATCCTGCACTTCTGGTTTGAAGAAATCACCCCGCAACAGCAGTTCAAGAAGGATCTGGCCTTCGACCAACTGATCCACGAACGCTTTGGCGCCCTGCACGCCCAGGCCGCTGCCTGCGAGCTGGCGCATTGGCGCGACACGCCTGAAGGGCGGCTTGCCGAGATCATCGTGCTCGACCAGTTTTCGCGCAATCTGTATCGTGACAAACCCCAAGCCTTTGCGCAGGATCCGATGGCGCTCACCCTCGCGCAGGAAGCCATCCGCGTGGGTGCCGACCAGCAGCTCACGGCCGAGCAGCGCACCTTCCTCTACATGCCCTACATGCACAGTGAGTCGAAGCAGATTCAGGCCGACTCGGTGCGCCTCTTCAAGGCCAACGGCATCGCCAACAACCTCGATTTCGCCATCCGCCACAAGGAGATCGTCGATCGCTTCGGTCGCTACCCGCATCGCAACGACATCCTCGGCCGCCCCTCCACCGACGAGGAAATCGCCTTTCTGAAAACGCCTGGCAGCTCGTTCTGACAAGCGCTTGCAAGGGCTCTGGTCACGGTCACGCCAGTTGCAGGGCGCGTCACACCCCACCGGCAGCGTGCGATGGCAGGGCCAGCGCGGGAACGAATAACGCACTTCGGCCTTGCCCGTGCTACCCCAAACAACGGCCAAAAGCATCCCTACTACAGCTTGTAGGTTGACAGCAGAATGCTCGTCTCGGTGTTCAACACCCCCGGCAATTCCCGAATGGCGTTCAGCAAGCGGTCGAACGCCTCCAGCGCGTCCACCCGAAGCTCGGCCATCAAGTCCCAACGGCCGTTGGTGGAATGCAGCGTGACCACATTGGCCATGCCGCGCAGGGCGCGCAACACCTCCGCCTCACGATTACCCTCCACCTCCAGACACATCACCGCCCGAATCCGGTGAGACTCGGCCTCTGGCTTGAGCCGAACCGTGTAACCGACGATCATCCCCTCCTTCTCCAACCGGGCCATCCGGTGCTGCACCGTGGCCCGCGCCACCCTCAGCTTTTGGGCCAGCGTCACCACCGGCATCCGGGCGTTATCCCGCAACAGCGCAATCAGTTGACGATCGATGTCATCCATGACCATTCATAATGCTATGGAACATCGGCACAATGTATAGAAAACTGTCTAAACTGACAAATCGAGCTCTTCAAAATGGCAGCATTTGACCGGAAAATGCCTTTCCCGTTCTGAACATAGTAACCCTGTGCGTGGAACCGGCCAGCACTGGCCATGCCAGGCAGCAGCTCTCGCCGGGCCACCACACAGGCATGACCCAACCCGTATAAGGAGACCCCCATGACCCGCTTCATCGACGTGCCCACCATGTCCGAGCTGGTTCAGGAAATCGGCGTTGCGCGCTTCATGGGCGAGCTGGCCGAGGTGATCCGCGAGGATTTCATCGAATGGCCCACCTTCGACAAATCCGCCCGTGTTGCCAAACACTCGGAGATCGGCGCCATCGAGCTGATGCCCGTGGCCAATGCCACCCGCTACGCCTTCAAATACGTCAACGCCCACCCGAGCAACACCCGCATCGGCATCAACACCGTGCTGGCCTTTGGTGCACTGGCCGATTTTGAAACCGGCTACCCGATCCTGCTGTCGGAGCTGACGGTGGCCACCGCCCTGCGCACCGCCGCCACCTCGCTGATGGCCGCCAAGGCGCTGGCCCGCCCCAATAGCCGCCGCATGGCGCTGATCGGCAACGGCGCGCAAAGCGAGTTCCAGGCGCTGGCCTTCCATCATCACATGGGTATCGAGGAAGTCGCCCTCTTCGACGTGGACGGGGCAGCCACCGAAAAGCTGATCCGCAACCTGAGCGAACACTCCTCCCTCAAAGTGGTTCGCGCCTCGTCCACCGCAGAAGCCGTCGCCGGCTCGGACATCGTCACCACCATCACCGCCGACAAGGCTTATGCCACGATCCTCACCCCCGACATGATCGAGCCGGGCATGCACATCAACGGCGTGGGCGGTGATTGCCCCGGCAAGACCGAGCTGCATGCCGACATCCTCAGCATGGGCCGTGTCTTCGTCGAATACGAGCCACAAACCCGCGTGGAGGGTGAAATCCAGCAGGTGCCCGCCGACTTCCCGGTCGAACACCTGTGGAAAGTGCTGGCGGGCCTCGAACCGGGCCGCCGTTCCGACGACGAAATCACCATTTTCGACTCGGTGGGCTTTGCGCTGGAAGACTACTCGGTGCTGCGCTACGTGCACGAGCAGGCCAAGCTGAAAGGCTTTGGCACCGAGATCGAGCTGGTGCCAGTGGACGACGACGACCCGAAAGACCTGTTCCGCTACGTGGGTGGCGGTCGTGCTCGCGCACGCAAGCATCTGCGTCGGGTGGCTTGAATCTGCCCAGCAGACTTGTCTGCCCTGGTGTGCCGCTGTTCTTGTGCGCCCTCGTGAGTGGTGTGTCAGGGGCGCCCGTCGCCATATCGGCGTAGCTTGCACGGTCTGTACAGTCTGGTTTGGGCAGACAGGGCTGTTGCCTGCCTCCCCCCAATCGCAGGTGCCAGACGGATTCGTCCCCGTGCCAGCACCAAATCCGCGGGCCGACAAGGCGGAACGCTCAGCCAGGGCTTGATGCCTTCGTGAGCGTGGCAACACTGTCAGCCCTCACCATAATAAAAAAACAAGCATATATAAACCGGACGATAATCCACTCGTCCAGACATCACCGCTGCACCTGCACCGGTGATTTTTGTGCTTGTCGGATCAAGAAACATCAGGTACGCACCTCCCTGAGGTACTGACACCGGGATTACCCTGACTCGACCGCAAAAATCTGCCCCCTCCATTTTTTATTGCTTGAAGCCGCATTAATATTGGCAGCGGAAAAAATCACCCAGGAGACGCAGATTGGACGCGCACCACGTAGACCGTACCCCAGAAACGATTCCGTTCAGGGTCGCCATCATCCCGCTCGTGATGATGATCACCATCATGGGGATCACCGTCATCATGCTCGAAGCGAGCCCCCATGTGCCCTTGCTGATCGGCACGGTGGTCGCCTCCGCCATCGCCATCCGCTATGGGTATAGCTGGAAGTTCATCGAGCAAAGTACCTACTACGGTATTCGGATGGCGCTGCCCGCCATTCTCGTCATCATCCTGATCGGCCTGACGATCGGAGCCTGGATCGGGGGAGGCATCGTCGCCACGATGGTCTATTACGGGCTGGACATCCTGTCGCCCTCACTCTTCCTGTTCACGGTCTGCCTGATCTGCGCCCTCGTCACGCTGGCCGTCGGCAGCTCCTGGGCCACGATGGGCACCATCGGCGTGGCGGGCATGGGCATCGGCATGAGCATCGACATCCCTGCCCCGATGGTGGCAGGCGCCATCATCTCGGGCGCGTATTTCGGTGACAAGATGTCCCCCCTGTCCGACACGACCAACCTGGCAGCTGGCCTGACCAATACCGACCTGTTCGACCACATCAAGCACATGTTCTACACGACGATCCCCGCGCTGATCGTGGCGCTGATCGTCTTCTACGTGCTGGGCATGCAGTTTCAGGCCGCCACGCTCAGTGCCGACAAGATCACCTCGGTACAGCAGGTACTGTCGGAAAACTTTGTCATCACGCCCTGGCTGTTGCTCGTGCCACTGGCCGTCATCCTGCTCATCGCCTTCAAGGTACCCGCCCTACCGGCACTGATCGCCGGCATTGCCATGGGCTGGGGCTGCCACGTCTTCGTACAGGGGGGAGAAATCGCCACCGCCGTGCAGACACTGCATGACGGCTACAAGCTTGAAAGCGGCAACGCGATGGTCGATGAACTCTTCAATCGCGGTGGCATCGACGCCATGATGAGCACGGTGTCACTCGCCATCATCGCCATGACCTTCGGTGGCGTGATGGAGCGTACCGGCATGCTGAAAGCACTCGTCGAGCAGATCCTGCGATTCGCTCGCAGCGCTGGCGCACTGATCTCGGCCACGATCTCCTCGGCCTTCCTCACGAACCTCACCGCCTCGGAGCAGTACATTTCGATCCTGATTCCCGGCCGGATGTACGTGGACGCCTTCCGTCAGAAGCACCTGAAAAGCAAGAATCTTTCCCGTGCCCTGGAAGACGGCGGCACCGTCACCTCGGTTCTGGTGCCCTGGAACACCTGCGGTGTCTTTGCCGCCTCGATGCTCGGCGTGACGGCCTTCGACTACGCCCCCTATGCCGTCTTCAACTACTCGGTACCCCTGATCGCCATGTTCCTCGCCTTCATGGGCATCGGCGTTCAGTACATGAGTCCTGAAGAGGTGGCTGCGGCCGAACGCGAGCACAAGGCGATCGACCAGGAAGACCCGGACGGCCAATAAGCCCGCACCACCTGAACCATCGAGCCACCTGAGGTGCGCGCAGCGGCAAACCAGCCACGATGCGCGCACCGGCTCAAGCTGCCGGGGGGGCGCCGCACCGTTCCTGCTCGGTTAGTGCATAACACGCGCTATTCCGATACCACGGCAAGCATCCGGGTTTACCCTCTTCTGACCGCAAAAATACACGCTCATCGCCTGCCGATCCCCATTCCGCGCTTAATATCGTCCATGAGCGTGTCACCGTCAGACACACGCGTCATCCGGCATGAAGCCACAAAGGCCCAACCCCCGCCGTGGAGGAGATCCCAAATTGGACAAGCAGCCGATTCCCCAACCCCCACAACAGATCCCCTTCAAGGTCGCCATGATCCCGCTGGTGCTGATGATCACCGTCATGGCCATCACCGTGATCGGTCTGGATGCCAGCTCTCATGTGCCGCTGCTCGTGGGCACGATCATCGCCTCGATCGTCGGCATCCGCTACGGCTACCCGTGGAAGACGATCGAACAAAGCGCCTACCGGGGCATCCGGATGGCGCTGCCCGCCATCGTCATCATCATCCTCATCGGGCTGACGATCGGCTCGTGGATCGGTGGCGGCATCGTCGCCACGATGGTGCATTACGGGCTGGAAATCCTCTCCCCCTCGCTCTTCCTTTTCACGATCTGCCTGATCTGTGCAGCGATCACGCTGGCCGTTGGCAGCTCCTGGGCCACGATGGGCACCATCGGCGTGGCCGGCATGGGCATCGGGATGAGCATCGGCATCCCGGCCCCCATGGTGGCCGGGGCCATCGTCTCGGGCGCCTACTTCGGCGACAAGCTCTCGCCGCTCTCGGACACGACGAACCTGGCGGCGGGCATCTCGGAAGTGGATCTGTTCGAGCATATCCGCCACATGTTCTACACGACGATCCCGGCGCTGATCATCGCACTGATCGTCTACTACTTTCTGGGCATGCGCTTTCATGCCGAGGGTTTGAGCGCTGACCAGATCAGCGCGATCCAGCAGGTACTGGGCCAGCACTTCGTGATCTCACCCTGGCTGCTGCTCGTGCCGGCAGGCGTGCTGGTGCTGATCATGTTCAAGGTGCCGGCCCTGCCCGCACTGGTGGCCGGCATCATCATGGGCTGGAGCTGCCACGTCTTCGTGCAGGGCGGCGAGTTCTCCACGGCCGTCATCACGCTGCATGACGGCTACCAGCTGCAAAGCGGCAACGAGATGGTGGACAAGCTCTTCAACCGCGGCGGCATTCAGGCGATGATGAGCACGGTGGCGCTGGTGATCATCGCCATGAGCTTTGGCGGCGTGATGGAAGGTACCGGCATGCTGAAGGCGCTGGTGGAAAAGATCCTGCTCGTGGCCCGTCGTGCAGCCACACTGATCACCGCCACCATCTCCTCGGCCTTCCTCATCAACCTGACGGCGGCTGATCAGTACATGTCCATCCTCGTGCCGGGCCGCATGTACACCAACGCTTTCCGCCGGCTGCGCCTTCGCCCGAAGAATCTGTCCCGTGCGCTGGAAGATGGCGGCACCGTCACCTCGGTGCTGGTGCCCTGGAACACCTGCGGCGTGTTCGCCTACTCGATGCTGGGCGTCTCGGCGATGGAGTTTGCCCCCTATGCCGTGCTGAACTACTCGGTGCCGCTGATCGCCATCCTGCTCGCCTTCCTCGGTGTGGGCGTGGAGTACATGACACCAGAAGAAGCCGCCGAGGCTGAGCGGCAAGAGTCCGCCGAAGCGCTGGCCGAGGCACAAGCAGCCTCCGGCCAGGCACAGGCCCAGGACGCAGGCACCGCCACGGCGGCAGCCACGGCCCAGGCCACCACTCGAACCGCCTGAAGCGCAGGACGACCGGCATCGTCATGACAAGCACCATCGGATCATGACGCCCTGCTGCCCTGACGGTCAGCCTTGGTCGTCAGGGCGTTCACGGATCGCCGAAGGCCTGCCAGCGGCATGATGCGCTGCTTCCACCTCACGGACTAGCATTCGGTGAATGCACGCCAGGCGCCAGAGAGCAGGCAGGATCGCCAGCGTGCCACCCCGAGCGGCAAGAATCGCACTACCATCAAGCCATCCGATCACCCCTTTCAACCCGACACCGCAGGACGCTTCTCGATGAACGACCCTCTCGCTCCGGCCGAAGCCCGGCCCATTCCGTTCGGTTACGCCATCATTCCCATGCTCGTGATGATCACCATCATGGGCATCGCGGTCATCGTGCTGGAGGCCAGTCCGCACGTGCCGCTGATCATCGGCACGGTCACGGCAGCCATCATCGCCACCCGTTTTGGCTACCCGTGGAAGTTCATCGAAGAAGCAGCTTATCAAGGCATCAAGATGGCATTGCCCGCCATCGTCATCATCATCATGATCGGGCTGACGATCGGCTCATGGATCGGCGGCGGCATCGTGGCCACGATGGTCTATTACGGACTGAAGATCCTCACGCCCTCGCTCTTCCTGTTCAGCATCTGCCTGATCTGCGCGGTCGTGACACTCGCCATCGGCAGCTCCTGGGCCACGATGGGCACCATCGGTGTGGCCGGCATGGGCATCGGGTTGAGCATCGACATCCCGGCTCCGATGGTGGCGGGCGCCGTCATCTCGGGCGCCTACTTTGGTGACAAGATGTCGCCGCTGTCGGACACCACGAACCTCGCGGCCGGCATCACCGGCACCGAGCTGTTCGACCACATCAAGCACATGTTCTACACCACGATTCCGGGGCTCCTGATCGCGCTGTCGGTGTACTGGTATCTGGGCATGCAATTCAAAGCGGCCGAGCTGAATGCCGACAAGATCAACGAAGTGCTGAGCGCGCTCGAAGCCAGTTTCGTCATCTCGCCCTGGCTGTTGCTCGTGCCCGTGCTCGTCATCGTGCTGATCGCCCGCAAGACACCGGCCCTGCCGGCGCTCACGGCCGGTATCGCGATGGGCTGGCTGTGCCATGTGTTCGTGCAGGGGGGCGAAATCGGCGCGGCCGTGCAAACGCTTCAGGCCGGCTACAAGATCGAAAGCGGCAACGCGATGGTGGATGAACTCTTCAACCGCGGCGGCATCGACGCGATGATGGGCACCGTCTCGCTCACCATCGTGGCGATGACCTTCGGCGGCGTGATGGAAAAAACCGGCATGCTGCGTGCGCTCGTCGAGAAGATCCTGCAAATGGCCCGCTCGGCCGCCGGCCTGATCTCGGCCACCGTGGCCTCGGCCTTCCTCACGAACGTGACGGCTGCCGAACAGTACATTTCGGTGCTGTTGCCAGGCCGGATGTACGTGGAGGCCTACAAGAAGAAGCGCCTGTCGTCCAAGAACCTCTCGCGCGCACTGGAAGACGGCGGCACCGTCACCTCGGCGCTCGTGCCGTGGAACACCTGCGGTGTGTTCGCGGCCTCGATGCTGGGTGTGACGGCCTTTGAATACGGGCCTTATGCCGTGCTGAACTACTCGATTCCGCTGATCGCCATCCTGATGGCTTTCCTCGGCATCGGCGTGCAAAAAATGACGCCCGAAGAAGAAGCACGGCTCGACGCCGAAGAAAAGGCTGAAGCCGCCATGCAAGCGGCGCTCGCGGACACGGCCAAGGCAGACGCGAGGCTACCGTAGCTGCTGCGGCCATGTCGACCCAACGCTGATGCCTTCCGTCCAGGCTGACCGTTTGGGGCTGGTCCGGCACTGACCTTCGGGGCTGGCCCTTGGCGCCGACCCATGAGGCATGCCTTCGAAACCGGGGCCTCCAGTGCCGACTCCGAAGCGCCCGCGGTTGCGCGTTTCCAGCCCCCCACGACACGGCGCCCCGATAAAGTCGGGGCGCCTATTTTTTAGCGCGGTTCGAAATGGCCTGCATCGGCCAATTGCTGCACCAGCGCCTGCGCGTCGGTGCTGAGGCCAGCCCAGGTGTCTGCATCGATATCGGTCAGGGCGCAGATCTGCTGCGCATCGGCCACGCTCGCACAGGGCCACAGGCGAGCGTTGGCAAAGAGCTGCCCTCCGCCTGCGGCCGAACGACGCCAGGCCATCCGCGAATACGGGTGGCGCTGCCATATGCCCCCCTCGGCCACCGTCTCGGCCACCGAGAGACCGCTTGCCGTCTCTTCCGACGGCGACTGACCAGCCGCCACGCGATAGCTCGAGATGAAGCGGCCAAACCAGGCGGCCAGCTGTTCACGATCATCCATCTTCAGACGCTGCAAGGCCTCATGAGCCCGATTCACCGCCGCCTCGTCGATTTCGAACGGATCGGCCGGCAGCTTCAGATCCGGATCGACATAGCGGATGGTTTCATCCGCATCGAAGGTCAGCACATCGATGTAATCCTCGAGCAGCTCGGCGCTCGAGGGCGCACGCAGCCCGACCGAGATCGTCAGGCAGGCGTCTTCGGCCACCCCATGATGGGGCACACCGGGCGGTAGATAAAGCATGTCACCGGGTTTCAGCACCCAGTCGGCGTCCGGGTCGAAATGCTTCAGGAGCCTCAAGGCCACGTCATCCCGATAGGTGCTGTCGGGGTTCGGCCGCGTGTCGATCTGCCAGCGCCGGTGGCCCACACCTTGCAGCAGGAACACGTCATAGTTGTCGATGTGCGCCCCCACCGAGCCGCCCGGTGCGGCAAAGCTCACCATGATGTCGTCCAGTCGCCAGGCCGGCAGAAAACGGAAGTGTTCCAGCAATCCGCGCACGTCCGGATCCCATTTGTCCACGTCCTGCACCAGCAGCGTCCAGTCATGATCCGGCATGCCCGGAAATTCCTCTTCCTGAAAGGGCCCGGTACGCACCGTCCAACGGTCGGTGTCGGGGTCATGCGTCACGAGCCGGCCGAGCGAGCCTTCCTCGCACGAGAGCCCCGCCAGATCTTCCGGCTGGATCGGCGATTCAAAATCAGGAAAGGCGTTGCGGATCAGCACCGGGCGCTTCTGCCAGTAGTCACGCAGAAACTGCTCGGGTGTCATGCCCAGCGGATGGGGGCCGGCGCTGGCATCCACTTCCAGCGGCGGATGAGGGTTGAGGGCGGGATCGGCGCGATGATTCAAGGCAGTTTCCTCACAGAAGCATTGATGCGGGCTGCCCCGAATTCTAGAATCAATAACAGATGCTGTTGTTGCTCCCCATGCGGATCAGACTCGCCATCGTCGTGTTGCGCACGCGGATCGGCTCCAGCATCTCGCGCGTCCTGATGTCGTAACGAAAGAGCTGGGCACGTTGTTCATCGATGGAGACCAGCGCCGTCTTGCTGTCGCCCGTCACCCAGATGTTCAGGACTTCGGCCGGGAAACGGTAGAGTTTCCGATCCTCAGGGTCGTCGAAGGACTGGAACAGCAGGCCCTTGTCGCCTCCCAGAATCCAGGTGCTCTCCAGCCAGCCGGTGCGAATCACCCGTGGCGAAAACCTGACATGAAAACGCTGCGCCTTGTCCCGATCCTTGCTCAGGTCGAACAGCGCCACATTGCCTTCCACATCGGCAAAGATCACATGCCTGGAATAGGCATCGATGTAAGGCATCAGCATCGGCTCGTTCGTCGTGCCGGCCGTGCGCATCGGCCCGGTGCTGACGAGCTTGTCTTCTTCGGGGTAATACACCAGCCCCTCGGCCCCATCGTCGGTGGTCATCGCCAGCAGATAATCCTCGGGGCTGGCCACACCAATGCCCAGCCCGGACCTGGTCTGCACCCGCTTCGAGAGGTCAATTTCCTGCCATGGCGAATCGGGATCGGCATCGCCGTAATTTCGGTACAACATCGGCTTTTCTTCATCCAGCACCCAAAAAGACTGGCTGAAGGAGCTGAAAAGCAGCGAGTAAAAGGTGTTCAGCGGCGTCTTGCGGTTAGGCGAATCAAAACGACGGGAAAACAGCTTGACGCTGAAATCCTCGTAATTGATCAGCCCAACCTGATCCCGCAGGCCGATGGCCACGAGCTTGGTTTGCGGCAGAAAAAAGATCTGGTAAGCCGGTGACGGCAGGCGAACCATGCGCGTTTCCCGCGTTCTGAGGTTGCAGAAATAGATACCGGCCACCTCCTGTGCGGCGGCCGCAAGCATCGCATCATCGCGTGCCACTTCAAGAATCTGTGGCCGCATGCCGATGTAGAGCGAATCGATGTACTCGCCGTTCACGATGTCGACGATGCTGATGAAATGGCTGATACGGTCGCTTACATATGCATATCGGGTAGGTGCATACAAGCTTTTCTTCCCGGTAGCAGCGGCGGCGGCATTCGTGTCCAGTGCCGCCCAGGCGCTGGAGCCAGTCATGGCCAGCATGCCGGCCGCGGCAGACTGAATGAAATGACGTCGTTTCATGATTGGCTCCTGTGGGGCACCACGGCCCGGAAAACAGATCAAAGGCCCGACCGGATCGGTGACCCACCCGAGTGGTCGGTGCCTGACAAGCTCAGTGACTCATGCCACCGTGGCCATCGCCCTTCGAACCATGACCACCATGGCCACCGTGTGCCGCGCCCTTGATGCCGGCATCCTGCATCACGTCGTGAATCGATTTCACCACCGCCTCACAACTGGCCACGGTCTGATTGCTGAAGTAGATCCGAATCGTGTGCTTGCTGCCGATCGCAGGCTTCTCGTCGATGTCGAAGAGCATCACATGATCAGCCCCCTTCCTGAACACCCGCTCACCCGCCTCGAGCCGGGTACTGGTGAGGGGAATCATCTCCATGACCCCATCCTTCACCGCCATGCTGTGCAATTCCACCCGCTCACTGAGACCAGGCACCTCGGCACGCAGCATCTCGACCGGCTCACCCCGGTGCACGAAGCGCACGAAAGCCCCCGTCATGTTCTTGCCCGGCAGCACTTCCTGAATCACGCAGTCCTTGAGCTCGGTACGTGATGGCATCGCCGATTCGGCAGCCTGCGCCTGAAACACCACCAGCATCGCGGCAGCCAATGTGATCATCGTCTTCATGATGTCCTCTCCTCGTTGCACTCATGATGTGGATGC
This sequence comes from Lautropia sp., assembly GCA_030532895.1. GTDB lineage: Bacteria > Pseudomonadota > Gammaproteobacteria > Burkholderiales > Burkholderiaceae_E > Lautropia. The sequence continues at coordinate 24,210 of JAUNKF010000031.1, read as the reverse complement.
CGGGGGCTTGCCAGCCGGCTTTGACGGCTCGCCCAGCACCTTGTCCAGCGCTTCGGTCAGCCCCTCGGAGCCAATCTGGTAATCGAACACGTCCACCAGTTCGCGATCCGGCGAAATCAGGTAGATGAGGGCGCTGTGATAGACCGTGTAGCCATCGCCCTGCTCCGGGCTCTCCAGCCGCTTGCCGTCCTTGCGGTACCCGTAAGTGGCCCCGAGCTGGTCGACCAGCGCCTTGATGTTCTTCCTGTCACCGCCCAGCCCCACGATCCGCTCATCGAAAAAGCGTGTATAGGCATTGAGCCGCGCGGGATCATCATTGACAGGATCGATCGTCACGAAAATCGGTTGAATGGCATCGGGATTCTTCAACGACTGCATCACCCCCGCGTATTCATACAACGTGGTTGGGCAGATGTCCGGACACGACGTGAAACCGATGGCCAGCATCAGGTACTTGCCCGGATAGCTTTCGTGCGTGACGACGCCCTTGTCATCCTGCAACTCGAAACTGATCTGACGAGCCGAGGCCACCCCCGAAGCAAACACCATCAGCCCGCAGAGGCACGCCAGTGCACACCATTTTCTGAACATGACGCCTCCTGCATCAACGCCTTCCATGAACGCCCTGCCACCAGGGACGCTCCTTCAGCCGTACCGATGGCACGACAAGCTTCGCGCCAGCTCAGCTTGCCCACGCGAAACACGGCCGTGCCATCAGCATGCTCATCGTTCTGAAAGCCCCTCGGTACGACATCCCGCTCACCGTGTGTCATGCACGCCCTCATGGCGCGTGCTGACGACACAGCGCGCCACAGGGCTGTCGTGGAGACACACAGGCAGATAACACGCGCGAGAGCCGGCGCACACGAGGGGCAACGGCATGACCGACACACCCAACCGTGTCAGTCATGCCTCACACCGTGCTCACTCCTTGAAAGCACGGGGAGCAACGGTCTGCTCCATCAGGTTGTTGTCCCACTTGCCATCGACCTTGATCTGGGCGAGTGCCCCCAGGTTCACGGCCTCGATCAGGTTGTGGCTCAGGTACACGTATACGCCCGGCTGCTTGAAGGTGTACATGAAGGCACCGGTGGAGCCTGCAGCAATGGCCCAGCTCTCCAGATCCTGCAGCGGGGGATCGGCCAGGTTGCCACGCTCCCAGACGTAATCGCCATGACCGCCGATCAAGTGCGGATACGACTGGCGGTTGGCCTGCGAGTGATAGATCATCACCGTCTCACCGACCTTGGCCGTCATCGCGTTCTCGCCGGTGTAGGCGCCCTTGCGCTCACCGAAGACGACGTGCGTCGGGATCAGCTTGTCCATGACTTCCTTGTCATCGGCCATCGACTCGCCAGCGGTCTTGTAACGCTTGTAGTTGCCTTCCTCATCTTTCGGCAGGTAGAAATCCTGCTCACCGATGTAGTAGGCACGATCATACTTGATCGGCTTGCCGTTCTTGTCCTTCAGACCCCCCTTCGGCAGCACGGTGATCGCGCCGTTCATGCCATGCACGACGTGCCACGGAATCATCGGGCCGCCCGGTGCGCAATGGTAGACGAAGGTGCCCGGCTTCGTAGCCTGCCAGCGAACCTTCACTTCCTGCCCCGGCTGAACGTGCGTCAGCTCACCCGCCCCCAACGCGCCAGTCGAGGCGTGGAAGTCGATGTTGTGAACGAGCTCGTTCTTCGACAGGTTCTTCAGCGTGAGTTCGACATAATCGCCTTCATGCACGATGATCATCGGGCCAGGCACCGAACCATTGAAGGTGAAAGCCCACATGAAAACACCAGGCTCGACCTCGATCTCCTTTTCGTCGATGAACATTTCCACCTCGACGACACGAGGTGCCTTCGGCGATTCGAGGCTGTGCTCAGGCACGTTGGGCGGGGCCACCAGTGTCTGCTTCACACGCTGGAGCTTCTGGATGCTGGCCGGTGCCTTGATCACGTCATAACCCGGCAGACCACCCGTGGTGGACGCCACCGGATCGGCCGCAAACGCGGACGTGCCCATCAGGCAAAGGCCAATTGCAGTGCACAACAGGGATTTGCGCATCACCGTCGTTTTCATGGATTTTCCTCTCTCTCAGAAACAAGGTGTCACTCACGTGAAAACCTTCTTAACCAAGATAGCCGAGGGTGACGTGCGGCATGATTGATGGGAATCAATTTCGACAAGCAATATGAATATCCCGATCCTGACCAATCGCTGGGAGTTAATCTAGATCAAATGATTGATTGATAACCCTAAGGCATTTCCGTGATTTGCCAGAAACACGCACTGACCTTGTCGGCGTTGCTGCACGCCAGCAGGCCCGGATCGTGCACCGCAACATCAGCGCCTTTCTCCCCCGTCCGGTGCAACACATGCCAGGGCGCCTCTGAACATCTTCCCAAGAGGCCCGCACGCCGGCCGCCTGCGTCGTAGGTGGGCCACAAGCACTGGCCTGCCAGCACCGCAGGGGGTAAAACAGGGCAATACGCGGCCAAACGACACCGCTCCCCGAGGGATACGCTGAACCAGTCCACGCGGACGCTGCACCAGCCCCTCACTTGCCCACCTTTGCCCCACGCTGCCTCATGACTCCCCTTGCCCCGAGCGCCACCGTTGCCAGCATCGCCACCGACACTGCCACCGCCGTTGCAACCGGTGAGCGCAGCCACGCCCGCCCCCCTCTCGCCATCATCCCAGCCTTGTCTCTGGCGCTTGCGCTCTTCGGCAGCAGTCTGAGCGCCGCCCCCCGAACACTCCGTATCGAACAGGCATCCCCACAGGGTACGGTTGGCACCGTACATCAGGTGATGATCCGTTTCGATGAGGCCGCCACCCGGCTGGGCGACCCGACCGCCCCCGCCCCGGTTCGTGTCCTTTGTGACCCGGCCAATTATCAGGCGGGCACTGGCCACTGGACGAACGAGCGCGAGTGGGTACACGAATTTGCCAAGCCATTGCCCTCCGGTGTGCGTTGCCGGCTGGAAGCGGCCCCGGATTTCCACGCCCCCAGCGGCAAAACGCTCGGCGAGCTCGGCACGCACCACTTCAACACCGGCGGCCCACGGGTCTCGTTCATCCGGCCCTACGCGGGCATGGCCATCGAAGAAGAACAAGCTTTCGTCCTGCAACTGAGCAGCCCCGCAAGCCTCAACAGCCTGCGCCAGCATCTCTGGTGCCAAAGCACGAGCCTGGGCGAGCGCATCCCGGTCAGGCTGCTCGCGGGCGACGAGCGCGAGCAGGTGCTGAAAGCTGCCGGCCTCCAGCCCAAACCCGTCACGGCAGACACCCAGCACACCGATCAGGTGGCGCTCAACTGCCAGCGGCGACTCTCCCCTGGCGCCCAGCTCACCCTGCACTACGCACCAGGGGTGAAAGCACCCAACGGGCTAGCCCAAACTCAACGCCAGCAATTCGTCTACCCGGTGCGCGAACCCTTCCAGGCCGAGATGAGCTGCGAGCGGGAAAACGCCCAGAGCGCCTGCCTGCCGATTCGTCCCATCACCCTCCGCTTCAATGCGCCGATCACGCTCAAGGACGCACGACGCATCCGTCTGCATCAGGGTGGGCAGGCGCTGCTTCCACACATCGACGGCGATGATCAAAGCGCTGCAGCCGCGCAAGACACACCAGACGCCCACACATCCGCCGCTCACGAATCGACGGGTGCTGCCCTAAAGGCCGCCACCGACCCCACGGCGCCTGACGTGTCCCCGACCGCCAGCGCCCACACCACCAAGCGCGGAGATCGCCAGGCCGGCCCGGATGAACCGCTGGTAAGCAGCGTGCGCTTCGACCCCTTCTTTGAAGAAAACGCCCACTACGAGCTGCGACTGCCCGAGCCGCTGCACGATGCCAGCGGTCGCCCACTGGCCAATGCCGAGCGCTTTCCGCTCAGCCTTAAAACCGGCCCCATGCCACCGCTGGCAAAGTTTGCTGCCGCCCCCTTCGGCATCATCGAGCGCCACGCCAACGGGCCGGACGAACCGGCACTACTGCCCGTGACGCTGCGTCGCATCGAGTCACGGCTTGGCCCCCAGCAGCTTCGGTTCACCCGGCTCGATGCCCGACACAGTGACCACGCCATCATCGAGTGGATGCAAAAGGTCGTCCATTACGACAGCGGCCATGTCCTCGACACCGAGGCCGAAACCGCTGTCCATGGCCCCCTGCCACAACCGCGTGACGAAGAAGGCCACCGGGAAGCGCTGCTCGATGTACGGGCGCTGTCTCTCCTCAAGGGCCAGCCCAACGTGGAAACGATGACGCTGCCAGCGGCCATTGAAAACGATACCCGCCCCTTTGAAGTGGTGGGCATTCCGCTCGACACCGGTTTTCATGTGGTGGAAATCACCTCCCCCCGCCTGGGACAAGCGCTGCTGGCCGAGAACTACGGCCCCGAGCGCGCCTTTCATGTGCGCACCGCCGCCCTTGTCACCAACCTGGGGGTTCACTTCAAGCAAGGCCGTGAGAACGCCCTGGCCTGGGTCACGACACTCGATGGCGCCAAGCCGGTGGCCGGTGCGCAGGTGCGCCTCTCGACCTGCAAGGGCACACCCGTGGCCGAAGCAATCACCGATGCGCAGGGCGTGGCCCATTTTGCCCAACTTCCCCCGGCGCCCTATTGCCATCGTCAGGCTGGCGAATTTGGTCACGGCTATTTCGTGAGCGCCCGCGCCAAGCAGCACGGCAAGCCCGACATGGCTTTCATCTGGAGTGGCTGGCAGCGCGGCATCGAATCCTGGCGATTCGAGGTGCCCACAAGCCTGGAAGCCAAACCGGACATCATCGCCCACACCGTGCTGGATCGCAGCCTGTTGCGCGCCGGTGAAACGCTGTCGATGAAACATTTTGTTCGCCAGCAAACCAGTCCCAAGGCCGGCGGCCTTGCCTTGCCCGAGCCGGCACAAGAGCCGGATACCCTCGTCATCACGCACGTTGGCAGCGGACAGCAGTATTCACAAGCCTTGAACTGGCAAACGAGCGCCAGCGGCGGCCGCAGTGCCGAGAGCCAATTCACGCTGCCGCGCGGCACGAAGCTCGGCCACTACCAAATCAGCCTTACCGGCCACGGCCAGCACCTCGACAGCGGCCGCTTCCGGGTGGAGGCATTCCGGCTGCCGGTTTATCAGGGCCAGGTGCAAATTGGCGAGACGACGGCCGACGCCCTGTCCGCGCCGCTCTCGGTCTCATTGAATTACATCTCGGGCGGCCCCGCCGCCGGGCTGTCCACACGGGTTTCAGTGCAGACACAGGCCCAAATCCCCGAGTTTCCCGATCATCCCGGCTTTCGCTTCGACCCGCCCCAAAACCTCGACCAGACTGCGCCGGTCGAAGCCAGCTACTCCGAACCCGACGCTCCCACCCACGGGCAAGCGTCACAGCGGCTGATCATGGACAAACAGCCGCTCACACTCGACGCCCAGGGCGAGGGACAACTGATGCTGAACCTGCCCAGCCGTCTGAAGCACCCCATGCTGCTGATGGCTGAAGCCGACTACGCCGACCCGAACGGCGAGATACACACCCTTCAGGGCCAGCGCACCCTCTGGCCCGCGCAGGTTGTGGCTGGCATCAAGGCCGATCACTGGATTTCGGTGGACAAGCCACTGCCCTTTCAGGCGCTGGCCCTCAACCACGCGGGTCGGCCCCAGGCCGGCGTCAAGCTGAGGGTAGAGGCCGTGGCCCGCACCACCACCTCCAGCCGCAAGCGGATGGTGGGCGGCTTCTACCGCTACGAGCATCAAACGCACACCCGCTCGCTCGGCACGCTCTGCGAGGGCCGAAGCGATGCGCAAGGCTTGATGAGCTGCACGGCATCCCTCACCGCGCCCGGCGAGGTCGAGCTGATCGTGCTGGCCGAAGACGACCAGGGACATCAGAGCATGGCCGCCCAACAGGTTTGGGTCACGGGCCAGGGCGAGCAGTGGTTCGAGGCCGACAACCATGACCGGATGGACGTGCTCGCCGAAAAAAAGCAATATGAGCCGGGCGAGACGGCGCGCTTTCAGGTTCGGATGCCTTTCCGCGAAGCCACGGCGCTGGTTGCCATCGAGCGGGAGGGCATCATCGAGACACGGGTGGTGCCACTCAGCGGTCATCGCCCCAGCTTTGAACTGAAGGTAGCTGATGATTGGTCACCTAATGTTTATGTGAGTGTACTGGCCTTGCGGGGCCGCTTGCGTGAGGTGCCCTGGTATCCGTCCCTGCGCTGGGGCATCGGCTCGCTGTCCGCCTGGTGGCAAGCCTGGCAAAGCATCGGGCAAGAGGACACGAACACCGCCACCAAGCCCCCAGCCCCCACGGCGTTGATCGACCTGAGCAAGCCGGCCTTTCGCTTCGGCATGGCCGAAATCCGCGTGGGCGGTGCAGCCCACCGCCTCGATGTCCGGCTGAGCACCGACCAGACACGCTACCCGGTTCGTGGCAAGGCACAGGTTCAGATCGAGGCAAAGCTGCCGGATGGCCAACCTGCCGCCCATGCTGAGGTAGCACTGGCCGCCGTCGATCAGGCGCTGCTGGCGCTGATGCCCAATCAGAGCTGGTCGCTGCTCAACGCGATGCTGGCCCGACGCCCATGGGGCGTGGAAACCGCCACGGCCCAGATGGAAGTGGTGGGCCGGCGGCACTATGGCCGCAAGGCCGTGCCGGCCGGTGGCGATGGCGGACCGGGCACACCCACCCGCGAGCTGTTCGACACGCTGCTGTACTGGAACCCGCGCATCCGGCTCGATGCTGAGGGGCGTGCCACCGTCAGCGTGCCGCTCAACGATTCAATCAGCCAGTTCCGCCTCGTGGCGATTGCCGATCATGGGACAGGTCGCTTCGGCACGGGCCAAACCGGCATTCAGACCACGCAGGATCTGCAAATCATCAGTGCACTGCCCCCCGTGGTGCGGGGCGGCGACCAGCTTGAAGCCAGCATCAGCCTGCGCAACACCACCGATGTCCCGATGCAGCTGACGGTGAAGGCGCAAGCGGGCGAGCAGCACTTGGCCCCCCGACAGATCAGCCTGCCGGCCGGCGCCACCGTGCCGGTGACATGGGCCGTGTCGGTGCCAGACCGGGATGGACTTCGGCCTGGCGAGGCTGCGCCATCGACCCAGGCTGCACACGGCGCTCACGCAGGAAACGCAGCGACAGCCGGATCAGCCTGGCGCTGGCAGATCGAGGCCAGCGACCCGGCACGTCAGCTAAGTGACCGCGTGGCCCTCACGCTGCACGTCCTTCCGGCCGTGCCGGTGATGGTTCAGCAGGCGAGCCTCCTTCAACTCGACAAGCCTTACAGCACGCCGGTGGCCCCACCGGCAGACGCCCTGCCCGCCCGTGGCGGGCTGAGCATCGGCCTTCAGGCCCGGCTGGTGGACGGGCTGCCGGCGGTGCAGGACTGGTTCAAGCGCTACCCCTATAGCTGCCTGGAACAACAAGCCAGCAAGGCGCTGGTGCTGGCCGACCAGGCCCACTGGCAAGCGCTGATGAGCGAACTGCCGGCCTATCTGGATGAAGATGCGCTGGCCCATTACTTCCCGCCAAGCGAAGGCGCGGCCCACCGGGGCAGCGAGGTGCTGAGCAGTTGGCTGCTGGCCGCTTCAGATGAAGCCGCCCGGCTGAACCCGGCCTTCGCCCTGCCAGAAAAGAGCCGCCAGCAACTGATCAACGGCCTCACCCGCTTTGTGGAAGGACGCCTCAAGCGCGAGCGCTGGGCGCCCCAGGCTGATCTGACAGCGCGTAAGCTGATGGTCATCGAAGCACTCTCCCGTTACGGTGCGGCCACAGCCAACATGATCAGCAACCTCACGATCACGCCACGCCAATGGCCCACCCATGCGCTGATCGACTGGCTCAACATCCTGAAGCGGATGCCAGCCCTGCCCCGCCAGGCATCGCTCAAACGCGAAGCCTTGCAACTGCTGCGCACGCGGCTGTCTTATCAGGGATCACGCCTCGTGTTGCAGCATGAGGCAGAAGACAACTGGTGGTGGCTGATGGTGAACGGCGATGTGAACGCCGCGCGTCTGCTGCTCACTGTTCTCGACGAGCCATCCTGGCACCAGGAGCTGGGCCGGCTTGCCACCGGGCTGATCGGCCGCCAACAAGCAGGCCGCTGGCAAACCACCACCGCCAACCTGTGGGGCTGGCTCGCGCTGCACCGTTTCTCGATGGCCCATGAATCCACCCCGGTTGAAGGGCTGACGCAGGCCGTGCTCAACAGCGCGGCAGGCAGCCAGCGCAGCCTTTTCGACTGGAACAAGGACAAGGTTGAGGATAAGGCCCAGGAGAAGGTCAAGGACAAACACAAAGCCGACGACCTGCTCTCGGGCCATCCGCTCTTCTTCGAGTGGCCGACAAACCCAAAAACTGGCGCCTCGCATGCAGCCACCCGAGCGGGCACAGCCGTCGCCCCACGCACGGCCACACGCCCGAGCGCCCCTGTGAAAACCACCGTAACAACCGGCCAGCCAAGCATCCCGCATGCTGGCGTGGCCCTCACGGGCGGCACGCTGAGCCTGCACCACGAAGGCACGGGCAAACCGTGGGTCAGCATCCAGTCACTGGCGGCCGTGCCGCGAACGAAGGCCATCTCGGCCGGCTACCGGATTGAAAAGCGCATCACGCCCGTGATGCAGCAAAACCCGGCGCTGCCGGCTGGCCACTACAGCCGGGGCGACATCCTGCGCGTGCGGCTCACGGTTCGGGCCAGCGCCCCGATGACCTGGGTCGTCTTCAACGATCCGATTCCGGCTGGCGCCACGATTCTGGGCAGTGGTCTCGGTCGTGACAGCGCCATCGCCACCCGTCAGGAAAGCACGGGCAGCCGGGGCTGGCTTGCGTATGAAGAACGCAGCTTCGAGGCATTCCGCAGCTATTTCGAGTGGCTGCCGCAAGGTGAAAGCCATGTCGAATACACGATCCGGCTGAACCAGACGGGCCGTTTCCTGCTGCCCCCGAGCCGGGTCGAAGCCTTGTACGCGCCCGAGCGTTTCGGCGAAAGCCCGAACGCGCCGGTCACGGTCGTGGCGCCGGCAGCGCTCCCCACGGTGGCACCTGCCGCCGCCTCCGATGCCGCAGCACGGGAAAAAGCCGGCATCGCCGCATCTTCTGCCCCGAAGCGCCCGTCATGATCGGCTCTTTCCGCCCCACAGCTGCCCTGGGCCTGCCAAAGCCGGTACCCTCCGCCGCGCAGGATACCGGCAGGCCCGCGCGCCCATGTCGGCCCCCACATCGGCCCTCGCTTGAAGGGGCTGCATCGAGCGGCATGCAGCGGCTGCTTCGGCTCGGCTGCGGATTGCTCCTGATCGGCAGCATGCCGGCCTTGGCGCAGGAGGACGTGCCCGAGCGCTTCGAGCAACTTCGCGCCCGCTTTCAGTCTTCTGAAACGGTGGTGCTCGATCGCCACGACCAGCCGATCCACCGGCTTCGCCGTTTCCTCTCGGCACGCCGCGGCGAATGGGTGCCGCTCACGGCGGTGCCGGCCGTCTTGCGCCAGGCACTGCTGCTCTCGGAAGACAGGCGTTTCTACGAGCACGGCGGCGTGGACTGGCAAGCCATTTCAGCCGCAGCCTGGGCCAATCTCTGGCATGAGCAGACGCGCGGCGCCTCCACCCTCAGCATGCAGCTGGCCGGGCTGCTGGATGCCGATCTTCAGCCCGCCCCCGGCCAGCACCGGCGCTGGTCACAAAAAGTCGATCAGGCGCTGGCGGCCCGGACACTGGAGCGCCACTGGCAGAAAGACCAGATCCTCGAAGCCTATCTGAACCTGGTGCCCTTCCGGGGCGAGCTAATCGGCCTGGATGCCGCTACCCGCAGCCTCTTCGGCAAGGCCCCACATGGCGTCAACGAGCAGGAGGCAGCGCTCACCGCCGCCCTGGTCAGGGCCCCCAATGCGCCCGCTGCCCGCGTGGCCGATCGTGCCTGTGGCGTCTTGCAACAGCTACGTACCGATGCCGATTGTGCCGAGCTGCGCGTGCTCGCCGATATCGTGCTGGCCCGCCCCCGACACTGGGCCAGTAGCGAGGGGCTAGCGCCACATCTGAGCCGCAAACTGCTGGCGCAGCACCCGTCCACCCCAATCAAAAGCACGCTGGATGCCGGTATTCAGCAAGTGGCAGTCGAGCAGTTGCAACAACAGCTTCAGGTGCTGCGGGCGCAGCAGGTGGAGGATGGCGCCGTCATCGTGCTCGACAACCAACGTGGTGAGGTGCTGGCCTGGGTGGGTTCCAGCGGCGCCTTGAGTCAGGCGGCCGAGGTAGATGGGGTCACGGCACGTCGCCAGCCCGGCAGCGCGCTCAAACCCTTTCTCTATGCCCAGGCCATTGCCGAACGGCGGCTGACGGCGGCCTCGCTGCTGAACGATGCCCCCACCCAACTGCCCACCGCACATGGCTTGTACATGCCCCGCAACCACGACCATCGTTTCAGGGGCTGGGTATCGGCCCGCACGGCGCTGGCCTCCTCCCTGAACATCCCGGCCGTGCGCACGCTCGTCATGGTCTCGCCCGAGGCTTTTCGGCAGCAGCTGCACAAGCTGGGCATGCCATTGCCAGAAAGCGGGGGCTATTATGGCTACAGCCTGGCACTCGGCAGTGCCGAGGTGAGCCTCTTGCAGCTGGCCAATGCTTATCGGACACTCGCCAACGGCGGCTGGCATTGCCCCGTGCGGTGGTTGGCTACCGCTGAGGCCACACCACGATCAGCAGACGGGCAGCCTCAAAACACCGACTCGGCCGATGACCCATCAGCCATGACAGATTGCCACCGTGCCCTCGACACAGGCGCAGCCTTCATCGTGGGCGATATCCTCTCGGATCGGCAGGCAAGGGTCTCCTCCTTTGGCGCACACTCGGTGCTGAACACGCCGTTCTGGACAGCCGTGAAAACCGGCACCAGCAAGGACATGCGCGACAACTGGGCCATTGGCTGGAGCCAGCATTACACGGTGGCCGTCTGGGTTGGCAATGCCAACGGCCAACCGATGCGACAGGTCAGCGGGGTGAGTGGCGCCGCTCCGGTCTGGGCCAGGCTGATGGCTTATCTGCATCGGCAACACCCATCTTCGGCCCCCGTCGCCCCCGAAACGGTGGTGTCTCTCCCGATCGAATTCGGGCCAGATGCATCCGAGGGCGTGCCGCTTGAAGCCAGCCGCACCGAATGGTTCATGGACGGCACGGCTCAGCCTCGCTTCGAGCGTCCGCTGACAGCCCCCCTTCAGGCCCGGATCATCGCACCGGCGCCCGGCACGATCATCGCGCTCGACCCGGACATCCCACCAGCCAACCAACAACTGCGCTTGCAGGCCGAGATCGCCGCCCCATCATCTGCCTCAGCCACACCCGAGGCGCACCCGGATCGTCTGCAATGGCGCATCGGCCAGCAACGACTCGGCACCGGTCCAACACTTGGTTGGCTGCCCAAGCCGGGGCATCACCGGCTACAACTATGCGACGGCAGCGGCAAGGTGCTGGATGAGATTCAGATCGACGTGCGCGGCGCCCTACCCACACGGCAGTGATACGCCAGCGTCAAAAGCCCCTACCTCAAAACAGCCACCAGCGCTTCGCCATCGAGGTGTAGCCGATATAGCTCGTGCCAAATTTCTGGGCCAGCGCCCGCTCTTCGGGCTTGATCTGAAACTCGGTCATATAGAGCACGAAGAGCGGCAAGCCCAGAAAGGCCAGCACGTTCGACAGATAAAAGCCCCAACCCGTCAGCAAAAACAGTAAGCCCAGATACATCGGGTTTCGGGTCTGCCGATAAATGCCGCGCGTCACCAGCATCGAGGCGTTGCCAGGCCGATGCGGGTTCACCGTGGTCTGATGCGAGCGGAAAGCCGACACACTCAGAGCGCCCACCAGCAACCCCCAGGCCACCATGACAAAGCCCATCAGCCGACGCCCCGGTATCGGGTAGGTAGCAGCCGGCACCCAATAGGCGCACCCGTACATGAACAAGCCCACGGCCAGAAAAACGATCACCGGCGGAATTTTCAGTTCAAGGAATCGCATGACGACCTCATTTCACCCCCATACCCAGAGCCGGCAGATCGCCACAGCAAGCCCTGGCGTCAGGGCGGGCACCTTGTGCAAACGATGCCAAGCCCCTTCAAAGCCGCATCCGCCTCAGCGACGGCGTGTGCGGATCAGGCGCCCCACTCGACGCCCGACGCCACTTGGCCGTGCAGGCAACGTGGCCTCAAGCAGGCAACAACGGCTTGTGTTCCGCCTTCACGCCCCGCTCGACACCCGGCCGTGCAGCGATCTGTTCCGACCAGCGTAACAGGTGCCGGTAAGAAGTCACATCGAGAAACTTAGCAGCGCCGTAGAGTTCCCCCAACACCAACCGGCCATACCAGGGCCAGATCGCCATGTCGGCAATGCTGTAGTGGCTGCCGGCAATGTACTCGCGCTCGGCCAAGAGCTTGTCGAGCAGATCGAGCTGGCGCTTGGCCTCCATCGCAAAGCGGTTGATCGCGTATTCGATCTTCTCCGGGGCATAGGCATAAAAATGCCCGAAACCACCGCCAATATAAGGGCCGCTGCCCATCTGCCAGAACAGCCACGACAGGGTTTCGGTACGTTCGGCAGGCGCCGACGGCAGGAAAGCGTCGAACTTCTCGGCCAGATACAGCAGGATCGAACCGGACTCGAACACCCGGATGGGCTGCGGGCCGCTCCGATCCAATAGCGCCGGAATCTTGGAATTGGGGTTGATGGCCACGAAACCCGAGCCAAACTGATCGCCCTTCATGATGTCGATCAGAAAGAGGTCGTAAGCTGCGTCGGTCTTGCCAGCGGCCAGCAGCTCTTCAAGCATGATCGTGACCTTCATGCCATTGGGCGTGCCACGCGAATAGAGCTGCAAGGGCTTGTCGCCCACCGGCAGCACCTGCTCGAACTGGGCACCTGCCGTCGGCTTGTTGACCGAGGCAAAGCGTCCCCCGTTGTCCTTGTCCCACGTCCAGACTTCAGGGGGTACATAGGGCATCTGACTCATACACTTCCTTCCTTGTTGGTTCCACCAGGGTCATGCGCTACCGGATCGGCGGGATCTCCGGCTCGCCTTCGGCAACAGGCCAGCTCGTGTCCTGCACCGCCAGCGCGCTGTCGCTCGGACGGGCACGGGCATGGACACGACCCAGCCAATCACATCGGCATTATGCCTGCCCTCCCCTACGCCACGGGCCACCCAACGAGTGCGCGCGGCACGGGTTCGTCCCGGTGCTGCCCCCTGGCGCAGGTCATGGACGTAGCGCGTGTCATGCACTTATTCGTGCCCTGGATGTCAAGCAGCACGACATCACAAGAATAATGGATACAAAATCTCATACGACGAAAGATTCTTGTACCAAATTTGTGGGTGGCTCGTGTCTTGCTGCAAATCTTCCAAACACACATATACATTCGGGCAGTCAACGACAACAAAGGCGGCAAAATCCGCCTTGCAAGAATCTGGCGATGATTGAGGCCGCCGCACGCTTCACCGGGTGATCACAGCGGCCTGCCTTGACACAAGATCGATCAAGCAGCCAGACGGCCACGGGCTTGCTTGCGGCCCTGGGCGGGTGCCATGACGCGGTTCAATCCCGAACCTGTTCAGCCCCCGCACGGTTCGCTACCGTGGCGCTCGCGCGCACCCTGATGATCAGCCGTATCCCGGCCATCATCCATCGGGGATCCCCTTCCACGATCCAGACCATGACGGCATGCGGGGCCGAGAGCCTGCCTGACTGACTGTTATGGTTTCTTACCCTCTGAGACACCACCCGTGAAGCGATTCCATCCCTTGGCCGCCATGCCAACCCACTTGCACCGCCCTGCCCTGGCCGTCGCCACGGCAGCAGCCCTCCTGTCACTGGCTGCCTGCGGCGTCAACACCGGCAACGACACCTCCTCTCCTTCCCCCGTCAGCCAGGCCGATCCGTCGGCTGCCGCTGTCGCGATGATGGAGGCCCAGAAAGGCGCCGACGGCTATACACAGCTGCCCGAACCGAATGCCGGCATCGACTTCGATGCCGAGCCGCAACCCGATGGCATCCCGCCCGGTACCGCCAGCGACAGCGTCTCGGCCGACGGTCTGTCGAAGAAAGCCTTGCCGACCGGCTCACGCGCCGGCACCGAAGGCGTCTGGGGGCCGCAGGTCAAATGGCCCTTCATCCCGATTCACGCTGTCGTGCTGCCCGATGGGCGGCTGATGAGCTATGGCACACAGTCCAACGGTCAGCAGGGCGGCAAATTCCACTACGATGTGTGGGATCCGACGATGGGCACGGGGGATGACGCGCACCTGACCTTGCCGAACACCACGCAAGTCGACATCTTCTGCTCGGCACAGATCCTGTTGCCGCTCACGGGCGATTTGTTCATCGCCGGTGGTGACATCTTCAGCGAAGCCCAGGGCCGCAGTACCAATCGCCCCAACAACGACACGACCATCTTCCGTCCCGGCAGCAACAGCATCGAGAAATCGGCGCCGCTGCAGCGCCCGCGCTGGTATGCCACCACCACGGTGCTGCCCAATGGCGAAGTGTTCATCCAGGGCGGCGCCGGCGGCGAGGATCATCCGGAAATCCGTCGTGCCGACGGCAGCCAGACGCTGCTCACCGGTATCCAGACCCGTGATCTGCTCTCGCTCTACCCGCGCAACTGGCTGGCACCGGACGGCAAGATCTTTGGTCTGGCACGCAAGCAGATGTATCGGATGGATCCTGCCGGCAACGGCTCGCGTACCAATGTGGGCACGCTCAACTACCAGTCCGACTGGAATGGCTCGGCCGTGATGTTCGAGCCAGGCCGTATCCTGCTGACCGAAGGCAATGGCAATCGTGCTGCCATCATCGACATCCGCCATCAGACCCCGGTCGTGACCGATGCCGGCACGATGGCGAACAAGCGCATGTGGAACGATGCCACGGTTCTGGCTGACGGCACGGTGGCGATCACGGGTGGCGCCGAGTTCTTCGACGGTGCCAAAGCCACGGCACGCAATCCGGTCTACAGCATCGACCTGTGGAACCCGAAAACCAACACCTGGACACGCGGCCCCTCACAGAAGCGGATGCGTCTGTACCACTCGGTGTCGATCCTCCTGCCCGATGGCTCACTCTACACCGGTGGTGGCGGTGCCGGCGGCCCGGAGACCAACCTGAACGCCGAGGTCTACTACCCGCCCTATCTGTACGACTCGAACGGCCGGCCTGCGGCGCGTCCGCAACTCAGCTCGGCGCCCAGCGTCGTGCAACCGGCCGGCACGCTGGCGCTGCAGTCGCCGGACGCCGCCGCCATCCATCGCGTGACGATGGTGGCACTTGGCTCTGTCACCCATTCCTTCGACATGGGCCAGCGCTTCATCGAGCTGAACTTCCGTCGTCACGGCAACCGTCTGGACGCCCAGCTGCCGGCCAACATCCATGAAACGCCCCCCGGCTACTACATGGTGTTCATCCTGAACAATGCGGGTACACCGTCGCTGGCCAAGATCGTGCGGGTGAACGTGGCCTCAGGTGGCAACGCCAATACACCAGCGCCCACCCCGGCCCCCACGCCCGCGCCGCCCCCCACACCAGAGCCCACGCCGAAACCCGCCCCGACGCCTGCCCCCGAACCGGCCCCGACACCGGCGCCCACGCCACAACCCACCCCGACGCCAACCCCGGCCCCAGTGCCCAAGCCGGCACCAACCCCGGCCCCTGGTGCAGGCTCACCCAAGCAGACGGCTCCCGTGCCGGTGTACCGCTACGTGGCACCGGGTGGCGATGGCAGGCTGCGCTACGTGTTCAGCACCGATCCGTCGATCCGCGGCGAATGGCGTCGTGAAGGCGTGGCTTTCCATGCCTTCGGTCAGAAACAGCCCGGTACCGTGCCGGTCTATCGGTATCGGATGCGGGATCATCGCGGTACGGCCCGCTACCTCGTCAGCACCCGCACGTCGATCCGGGGCTGGACACGTGAGCTGGTGGCATTCCATGCCTACCCACGTGCCCAACGCAATACCCGCCCGGTCAACGAGTTCTATCGCTATCTGCCACGCGACGGGTGGTATCTGGCCTACTCGATGGACAGCCGCTTCAACAACAACTCGGCCTGGCGCCTGAGTGGTCGTGCCTTCCACGTGCCGGTGCAGATCACCATGCGCAAACGCTGAGCAGGCAGCACTGCCGTGCCCCGGCGTGCCTGGAGCGGTTAGCAACGCAGTGCCTGCGCGCCCAGCAGGGCCTTCGCAGGGACGAACAAGTGCAGAACACGCTCTAATGGCACGCAGGGACGCAGAAAAGCGGGCGCCCGATCGACATCACGACGCGATCGGGCGCCCGCTTCTTTCTTGCCCTCTTTTTTGTCCCCTTTCCTGCCCCACAGATCACCTGCGGCTGATCGTCCACCCTGTCCAGCCAAAGACCAGGGTCAGGATCAGGCTCAGATAGCAGAAGAAGGCAAAGGGCACATAGCTCAGTACCGGCACCTCCAGCACCTGGCTGATGAACACCCCGCAAACGCTCCACGGCACCAGCGGATTGATGACGGTGCCGGCATCCTCCAGCGTGCGGGCCAGGTTGCGCGGATGCAGACCCAGTTTGTCGTACACCGGCTTGAAGGTTTCACCGGACAGCAGGATGCTCAGGTACTGCTCACCGATCAGCACGTTGACCCCCACCGCCGTGAGCGCCACGCTGAAGGTCGCGCGTCCGGTCGTGGTGAGGAAATTGCGAACCCCATCGAGCAGACTCGGAATCACCCCCAAGGCAAACAGCAAGCCGCCAAGGCTCAGGCCGAGGATCACGATGATCTGCGTGAAGAACATGCTCTCGATGCCGCCCCTCGAAACAAGCTTCGTGATCTCGCCCATGTCCTGCTCGAACTTCGGGCCGCCATAGAACCAGGCGCCCAGGTCGGCGAGCGACGGCGTGTTGTGCAGGTAAGTCAGCGCGATGGCGAGGAAAATCGTGGCAATCATCGCCAGGATGGCTTTCACTTTTCGGAGCGCCAGCACCAGCAGCAGCACGAAAGGCAAGAGTGCATAACCATGCACCAGCCCCGATGCAGCCAGTTGTTCGCGAAAAGCCACCACCCGATCCATGTTGTCCGCGCCAACCGCCGGCAACACCCACAGAAAAATCACGGCCGTGATCAGCCAGGCCGGCACCGTCGTATGGGCCATGTTGCGGATATGCTCGAACAGATCGATGCCGACGATCGAGGCAGAAATGCCGGTGGTGTCGGACAACGGCGACATCTTGTCCCCGAAGAAGGCACCCGATACGATGGCGCCCGCAGTCATCGCCGGATTGGCATGGAACGCTTCGTTCATGCCCATGAAGGCCACCCCGATGGTGGCACAGGTCGTCAGGCTGCTGCCCAGCGACACACCGATCAGCGAACACAGCGCAAAGGCCGAAAAATAGAAATACCCCGGCGAGATCAGGCTGAAGCCGTAATACATCAGCGTGGGAATCGCGCCACTCATCATCAACGCACTCACCAGCAAGCCGATGAAGAAGAACAGGTAGATTGCCCCCATACCCTGATCGACCGCACCGATCATCCGCGCCTGCATGTCCTCGAAGCGGACGCCCCGCACCATGCCATAGAGCACCAGGCCGATCATGGCCACCAGGATGGCCATGTGTGGCAACCAGCCGAGCGAGATGATGGCATAACCCATCAACCCGACCATCAGGATCACGACGCCCATCGCCTCGGTGCGAGGCATGTCCAGAAGTGGTTTGGTGCCAAACATGCTGATTGTCCTATTGAAGGTTGACGGGCCGCTACCACCGCCAAGAAGCGACACACGTTTCAACCTTAGCATAGCCAGGACGCACGGAATCATGCCTTCCCCGCTGATTGCCCGATTCGCGCTCAGGATTTACCCGAAGATATAATGCGCCGCATTTCCATGGAGGAGACCATGAGCACGCCCAGCCTCATCAGTACGTCATCGGCCATCTTCTGGCTGGTTCTGTTCGCCAGCGCCTTTTCACTGGCCGGTCTGCTCTATGCCCGCCGCTCACGCGACAATCTGGAAGACTTCATCACGGCCCGCAACACGCAAGGGCCGTTTGCCACCTTCCTGACACTGCTCGCTTCGTCGCTGGGGGCCTGGATCCTGCTCTCTCCGCCCGAATCCGCCACCTGGGGTGGCACGGCGGCCATCATCGGCTATGCACTCGGCTCGATGTCGCCGATCATCGCACTGATGCTGCTGGGCCAGCGGATGCGCCAGCTGATGCCTCGGGGCCACTCGCTCACCGAGTTCCTGATGGCCCGCTACGGGCGCCCGATGTACCTGCTGACGCTGATCATCATGGTGTTCTACATTTTCATTGCGATGACCGCGGAAATCACTGCGATCGCCATGCTGATGACGCTGCTCGCCCCGGTGCCGCTATGGCTCACCGCCATCATCGTGATGGGGTCGGTACTGCTCTACACCATGTACGGCGGGCTGCGCGCCTCGATCTTCACCGACAAGGTGCAGGTGATCATCATCGTGCCACTGATCGTGGCACTCGCATTGATCGGCTGGCAAATCACGGGTGGCATCATGCCGGTGGTCGACAGTCTGGACACCAAGGCACCCCAGCTGCTGAACCTCAGCGATCCGGTGGGCGTCAAGGCGGGCCTGACCTTCTTCGTCGCGATCCTGCTCACGGGCATCTTCCACCAGGGGAATTGGCAGCGCATCTACGCGGCGCGCAGCACGCGCGACATGCGCCGGGGTTTCCTGTTGGGCGGCATGCTCGTCATCCCCTTCATCCTGCTGATGGGGGCATTCGGTCTGGCCTACGTGGCGATGGAACCGGGGGGCGAACCATCGGTCGCACTCTTCAGCCTGATCATGCCGAACGTGCCCACCTGGGTCGCCATCGGCCTGATCCCGCTCGGGCTGGCGCTGGTGATGGGCAGCTCGGACACGGCCGTGAGCGCCGTCTCCTCGATCATTGCCGTGGAAGGCTCACGCGTGATGCCGGATGCCTCACCGGCCCAGCTGCTGCGCCTGGCACGCTGGCTCGTGGCACTGCTGGCCATTCCCGTCGTGCTCGTGGCCTCGCAGGGCTACAGCGTGCTCTACCTCTTTTTGCTGGCCGACCTGCTCTGCGCGGCCGCGGCTTTTCCGGTGTTCTTCGGCATGTACAACCGCCGTCACGACGGTTTCGACGCCACGGTGGCCACGCTGGCCGGTCTGTGCGCCGGGCTGGCCGTCTTCCCGTTGCCGGATCAGCCGCTCGATCACCTGCTCGAATCCTTCCTGCTGGCGGCACTGGTGCCGGTGGTGGTGGTCGGCCTGCTGCAACTGCTGCGCAGCCAGGAGTCACGCAGCCTCTTTGGCCTGCAGGGACTGGCCGGACAGGTCAGGCACTTTGAAGCGCCTGCCCCTGATGCCGAAGGTGCTGCCCCTGGTGCAGCCACGCAACCTGGCACGACAGATGATGAATCTGCCCCCAAAAACCAGTCAAAATGACAAGATGACATAGCAATATGAACATCAAGAAGGGAAAAGGTATACAAATAATCAACTTTCCGGCCCCCTTCTTCACTTTTCGCCAAAACGGCATTCATGTTGTATTAAAATCCCGCCTGCTGGTGTGCTGCTCCCTCGATAGCCCTGCCTGCGACGAGCGGATCAGCCCCTCTTCTCCATCACGGCACCGTGCTCGGGTTCTTGCGATATCCACGACATCCTAGGTAGTGCGTCATGTCACAGGCCAGCCTCCGGCCGATGCTGTTCGATGCCCTGCGCCGGCACCCACCGGTATCGATGGAACAGCACACCAGGCATCACTCTTGCCCATCGTTCTTCATCTCGGAGGCCACCCCATTGAAATACAAGAATCTTGACGACTTCCTCCACATGGTCGAGCAGCGGGATCCGCACCAGAGCGAGTTCCTGCAAGCTGTTCACGAGGTCATGAACAGCCTCTGGCCCTTCATCCAGCAAAACCCCCAATACGCCGGGCATGGTCTGCTCGAGCGTCTGGTCGAGCCGGATCGCGTCATCCAGTTCCGCGTCAGCTGGGTCGACGACAAGGGACAAGTCCAGGTCAACCGCGCCTGGCGCGTTCAACACAGCGCCGCCATCGGCCCCTACAAAGGCGGCATGCGCTTTCATCCCTCCGTCAATCTGTCCATCCTGAAGTTTCTCGCTTTCGAGCAAACCTTCAAGAACGCCCTGACCACGCTACCGATGGGCGGTGGCAAGGGAGGCTCCGACTTCGACCCCAAAGGCAAGAGTGATGGTGAAGTCATGCGCTTCTGTCAGGCGCTGGTCATGGAGCTGTATCGCCACGTCGGCCCCGACACCGACGTGCCGGCCGGCGACATTGGCGTCGGCGCACGGGAAGTCGGTTTCATGGCCGGCATGTTCAAGAAGCTGGCCAACCATGCCGGCAGCGTGTTCACCGGCAAAGGTCTCTCCTACGGTGGCAGCCTGATCCGCCCCGAAGCCACCGGCTACGGTACGGTCTATTTCGCGCAGGAAATGCTGGCCCGCGTGAATCAGGACTTCCACAACCAGCGTGTGTCGATCTCAGGTTCGGGTAACGTGGCCCAGTACGCCGCGCTGAAATCGCTCGAATTGGGCGCCCGCGTCGTGACGATGTCCGACTCGGAAGGCACGCTGGTTCATGAAGCCGGTCTGAACAAGGAACAGATCGAAGCCATTCTGGAGCTGAAGAACGTGCAGCGTGGGCGCCTGTCGGCCTTCGCGAAGGAGCGTGGCCTCAAATTTGAAAAAGGCCGTACCCCGTGGCATGTGCCGGCCGACATCGCGCTGCCCTGCGCCACACAAAACGAGCTGAACGCCGAAGACGCCAAGCGTCTGGTGGCCAATGGTGTTCAGGCCGTGGCCGAAGGCGCCAACATGCCGACCACGCTGGATGCGGTCGACGTATTCCTGCAAGCCAAGACGCTGTACGCACCAGGCAAGGCCAGCAACGCCGGCGGCGTGGCCGTTTCGGGCCTGGAGATGAGCCAGAACGCCATCCGCCTGTCCTGGACAGCCGAAGAGGTCGACCAGCGCCTGCACGCGATCATGAAGGACATCCACGAGAACTGCGTCCGTTATGGTCAGCGCGAAGACGGCAGCATCAACTATGTGGACGGCGCCAACATCGCGGGCTTCGTCAAGGTGGCCGACGCCATGCTCTCGCAGGGCGTTTACTGATCCGCCACACATTGAAAAACCCCAGGCAAGCCCCACTCACGGTGGGGCAGCCTGGGGTTTTTCATTTGCCGGCTCATCCAGCCGACACGGGTCGATCAATCGATGCGATCAAAGACGAAGCCGCTGTAATTGTCGAGACTGTATTCGGGCTTGCCGATGATGTGCATCTTCTTGCCGATGTTCTGCCACTGGGCACGAAGCCGATAGCCCTGTGCCAGCACCCCCTGGATGAATGCCTCACGAGCCTCGACCCGGTAGCCGCAATAGGCACTGCCGATGCTGTTCAGCGTGAAGAATGCGTGTTTCTCATGAATGGGCGTGGTGTTGATCAGGAGGCGACGCGGCCGATGCTGATAGCCGGCAAGAATCTCGGGCAAAGACTGCTCCAGGTATTGCAAGGCCCCTGAGGCATAGAACACATCCACCCCTTCGGCCACGGCCAGCTGATCCGAGAAATGCAGCTGTCGGGATACGCCCCGCTCCTCGGCGAAGCGACGGCCCTCCGCCACCACGGCCGGCACATCCACCACCGTCCAGTGCAGGTTGTCAGGGTAGTTGAGACTGTCCCGGAAGGCAAAATACTTGATGCCGACAGCCCCGCCCACATCGACGACGGTACGCATGCCTTCACGCAGCGACTCGCCCAGCCAGAAAAGCGCGGGATAGTCGTAATCATCGATGAAAAGCCGTTCCAGATACATCCGGGCGGACACCGGGTTGTCATAGCTGACCGGGGCCGTCTTCGGCGCGCTGGCCACGGCGTCGGCAAAGCTGCCGAAAACGCCCTGAAACAGATGCGCCGCACGGGCGTTGACGAATTGATGACGCTGCCAGCGAAGCCGTGCCCAGTTCATCGGGCTATGACGGTTGGCTGCTCTCAGGCCGGTGCTCAGTGCACTGACAATTTTCATGAAAGACCTCTTGACGACTACCAGGGGCAGATCGGGCCTGCCCAGCCCGCGCATTGCGCCTGCGCACGGCGGCGCACCCAGCGTCGGTTCTTCACCACAGGGCACCACAAGCACACGACGCCGATCGGCAGCAATCTACCGCTCATGACGCGTCAAGACAGGTAAAAAGTCTCGGTTTCGGCCTGTGGCGGCCGAACGGAAGGCAGTGACCGGCTCAGCGGCATGCTTTGACAGGCATACAACGGAGCACCTTGATAGTCTGCGGGCTAACGCTGCTGCCAAGGCAAAACGGTCATCAACCCGAACACGACCGGTTGACCATGCGCACCCAGCCTTTCAGACGACCCCCAGGTGCTTCGAGGGCAAAAGATGCCGCAAGCTGCCAAACGAATGCTCAGGCACCTGGATGACAACCATTTGAACCCGAAGCATCAAGATCATGTGCACGACGAATGATGACAAGACGCCCCGCTGGAACAAGCATGTTGGCCTGACCTACACACAACCCGAAAGCGTTGAGGATGGCATCGATTTCAGTGCAGTGGCCGCCGATGGCGAGCACTACCACTTTCATCTGGAGCTGAATGCACTCAAATCACTGAATGCGGAAGCATTCTATGATGACGATGCCATTCAAAGGTTTCATGCTCATCAGAAAGATATCGAACGTGTTGCAGGACGTATGGTGATGTTGAATGTCCGTGCCAATCCGATCGTTTTGAAAGCATCTTATTTCGCCGAGTCACCGTGGCGGCGCCTGAGCAGCGCACAAATCTGATGCCTGGGGCGTGTTGGGCACGCAGCGTCGATACCTGAAGAGATCGGCGCGGCCAAGCCGGTGCATGACACGCGCCAATGATCAGTGAAACTGGGCGCTGCCCGGCTCGGCGCCCTCGGGCATCTGCACGTGAACCAGCTCCTGCGAACGGTTCGGGTAGAACGGTGAGCCACAGTCTTCACAGAACTCTGGCTCCATCAGGTTCGTCCAGATGCGGATGTCAGTGACGCCCACTTCCTGGAGTGTCTCCTTGATCTGCTCGATCGGGGACGGATCATCACTTTCAGTTTCCGGCCCCAACAAAGGCCAGACGATGCCCTGCACGACGTCATCGCTGTCGCTGAGCGACAGGCCGATGCGGTACTCGTCCACACGGTGATAACCGAAACCGGCCACGGCCGCGCGGATGTGCGCTGACTCGACATTGAGCGTGTACACCAGATAGTGGACAGCAGCCTTGATGCCCCAGATACGCACGAGCCGATCGGACTCACGCAGATTGACGTGGTAGGCATCGGGCAGCAGGCTTTGAAAACCGCAGCCCGGCAACATCGGCGCCAGCAACGGACGGCAGCCCGCCTCCCAAGCGGCCAGACATTGTTCGCGCGAGCGATGCTCCTTGCCGGTGAGCTGCCAGCGAAACACCGGCTCAAGCGGGTCGGAGACGACCACGGTGCCAAGCAGGAAACGGGTGTCGGCCAGCAGCTCGGCGCTCTCGGGCATCGATTTGCTGTCGAGCCGTGGTTCCACGTCATTGGCAGTGGCCAATGCCAGCTTGCGCGTGAGCTTGCGCAGCTCGGAAAACTCGTGCGGCAGCTGATCGAGGCTGAAGAGCCAGGGCTGCATCTGAAAACGGACACCCGGCGCGAGCACCGTGTCTTGCCAGAGCCTCAGGAGCTGTTCGGCAATGGCCGGCGGCAACGCGCGTGACGGGATGCTGAAACGTGTCCAGGCCACGATGGGCGCACTGAGGAGCAGCCCGTGCGACACCGGCCGCTCGGGCACCTGTGCTTCCTCTGACTGAGCCCCCCGCAAGGCAGCAGCCTTGATGACGGTGGTTTCAGCCGCATGCTCGATGGCTTCGACCAATGCCCCATATGCATTGCCATTTTGCTGATTCAGCTGCTCCAGTGCAGTCAGGACCAACGAAGCATGTGCCCCATCGAGGATTCGATCCAGCAAACGGGCTAGACGAGCCTCCCAGAACAAGCCTTCGGATCGGCTACCTGCCGCCGACAGGCCAAGCGCGGCCGACACCAGTGCCTGGACATCTGGAGATAGCTGGGAAGCCCGTTCCCGTGAACGATGCGACATGCGGAGTTCTTTGCTGGACATGCCGGCAGTGTAATGGAAAGTGGTTCGGGATGTCATGGC
>JAUNKF010000066.1 GCA_030532895.1 Lautropia sp. | reverse complement strand
TGTTCCAGAGTGCTACCTTATCATCAAGAGCGCCTGCCATGTACTTCAGGCAGATACGCGCCACGATGTTGTCGCTGGTCAGAAACTGCTCAAAGGCCATGTCGCCCAGTATGCAGCTGAGGTAGCGAAAGCTCATGAATTCGTGGCGATCTCCGCCCAGCCGCAGCTCGATCGGCACCTTCTCCCCCCGTTTCAGAAAGATGACCACGGGCACAACCCGTGGTGTCTCGCAGAAATGAGCCAGCTGCAAGCAGTAGATGGCCAAGCGATGAATGGAAAAGCGTGCCGGGTCGGTTTCTTCCTCCAGCAGAAAGAGCAACACCTCCCGTCGGCCATCTTGCCACTCCACCCGTAGGGGCACATCCAGCTCATGAAATCGGTCGCTGAGCCGATCTTTCAGCATTTCCTGCCGGATAGGGGTGATCTTGACCTGCTCATCCAGCTGCATGGCCTCATCAGGGGCAAAGAAAGCGATCGCCTGATGCGGGTAATCGAGAATCAGGTTCTTGAAGTCCTGGTCATGGCTTCGTGACATGGTGCTTCACCGTGATGAGATGCAACCAATATACTGTTCTAGAAAACAGTAATCAAGCCGCCAGCCTGAAGAAACTGAAGATCTGTCAACAGAATCGACAAGTCGAATGAAGGGATATGGTGATGTAGCGATTTAAAAAACGCTGCCATTTCCAAGCATGATAGGCACATGAAGGCTGATGCCCCCCATTTCTGAATGATCCAACAGGCTTAAGCCACACCCTGCCATCCGGCTGATGGCACCCCCTCTGCCAACGCGCAACATGACGAGCATCGTCGAGGTCGTTCCCGACCTCGTTTTCCTAGCGTCGAACCCCGAGGCTGTTTGAAGCCAAGACGCAGCTCCAAAGGAACCAGAATGCCCCATGCCCATCACCCATGATCAGAATTTCAAAAACCTCATCATCGATTACCCCGTTCAGGCACTTCAGTTCTTTGCAGCAGCCGAAGCCCCTCAAACCGAGGACGAGCTTGAGATCACCCCCATCCGGCAGGAGCTGTTGAAGGATCGGCTGAGTGATCGCTTCTTCGAGTTGGATGTGCCTTTGAGGCTCGAATGGAAGAACGGCCGTCGCGAGATACTGCTCTTCGTCTTGGAAGAGCAAAGCGACCCCGCACGCTTCTCCATTTACAAACTGGCAGTGTATTGCGTGCAGTTGGCCGAGCTGATGAAGACGGACCGGGTCGTGCCGGTCGTGATCTTTCTGCGTAGCAGCCGCACCCGCCGTCCCTATCTGCGCCTCGGCTCCGAGCACCGAGCCTTTCTGGGTTTTGACTACATCTTCTCCGAGCTGGATCAACTGCCCGCCGAGCAGTACTTCCAAGCCACCAACATCGTGGCCCGCATCCTGCTGCCGCTGATGCGTTACTCAAAAGATGCCAGATCCCAGGTCTTTGGCTACACCGTGCAAGGCATCGTTGAGCTGGAGCCAGACCCGGAGCAGCAGGCCAAGTACCTGGACTTTCTGGACAAGGCTTTGCCGCTTACCGATAATGAACGACAAGCATATGAGCGGGACTTCCCGCAGGAGCAGCACATCATGGCAACACTGACAGAGCGTTGGAAGGCCGAGGGGCGGCAGGATGGCATCCGGCAAGGGCTTCAAGAAGGCATTCAACAGGGACGCCAGGAAGGTCTTGCAGTGGGAGAACAGGAAGGCCGACGGCAAGTGCTGGCGAAGCAGCTTGAAAAGCGTTTCGGGCACCTGGATGCCAGCACCGTTAAACGCTTGCAGGCCGCTACAACGCCCGAGCTGGATCAGTGGGCCGAGCGTATCCTGGATGCCGAGCGACTGGAAGACGTGTTTCGGGTGCATTGATCGGCGCCCAAAATTATCGAGAAAATGTAACAGCACGGCACCAAAACGGCCCCGCGCGTAAAGGGGAACCCTTGCAGGGTTCCCCCACGCCTTCGGCGCGGCTCCCCCTCCCGCTCAGTTTGGCCCCCAGAGGGGGCAAATAGGCCCCCCTTTCCTGCCCATAGCCAAATTCGGCCAAAAACCCAAGCCGCACAATAGGAAAGCCCCCTCGGGCAGGTGCCTTTGGGGGCTTTTGTCTTGGGTGATCAGACGTTCAGGATTGCCTGATCAGAGAAGACTGCTTTGTGCGGATTAGCGGCACTCGGCGGGGGCAAAGCGAGTCGGCAGTGTCGGCGTAACAGCATTGGCAATGGTCACACCCGACGGCAGCGCAACACCTTTAGCACGGCAACGCCACTGAATGGAATCCTGAACCGGGCTGAAAGCAACAGTACCATCAGGCAACGCTTTACCACCTGCAAACGGGGTAAGCGCCATCAGGTTTTCTGTGGTATCAGCCACACGTTGACGATAGGTAATGCTAATTTCACCAGATTCTGCTGCAATCGTTACCTGATCAACGTTGGTCGACTTTGTTGGCGGGTTATAACCTGTACCGTAACCCGTTGCAACAGCATCATTAGACCCACCAGAAGCAATCTCCGCCACGTTAAGCTTTGCTGCCGCCGAAAGCGCCAGGCCCTCAGACACCCGAGCGCGGATGGTGTAGTCCTGGTAAGCCGGGATGGCCACGGCAGCCAGGATACCGATGATCGCCACGACGATCATCAGCTCGATCAGGGTGAAACCTTTTTGTACATGCTTCATCATCATTTGAGTGGACTCCTTGTCCTTGAGGTGAGGATGTTCGGGTTTCGCCTCCTGGCTCGCCCGGTCATTGGATTGACACCCTCTACCTAGCTACCTCCGTGCCACTAAACACCACCGGTGCTTCTGCTTTTTTGTTTTTGGTCGGCAAGAAAGTCTCATCGAGACGTTATGTTGTCACCCAATGGTTTGGCTTTGCCCACATCGGTCTTTTGGGCACGTTGGCGAGCGAACATCGGCAAGCCTGCGCTCGCTCGACGCCGCAGCCATTTCTTGTCTGACAAAAATGGGCAGCGGTGACGAAAAGCGTCACTGGCTTAAACGTTGTTCACACACAACGGCCCAAAATCGACCGCCAAATGGGCATAACCCACCGTTGGGCTGTGACATGCGTCACGGGGGGCTTTTTTGCCTGCCATTGGTCGGCGCAGAAGCACCGGTGGTGTTTAGTGGCACGGAGGTAGCTAGGTAGAGGGTGTCAATCCAATGACCGGGCGAGCCAGGAGGCGAAACCCGAACATCCTCACCTCAAGGACAAGGAGTCCACTCAAATGATGATGAAGCATGTACAAAAAGGTTTCACCCTGATCGAGCTGATGATCGTCGTGGCGATCATCGGTATCCTGGCTGCCGTGGCCATCCCGGCTTACCAGGACTACACCATCCGCGCTCGGGTGTCTGAGGGCCTGGCGCTGGCTGCTCCGGCCAAACTGAACGTGGCTGAAATCGCTGCTTCTGGTGCCAACGATGGCGACACATGGCCAAATGGTTACGCGACCGGGTACAAATCGCCCAGCGCATCACAAAACGTTAGCTCTGTAGAAATTGATCAGAACAAAGGATTTATCACGATCACCTACACCGCTCGTGCCACCGGAAAAACCCTCGTTCTGACCCCAACATCTGACGGTGCAGAACTTAAGGATGCCAAAGCAGCATTCACCCCAACACAAGACTCGGTGAAGTGGGCATGCACGCTTGGCGCAGGCATGGAAGCCCGTCATGCCCCGGCTGAGTGCCGCGGAAATGCTGCTGCCGACAAAACAGAATAACGCTCCAAATAGAGACCGAGCGTAGCCCTTAAAGGATCCGCCATGCAATGCATGGCGGATCCTTCTATAAAGAAGGAAAGACATGCCAAAGCACAACGTAAAATTCAATACACCGAAAACCGATCTAAAAAACAGATCTAGCGTGACATTCGAAATCTCCATTGATGATCAGAAACTCGGAAAATTAAAAGTATCTTGTGCACACCTCTGCTGGACACCAAAAGGAAAACAGAAAGGTTATGAAATCGACTGGATAAGTCTTGGAGAACTACTCGTCAGACACGGAAACAAATCATAACGTTGGGATTCTAAGGCGATGCTTCTGGAAAGGGGTGTCCGAAATTCTGTGTGTGAGGGATGAAAACTTGTCCACGGGGGCGGGCGTCGCCTGCGACGAACGACCGCCCCCGTGGTCAATTCGGACCTTCTTGCGTCAAGGCATCTCCCATGGGACGAACTTGAACTACACAGTGCTTGCTCGCAGGCGGAATATTGCCGACCCCTGTATGGGGACGGTCATGATTGTATGTCCACATCCACACCGTGGCTGATTCTTGAACATCGTCCAGCGTCTCCCATTGATGCTGTGAGACCTTATCTTCTCTCAGCGTGGGGTGGTAGCGCTCCACATGGGCATTCTGCTGGGGCTTGCCGGGCTGGATATGCAGGAGCAGGATACTTTACCCTCCACTATCGACCTTCCATCAGAAAAGCCTCGCACCTGCCGACCACCGGCATGCATAGTATGGCCAATCCATGCATGGCATTTCATATCGTGAAGCATGACACCCAAAGCGAGGATCAGAGCAGCCATGTCCGCTCATACCCCACTGAAAATAGGCACCCTCTCCTCAGAACTACAGGGCAGCCAAGGCATGCGCCTTATCCGTGAAGGGGAAAGCGCCACCGTCATCAAGGAAGTCATCCAGACACACAGCCCAGACATTCTGCTCACTGCCGGCCACTTGCTGGGCACTGTGATGAACCCCCTCATGACTTGACGCCGACACTGGCCAACCTGCCCCGCGTACAGCATACCTGAAGCACCATGTCCCAAATCGTCTACATCCTCACCAACGAAGCCATGCCTGGCCTCATCAAGATCGGGATGACAGCATCGGATTCAGTCGAAGCACGTCTGCGGCAGCTCAATGCCTTCACCGGCGTGCCGCTGCCCTTTGAATGCCACTATGCCGCCAAAGTGGATGATTGCCGGCGCGTGGAAGCCATCCTGCATCAGCTCTTTTCCGAGCATCGGCTCAACCCTCGCCGCGAATTCTTCCGAATGGAGCCGGAAAAGGCCGTGCTCGCCCTCAGCATTGGCGGCTTCGAGGAAGTCACGCCAGGGCTGTCCGTGGATGACGACGAAGACCGCAAGGCACTGGAAAAGGAAAAGGCACGCCGCCCCAACATCTCTCTCGACGCCCTCGGCATCGAGCCGGGCAGTTTGCTCACCTTTGCGCGCGATGAGTCCATCACGGCGCAGGTGCTGGCCGATAACCGGGTCTGCTACCAGGGACAGACGATGAGCCTGTCGGCTGCGGCCGTCCAGGTACTGAACCAGCTCGGGTATCGTAGCCAGAACGCCAGTGGTACCAGCTACTGGATGTACGAAGGCGAGCTGCTGAGTGAGCGCCGTCAGCGGATGGAAGCTCAGCATTTTGATGTAGCGGCGGCAGACTGAGCAGCCTTTGACAACGTGCCTTTCATGAATGAAGAACCGCCTCGGCAACCGATGGAGCGGTGTTCGGACATACCCGCCCTCGCCTGGCATGAACGCCAAGCCCTCGCTTCCCTACCCATCAGGGCGCACTTTACCGCCCACCAAGAACGAGGGCTGACCAGGCAGTTAAAGTCATTGCTCATCATGCCCCTACGGCTTACCTGTCGATTCTTTTGACGTATCTTCAGTTTCTTGGGGTTGGTATATTGAATACTGTTTTCTAACCCAGTACATTGGCTTCATCGCATCACGGTGAAGCACCATGTCACGCAGCCATGAC